>CAURWV010000001.1:0-261692 GCA_963528915.1 uncultured Candidatus Saccharibacteria bacterium
GGTAAAAAGCGCATGAAGCGCTTCGGTAAGGTTGACATTCCGTCAGAGGCGTTTACAATAATGTTAAGGAGAGATTAGTGCGAGTAGAAGGATTTAAGTCCCAAGAAGAGCTAGTTGAGAACTTATATCAAGCATCGACTTTGGCTGATAAGAATGCAAGACCGTATGCTGGTAGTGATATTTCAATTGAAGAAATCGCAGTCGATTCATTTCATCCAACCCAGCGTTATGTTATTGATTCTGGTGTACATATGCAGTCAGACTTGAGAGAACTTATTCTGCCTTATGGCGAGGATACGCTTCATATGGGGACTGGTGGAATTGATATTGTAGATGAAGAAAATGGGGGGGAGGAGTCATGCTCCCACCTATTATCGAGGAAGATAATCATGAAGGATTGCTACTTGTTGATGGTATGCATCGAGCAACATTGGCGAGGCGTATGGGTATAAAAATAATTAGGGCTGTAGTGATTAGAGGGGTTGATAGCTGCTTTGCTGTCACCAAACGCCGCTTACCAAACGAATGGAATGAAGTGACAACATTCCCTACGCTCGGTGATCTAAAAGCTGCCCGTAAGCAGGGATTTATTCATCAAAATAAGGGCAGTGCACCTGGTGATGGAAGTGCTGTGTATCGTGATTTTTCATTCTTTACTGGCAGGGGTAAAGATGAACGAAAATGACAAATCGATCATTTATATCGATATGGACGGAGTGTTGGTTGATTTTGAGTCTGCTCTTACGAAGGTTCCGCCGGATCTGCTCGAGAAGTTTGCGGGCGAGTATGATAATATCCCGGGCGTTTTTGCGCTGATGGATCCGATGCCGGGGGCAATTGAAGCGGTCGACAAGCTGAAAGAAAAGTATGATTTGTATATCCTGTCGTCATCGCCATGGGAGAATCCGACAGCGCTAGGCGATAAATTGGCGTGGGTAAAGAAGTATTTTGGTGGTGATGGACGAGAAAATATTTTCTTTCGCAAAGTTATCTTTTCGTCGGCGAAACAGCTGAGTCGCGGTGATATTTTGATTGACGATCGTTTGGCTAAAGGTGCTAGTGAGTTTGTCGGGTGGCATATTCATTTCGGCAGTCCGCAGTTTCCCGATTGGCAATCGGTGCTAAATGAGTTACTATGAGTGGATATTATGTCAGAGATTGAAGATATTATCAGAAATTATCAGCCAAATACTGAGGTGCGCCAACTTGTTGTTCAGACCAAGATTGTGCTACTTGTTGGCATATCGGGCGCAGGCAAGGATACGACCAAACAGCGATTAATGCAATCGCCAGAGTTTGCTGATATCGTGTCTTATACGACGCGTCAGCCACGCCAGAATAAGGGTGTGTGGGAGCGTGAAGGTATTGATTATAACTATATTGATGAAGCGACTGCGACGGAGTTGCTCAAAAGTCATGCTTTTGTCGAGGCGAAATTTGTGCACGGTACAGTTTATGGTACTGGCGTCAAGCAGATTCAGGATATTCATGATGCTGGTAAAATTGCGGTTACTGATATTGACGTGCAAGGTGTCGATGAATATAAAAAGCTGTCGCCAGGCGTGGTAGCGATATTTTTGTTACCGCCAAATTACCAGGAATGGCGCCGTCGTCTTAGTGTACGTTATGCTTCGCAGGAAGAATTTGATCGTGAATGGCCGAAACGATACAATAGTGCGATTCGTGAAATTACTCATGCGCTCGAGGTGCCATATTACCACTTTGTTATAAATGATGACATCGACGAAACCGCGCGGATTGTGCGGGCAATCGCTCTAAAGCCAGATATCTATAACCGTAAAGACGATGAAGCTAGACTGGCGGCGCGAGATTTGCTAGAGCAATTGAAAGCGAGTAGTTAGCACTCGCCTTGCATGAGTGCTAAAAGTGCGCTATAATTAGTTCATGACCGAACGTCAACAGGCTATTCTCGCCGCTATCATTGAGCAGTATGCTGAAATTGCCGCGCCAGTAGGCAGCGTGACGCTGGCGAAATTGTTTGGCGTGAGCAGCGCGACGATTCGCAGCGAAATGGCTAAGCTGGAAGAAATAGGCTTCATCGAAGCGCCGCATACCAGCGCTGGCCGCATCCCGACTGATAAGGGTTACCGATTCTACGTTAACGGCATTACTGACGCGCAGATGACTGAACTGCCCAGTGGTATCGATCGCAGTGCGAGAGCGATCGAGGCGCACGTTAATTCGCATGTTGATAAGTCGGATCGGGCGATTCGCAGCGCCGTCGATAGCTTAGTGGAACTAACGGGCAACTTCGGTTTCGCATCGTTTGGTACGCAGCTATACATGAATGGTATGACGCAGCTTTTTTCTCAGCCGGAGTTCGCTGGTGGCAATCACGTGCAGGCGATTGCTAGGCTAATTGATAATATCGAGCCATGGCTGGCCGAAGCCGCTCCCAACCAGCCGCTGAATGTATTTATCGGCAGCGAAAACCCGATTGGTAAAGCAAGCGGCGCTACGCTGATTATCAGCAAATTCCGCTCGCCGTTTAGCGACAGCAGCTATATTGGCGTCATCGGTCCGACGCGGCAAAACTATCGCCGGACGATGGAACTGGTACGCCGGACGGGCGCCATGCTGGAGGGGATATTATAAGGAGGAAAAAATGGCAAAGCAGCACAAAAAACTTGATGAAAAAACTGAAGATTTAGAGCAGCAGCTGGGCGAGTTGACACTGGATTTGCAGCGGACGCGGGCGGATTTCGAGAATTATCGCAAGCGCGTGGAGGCGGAAAAGCAGGCGGCCCAGGATCTAGGGCAGACTAAGGCGATTATGAAATTATTGCCGGTGATTGATACGATTGAGCGGGCGATCGCTAATGTGCCGGCAGAGCTAGCAGATAACGCTTGGGCAAAAGGCGTGGCTGGTTTATCGAAGCAGCTCGACAAGCAGCTGAAGGATTTGGGATTAGAAAAAATAGATGCCAAACCTGGCACGCCGTTCAACCCCGAACTACACCAAGCGGTTCAGTTTGACGAAGCAGCTGAGGGCGATAAAGAAGTCATCGCTGAGGAATTACGCGCCGGCTATATATTGAATGGCGCGGTGGTTCGCGACGCTATGACTAAGGTGACGCGGCAATAGGCTTGTAATTGTGCTAAACTACAATTAATCATTAACGCATAGGAGGTCGTGATGAAAAAATGGAAAATCCCAGCGATTATCGGAGGAGTGCTATTACTTCTAGTGATGATGATCGCCGGGTCTTATAACGGCATGGTGTCGAGCCGCGAGTCGGTTAACACGGCGTGGAGCAAGGTCGAGTCGCAATACCAGCGGCGCAACGATTTGATTCCAAATCTGGTCAATACCGTCAAAGGTGCAGCTAACTTCGAGCAAGAAACGCTAACCAAAGTTATTGAGGCGCGTTCCAAGGTCACGCAAATCAAGGTTGACGCCAATAATCCCGAAGACATTGCCAGATTCCAGCAGGCGCAGGGCCAAGTCAGCTCGTCGCTTAGCCGGTTGTTAGCGGTTGCCGAAAATTATCCGCAGCTCAAAGCAACGGAAAACTTCAAAGACCTGCAATCGCAGCTGGAGGGTACGGAAAATCGCATCACGGTAGCGCGCAATGATTTTAACGATGCGGCCAGGTCGTACAATACGAAAATTAAATCTTTCCCGGCGAATTTGCTAGCTGGTATGTTTGGCTTCAAAGAGCGACCGTACTTTGAAGCGGACGCTGATGCCAAGAAAGCTCCGTCGGTTAATTTCGGTACGCCAACTAAACAAGAAAATTAGCTATGCGTTGGCGAAGCTTGGCGGTCGGTCTAGTCGGATTATCTACATTGGCAGTATTGTTCGGCTGGCTAGTAAGCGGTACGGCTTTTGCTAAGCTGGAAATTCCGGCCGCGCCGCCGCTTGATCGGCCGATTGTCGATCAGACGAAAACTTTGTCGAATGAAGATATCGCGCGCATCTCCAATCTGATTAAAGCTGAGCGCCAAAAGAAATCGCTGCAAATTGGCGTGTTGATGATTGATACGCTTGGCAATGACGATAATTTGGAAGAATATAGTCTCAAGGTGGCGCGCCAGTGGGGTATCGGCGACAAGAAGCAGAGCAACGGCGCGCTGTTATTCATTGCCAAAAACGACCGTAAAATGCGCATTGAAGTAGGCAACGGCATGGAAGGATCTCTGACCGACGCACGGGCTAGCCGGATTATCCGCGACACAATTGCACCGCAGTTTCGCAGCGGCGATTATGCTGGCGGCGTTGAAGCTGGCGTGAAACGAATCATCGACGCCGCTGAAAATAAAAACCAAAAGCTTGACGACGATAATACTATAAAGTCTATAGTTTCGGGTACATTCTCCTTCGTAGTAATCGCTATTATAGTAATAGTGTCCATAAAAGTAGATAGTCGGCCTGGCAGGCGTCGACGTCGACGGAATCGCTGGTGGTGGATTGGCGGTATTGGTTCGGGCGGTAACTCTGGCAGTGGTGGTTTTGGCGGCGGCGGGTTTTCGGGTGGAGGATTCTCGGGTGGTGGCGCTAGCGGCAGCTGGTGATAAGGTATAAATCTTCGTTAATTAACTTTGTTTCAGAATGAGTGAACGAAAAATTTAATTAGCACTCTTGACACCAGAGTGCTAATTATTTATACTGGAATAGTTGGCACTCATCGGCAAAGAGTGCTAAAATAGAACTAGACAATTTGACCTAAAATCTTAAACGAAAGGGGAATAACAATGGGTAAAATTATTGGTATCGACCTCGGTACGACCAACAGCGCGTTTGCGTATCTACTGGCGGGTAAGCCGGAAGTTATCACTAACGCTGAAGGCAACCGCACCACGCCGTCGGTGGTTGCCATCAATAAAAAAGGCGAGCGCTTGGTCGGCCAGGTGGCGCAGCGTCAGCGGGTGACCAATCCGAAGAACACGATTTACGGCGTTAAACGTCTGATTGGTCGCAAGTTTAGCGACAAAGAAGTTCAAAAAGACCTCGATATCATGCCGTACAAGATTGTTAAAAAAGGTACTGGCGTGGCTGTGGAAATGGGTGGCAAGGAATACACACCAGAAGAGGTCTCGGCAATGATCCTCAGTAAAATCAAAGCTGATGCTGAGGCGTTCCTTGGCGAAAAAGTCACCGAAGCAGTCATCACTGTGCCGGCCTACTTCGACGATTCGCAGCGCCAAGCCACCAAAGACGCCGGTAAAATCGCTGGTCTGGAAGTCAAGCGCATCATCAACGAGCCAACGGCAGCCGCTCTGGCGTATGGTCTCGAAAAGAGCAAAAATGACGAGACTATCGTGGTCTTTGACCTTGGTGGCGGTACCTTTGACGTGTCGGTGTTGGAATTGGGCGAAGGCGTGTTTGAGGTTAAATCGACCAATGGTGATACACATTTGGGCGGTGAGGACTTTGACAATGCCATCGTTAACTACTTCCTTGATGACTTCAAATCGAAAGAAGGCATTGATTTGCGCAAGGACAATGCAGCCATGCAGCGCCTCAAGGACGAGGCCGAAAAAGCCAAGAAGGAGCTATCAACCGTCACTGAATACGAAGTCAATATTCCGTTCATCACCGCTGACGCTGACGGCCCGAAGCACTTTGAGCTGAGCTTGACGCGGGCGAAGTTGGAAGATTTGGTGAAAGATTTGTTGGCGCGTTTGGACGGTCCGGTCGAGAAGGCGCTCAAAGACGCCAAACTCAGCAAATCTGACATCAATAATGTCGTCATGGTTGGCGGCATGACCCGCATGCCAGCCGTGGTTGAGCGGGTGAAGAAGCTGTTTGGCAAAGACCCAATGCAAGGCGTCAACCCAGACGAAGTGGTGGCCGTCGGTGCGGCGATTCAAGGCGGCGTGCTGGCCGGCGACGTCAAGGATGTGTTGCTGCTGGATGTGACGCCGCTGAGCCTCGGCATTGAAACTATGGGCGGTGTCTCGACCAAGCTGATCGAGCGCAACACTACCGTGCCGACCAGCAAATCGGAAGTATTCTCGACCGCTGCTGACAATCAGCCGCAGGTGGAAATTCACGTCTTGCAGGGAGAGCGCGAATTTGCCAACGACAATAAGAGCTTGGGTCGCTTCGTGCTTGACGGTATCGCGCCAGCACCGCGCGGTGTGCCGCAGATTGAAGTAACCTTCAATATCGACGCCAATGGTATCCTCAACGTCACTGCTAAAGACAAAGGCACCGGCAAAGAGCAGTCAATTACCATCCAAAACTCAGGTAACATGAGCAAGGAAGACATCGAAAAGGCGCAAAAAGAAGCCGAAATGCATGCCGACGAGGACAAGAAAAAGCGCGAAACGGTTGACGCCAAAAACCAGCTGGAAAACGCCATCTACCAGGCCAAGAAAATGCCGGATGAGTTTAAGGACAAGATCTCTGACGACGATAAAAAGGCGATTGACGAGGCGGTCAAAGAAGCAGAAAAGCACAAAGATGCTGATGATAAAGATGAGCTAGAAGCAGCCGTGAAAGCGCTCAACGACGCCATCATGCCAATCGGTGCCAAAATGTACCAGCAAGCTGCCGATGATAAAAAAGCTGACGAGTCTAAAGACGACAAAAAGTCGGATAAAGACGAGCCGGTCGAGGGCGAGGTGGTCGACGAGAAATAATCGGTCATAGTCTAAAAGAAGAGCGCTGACTTGGCGTTCTTCTTTTATATTAAAGCGCATTTTCTAGTTTCAGTAATTTAACTTTTCTCTCAATTCCGCCGGCGTAACCAGTCATTTTACCGTCGCTACCGACGACGCGGTGGCACGGTACAAGAATCGAGACAGGGTTGCGGCCGACAGCATTGCCAACAGCGCGTGCCGACATTTTGGTGATGCCGCGTTTTTTGGCTATGAGTTCAGCGACTTCCCGGTAGGTAATTAATTTGCCGTATGGTATGGTTTGGAGAATATGCCAAACTTCCAATTGGAACGGCGTACCATTCATACGCACAGCCGGGATTTCTCCAGGGTTATTGCCTGTGAAATATATATCTAGCCAATGCGAAACCTCGTCGAAAATCGGTAAATCTTTGTCAGTTATACATCCTTCTAACTCTATGTCAAAGTGTCTTTGCCCGACAAGCCATAGGCCGGTAATTGCTGTGCCATCGCTAGCGATAACGATTTCACCTAGAGGCGATTGATAATTTTGCGTATAAATACTAGTTATTGCCACATTCTTATTCTAACATCTAGAAACGACGAGTAGCGCGACAATTCAGTGGCATAATATCAGTATCATCTGGTGTTCGATCGACAATCGTTACACTTTGGGTCTCAGTGTTATTGAATATTCCGTTAAGCACATAAATCATAGCGTTGCGGTAGCGCTTTTCATCGGGCAGTGTATTATATTTAGCCTGTGGCACTAACGGTGTAGCCCAACAGCAACTTGCTTGAATGTCGTGCGCAGTATTTTCCTCGATATAATTAAATAAATCAGCACAAATCACATTATGGGTGGAGTCTTGTGATAAATAACCTGGCGTGAAAGATGTAGATTCGGCAGGCGTGATGAGTTGTTTGCGCGCGATAACACGAGCGAGCCCGTTCTTTACAGACAATAATGCATTGTAATCTTCTGTCGATGAAAACTCTGGTGTACCTAGAATTATTTCAGCATGCGGAGTGAATTTTGATATTTCTGCAATATCGTTGACGCGTTGGCGGATAACTTTTTTGGTGGTTGATAGAGCTAAACTATCCAGCGATATATCGGAGGCCGTCATCAGCTCCGGGCTGATGGCGCGTCCGGTATAATCGCGTGGAATTTCGTGCATCAAGTCGATATATTCTTCCCAGCTATTTGCAGAGACACCAATGGTTTCATTTTTCTCGCCAGCATAGAATATACCAGTTTGGCGCCACCATTGTAGGTTGTATTTGCCGCTAGGATAGTAGTTGGTCGGATTTCGTTGTTGCATGTAATCGTGAGTATATTCCTTGATTACCAAAGGAATATCTAATATATTATACCATAAAATTAGAAAAGACGATCTCTAGCGCGTTGTACTTTTGTGTAATTTTGTTGGTATAATAGTCTTTATGAATCTCGAGGTAACTCTACGAACGGTAGATGATCTGGTGAATTTCGGTGCGAAAATCGGCGGCTTGTTGCTTGGTGGCGAGACACTAGAGCTAATTGGTGATATTGGCGCTGGCAAAACCACGCTAACGAAAGGCTTAGCGCGCGGTTTACAGATAGAAGATGAGATACAGAGCCCGACATTTACAATTAGTCGTAATTACGAGGCGCCGAATGGACTACGTTTGGTGCACTATGATTTTTATCGTTTGCAAGATGCTGGCATTATGAAAATGGAACTGAGTGAAGCGATGTGCGATCCGCAAACGATCACGGTCATTGAGTGGAGTGATGTAGTAAACGATGTGTTGCCGGCTGATGTTTTGCAAATTATTATTCAAACGCAAACCGACAATAGCCGCAAATTAATTCTAAAAAGCAGCGGCGATAAATCGCGTCGAATTATGGAAGGACTGCAGTGATTTTATTATGGAACAGCGCCGAGATGACAGTGCAGCTGGTGCTGATTAACGATGAAAAGCGGGTTGACTACGAGTGGGCTGCCGGGCGTAGCCTGGCACGCGATATGCTGGCATACTTGCGTGACCGGCTGGTTGAAAATGGCGCGAGCTTTGCTGATATTACCGGTATTGGCGTGTTCCGCGGACCGGGTAGTTTCACGGGGTTGAGGATTGGCGTCGCGGTGTTGAACACGATTGCTCATGAGCGGCATGTTCCGATTGTTGGCGCGACGGGTGATAACTGGCGTGAAATTTGCTTAGAACGCTTAGCTAAAAACGATAACGACGGTATCGTTTTGCCAGAGTATGGCGCTGAAGCGCGCGTTACCAAACCGCGAAAGTAGTTGCGTGTTTGGCGGCAAACGCGTTACAATGGTAGTGTCTTCATGTGACATTGATAAGTTTAAATTTTGATAATTTTGCGGCTTTTTGACTTAATAGATCGACGCTAATCGCCGCGAGAGAAAGGAAAAAATATGGTTGAGGGAATAATTGCCGCGATTGTTGGTGCTATTGCTGGCGTAGGCGGTAAAGTTGCTTACGATCGCCAACAAACAGCAAAAAGCAAGCGAACGTCCGAGCAAGTTGTCGCGCAAGCTGAACGTAAAGCTAGCGACATCGTACTCAAGGCAAAAGATGAAGCGCTGCGCATCGAAAAGGAACGCCGCAAAGAATTGCAGAAAACCGAAAATCGCTTGGCAGATCGCGAGGAGTCGCTAGACAAGAAGCTTGATCAGCTTGATAAACGCAGCGAAAAATTGCGCAAGCAGGAAGATGAAGTCGAGGAGCTTAAAGGTGAAATTCGCGAAATTCGCAGCCGCCAACAGGAAAAACTTGAGAAGATTGCCGGCCTGAAGAAAAAAGATGCCGCTGACAAATTAATGAAAATGACCGAGCGTGATATCAAAAGCGATTTAATAGGTCTCGTGGCTAAGTTGCAGCAGGATGCTGAGTCTGATGCCGAGGAACGTGCCCAGACGATTCTTGTCGAAACGATGGAACGAATGGCCAGTGAAGTAACGGCCGAACGCACTGTAACGGCGGTCAAACTACCCGACGATGATATGAAGGGCCGTATTATCGGTAAAGAAGGGCGTAATATTCAGGCAATGCAGCGAGTTACTGGCGTGGATTTCTTAGTCGACGATACGCCGGGTATGGTGGTACTGTCGAGCTTTGATCCGATACGTCGCCAAGTGGCGCGTCTCGGGCTGGAAATGCTGATGAAAGACGGGCGAATTCACCCGGGTCGGATTGAAGAGGTTTTTGCTAAGGCCGAAAAGCAAATCGACAAGGAAACTCAACGGGCTGGCGAAGACGCTGCTCGCGAAGTTGGCGTTACGGGTATTCCGCGCGATTTGTTGAAGCTACTTGGCGAGTTGAAATTCCGGACTAGCTACGGCCAGAACGTACTCAAACATTCTACCGAAATGGCGCACATGGCTGGCATGATTGCTAGCGAGATTGGCGCCGATGTTCGTACGTCAAAGATTGCGACATTGCTCCATGATGTTGGTAAAGCAGTTACTCACAAGATTGAGGGCAAACATCATCATATCGGCGCTGAATTAGCGCGCAAAGCAGGCCTGAGCGAAGGAGTCTGCCATGCGATCGAGGCACATCATGATGATATTGAAGCGACTACGCCAGAAGCCATCGTCGTTCGCATTTGCGATGCGATTAGCGCAGCACGTCCAGGTGCACGTAATATCTCGGCCGAGAATTTCGCCGAACGAATGCGTGACCTCGAGAACGTAGCGACTAGCTTCCAAGGAATTGAGAAAGCTTACGCCATTAGTGCCGGCCGCGAAGTACGTGTTGTAGTCAAGCCTGAGAAGATCGATGATCTCAGTGCTATTAAGTTAGCGCGCGATATCGCTACCAAGATTGAATCGACGATGCAGTATCCAGGTACTATCAAAGTCAACGTCATTCGCGAGACCCGGGCGGTTGAATTTGCTAAATAGCTTGAGCCTGCAAACCTAGATTCTGTAAAATTCTAAAGTACCCCGCCGTTTTTATACGGCGGGGTACTTATGTCTTATTGTTCGACTTGTCCGAGCAGTTTGCCAGATATAACTATTCGTCCGGCTTCTGAACCGCCTAGCTCGCAGCTGTAGAGCGTCAATTTAGCTTCTTCGCTTGGCGCTTCGATTTCAACTTGGTTTGGTTTGACTTCGAAAATTTTGGTGATTTCGTAAGCATAGCGGGCGCCGTCGTAGTCAACTACGATATTATCGCCGAGTTTCATTTTGTCGATATTATAAAAAGGCGACTTCTCGATTGTTCCCATAGGTGTCGGCTGGATACTAAAGCGGTGAGCCGCAATGACAAAATTGCCGCCGTCCTTTGGGTTGCCTCGTTCCGGATGCCGCCACTCGGCACCTCGGTCAAGCGCTACGCGGCCCTTGCCATAAGGAATATTAACGCCGATACGTGGTATGACGATTCGGTTTTCGCCATTTTTGGCTTTAGGCAGGGCTTTGGCATTGATCGGTTTAGTGAAAATTAGTGGTGCCACCGACGGCGAAACGGCTAGCGCCAAAACGTATAAGCCAACGCCAACCAAACAGACGGCGATCAGTATGATAGCGTATGATCCTCGATGCTTTTTGTTTTGCTTAATTGAAAGCAATTAGGCCTCCTTAATTCTAGAAGTATTCAGCCAATAGTATAACATAATTAACTAGTAAGAAAAACGCCTCTCTGTAGAAGAGAAGCGTTTAGATCGGCTGGTTATTCGCCAAATGGACGCGCTAGAACAAGCGATTCGTCGCCCTCGGCAATACGCAATAACTCGTTATACTTAGCGATTCGATCGGTGCGCGATAATGAGCCGGTTTTGATTTGGCCGCAGCCTAATCCGACGGCGAGGTGGCTGATTGTGGTGTCTTCGGTCTCGCCGGAACGGTGGCTCATGACGGTGCGCCAACCAGAGCTTTGTGCCATCTTGACGGCTTCGATGGTCTCGGTTAATGAGCCGATTTGGTTTGGCTTGACCAATAGCGCGTTGGCGCTTTCTTCATCGATGGCGCGCCTAATCAGCGAAGTGTTGGTAACTAGCAAATCATCGCCTACTAACTGGACGCGGTCGCCTAAGCGTTCGTGTAGCAGTTTCCAGCCATTCCAATCATTCTCGGCTAGGCCGTCCTCGATCGAAACGATCGGGAACTCGTCGACTAGCGCTGCTAACCAATCGACCATCTCGCTGCTTGATAGCGATTTGCCTTCGCATTTGAGCTCGTAGCGGCCGTCGCGGTAAAATTCGCTAGAAGCGGCATCCATCGCGAAAGCAACATCTGTTCCTAAGTTGTATCCGGCATTAATAATCGCTTCGGATAGCAATGCGAACGATTCGCGGTTGCCTTCGCGAACGTGCGGCGCATAACCGCCTTCGTCGCCAACGGTTGTCGGGTAGTCATGAGCTTTGAGCACTTTAGCGAGCGCGTGGAAAATTTCTGTACCCATTTTGAGAGTGTCTTCGAAAGTCTTGGCGCCTTTGCAGATAATCATGAATTCTTGAATGTCGGTTGCAAAAGCTGCGTGTGCGCCGCCGTTCAAGACGTTCATCATTGGCATCGGCAAGACTGGAGTACTATTAGTCATATCGGCAATGTAGCGCCACAATGGCTGACGTTTGGCTTTAGCGGCAGCTTTGGTAGCGGCTAAACTGACGCTCAAAATAGCGTTGGCACCAAGCTTTGATTTGTTGTCGGTGCCGTCGAGTTCCTGCATCGTTTGGTCGATTGCAGCTTGGTCGCTAGCATCGTGCCCGACGAGGGCGGGCGCAATAATTTCGTTGACATTTTTTACGGCAGTGCGCACTGCTTTGCCCGACCAATCATTGCCACCGTCGCGCAGTTCCAACGCTTCTGCCGAGCCGGTACTAGCACCGCTCGGTACAGCAGCGCGGCCGAGAATGTCGCCGCTTAATACGACATCAGCCTCGACGGTTGGATTGCCGCGGCTATCAATGATTTGTCTTGCTTTGATTGATTGAATTGTGAGATCGTTCATAAATACATTATAGCGCGAAAGCTAAGTTGCTCAAGTTTTACGGTCGGCCAGCTAGTCTTTAGATGTTATAATGTGAATTATGGAAGTACAAAAACAAGGAGTCTTAGTTATCAGCCGCCACACCGAAAGCGAATGGAATTTGCTAGGCAAATGGACTGGTTGGACTGATGTCAATTTAACAGCGAAAGGCGAACATGAGGCTGAGCAGCTTGGCGAAGCTGTCCGCGACATACACTTTGACGTTGCTTATACTAGCGAACTGAAGCGGACGCAGCAGACTTGCGACGGGATTTTGCGCGGCAAGGGCGATCAGCCGGATTTAGAACGCATTGTTGCCACACCGCTCAATGAGCGCGATTACGGCGATTTGACCGGCAAAAACAAGTGGGAAGTGAAGGACGAGATTGGCGATGAGGCCTTCCAAGGGATTCGTCGCGGCTGGGACTATCCAGTGCCTGGCGGCGAGACCCTCAAAGACGTTTATGCACGGGCGGTTCCTTACTTTCAAACCGAGATCCTACCGCGGTTGCAGAAGGGCGAGAACATACTGCTAGTGTCGCACGGCAATACGATTCGTGCTCTGATGAAATATTTAGATCAGATTCCAGACGATGAAATCGGCAGCGTCGAGATGCCGTTTGGCGCTTTGCTAATATATGCTTTCGACACAGATAGCGAATTGCCTGTCAGCAAGCAAACGCGACAGATCGATATCGTTCCGCCAAAGGCTTAATTTACCAAATCTCTTTGATAGATACGTGTAAGATTTTTGCTAAGGAATATTGAATGAGCCAATAAATAATTGATACGGTTAGACAGAAATTACCGACAGTGATAATTACTTGATGTGGTAATCGGGCAATCTGTGGCGCAAAAAGTAACAATACAGCTGGCAAAATAGTTAGCGCTAATTTGATACCTATTATTAGTTTGTACGATAAATTTAATTTCCGCTTTTTTGCTGTATGTTTCTTGAGCGGCGGGGTTTTTGCAACAATTATGTCGGCTGTTGAATGAGTGATTTTAGCACCTGTTTTGCCGATTTTCTTAGGTAAGCCAAGTATGGTAACTACCGATATAACTATGACGGCAATCGTGATGATAACAGATATTGCAGCAATAAACGGAGCAGCGTCACTGTAATATTCCGGGTGAGCCTCTATAGGCTTAGCCGGCTGCTTTGGCGTGAGCATTCGCTGGATTGCACCGGATTGAAGTAATGGATATAACAATATAATAGCAGTCCACGCCCACTGCAGAAGTAGTGATAAGTAACCTAGTGTACCAAAAGTATTGACTAATAAGAGACGGCGTGAGCGAGACTTGTTTTTGCTTTTCATATATTTATGATAGCATGATGCATATCGTGGACAAAACGTGCGTAATCAAGAGGAACTTGCCTGTCATAATTCCGTAAGGCCGGAGACTGGGATAGTCTTAGAAGTGGAGGCCTGGCGAGAATTAGTTATGCGATTGCTTGCGATCTGCTGATGGGGGATACAGGTGCCCTGGCGAAATTAGCGTAGGGTCGAGGAAGATACAATAAGCGCTGACAATTTTTTTCTTAGGCGTACTCATTTCTTTGAAGTCTCTATAAAATGACAGAAATTTATTCACTAGTCTGCGATTCTGGCTGTATGACATTTTATCGGATTCCGTTTCACTTATAGCAAGACTTCCGATAGTTCTACGTGTCGACTGATCGTTAGACTGAGCTTCCATGCTGTTTTCCACAGAGGCGTTCCAAACCAGCAGGTCGTTGTCAGGCTGGTTCGGTAAATCTCGACGGTTGGACAGTGCTTCACCCATGGCTGCTACTATTTAATCACAGTCGACCTATTAACGCAATGCTTCATATTGAGAGAGTTGTGGTCTTGCTATTGTACTGACTGGCTTGTAAGTGGTCTCTATTGCAATTGCGAAGGTCGAGTTCCTTAGCGTGCAAACCTTCGGCAATATCGACTTACCTGGTCGTTGCACGGGGACCGCACCGGGTGCGCGGCAGACTGGCGCCACCCTGGCCGAACAGATCGAGGACGAAGTCGCTCGCCTCTATCAGCGCATACGCGCCAGCGAGAAAAACTCCTCCAAGCCTACTACGCCGACGCTCTCCCCCTGGAGACTCTCAAAACCAAGCAAAAACCTGCACCACGGATACACCATGATGCAGGTTTGAGTGTTGACTCAATGGTCGGGGTGAAAGGACTCAAACCTTCGACCTCACGGTCCCAAACCGCGCGCGCTATCAACTGCGCCACACCCCGATAAGTGCACAGAAACATTATATATCATTTTGTAGGTTTTTTCTAGCCTCTGTGCTTTAATAAATAATAGGATGAAACAACAAAAAATTGTACAGTTCGTGGGGCGTCACGAATGGCTGACGCTGGCGAGTGTCTTGGCGGCTTTTGCGGGAATAACAGCAGGTAATATGGCGCGTTGGTCGATTTGGTTCGATGAGGCGTTTAGCGCTTATATAGTGCGATTTGACTTTGCTAAAATAGCTTATTTCACAGCCAATGATGTACATCCACCATTTTATTATTGGCTATTGAAGCTATGGACAATAGTATTTGGGCATAGCGTAGTGTCGCTGCGGTCGTTAAGCTTATTATTCGCATTGATAGCACTGGTTGGTGTATACGTATTGGTGCGACGTTTAACGGAATCGAAATGGTATAGTCTTGTGGCGACGCTGGCGGCGGCGTTTACTCCGGTATTGGTGCGTTTGTCCAACGAAGCAAGAATGTATACATTAGTGCTGGCTATTGTTGTTTGGGCGACATATTTTCTGCTACGCGCTCAAGAGGAAAATCGCCGTTGCTGGTGGGGTGTGTATAGTTTGCTGGTTATGCTAGGCATGCTGACGCATTATTTTGCAGCGTTGGCTTGGCTGGCGCACTGGGCATGGCGCTATTTTGAAGTTCGTTCAGGACGGATTAAGAAGTTTTTCTCTAAGCCATGGGTTGTTACATTTGCTATAGCGATTAGTTTATATGCCTGGTGGATACCGATGGCGGTCAAACAATTTGCTACTGTGCAAGCGAGTGGCTTTTGGATTCCAGATGTCACGGCAGTTACACCGGTGAATTATGCGACTGATACTCTGGCTTACCGTGAAGATGATGAGACTACAGGCTGGTGGGCTCTGTTATTATTAGCAACTATTACTCTTGTTTCGTGGTGTTTGTGGCGTAGCCTGCCTAAAATGCAGCGGAAGTTTCGTCGCAGTGATTTGTCTATGCTAGTTTCATTAGTATGTGTACCACTGCTGCTGCTAGCGATTGGTTCGCTACCGCCTCTAAAGCCCTCATTCATTAGCCGCTATATATTGTTTGCGCAAGTTGCTGCGCTAGTCTTGATATCGTTGGCAACTGCATGGACTTATAAAAGATATAAACGCCTAGCCATGTTCACGGCTGCGCTAATCGCAGTGTGTTGTATAACAGGCATTTACCATGTCTATAGTATTGGTAATTATAATAAAGTAGCTAAATTGTCGACGCGCACTGGTGACGTGATGAGTGAAATCTCACGAGTCGGTCAGAGTAACCAACCGGTACTGGCGGCATCGCAATGGCTGTATTATGAAATGGCGGTGTATAATACGCCGAGCCACCCAGTGTACTACAATGCTGAAGGTATGACATATTATTACGGATCGGAGCGTATGCTCGAAGAAGACGATACCGGCAAAATTCGTTCACTCTCGGAATTTGCACGCAAGCATCGCTATGTATGGTATTTGACTGACTCTAAGGATAATTTACAGCCACCTGTTGCGTCTTGGAAATTAACCAAATCAATTCAGGTGTACGATCCAATCGGCAAAGAATCGCGATACAAAGCGGGATTGTATGATACGCAAGGCTGATAATACTTAGCGCGGAATAATCTTGAATAAAAACCTTTTATGCACAGCCAGCCATACCAGCGCTATGGCGGCTATTGATATAACCAAATTAATATACCATGGTAAGATTTGTACCAGTGGTTGCGCTGGTGCAATAAATAGGTGAGCAAAGAAAACTACAAATGACTCAATAGTATAAACATAGAGAGAGTTTGTTCCTAGCGGGGTGAGTAGCTTGCCTAGCTTTTGTGTAATCAAACGCTCGTGGCGTCGCATAAATACGAAGAAACCCCAAAACCAAACGGTTCCTAATAACAGTCGTCTCCAAGTCATGCGGTCTTTCTCGAAAAAATCTATACTATCGTAGTGAATGCTTTTGAGAGGCTCGATATTCCAGAATAGAGCACCGAATACTAGTATAAAGTTGGCTATAGCAGTGGTGATGAATGAAGCGAATAATAGCCGGCTGATAATTATTCGTGCTCGTCGTGAAAAATGTGCTCGCCAGAAGTTAGTTAACTCCGGCCAGTAAAAGCCGATTATCATACCCGCATAAAAGATAATTTGCCAAGATAATTCTATGTAGTTTTCGCCGCCGGGAGTTAATGGGTATAGGCTCCAGATTAATATACTGATAACTACAACAACATACCACAGTCCTCGTCGTAGCAGCCACAAAACAATAGGTGCGCCTGTTAGGAATACAGCATAGTACCGTAAGAAGTCTGCCCAACCGTAGCTATAACTAAGTGTCAGCGTATTCCAAACGATAGCAAGAAATGGCGTGTCAGGCGAGGCGATGCCATATTTAAGCCCTGGGTTATTGGCAAACATCCAGCCAATGACAGTGAATAGCAATGTTAGTAAGCAGGCTTCAATATATAAGCGAAGTCCACGTTTGAGGATCAGTTTAGTGCTTTTTTTGAATGGCTGGTCAAGTAGTTTGCGGCCGCGCACTAAGCCTAATACAATGCCGGATATCAAGAAGAATCCTTCGGCGGCTGAAACGTACATCATGCTTCGTCCAGTGATGATATCGAGACCGCTCGGATAATATGACAGATGGTTTAGTAAGATGATTATCAAAAAAAGTCCGCGCATCAAATCAAAAGTGCGAATGCGTTCAATGCGTGGTGTGGTTTGTGGTGCTGTTGGTCGTTTAATCATTCAGTATTTAGCTGGCAGTGCTTAAAATCTAACGTGGGCGTTTCTTGGCGATATTGCGAGCAGACTCAATGTATTTATCGTCAAGCGGTTCAAGAGTGACGGCGCCATATTTGCGGATGACGGCTTGTGATATTAGCCAGTCGGCGATGTGTGGGTTTTTTGGCAGAAGCGGACCGTGTAGGTAAGTGCCGATAACATTGCGGTAACGTGCACCTTCTTGTCTGTCGATATTATTATTGCCGATACCCTTGATAACTTCGCCGAGCGCTGTTGCATTATGCCCGAGCGTCGTTAATCCAGAATGATTTTCGTAACCTATGATTTCGCCGAATTCTGGACTCTTGAGAATAATATTGCCGACAATACGTTCATCGCTGCCTATAGTTTTTAGATCTAGAATGCCAATACCCAGGATTTTTTCGCCGTCTTTTGTGATAAAGTTGTGCCCGAATAGTTGATACAGGCCACAGATAGCTAGCATAGGCAGGTCATCATCAGCTAGTCGTTTTAATCGAGGTGCAATTTTTCGCAAATCGTCGCAGATACGTAATTGACCAGAATCTTGCCCGCCGCCACCAATGATTATGTCAATGTTTTCCGGGAAACTGTCGCCTACGTTATATTCGATCAGTTCGACGGAAAAACCGCGCCATTCGAGACGCCGCTTAAGAGCTAAAACATTACCCCAATCACCATAAATATTCATATCGCGCGGGTATAATTGCATAATTGAGATGACTTGCTGCTTTTTCATCGTATTTCCTCCACGCTTGTATAGCTGGCTAGCAGGCGGCGCAGTTTAAGCATAGCAGTGTAGCTGCAATAAATACGTTTCGGTTTGCTAGCATGCCTAGATATGAACCTGCGCAGGGCAGACGATATATTGATATCTACAGAATCAACTGGTACCTCGTCGTATTGCAGTCTCAGCGCCATGTCGTAAGCGCGAATGCCAGAGACGGTGGCTACGCCTTGTTGATGTAAGCTGTCGAAATCAACATCCCAGAGCCAACTCATGTCGCGACCATCGGCATAAGCGTCGTTGATAGCGATCATCGTGGCGTATCCTGTCGGGTCAAACGAAGTTAGTGATAAACGAAAACCGGCTGGATTTTTTACTAGTACTAACTCACAAGGTTGCCCGTAGATAGTCAGTTGTTCGCCGCGTCCAAAGGCTGGCTTGACGTTGGAAAGCGCTTTAAGCATAGCACTGACGTTCAAGTTCTCACCAACAATACTGCGGACTAAAGCAATGGCGCCAGTAGCATTTTGTAGATTATAGATGCCGCGCAAGTTTAGTTTGACCGGATAATCCTTGCCGCCAAAAGCAATGATTGCGCTCTGCTCGCTGACTTTCTCTAAGCTAGTGTCGTCGGCGTATAGCCTAGCTGCGTTCTGTTCGTTACTGTGTAAGGAATCGTCTGATGGAAAAAGTTGTAAATATTTTGGGTGAACGCCAAAACTTCGTAACGGTATATCGAGGTCGCTCAAGAAATCAGGGTTACTCAAACGTGGATCGTCGCGGTTGAGCACCACGCACTTCGTAGTATGTTTTGCAACAGCATGCAATAGTCTGGCGGTGTTGTCGATTTCGCCAAAGCGATCTAGTTGGTCGCGCATAACGTTAAGTAGCAAGCAATATGCCGGACGAACTGCTTCTACGAAACGGACAGCATAGGCTTCATCAAGTTCGAGTACGGCTATATCTGCGTTGAGTCGTCCGTGTAAATCGACTTCACCAAGCAACGCTGCTGCCACGCCGCGCGTGAAATTGCTGCCAGTGCGGTTAGTAAAAACTTTTAATCCTTGGCTCTCTAGCAGTTCGACTACTATTTTAGTAGTGGTAGTCTTGCCATTTGTACCGCTGACCAAAACTACGCCCATGGGTAATTGTTGCAGGGTATGCTTTACAAATTCGGAATCGATTTTCTCAACGACCAAGCCAGGCAGTGCCGAACCGTTACCACCTCGGATTTGAGCAGCTTTTTTAACGGTCTTTCCGATTAGTGTCGTTATAATCTGATGCATAATAAAATTCATTATACCCGTTTTTGGCGTATTATAGTAGCGCTCGGAAGATTTTTGAATTATAATAAGGGTTATGTTTGTCGTAGGCTTGATTTCGTGGTGGTATAGTGTCGGTTGGAAGCGGATGGTAGCTAGTGTTTGGGACTCAGTTGAGCGACTGTACGATACGTTCTCGTTAGGATTGTTGCTGAAGACGCTTTTTGCGCCGTGGCGGCAAATCTCGGCAGGTCAAGTACGCGGTCCTATTGGCGTACAGATTCGTGCGTTTTTTGATAGACTGTTTTCGCGAATCATCGGTGGATTTATTCGGACAGTTACGCTAATTGTTGGCTTAATAGCGTTATGCGTTATGCTGCTAGTAGGACTAATGCGTATTGTAGTTTGGCCGCTAGTGCCAATAATGCCACTGGTTATGGTTTTGTTTGCAATTGTAGGGTGGGTGCCGTGGCATCTCTAGATGCTTTCAGATACACTTCTCGACGCGCTAGCGAAGCGCGTTTTGGGCGGCTGTTGTCGCCAATGATTGTTAAAAGCTTATCATGGTTAACACCATTACTAACTGCTGCCGGTATAATGTTATTAGTTATGGAGCGCTTGCCAGTGGGTTGGCTATGTTGTGCGCTAGCGACAATCCTCTACATGGTGATTAAATTTTATAATTGGCGAATTAGTAACCTGCCGGTTGGTAAGGGAGACTCAGTCGATGACTTGCTAGCAGGCGATGTACTGGGTAGATTATCACAGACGCCAACGATTCAAGAGGTTGCTAAAATTGTTGGCGAGGTGCCGAGCGGGCAATTTATGGGAGCGCGGCTTGGTATTACGCCATCGTTCCTAGCGACGATTGCTGATGGGCTAACAATCTCTATTGATGAACTGTGGAGTAGGGCTGACGATATTCGCCAAGCGAACCAGTTGAGCTGTATTAGTGGTGCGGTGTTGGCAGTAGCCCTAGTGCGGAGCTTCCCAAATTATGAAGCAATCATAGCTCAGACTCATTTGGGTGATGAGGATTTAGATACCGGTATACTCTGGCAAGAACATCTAATGGAGATCGTTAATAGTTTTGGCCAGCGGCGTCTTACCGGTGGCTTGGCGCGTGATTGGTCATTCGGATGGATTCCTCATTTGGAGCGTTTTGGCCAGAATATCAGCGAGCAAATTGGCGCTAGCAGGAATAGTTTATCAATCGATATTCCGTCGCATGTGCAAGTGATTGATCAATTGGTCGAATCATTTGGCACCGGTGGACGGCAGAATGCAGCTCTTATCGGGCAAGCTGGTGTCGGCAAGACATCAGTGATTCATGCCTTCGCGGAACGTATTCTGGACGCTGAAGCGAATGTGCCAGAAAATCTTCGCTTCCGCCAAGTATTTATTCTCGATTCAGCATCGCTGATTGCGGCAGCGCCAGGGCGCGGCGAACTCGAAAATTTGATCATGCAAGTTTTGAGCGAAGCATATAATGCCAAGAATATCATCGTTTGTCTGGACGACGCTCAACTATTTTTCGAGGAAGGTATCGGTTCGGTCGATTTGACTAACGTATTGCAGCCGATACTAGATGCTGGTAGATTGCGTTTGATCTTGAGCATGGACGAACAGCGCTATCTAGAAATTAGCCGCCGCAATCCGTCGCTTATTAATTCGCTGAATCGAATCAACGTCGCTGAAACGAACGAAGAAGAAACCAAAAAGGTTTTACAAGAGCAATTGATTGCAGTTGAATTCAATCGCCATGTCATATATATGGTACAAGCAATCAATGAGGCGTACCGTTTGAGTCAGCGCTATATTCATGATCTAGCAATGCCAGGTCGGGCAATTAAGTTGCTTGAATCGGCAGCTAGTTACAGTGAGTCTGGAGTGGTGACGATGAATTCTGTTCAGCAAGCGATTGAAAAAACCCTAGATATCAAGGTTAGTGTTGCTAGTAGCACTGAAGATCGCGAGCGGTTATTGCACATGGAGGATTTGATCCACCAAAGAATGGTTAACCAGGTCCGCGCCGTTAACGTCGTTAGTGATGCGTTGCGCCGGGCACGTGCTGGTGTGCGTAACGAGAATCGGCCGATTGGCACTTTTCTGTTTCTCGGACCAACCGGCGTCGGTAAAACGGAATTGTCCAAAGCACTAGCTGACGTTTATTTTGGCGGCGAGGGCAAAATGATTCGCTTGGATTTGAATGAATTTGTCCGCGCCGAGGATGTGGCGCGGCTGATTGCCGATGGCGCTGATGACCCGATGAGCTTGACTGCCCAGGTAATGAAGCAACCGTTTAGTGTGGTGTTGCTAGATGAGATCGAAAAGGCGGCGCCGGAAGTTCTTACCACGCTACTGCAGTTGCTAGACGAAGGCATACTGCGCGACGCCAAAAACCGCGAAATTAGTTTTCGCGACGCTATCGTAATTGCTACTAGCAACGCTGGCGCCGATCGAATTCGCGAGTACATTGAACGAGGTTATAAACTTGAACAGTTTGAGCAGCAATTTATCAACGAACTGATTAGCTCTAATCAATTCCGGCCGGAATTTCTCAATCGTTTTGACGAGATTGTGCTATTTCGTCCATTTACACCAGCCGAATTAGTGCAGGTTCTTGATCTGATTTTGGTGGGTGTTAATAAAACACTGGCGCCGCAAAAAGTTTCTGTCACAGTTGATGATGATGCTAAGCAAATTCTCGTCCAGCAGGGTTACGACCCGCGTCTCGGAGCTCGTCCGATGCGCCGCGTCGTTCAAAAAGCAGTCGAGAACACTGTTGCCAAGCTCATGCTAGCCGGCGCGGTCAATCCGGGCGATTCGGTTAATATTGATGTCGATCAAGTGCGGCGAATCTTTGAAGAGTCTGAGCCTCAAGAAGCTCCGCTACGATTCGACCAATAGAAGAGAGCAGAAGCGATAAGCAGAGGCTTATAGGCTTATTTTAACAGCAACATAGCTTGCTTGTTCGTTGTTGAATTCGCTAATAGCTCTATTAGCATACGGTTTTGCTACGGTGGAGGTGCCATATATTTGGTCATTGTGCAATGCGCGCGGCATGACACTTAGACTCAAAACGTGTCCGGCGGAGTCTTTGAAGGTGTCGTTTTGGACGATAGTTCCCTTGTTGCTAGAACTGATAAGCGCGAAACCCGCCTCTTTGATTTTTTTGGATAGGGATGTGCGCGTCTCGCTAACAGAAGCATTGTGACCGTAGGCTATAGATATGGACTTGTCATTTGGAATGCTATTATTATAGTTCGCTATTTTGTATGAGTCATCGAGGTTCAGGCTTCTGTATATCCTACGTACTTTGTCGGCATAGGCAGTATTATTATGTTCTACTAGCATGCGATCTACTAAATACGTGCTCATCGTCGCTAGCCAGAAGAATATGAAAACTAGCACAGCGTACACCAACAAGCTGCGGCGCACCATGAAGTGTGTATCAGTTTTGGTAATGTGTTTGACGCGCTGTTTGCGGGTCTTTTTGGAAGATTTTTTTGCCTTTGTAACCATAACCATAGTGTAGCACACTAACGTTATTATTGGTCAAGTATAGTTGTAGTAACTGACGAATTACCAATTGTCGCTCCTGATAGCACTGGCAGAATGGAGCCCCTGTTTGGATCGGCTGGTCTTTTGAGGTTGTTTATGGTGTTGATGAGCCATGGAAAGTTGCTAGGTAGGTCATTGTATGGTCTGCCGTCTGGGTATGTACTATCGGTAGTGATATATACAAAACCTGCATTGCGGCTGCGTGACAAATTAATTATTTGTTGATAATTGTTTGCGTTTGCACCGTATATAGTATGGAATATGCGGTGCGAGTTTGCTGGATTATTCTCGAATTCAGATGTTGCAGCCTTATAATTGTTAATATAATCGTTAGCACTTCCTTCGTTAGTCATGAAGACGTCAGCATATGGAGCAATTGAGTCAGTGATGTGTGTGCCTGGATTAGCAAAGACGATCTTGTGGCCGTAAGTAGTCTTGACATAATTGTATAGCTCGGCGAGATATGAGACGGCTGCATTATTCCGCGAGGAAATTTCGTCGAAGTAGAAACCTTGGATTTTGTCTGACCCATAGAGCTTGATAAGTTTTGCCATGGCAGCTTTAACTTCGGATATCGGGCGAGTTTGCTGGATAGTTCGTATATAAGCTATGTTTTTGAAGCCCATTTCAACATTTTTCTTGAGTACTCTGACATAACCTGGATCAAGTATCGCATCTGGACTAGCATCGGCCATAATCATCACATAAGGAATCTTACTGCTGCCAGCGGCATGAACAGCTTTCCAGTAATCAGAAAATTCAGTGCCGCCAGCCTTGGCGAGTGGGTAGACATAAGACAGCATAAATACGGACTGGGCGGTTACCTTAGAGGTAATTGGTTTGACATTTGCATTGTTGACGTTACCAGTAACGGCATTACTGATAGATATCCTATAAGATTCGTTGCCCTCACGCTTATTGTCTGCTACCGTGTCTACATAGAACTGGGCGCTTTTGCTACCAGCTTTGATCACAACTCGCTGACTATCCCAGCGTATGAGCGCGTCTGTTGAATCGCTAGATGTGTAATTGATTTTGATGTCAGCACTGACGTCTTTACTCGCGACTTTGTCTAGTGTAGCCGTGTAAACAGCGGTTTGGCCTTCTCTAATGCTAGTTGGGCCGCTGAGAGTAATTCTAGGCGTTCCTGCTGCAGGCTTAGTGATACCGCTCCCGGTACCGCCGCTAGTATCGCTGACTACTGATCCAGAAAAGCTGCTAGTGATATTCTCTTGGTGGGCTTTTTTGTCGGTGTATTTTGCCTGGACGAGCACTTGCATGCCGATGTGCTCCTTTTTCTGTGTGAAAGTTTTACCTGTGCCTAAAAATTTGCCGTAGAACTCATACCATTCGTATGTAATGCCGTTATTTGGTACGCCATCTGGGTCAGTAATCTCGGCAACGAAAGTGTGTCCGACGCGGTTTATTCCTTTTATATCAATACTGCCTATTTTGTTGCCTGGAGAGTTGCTCCAAGCAACAGGTTTGGTAGCTGGACTGATAATACTTTCAGCTGTCAAGTTATTCCTAACGAATGTTATTCTGACAGTAATTCTTTTACCTACTTCTGCAGAGGTGAGCTTGTAGGAAAAGTATGAGGCTCCTTTAATCTCCGTGCCGTTTGCGAGCCATTGATA
Organism: uncultured Candidatus Saccharibacteria bacterium; assembly: GCA_963528915.1. Classification (GTDB taxonomy): domain Bacteria; phylum Patescibacteriota; class Saccharimonadia; order Saccharimonadales; family Saccharimonadaceae; genus Saccharimonas. The sequence continues at coordinate 24,778 of CAURWV010000001.1, forward strand.
TCGTCTCGTTTTGTCGCTGACTGGTACGCCCTTTGGATCGACTAGCTTTGCGATGAGCGTCTTTCCGACTTCAGCTGCACCAGAAATAGTAACGGTTGCTGTACTAGCGGTTGCTCTTCGTGCATGACTAGTATTTGGTGACGGATTGTATTTTAGTTCTAGTGCATGGCTTACGTTGGAGCTTGGCCAACACAGTGACACCATTGCGCACGCGACAACGAACCAGATCGCAGTTTTGCTGTTACGCCTTGATTGCTTATTTCTCATAATACCCTCCCTTGTAACAACCTATGTAAGTTAATTTAATCATAAGAATTATCTAGAGTCAATAGTATATTAAGCGAGAAAGTATTATATCCATTTAAATTAATTCATGGTACTATAAGTTACACACAACCGAAACAAAGGAGAATTATGGCTAAACACCGAGCTTGGCATGGCGCTGATATCAAGAGGGCGCGCAAAAAGAAGCTTAAGCAAGAAAAGAAGCGGAAACGCTTGCTATGACTTAAAGACTCGTCACTATGACCAGCCTTCTTTTTTTAGATATCTTTCAGTTTGTTCTGTTGTAAAGCACTACCACCAGCTGTTCCGTCAACCGTAACACCTACGAAAAAGTATTCACCCACGCAGTATTCTTGGGCAAAAAATCATACGGACTCGCAGGGGCCCTGGCATTCTAAGCGTCAAACGCGTCATCTGCTTGCAACGTTCGCTTTCAAAATAGGCTTTTACCTCCTGAAGTGAATACTGGTGAGATTCGCCCAAAAGCAGTCGTTCATCAATCTCGGCTACAATTGTCTCCGGGTCTGGCATATCAGTGCCTCCTGCCTCAGTCTGTGATCTTCGGATTCTCTCTGTCATATGTTGATTATATTAACGTATGATGGTGAGGAGGTAAATAATAGGTCTGCATGCTGCGGGTTCGTATAAGGACGTCGTGGTACCCCGCACAGGATTCGAACCTGCAACCTTTGGTACCGGAAACCAACGCTCTATCCAGTTGAGCTAACGGGGCGTGTCTTGGTACACCCGGCAGGATTCGAACCTGCGACCCCTTGGTTCGAAGCCAAGTACTCTAATCCGCTGAGCTACGGGTGCATTACCTTAACTATATCACATATTGTATAATCTAACTATGAATATACAGCAAGACATATCTCTCAAAAATCTTACGACAATGCAGCTTGGCGGTGTGGCACGGCAGGTTGTCGAAGTCAAAACTCGTGCCGACGTCGCCGAGGCCGTGCGTTATGCCCGCGAGCACAATCTACAATGGTATGTCCTAGGCGGAGGCAGCAATACTCTAGCTCATGACGAAGGTTTTGACGGTTTGGTTATTCTCAATCGTATTTCTGGTTTTGAAATTGTTGATGATGTAGATGAAGCAGCTGATGTAGTGAATATTGTAGTTGGCGCTGGCGAGACTTGGGATGATTTTGTGCGGCGGACTGTCGAAATGGGCTTGAGCGGCGTAGAGTGCTTATCGGCGATACCGGGTACAGTTGGTGCCGCGCCGGTCCAGAACATCGGCGCATACGGCCAAGAAGTTGCTTCGACGATTGTTTCGGTTAATGCTTATGACACGCGCGATAACGAATTTACAACTATTGATAATATTGAGTGCGAATTTGCTTATCGCCACAGTATTTTTCGCGGGCGCTGGACGGGGCGTTATATTATCACTTCGGTGAAATTCAAGCTATCGCGGCGCGAATTACAACCGCCATTCTATGCAGCTATTCAGCGGTATTTGGATGAGCATGATATTGGTGAGCATTCGCCTCAAACCTTGCGCGATGTTGTTATGAAGATTCGTTTTGATAAATTACCCGACCCTCAAAAACGGCCTAATACCGGTTCGTTTTTCAAAAATGCCATCATTCTGGCTGGCAAATTAGACGAATTGCAGCGGGTATACCCTGATATGCCGCACTATAATATGCCGCACGACATGTACAAAATTCCGACTGGCTGGCTGATTGATAAATGCGGGCTCAAAGGCTCTCTGCATAATGGGATGCGCGTACACGACAAAAATGCGCTAGTTCTAATCAACGAATCGGCACGAAGCTATAACGATTTGGCGCAGGCTCGCCAAGAAATAATCACTGCCGTCAATCAAAAATTCGGTATCGTGATAGAGCAAGAACCGCTAGAAATCTCAAACAAAAGTTTCGAAAAAGCATAGCCATTTTATAAATAGTGCGCTACAATTAAGTCATGAAACACAAAGAGGGTGGATTTACTATAGTTGAAGTGACAATTATAGTAGTGGTTGTTGGTATACTAGCTAGTATCGTTACAATATCTATCGCTAATGCTCGCACCATTTCGAGAGATAATACGTGGAGGCTTAACGCCCAAGCTATTGCCTCTAAGTTGGAGTTATACTACAAACAGGGTAAAGATATTACTACACTGGGAATGACTTACCCTACAACAAAAACCATAACTAATGATTTCTCTAAAGTGATCGACAATCCGGCAGTATCAGAATCTCCAACTAGGTCAGGCAATAGTCTCTTTGCTGCTACTACTGCTAGCAGGCTTAGCGCGAACGATGTAAATACTGGAGTCTATATCTACCAGCCGTTCGATTCAAATGGTAAGTTGTGTGTAACTGCGCCATGCGTGCGATATGTTTTGTATTATTATAACCAAGCGCATAATACGGTACGATGGATAGATAGTTTGAGGCAGCAATGATGGATTGCAGGAAAGCGGGATTTACTTTAGTCGAGGTCGTAGTAACTATGGTGGTGACTTCGTTGCTGCTAATCGCTGCTATGCAGATCCAGTACCAAGCGACGAACTTATCGATTATTCAGTTGCAGCAAAGTAGAGCGAGTAACCTAGCCTACGACAATATGCGTAAATATGTCAACGACAGCCGTCCAATGTGGTTTAATTGTCCAGACTCGAAAGGTAGGCCTGGTGTGGGTCAGCAAGTACTGAAGGACACTACTGGCACTGTTGACGGGCTACCGGGCGCAGTTACTCAGCGAGTCGTAGCTACAGCACCGTATGGTTGTGGTGTATCAAGTGGTCTAGGCTTGCCGATAAAGGTAGAATCAATAGTTATATACAAGGGGGGGAGCTCAACTCATGCGGCGTATGCAGCATACTAATGTTACTGCTAGTTGGGGCTTTACTCTTGTAGAGCTGGTCGTTTCTATGACAGTCGTCTCTATAATTATGCTAACTATAGGCGTTATGTTTACATCATCTTATCAGGAGGCTTTTAAGACTAAAGGGCAATCTGAGGCTGATAATTCATTGCAGAGTGCCTTCGACATCATTGAAAAAGATATTCGGTATAGTATTAGTTTTACTGGTACTAGCGGTGTTAATCCTTTTATTGACCGGTATGGAATGTCTACTAATGCACAGTCTACTCCATATGGTTGGAATTATTCTCTACCAAGTTTAATCCTTACTAGCTATGCTAGCAATCAACGGTCTTCTGCTGTGGCTCGTCATCCTGTATACGAAAACAGCCCGATCTCTGGATTCAACTGTACTAATCTTAAAATGTATCAGCCAAAAATAAGATATATGACTGTATATTTTGTTCGTGATGGTTCTTTGTATCGTCGTATTTTGGTCGATAAGACTACTCCGCGATGCAACAACGAAGAGGTTGCTCAAAAACAGTCTTGCCCCATGGATGCTTTCAATAGCGGTACGGTAAATAGTTCATGCGAGGCTCGTGATGAGGAGCTTGCCCAAAATGTGTCTGCACTGTCTATTGAATATTATAATAGTAGCGGCGATCGCATACCTCAACAATACACTCCTGGTGGCACAGAGCATATTGCAGAAGCTCAGAGCGTCAAAATGACTTTGCGAATAACACCTCCGCCCGGTAATCATAGCCGTAGCCGTACTATGCAAATCACGAGGATAAATTAACTATGCGTATGAAGAAGAACGGTTACTCATTAGTCTTGACAATAACCATGTCAGTCATTGTAATGGCGGTGCTATTTGGTATATATCGCGTAGTAGCAGCACTCTATACTAGTACAAGTGAGGGGTATTACATAAAACTAGCTGAAGAAGCGGGCGAGTCTGGTACAGCTTATGCTAATAACTGCTTAGGCAAGTATGGTAACACTCAGACGTGGGGCGATATTGGCAGCGGGAAAGAACTAACTACCGCCAGCGACTGTAGAGGTAAGCAAAACGTCTATACTAATAACAAATATGTATTGATCAATAGTAAGGTACGAACCTCCTTCAAGGTGGGCAAATTAGAGGGGCACGCGGATCAGGCAGCTCAGATATCAGCTATCGGTGAAGCAGAGGTCTTGAATAGTAGTGGGGTTGTTATCAGGACGTATTCTGTAGTGGTTAAGAAATCAATTGTTTGGCCTACGAATTTGGTGGCTCAAAAGTCAGTTAGCGGTACTAGACGTACTTGCGGCATCTTGTCAGGTGATGTTTATTGCTGGGGAAATAATGTCTGTGGTCAGTTAGGTAATGGCAGATCGGGCAACTGCAGACAGGCTACAATTGAAAGCGGCTCTTCTGTGGATTCTGTTGTACCTGTGAAAGTTCTCAAGCAGATTGGGGTGCTTCTAGGCAAAAATATTACTGATATTTTCACAGCCCAATATCATACATGCGTAATAGCAGACGGCGAAGTCTATTGCTGGGGCTATAACGGCAATGGTCAGCTAGGTAATGGTAGATCAGGTGCTAATGAGTTTTCTAATGTACCTGTGAAAATAGGAGGCTTGCTTGCAGGAAAGACTGTGACGACTATTGGCGGATCACAAAATGCTTCATGCGCTATTGCCGGCGGTAAGATATATTGTTGGGGAGATTATAGATTCAGAGGCGAATCAAATTCGTGGCCTAAATTAGTAGAAGCGGGCACGCATCCTGATGGCCTGCCGGGTAACTATATTGCAACGGGGCTATCTACTAGTGGCAGTCGTTCTGCTAATATGTGCGCTATCGCTGGTGGTTATGCCTATTGTTGGGGTCAAAATCACGCTGGTCAGGTTGGTAACGGCGGAGTTACTTCACATACACAAGTAGTGAATTACCCATCCATAGTAAAGGGACTAAGTAACGTCACAGCTATTTCTCAGGACGGATATCCATACCATACAACTCTTATGGGGCGTCAAACGCATATATGCGCTATCGCTAGCGGCAAAGTATATTGCTGGGGCGGTGGTAGTAATGGGCAGCTAGGCTACCACGTTAGCGATTACTCCACTATGCCACAATTGACACGCATGTCATCTGGAAGGGAATTCTTTGCGAGTCATGTTGAAGCGGGTATCAACCATACTTGTGCTCTCAATAGTAAGGACTCCAAGGTGTATTGCTGGGGTAGTAATGTCTACGGCCAGTTAGGCAATGGTACCAGAATTAATCATACACATATACCGACACCCGTTGTTGTGGGTAACAATGGCATACCGTATGGTCAAACTGTAGTGAATGTTGCTGGCGGTGCCAATCGCGGCTGTGCTGTGGTGTCGAATGGGCGGTCGTATTGCTGGGGCTGGAATAATGCTGGGCAAATTGGTGACAATACTCGTATAGATAGATTTACCCCGACAGAGTCGTTATTTTTGCGCCCGGTTGAAAATCGCTACATCTATTAAAAAACTACTTGCGCTTTCTTCACCGGTGTAGTATTATCAAATTACAATTAACTAACTAAAAATAGGGGGCACAAAAACTGTGACTACAAAACAACTTAAAAACCGAGGTTTCACACTCGTAGAGCTTTTGATTGTGATTGTTATCATCGCGATTTTGACGGTGATTTCACTCATTGCTTATAATGGTATTCAGAACCGGGCACGTACGACGACCGCGGAATCTACTGCTAAGAGCGTTGCTGACAAGGCTCAGATTTACTATACTGATAAGGGTAAGTATCCAGCAAGTCTTAGCGACTTAACTGGGGCTAACGTTAACGATCCATGGCACATAGATAGTAACGCTATCACGGTCGACACTGGTGGTGCAACAATCTCAACTCGTCCGAGCAAGGAAAATACAGTAGCCTATAAGCAATGTAATGATAATGGTGCTAGAATTTTCTATTTTAACTTCACAGAAAACGCCGGTAAAGATCGTCGGGTTGGCGACCAAACTGGCTGTTAAAGTATAGTAACTGTATTATATAGCATAAATACTCCAGCTTCTGCTGGAGTATTTATTATGTCTATTTTGTGATCAAGGCTTGTTGTATTTGATCTAACCCTCGACAAAACTCCCTTACTTCCTCACGCAAAACTCCTAATTTATCCTCGTCCTCGCGGGCGTTAATCGCTTGCTTGATCCACTCAGCGATTCGCGCCATGTCGTCGGGCTGACAGCCGCGGGTGGTGATGGCGGGCGTGCCTAAGCGAATGCCGCTCGGGCGGAACATTGGCAGCGGGTCGTCTGGCACGGCGTTGGCGTTGAGTGTCAAGCCGATTTTGTCGATGGCTATTTCGGCAGTCTTGCCATCGATGCCAAAGCTCTTGTTGATATCGGCTAATATTAAATGATTGCTGGTGCCATTTGTTATCAATTGGAAGCCGCGTTTTTGCATTTCTTCGGCCAAACGCGCAGCGTTATCGACGATAGCTTGCGCGTAATGGCAAAATTCCGGTTGTAGCGCCTCGCCGAAAGCTACCGCCTTAGCAGCTACAGTATTCATATGCGGGCCGCCCTGCATGCCAGGGAATACCGATCGATCTATCAGCGTGGGGATGTTTTCGAGTGTTTTGGCAGGTTTTTTGAGCGGGCTAGTCACTGTGCCCATGCTAAGGATTAAACCACCCCTAGGGCCGCGTAGTGTCTTGTGAGTGGTGGTAGTCATGACGTGGAATCCGTAATCAAGCGGATTTTTAGCAACGCCGCCGGCAATTAGCCCGGCGATGTGAGCTACGTCGGCCATTAGTAGGCAGTCATCAATTTCGCGGCCAATTTCGACGAATTTCGCCCAGTCCATTTCGCGCGGGTAAGCGCTAAAACCTGCTAGAATAATGCGCGGCTGGTGTTCGTGTGCTAAGCGGCGGATCTCTTCGTAATCAATCTCGCCGGTTTCGATATTTTTCATTTTGTAAGGAATAAAATTATAAAGGTGGGCGCTGCGGGTGACAGGCGAACCGTGAGTTAAGTGTCCGCCATGGCTCAAATCCATTGCTAGAATGGTATCGCCCGGTTGACACCAAGCGCTGTAAACTGCTTCGTTGGCAGGTGCGCCGGAATGCGGCTGGACGTTGGCGTGGTCGGCGCGGAATAATTTCTTGGCGCGGTCAATAGCTAATTGCTCGACGCGGTCGGTGAATTCTTGGCCGCCGTAATAGCGCTTCCCAGGGTAACCTTCAGAATATTTGTTAGTAAAAACGCTGCCAAGCGCTTCGCGAACGTTTTTGCTGACGTAATTTTCGCTTGGTATTAGTTCCAAACCGTCGCGCTGGCGCTCTTCTTCGCCGGCGATGCAAGCGGCAACTACAGTGTCTGTCATTGTTATTCCTCCTCTTTATTATTTATATTTTAGCACTTTAACTGGTTACTTGTAATGCTTTAATAATGGATGTTGCTTGCATAGTTTGCTACGAGCAATTCCTTGACAATATATCATATAAGGTATATTATGTAGCCATGAAAACGGCGAAGTATCTCAAAAACATCGGCGCGCTCATTCAAGAAACGCGTCAAGCGCGCAATATGACTCAGAGTGAGCTGGCAGAAGAGCTAGGCACGAGCCAGTCGGCAATCAACCGGATCGAAAACGGCAAGCAAAATATCAGCCTTGAGATGATCGCGCGTATCGGCGAGGTGCTGTCGAGTGAGATTGTTCGTATCAATAGCTCAGGCAAGACCAACTTCCGTATCAACGGCGGGCGAGAATTGCACGGCGAGATTGAAATAAAAACCAGTAAAAACGCTGCTGTCGGCTTGCTGTGTGCTAGCTTGCTCAACAAAGGCAGGACGACTCTGCGGCATGTGGCACGGATAGAGGAGGTCAATCGCATTATCGAGGTGCTTGAGAGTATCGGCGTGCGATGCCACTGGATTGGCGAGCACGATCTAGAGATTGATCCGCCGAAAACTTTACAACTCGATAATATGGACATTAGTGCTGCCAAGCGGACACGCAGCATTATTATGTTTTTGGGGCCGCTCTTGCACCAGTACGAAACATTCAAAATACCATTTGCTGGCGGCTGTAGTCTGGGTACGCGGACAGTTGAGCCGCACATGGCAGGTTTAGCGCCATTTGGTTTGAATGTCGAGGCGACTAATGACAATTATATGGTGACAGCCAAGCCGCAGTGTGTCGATCGGGCAATTATTTTGACCGAGCGCGGCGATACGGTCACCGAGAACGTTGTTATGGCGGCGGCGCTTTATGATGGCACGACTATTATTCGTAATGCTAGTCCGAACTACATGGTGCAAGATGTTTGTTTCTTCCTCGAGAAGTTAGGGGTTAAGATTGAAGGTATCGGCACAACAACGCTAAAAATCACTGGCAAAAAGTCAATTGATTGCGACGTTGAATGTTTCCCAAGCGAAGATCCGATCGAGGCGATGAGTTTCGTGGCGGCTGGCGTCGTGACTAATTCAGAAATTACTATCAAGCGCGTGCCGATAGAATTCATGGAGCTAGAGCTGGCGACCTTGGTCGGTATGGGCTTGCGATATGATATTTCCGAAGAGTACATGGCACGCAACGGCCGTACACGTCTAGTTGATATTGCGCTCAAAAAATCCGAGTTGCATGCACCAAAGGACAAGATTCACGCTTTGCCTTTCCCGGGTATCAATATGGATAATTTGCCGTTTTTGGGTTTGTGTGCGACGGTTGCTGAGGGTCGCACGCTGATTCACGATTGGAGTTATGAAAACCGAGCGATTTACTTCACTGAGCTCACCAAGATGAACGCTCAAGTGAACATGGTTGATCCGCACCGCGTTTATATTTCTGGCCCGACGCGCTGGAAACCGGCTGATATCACGGCGCCAGCAGCGTTGCGGCCGAGCGTGGTGATTCTACTGGCTATGCTGGCGGCTCCTGGCAAATCAGTACTGCGCGATGTTTACAATATTAATCGCGGTTACGAAGATATAGCTAATCGCCTGAATTCGCTCGGCGCTGATATTGAAACGGTCTGGGAATAGGTGACAAAAGGCAAGTCATCTGGTATAGTGATTAGTGCTTGGCGGAAGTAGCTCAGTTGGTTAGAGCGCTGGATTGTGGCTCCGGAGGCCGTGGGTTCGAATCCCATCTTTCGCCCCAAGCAAAACGCCCGGTTTTCATTTATTCCGGGCGTTTTGCTTTGTTGAAAATATAAATAGCTATCGGTTGAATGGGTAGCGATCGCGTGGTGTTTTGATTGTTTCGGTAGTAGGGTTGGCGCGCGATGAAGGCGCGGAACTAGTTTGTTGGCTCATTCGTTTAGCTTCCGCTGGAGAGCTGGCGCCAGAGACTCGTGAATTTAGTACTTGAGTTGGGTTAGTTTGCTTATCATCATTGTTGTCATCATCGTCGTTAGTATTAGCTATTTGCTGGTCTCGCCAGGAACGGCGATAGCTATGCCTGACTTCAGCGTCGTCGTATGCACCAACGTGCTTACGGCTGATAGCTAGTCTTTGTCGGAAGCTTCTTTTGATAACTCTGCCGCCGATTTGCGGCCTGCCGATTAATCCGCTTGAATGCATAGCGTCGTTCTGCGTGCTATTGGTCGAAAAACGATCAAAAAGACGTCCCATGCTTTTATTATACACGAACGTGATGATATAATACATAGCACGCGGGTGTAGTACAGCGGTTAGTATACAAGTTTTCCAAACTTGGGATCGGAGTTCGATTCTCCGCACCCGCACCATAAACATCGCCGCCCCGATAGCTCAGCTGGGGAGTCTTCAGCGAAAAAATCGCAAGATGCTCTATCCAGCTGTCGTTAAATAGCTATCTGTGGCGTGTCGTTTGGAATATGCCCCGATAGCTCAGCTGGATAGAGCAGAGGACTTCTAAGCCTAAGGTCGCAGGTTCGAACCCTGCTCGGGGTACCATTGATTAGCAAATAACAAAAAACTCATCATTACGATGAGTTTTTTCATGAAGCTTCGTGGAGGGCCAGGAGGGGCTCGAACCCTCGACACCCTGCTTAAGAGGCAGGTGCTCTAACCAGCTGAGCTACTGGCCCATGCCATTTTATTATAGTGCATACAGAGGTAAAAGTAAAGGTGCTTATCTGTATTTTCTCAATGAATGACTAGTGGGTTTGATGATGCTTACGCTTGATAATTTCACGAAAATCGACGATAATATACAGAATAATGCCAGAGTTAAACAAAGTTGGCGCCCATCTACAGGCAGGTACTATCTATGCGCAGCAACAATCTGATGAACTCCAGCGTACGCTTGGCAAGGCTGATAAAGTCAACGTTGTAGGCGCTGGCGGCATGCTAACTGCAGCTTACGAGCAATTGCGCAATGCTGCCGAGAATACCGAGGAGCACTTACTTCTACAGAACGCTATCCGTCGCTTTTTCAAACAATCGTTTATCGTGCGCGATGAAGCATTGGTGCGTAAAAGCGGCGAAGAACTGGTTGTAGAGTTGACCTTTGCGGGATATATGCCTAACGACAGCGTTTCGCGCGACCAAATCAAAGAAATTTCAAAGCTGTCAGTGGCACATTATGCGGCATATGAAAAATTGATAGCTAATCGTACTATTAATTTAGACCGTTCGTCGTCTTGGGTCTTAGAGACACTATCGGTATTGGTAGCAAATGTTCTGGTTGATCATGCTAATGACCACGCTTTTATCAATTTTGCGTATGAATATTTTGAGTCGGCGATTCCTCGAGCGGCGCTGCGATCGACTTCGGCTGACGAATATGGAGCGGTGTTATATGTGGCTATCCAACAGTCGCTAATGAAAAGCGACGTGGCGACGGTGCGAGCTGGTTTGTTGACTCGTTATGGCGTGACAGTTGATCTGCTTGATAATTTTGTAGCCTTCAACCAAAAGATTGATAAAATGCTGCGTGGTGCTGCTGTCGATGAGTTGCATCGGATTGTCGATAGGCAAGGTGCGCCGCTGCGGATTATTCGCCACATGATAGAAACGCAGGATGACTTTCCGAAACTATTGCAAAAACGCGAAGTGTTTCTCGACGAATTTGAGCACCAAGTTAATCGCGAATACTCTAGTATCATGTCGCGAATCAATCGGGCGATTTTGCGCAGCGTGATTTTTTTGGTGATTACTAAGTTTTTGATAGGTATTGCCATTGAGGTGCCGTATGATCTGTGGGTGCATGGCCAGATTGAATGGTTAGTTTTGATGATTAATTTATTTTTCCCACCAGTGTATATGGTGCTACTGCGCTTGACGTTGAAAGTGCCAGGGTATGCTAACACCGAGGCTTTGATTAAACGTGCTGATCAAATGATTTATGGAGATGATGATGCGACATTAGTACGAAGGCGTCTCTCTGGGCCGACGTATGGCCCTATGTTTTCGATCATGTATGGCGTAGTAAGTCTGGCAGTGTTTGCGCTAACGACTTGGCTATTAACGCTAATTGGTTTTTCGGCAGTGCATATTGCGATTTTCTTTGTGTTTTTCTCGGCGGCGAGTTTCTTGGGATTCCGTTTGAGCCGGCTGATTCGCGATCTAGAGATTGTCCGCAGCGCCAGCAATGGTTTCACATTTGTTCGCGATACTTTGTATCTGCCGTTTGTGGTGGCCGGCCGGTGGATGAGCGATAAATACGCTCAAGTCAATATCGTTTCGATGGTGCTAGATATGTTGATCGAACTGCCGCTGAAAACGATTTTGCGTAAAATTCGCCAGTGGGCAGCATTTATTGATGACAGAAAGGACAATATATCATGAAAGAATTGAGTGGCCGGGAGTTGCAGGGCTTTATCAAGGAGAGACAAGCGCGCCAGGTACGCAATTTGCGCCAAGAGCATGGTATTATACCGAAGCTAGTTATCATAATGAGTGAAAACGCTAGCCAAGCTATCCAAACCTATGTCCGGATGAAAAAGCGTTATGCGGCAGATATTTTGATTGACGTTGACGTGCAGGCGGTAGCGCAGTCTGATATTGCCGCGGCAATTCAGCAGGCTAACACCGATACTACAGTGCAAGGTACAATTCTGCAATTACCGATCGACGACGTGTCACAGACCGAAGAGCTATGCAGATTGATTGCGCCAGACAAAGATGTTGACGGTTTGAGTGCGGACGGTATCTATCCTAGTGCTACAGCACAGGCGATTGATTGGCTGTTGGCCGGATATAATGTCGAGTTGTCGGATAAGCAAATTGCAATCGTTGGTCGCGGTAAATTGGTTGGCGCACCGCTCGAGAAAATGTGGCGCCAGCGAGGTCTAGACGTACATGTTTATGATAAAGCCAAGCCAGCGACTGCTGCTGAATTGCAAAAATGCGCCGTGATTGTAACGGCGACAGGCGTGCCGCATTTGATTACGGCTGAGATGATAGCGCCAGGCGCTGTTGTCGTCGATGCCGGTACGGCTAGTGAAGGCGGCGTGCTAGTTGGCGACGTTGATGGCGCAGTCCGCCAGCGTAGTGATATCACGATCACGCCTAAAAAAGGCGGTGTTGGACCGCTAACTTACGCGGTATTGTTTGATCACTTGATTGAAGCGTGTTTGCGGCAGCTTGGAAAGCTGTAGCGTGATTGTTTGTTATTTACTATTTAGAGTCTCTTTGACACGGGCGACGACTTGGCTTGGCGTCAGGTTAGCCTTGACGATGTAGCTGTCTATACCTAAGCGTCGCAGTTCGGCTGGAGCTTCCTCTTCGCCAAGATTAGTCAAAATAATAACTGGTGTATTGGCGTTGGCGGGCTGATGGCGGATTTTTTGCAACGCTTCAGTGCCGTTCATATTTGGCATCTGTAGATCAAGCAATATGATGTCTGGATTGGCGCGCTGAACAACTTTGACGCCAGCTTCGCCATCGCTAGCAGAGACTACTTCAAAACCGGCCGCTTCAAACTTCATGCGGTACATTTGGTTGATTACTTGATCGTCTTCGATGATAGCGATAGTTGTCATGCTTTTATGATATCACATTCTGGATTTTCGACTAGCAAAGCTCTAGCGTTATTGCCTAGAAACGTGTACTATAAAGCTAATGAAGCGGCTTTTTGGCAAAATTCGTCGGCCATCGTACCGTTCGCAGCAAGTTGTCGACGTACTGACTCGCAAGATGGTTGACGCCAAGGACATTGACACGCTGCTTAGCGGCTATCTAGAGACTTTCGTCGAAGTATTGCGAGTGCGCTTTGCGGGAGTGGTTTTTTGCGATAGTTATCATCGTCCGCACATTGCTGGCAGGCATAATGTGCCGACTTGGATGGATGCGCAGACGCTGGAATCTCTTGATATTAATGAGCATGCTTCGTATGGTATCGCATCGATTTTGCCTCTGTGTGTTGCGGGGCAAAGGATTGGCTATCTGGTGGTTGGCGAACGGCGCGATGGCCGCGAGATTCGTAGTAAAGAGCTCGAATTGTTTGATGTTTTGGCGCGTAATTTGTCGGTGGCGCTGCTGAATATGTTTCGTCTAGATGAGATTCGCCGCCTAGCGGGCAATTTAGAAAAAGAAGTAGATGAGGCAACACGCCAGCTACGCCAATCAAACAAGAGATTGCAAGCGCTAGACGCTACTAAAGACGAGTTCGTCAGCATGGCTAGCCACCAGCTGCGAACACCACTTACAAGCGTAAAAGGTTATTTGAGTATGGTCCTTGAAGGCGATGCCGGCGAAATCACTCAGACGCAGCGGCAATTGCTAGAGGAGGCTTTTCGCAGCAGCGAGCGAATGGTGCGGCTAGTTAGCGATTTCTTGAATGTTAGCCGTTTGCAAACCGGTAAGTTTGTTATTAATCGCACTGCTGTTGATTTATCGCAACTAGTTGCCGAAGAAGTGGCTAATGTTGACCAGGTGGCGAATACTCACAAGATTAAAGTGTCTTATCGGCGGCCAGCGCGCTTTCCGGTTCTTTACCTTGACGATACCAAAATTCGCCAAGTTATTATGAATTTTATAGATAATGCGATTTACTATTCGCCGGATGCTAATGTAGTGAAAGTTCGATTATCGGTTGAGGACGGCGAGGCGGTTTTGCGGGTGATTGATAAAGGAATAGGCGTGCCTATTTCTGCCAAGAAAAAGCTTGGTACGAAGTTTTTCCGAGGCGACAACGCCCGGCGGCAACGGCCAGACGGTACCGGTATAGGCTTATTTTTGGCAAAAAAGGTTATTGAGGGGCATGGCGGTACGATGATTTTTGAATCCGAATTAGATAAGGGTAGCACGTTCGGCTTTCGCTTGCCAGTCGCAAAATTAAAATTATCACCAACACTAGACGGCGAGAAAGCATAAATGGTATACTTTTAGTATGAAGAGGAAGACGGGAATAATCTTAGGTATTATTGTAATAATAGCGTTGATAGCGACCGGGATTGCTGCAGTTATGGGTTATGTCTACGGTGGAATAAAGGTGCCAGATCAGCGGGTGGTAGTACATTATAATGTGTGCGATGACAAAGTGGCAGACAAGATTAATGATAGTATATATTCGCCAGATAAATTGAGGCAGGTTGTCAGGGATATAGAAAAGAAGAATCATTACCTAGATGATGCTACGTGCGTGGCGACCGTGTACTTCTATTATGCTACTAATAATGATTTAGGTAGAGATACCCAAAAAGTCAATGAGTTATATAACAAAATGAAGAGCCTGTCCGACAAGGGTATATATGCCAGCGGTAAGTTGATTATATCTACTAATGTAGAGCAGCTAGGCAATCTTAGAAATAAACAAACACTACCCAGGAATAAACAATGACAGGTAGATCAACGTTGCGCTGGCTAAGCTGTTTTGTCGGCGTTGTAGTTGTCGCTTTTGTTTTTGCAGCGATATTTTGCAGTGATACCTCTCATGCTATGCATGGATGGAACACTGGACGTAATACGGCCGAACAGAGAGGGTGGGGCGGGAACCCTTGTGGCGATTATAGATATTTAGCTGATCCGTGTGCTGTCTGGTGGCCTTCTTACCATGGATCGGGTTATTTTCAGACGACAGGTCTTACTCCAGAGTACCCACTAGAGATGGATTGGAATGCTACATCGATATACTTTGCCATACGAGGATCATGGAATACACAAGAATATCGCAGGCCACTTGATGTTTACTCGTTATTTTCGTTTAACGGGCAGGGTCGACATACCTGGGTCACAAATGGTCACGTAGACGGTAACGGTAATTATTACTTTTTCCGTGGACGCTACGACGGGGGCGGTCCTACCTATCAGTGGATTAACGGAGAGAGATGGGGAGAGGCTGGCGTTAGATGGGATGAACACGACCAGCTGGACGTGGGGGTCGATGTCAGAGGTGTTGGAACTCCTGGTGGCGGACCAGTAAAGATTACTTTGGGAGCTAAAAGCTGTATGGCTCTCTGGAGGAATGGCGCAGCATATACGTATAGTGGAGCGAGTATAAATTGTGGCACAGATAATATTACCCTGTGGGTGCGGCGCGGTGGATTTCCAAGAGGGTGGAATATCCAGGGAGAAAATTATGTGTATAATCGCTCTGAAGACAGGAGCTATGCGAATTATAATAACTCAAATGCTTATGGCACCTCTCGACCTTATGCGCAAGGACACGCAGAAGGCCAGCCTACGGTTTTGCCTGGTAAACGCGCTGAATTTATAGCGAATGTTCGAAATATTAGGTACTCGAACTTTCAGCATGTAGATTCAGATATACAAGTGGTTGTAGAGTCGGCGTATTTCAAAAACTTTAATGACGTGGTTAATTGTGCAGGTAAAGATTGGCGGCACTGTGGAGGCAGCGATAATGGGCATAGAGCGCTGATTACATATGGAGCTGTTGGTGACAGATATGGCAACAAATGTCGGGCAGTGCCTGGTAATTTGGTGCAACGTCCAGATCAGCTAGTAAACTGGAGCGGACGAGAAGACGATGATTGTATGAGGGTTCTTGTGCCAAACGATAATAGTAGGATAGGCTCTTATATATGCACTCAAACATGGTGGTCGTGGCCAAATTCCACTAGAGGAGGATGGACAACTAGCGAGCCTGCTTGCGCGCGCGTGGCTTCAGATTTCAATCTCGTACCAGGGGTTGGTCCTGCTAATGGGTCGACTGCTATTAGTGCTATGGAGAAAGGTAATGCAACAACGCTCGATAGTACCATATACAACACTGGAGGACGTCGTGAATCTGGCGCTAATAGCGATGCGGATGTCTTTACGTTTGCGTTTACTGGCTCCACAGCAGCTATGTCAGACAGCCAGCTAGGAGACATGTTAAAAGGTGTATTCAATAAAAGTAATGGTGATCGCTATTATGCAGAGACTAATTATAGTGCGAATATGAATACTTGCGCATGGCTCAACGCCCAAGCACAGTTAGCTGGTAAGATCAGCGACTGTACGCCGACTAACGCCAGAAGCAGCTCATTTGACAGTACAGAGGTAATTGACACTTCAGCTCTTGACGCTGCTCGTTATACAGTTGGCGATGTAGTGTGCCGCGTGGCGACGGTTAATAGGTATAATTGGAATACGACGAGTGATGCCTTAAAGCGCCGTGTCTCGTATCCGCGTTGCTACCGCATATCCAAGAAACCGATGGTACAAATCTGGGGTAGTGATGTGCGCGTAGGATCAAGTAATCTCTCAAATGTTCTGTCTATCCCGAAATACAAGTCTGGTATCTATACTGGTGGTGCTCGGACATTAAACATCGGCAACTCGCCTCATTCAATTGGTAGCTGGGGTGAGTATGGGCTATTTGCGCCGGAGATTTCATCTTATGGTAGGTCGAATGTAGTATCAGCATCAGGTGGTGCTCTCTCAGGCATGGGTACAACATCGCGTTTGGGTACAGTATCTGGTGATCAGTTGAATGGCTTAACTTTTGCTAATAGTAAAGCTATATATGGTCAATGGGGAACTATTGGTGCTCAGAATACCGTCAAATCTAGTTACTTCGGTTCGCAGCAGTCGCTTTCTGGTGAAAACATATCGTTAAACGGGCTGAATGGATCATACAAACTATCTTCGTCGCGCTCAATAGTGACGCTATCGGGCGGGGCTATTGGGGTCGGTAAATCTGTTATAATTGATGCCGGTAACAAAACAGTGGTTATTGATAATGATATTCGCTACGACTCTAGCAATTTCTCTAACGCTAGTCAGTTGCCGCAAGCTATTATTTATGCACGTAATATAATTATTAAAGATAATGTTACTAATGTCGATGCTTGGCTGATTGCTACTGGTACTAATAATGGTGTTGGCGGCGTGATTTCGACCTGCGAGGTCGATGAGAGCGGCATTCGGTCGGCGTTGACGCGGACTGATTATACTAGTGGTTTGAAATCAACAGTTTGCGATAAACCGCTGCAGATCAATGGTACGGTATCGGCACGTGTGCTGCAATTGCGTCGTACACACGGTGCTGATGGTACTACTGGTAACGAGAACGGTTACACTACTCCAGCCGAAGTTATAAACGCACGGATGGACACTTACATCTGGGCGTATAATCGAGCTAGTATGAATAGCTCTATATCCACTGATGTCACAACTGAACTGCCGCCAAGGTACTAAGGCTTGACTTATTCTCTCGTGCTTGTATGGATAACGATAATCTGTTAGAATAACTGGGGTATGGCCTTATCGTCTAACGGTTAGGACACCAGGTTTTCATCCTGGCAATCCGGGTTCGATTCCCGGTAAGGTCACCATCAAAGGATTTATTATTTACTCGGATTTGAAACAGCTCGTTTACCTCTGGTAGCGAGCTATTTTTGTGGGTTCCAAAGTTTATTTGTTCGTAGGTTGGAAGCTTGTTGAATATAGCACCGAAAAAAGCGGCTTTTCGCAGTGGATTACAGAGATCAAGTAGCAGCTCTGAAGGGTGTTCCAAAATATATTTTGCATATTGTAAAACCTGGTCAAATTCAGCTTGTAAATTCGGTTGTTTGGCAACTTTTGGAAAAATGAATTTGGCAAAGCTGGCGATATACAGAAAGTAAAAATGGTAGCCGGTATCACTGCTAAAATTGGTCGATTCTTGTTTTCGGCTTCAGCTGAACAGATCCTTAAACAATTGAAGTCTACCGTTGATTTTGATGATATTATCAACTCGGGCAAAATCCTGATCTGTAATTTATCGAAAAGATTGCTCGGTGAAGATACTTCTGAGTTATTTGGCATTACTGTACTTACGAAGCTTCAGCTCGCAAGTCTGCGGTGCGCCCGATTGCAACAGCGCGTTCTATATTTACGTCAATGAGTTCCAAAATTTCGCCACAACCTCATTCGTGCAAATGCTATCTGAAAGTCGTAAATATAAAGTTTTCGTGATCATGACAGAGCAGTCTACTTCACAGCAAAGCGATCAGCAGACGGTCGACATAATCCTAGCTAATCATCTGTTTTCAAACCGGCAACCCACAGGATGAGCAGTGTTTGCTACCAATGTTTAGCCCGTACATTGAGCCGGGCGAAATCAGCAATCTACCAGCATACAATCACTATGCTCGACTAGCGGCAGTTAGTGCGCAAGAGCCGCTATCAGGGCAAACTTTATTGCTTGAAAATGAAGGCGTTGAAACAGTATGAGATGAAATTATTTAAGCATTCACGCAAAGGGTTCGCTAGGAAACGAGAAGAGGTTTCTGGGTGAAAAAGTTCTAGCGGGGTTTCGTCAAGAAAAGCCGCCAAAACCAAAAAGCAGTCGAAGAAAAAGTCGCATATCAAGGCGGAACCAATGATAGATGAAGTCTGAGGCTTTAGCTAGGCACAAGCGGTATATGTTGCTATACTATAGGCATGAATAATAACGTTGCCGTCGTAGACCTATTTTGCGGCGTAGGCGGGTTGACTTGCGGACTGAAAAAAGCCGGCTTGGACGTCGTTGCCGGTATAGATAATGATGCAACGTGCCGATACGCCTACGAAGAAAACAATCATACAAAATTTATTGAAGCGGATGTATCAAAGTTGCCAAGCTCAGACGTAGATAATATGTTTGGAGAAGCCGATATTAAGGTTCTAGTCGGCTGTGCACCCTGTCAAAGATTTTCGCGTCACGCCAACAAATACCGTAAAAGTATAGACACCAAGACGGATGTCCGCTGGAATCTACTTAGGTCGTTTGCTCAGTATATTGAAGATATAAAACCAGATATTGTATCTATGGAAAATGTTCCAGAACTTCATAAGTACGACATATTCGAAGATTTTCTGGGTAAACTAGATGAATTAGGTTATCACACAAGTTACAAAATAGTTGACTGTAGCAAATACGGGCTGCCACAGAAGCGTCGTCGGCTTGTTCTATTGGCATCAAAACATGGCAACATTCAGCTAATCCCAGAAACTTCCATAGAGAAAAAACTTACCGTCAGAGATGTATTAGCGGGACTACCTGTGATATCTCAAGGACAAATTGACGAAAGCGACCCTCTTCATAGGAGTGCTGGATTAACCGAGATAAATCTTAAGAGAATCAAGCAATCAAAACCAGGTGGCACATGGCGAGATTGGGACGAATCTCTACTGCCAGAGTGCTACAAAAAGCCGTCCGGCAAATCATTCGGCAGCGTGTATGGTCGCATGGAGTGGGACAAACCTTCGCCGACTGTTACAACGCAATTTTATTCATTCGGTACTGGTCGTTATGGTCATCCTGAGCAAGATAGAGCAATATCTCTCAGAGAGGGTGCGCTACTCCAGACCTTCCCAAGAGATTATAAATTATTTGAAGACGTCAACAATGTTTCAATCGGCACAATTAGCAGGCACATAGGTAACGCTGTACCGGTTGATTTAGGAAAAATTATTGGCATGTCTATTAATGAGCATTTGAAGAATATAAAATTATGAACGACGAAAAAGATAGTCAATTTACTTTCAATATATCTCTAGCAGTACTAAACAGTCTCGGTAGAAATCTTTATAGAAATTTTATAACCATACTAGGTGAGGCTATATCTAATTCTTGGGATGCAGATGCTGATAATGTCAAAATTATCATAAATAGAGAAAAATCAGAAATGCTCGTTATTGATGATGGCGACGGTATGTCCGCATCTGATTTTAGCGGCAAGTTTTTAAGGATTGGCTACTCAAAACGGACAAATGGGTCAAACTCGCGAAAAGGCCGCCCGTATATAGGTAGAAAAGGAATTGGAAAACTAGCCCTCCTTTCGTGTGCTAACCGCGTCGTTATAGTGACGAAGAAAGCTGGTGAGCCAGTCACCGGTGGAGTGATAGACAACAGCGAGCTAGATGAGGCTATACAAGATGACAGAGATCACGAATCATACAAGCTAGGAGCGCTTTCTAGTGAAGATATAAAGTTGCTTGGCGGAATGGAACAAGGGACTATTATCAAGTTCGTTAATCTTAAGGGCGGTATAGTCAATACATTAGAGAATATACGAAAAGCTATTGCACTATATTTTCGCTTCTCTCTAGTTGATGAAAGTTTCAAGATTTACGTTGATGGTAATGAAATAAATCTAGACGACATAAAAGATTTAACCGATAGGACTCAATTTTTGTGGCCAATAAATAAAAGTCAGGATTCACTTATCTATACCCTTTCAACATTAGCCTCTCGTACAGAGAGTGTCAGGTTCAACAAGAACATTAGTGGCTTCATAGCCTCGGTCAAAAAACCAAAAGACCTAAACATACTAGGAGCTCAAGAAAGAGTTGGAGTAGACTTGTTCGTTAATGGCCGGCTTCGCGAGCGAGACATGCTAAAGCATATTCAAAGCGCAAGAGTACCAGAAAGTTATATGTATGGACAGATCCACTATAATGATCTTGACGGAGATGGGATTGACAGATTTACTAGTAGCCGCGAGGGAATCGTGTCTGACGACGCACTATTCCGTGAGTTGCTTGAAGATATAAAGCCGGTTGTTAAATCTATAATTGACCAATGGGATAAGTGGCGTATTGAGATCAAGCAAGATGGAGATAATGATAACCCGCGTTTTTCACAGAAGGAGCGTGCCTCAAAGAAATTATATAATGAGACGGCAAATGAATATAAGTCAGACCTACCGGATATTTCGGAGCCTGCCACAAGAGTAAGAAAATGGATAAATGAACTAGAGGAGGATGCTACATTCAATCTCCAATCATACACAGAGTGTTTTATATCAGAGAATCTTGTTCGGAGGTTAATAGAACATAAATCTATTATTCTTGATGAAAGTTCAGAGGCTAAGAAAAAAGCTATTCGTGAGATTAAAAAATGGAGGGATCGCGAGAAAAAAGACAAAAGGATCGGTAACATTGCAATCGACATACGTAGCAGAGACGAGGATCTGTTCTATCTTGATCTAGCGCACCTAGCCTCTGTAGCAGACCCTTCCAGAAGTGGTGATGGATATCCAGATTACCTCACTAACGACGAAAAAGCTTTCACGCCGATCCGCAATGCGATTATGCATACGTCAAGACTTACGCAAGATGCTAAGGATAGGTTGACAACAGTATATGCTAATATAAAGGTAAAAATTAAGAACCTACTCTCTAGCTAGACATCATTGAGTATTAAGAGTCCGAAGATTTTTTTATATTTCTCCAAAAACCCCTCAAAATCAAACTCCTCATTCTTGCTAGCGACGTGCGCAAACCGCTGCATGAATTTCAGGAATCCGACCGCGTCGTAAATAATTTATCTGTCGATGATGGCTAGTTTGTGGTGATGTTTGACCGTAAAAAGAACTTCGACACCTGCAGATTGTAGTAAACTTAGAGATTTTTGGACTTGCAATTTGTATATCTCAATCGTATTCTTCAAGCGGTTTGGTGTTAAGTAATATTGCCACGCCACGCTTTTTGAGCCGATGAAATATCGGGATGAATTTTTCAACTCGGGCAGTTCTGAGGAACGGGCTTTCGATAATAACGCTTTTTCGGACTCTTCGTAAGTCGCGCATGAACTGGTCGTCAAAAGTGTTTTGGTCGTAGGGTTTTGAGCTCGATTTTCGCAAATTAAACATCGCGCCCCTCCAAATCCGGCAAATACACCTCGCCATTTTTGATAACTATACCAAGCTCCTTGAAGCGATCCCGCAGCACAAACAAATCGCGAAAAATATTTATATTGGTTGGCTCACCATCAAGGAATTTATGTTTGGCTCAGATCTGAAATAGCTCGTTTTCTTGTAGCGAGCTGTTTTTATAGACCTCGAAGTTTATTCCACTCCGGATTAGTATTTGTTGATATGACGCTTAATGAGAGTATTCGTTGAAATTGCCGTACTCTCGACCGTTAGTTAAAATTGGCGTATAATATTCCTGATGAGCAATACGTATAAAAGAACTAAGATACTGGCGACTCTGGGGCCAGCAACAAATTCACCAGAGAAAATTAAACAACTAATCGAGGCAGGGGCTAATGGTTTTCGCTTGAACTTTAGCCACGGTTCGTACGAAGAGCGACTTGACCAGATCAAGTGGATTCGCGACGCTAGCGCCGAAGTTGGCCGAACGGTAGCGATTTTGCAGGACTTGCAAGGTCCGAAAATTCGCCTCGGCGTACTCAAAGACAATCACCTTGACGTCGAGGCTGGCGACGAGATAGTGCTTGATCATGCGATCGAAGAGCATGACGGTAGCGCTAATTTGCCGATTCAATATAATCTAGCTAACAAGGTGAAAGTTGGCGAGCCAGTGTATCTATTTGACGGTAAAATTCGCGGCGAAATGATTGAGCGGGTCAGCGATACAGCGATTAAAATCCGCGTACTTAATGACGGATTCTTGATGAGCCGGAAAGGTTTGAATTTGCCGGATACCGACTTTGGCGGCGATATTTTGACGCCAAAAGATTTGGCAGATGTGGAATTTGGTGCCGACAAAGATATTGATTTTGTGGCGTTGAGTTTCATTCAGAGTGCTGACGACATTAATAATCTGCGCCAAATTATGCTTAGTCATGGTTCGACGGCGCAAATTATCGCTAAAGTTGAGACTAAAGCAGCCATTGAAATGGAGGCGCTTAAGGAAATCGTCAAGGCGGCAGATGGCGTGATGATTGCGCGCGGCGACTTGGCCGTCGAGACTAGTCCAGAGATCGTGCCGATTGTCGAACGCGAAGCGATTCGCTTATGTCGCAAGTACGGCAAATTGTCTATCGTGGCAACACAGATGCTGGCTAGTATGGTTGACAACCCTGAGCCAACGCGCGCTGAGGTCAGTGACGTAGCGACAGCGGCGATTCTTGGTACTGATGTGGTGATGCTTTCTGACGAGACTGCTAATGGTGATTACCCTGTCGAAGCGGTGAAAATGATGGCTAAGACAGTGCGTTATACGCAGTCGCGCTGGCCGATGAATGACATGCCGATTGAATATGGCGAGAAAAACCGCCGCCGTAATGCGATTGCTAATGCTGCGGTAGTAGTAGCCAACCAAGTAGACGCCGATGTGATTATCGCCGAAACTAAATCTGGCGCAACAGCCGCGCGGATTGCTGCCTGTCGTCCAGAGTTGCCAATCGCTGCGGTAACGCCGAATAAGCGTGTGGCTCAACAGTTAGCTTTGTCATACGCTACCCGCTCATATGTGCGCGAGGAAGGCGAGCATGTTGGTACAAAATTAGCCAAAGAGTTGCTTGATTGGGGTACTTTCGGGCGCGATGACAAATTGACCGCGGTTGTTGTCAGCGGCCGTCAGTCGGGTGTAGCCGGCGGTACCGACACATTGCGTGTGCGTGTTGTTGAGTAAAATACAACAAAAATTTAAGAGACACCTCGCTTGTGGCGAGGTGTTTTCACGCAAAAAACTAGACGAGCGTTGATAACTGTAGTAAACTAGACACAAGGGTAAACATAAGCAAGTATAAAACGTGGGCAAGAAACTTATTATTGCAAACTGGAAGATGAACCTCACTGTCAATGAGGCGAGTTTGTATGTCCATAAGCTTGACAAGCTAGCTGGCAAACTCAAGCATACAGAGGTGGTCTTAGCACCGACAATGTTAGCACTGCAGCCTCTCAATATGCAAGTGCAGCATCATCATTTTAACTTGGCGGCGCAGAATTTTTATTGGCGCGACAGAGGTGCTTATACCGGTGAAGTATCGGCTGCACAGCTACGTGGTGTTGTGCAGTATGGTTTAGTCGGTCATAGCGAGCGGCGACATATCTTCGCTGAACGCAGCAAAGATATTCGTAGTAAAGTACAGGCGGCTGTGCGTAATAATATCGTGCCGGTACTATGTATAGGCGAGACGGCTCAAGAGCGCGCTGATAAGGAGACTTCTGATGTGATTCGCGACCAACTAGTTGGTGGACTTGCTAATATTACTAGCGTTGAAGTTGGCCAGATAGTGATAGCATACGAACCGGTATGGTCTATTGGCACTGGAAAGTTTGCTTCACCACGTGATGTTGAGCGCGCCGTTAAATATATTCGCTTGCAGGTTGAGCATCTCTTCGGTAAGGTTGCATCTGAAAAAGTTAGAGTCCTCTATGGCGGCAGTGTCAACCCTGATAATGCGGTGACTTACTTGCGGATACCTGGCGTAGACGGATTGCTGATAGGTGAATCTAGTCTTGATGTCTATGCTTTTGCTAATGTGATTAAGAAATGCGAGACGACATTCTCAACCTCAGCAAAGAAAGGTAAATAACAATGGCAGAGTTTGATTTCGACGAACTAGACCGATCTATTACCGAGGCTATGTCTAAGAGCGGCCTGATAAAAGATAATAGTCAGAGCCAACCTGCCGCAGATCCGTCTCAGCCAGTGTCGTCTAAGCCGATTGATACCGAACCAGCGGCAGATGAACCGAACAAGCTGGCGCCTGGCCCTGGTCCTGTTGCTAGTGTTGCGTTGCCATCAATTCATCCGTTGCAGCCGCCGCAGACGGCGGCTACTCCTGCGTCAGCGCCAGCACCAGCACCATCGACAGTCAATACACCGGAAACGATTTCATCTACACCAGCGATTTCATCAGATTTGCCGTCACCAGCGCCAGTAGCGGTAGCTCAGCCAGTTGCAGATCAAGGCGGTCTAGTGCCAGCTCAAACTGGTTCGCAGATTCCCGTAAAGATTAAACATCGCGGTCATTTTATGGATATGGTGCATCCATCGTCAGACATGAGTAAGCCTGTTAATAAAGCTAGCCGAGGTGTTTCGACGCCGCCAGCCTCTAACGCTCCGGTTGTGGATTCTATTATGCCTGCTGCGCGACGAGTGGCTCAGTCTAACCCAGAAGATCAACCGGGCGTAAGGACGGAGCAAGTCCAGTCGAATGGATTAGGCTATTCGGGTGTGGCTGGGGAGGTATCTAATGGTGTTGCGATACCGCAACAATCGGCGTCGGACGCTGTATCGCCAAGTAGTACTCAGCCATCGTCGCAATCATCAGTGTTTGCTCCCGCTTCGAGTGGAAGTGAGAATTTGAGTAAAGAATCTAAGAGTACAGACGACAATAGTGATGATGGTAAAAGCAAATCATATGCTATTGGCGGGACTCACGGTCGAGATATAGCACCTTCGGCTGAACTTGTAGAGTCGCTTCAGCGTAATGCACAGGAAGCTAGTAATGAAGTTGGGTTTTCTCAGGCAGAATCGCGAGCTAACGATATTCAATCTATTGAAGAAGCATCGGCCGAGAATGATGAGGATGATACTAGGACTCAGGATACTCCAGTCGTTATCAAAAAGCGGAAGATGGCGCCTATTACTAGTACTGATAAGTCTAAAAACAGCGAGCCGGCGCCAGCTAAGCTTGAATCTGTTGCCGAAACTAAAGGTCATGTTGTTGACACCGAAAGTGCTGTTGGGCAGCCGACGGAAGCTAAGTCAGAGTTGCCTGTAAACGGCGCAGATAGGCCTGCGAGCCAGCAGCAGGTTGAGGCTGATGCCGACACAGAAGAGGAGGTGGCGGCGGAAGCAGCTCCTGTTCACGAACAGACTATCGACGAGATTGAATCCGGCGCGATTTACGATACTTCGGAATACTACACAGAGGTGAAAGACGATAAATCGCGCAAAAAATCGCGCCACTCAGGCCTGAAGTGGCTCTTGATTATTATAGTATTCTTAGCACTGGGCGCGCTGGCCGGAGCTGGATATTTCTTCCTGACTCGATACTAACGCGGTATAATAAGTTACGATGGATATACTTGATAGTCTTAACGATGCGCAAAAAGAAGCGGTCATTTATGCTAATGGGCCGCTACTAATTCTAGCAGGCGCTGGTAGCGGCAAGACCAAGACGCTGACACATAGGATTGCCTATCTACTGACACAACAACGTGTTTGGCCCAATGAGATTTTGGCAGTGACCTTTACTAACAAAGCGGCGCGCGAAATGCGCCAGCGCCTGGCGGCATTGACTAACCAGCATAACACGCGGCAATTTATGCCGTGGATGGGTACGTTTCACGGTATATGTGTGCGGATTTTGCGGCGAGACGGCGAAGCTATTGGTGTACCTGCAAATTTCATTATCTACGACGAGGATGATCGCCAAGGTTTGATCAAGCAGTCTATGAAACAACTGTCAATCGCACCAGACAAGCTCAAACCACGTTCAGTTAGCGCTGCGATCTCTAATGCCAAGAACGGCTTATTAACACCTGATGACTATGCTGCTTCGGCTCAATACCCTACACAGCAGAACATTGCCAAGATCTACGATTTGTATGAACGCCTGCGCAGCGAAGCTGGTGCGCTAGATTTTGATGATTTGCTGATCGAGACGGTGCGGCTGTTTCGCGATGCTAGCGAAGTGCGCCAGAAGTATCGCCAGCATTTCAAGCATATTCTGATCGATGAGTATCAAGACACTAACGCTGCGCAATATGCTATCGTTAAATATTTGGTTAACGAAGCGCGCAACATTTGCGTAGTTGGCGACGATTGGCAGTCAATTTATAGTTGGCGCGGGGCGGATTTCAAGAACATTCTTAATTTTGAGCGTGATTTCCCGGGAGCGAAAGTTGTTAAACTGGAACAAAACTATCGTTCAACTGGCGCTATTCTCGAGGCAGCACAAAAAGTTATCGCTAAAAATGTCGAACGTACCGACAAGAAGCTTTGGACGGCGGCGGGCAATGGTGCGCCAGTACAAATCCAATCAGCGCGCGACGAAGCCGAAGAGGCTTATGTGATAGCGAACCGTATTGCGGCGCAGGTATCAATTGGCGCGCGTCGTTACGGCGATTTTGCCGTGTTGTACCGCACTAACGCTCAGAGTTTTGCTTTTGAGCGCGCGTTTATGCAGCAAAAGACCCCTTACCAATTAGTAGGCGGCGTCCGTTTTTACGATCGCAAAGAGATCAAAGATGTTATTGCTTATCTGCGATTATTATATCAGCCGAACGATCGGATGAGCTTTAGCCGGATTGCTAATGTGCCAGCGCGCGGTATTGGAGCGACAAGCCTGGAGAAGTTTTTGCTGTGGCAAAGCGATAATGGCATGGATATTATTACCTCGCTGGTCAACGTTCAGCAGACCAGTACGCTGACTTCGCGTGCTAGAAATACGCTGGAAAACTTGGGCGGGATTCTGCGCGAGCTGCAAGCACTTGTCATTTCTGGCGCTAATCCGAGCGATATTATCGAAAAGTTACTAGAAAAGATTGGTTATCGCGATTATGTGATGGACGGTACACCGCAAGCTGAAGATCGTAATGATAACATCAGCGTATTAGCAGCTGACGCTAAATCATTTGCGACTTTGCCAGATTTTCTCGAGGAAGTGGCTCTGATGAGTAGCGCTGATCAGCAGAACGATGGCGAGAAAGTTACGCTAATGACTCTGCATGCCGCCAAGGGCTTAGAATTCCCAGTTGTCTTTATGGTTGGTATGGAAGACGGGCTGTTTCCGAGCGAACGAGCTCTCGAGGAAGGTCCGCGCAACCTCGAGGAAGAACGGCGCCTTTGCTATGTCGGCATGACGCGTGCCCGCGAGGAGCTCTATCTGTCGTACGCGCAGAGCCGGGCGCAATTTGGGCTAAGAACTTATAATCAGCCGTCACGTTTCCTTGATGATATGGGAGTAGAACTCTTTGCGTTGCCAACTAGCTCGAAGAATGCGGCGGTTTATGATGAATTCGATGAATTGGTGATGAATTACGATATTGGCGATCGAGTGCGCTCGCTGCAATTCGGCGATGGCGAGGTCGTCGATATTGATGGTTTAGCAGTAAGCGTGAAATTTAATAATGGTACTACTAAAAAATTAAACATCGAATATGCGCGTCTTGAGAAACTGTAGTGACTGTTTAATGATTATGCGAACTTTGTTATAAT
The DNA here is from genome assembly GCA_963528915.1 of uncultured Candidatus Saccharibacteria bacterium. Classification (GTDB taxonomy): domain Bacteria; phylum Patescibacteriota; class Saccharimonadia; order Saccharimonadales; family Saccharimonadaceae; genus Saccharimonas. The sequence continues at coordinate 53,146 of CAURWV010000001.1, forward strand.
AGTGGACATGCGCCGTTTCTAGGCGCTCAAGTATGGAATATATTGCGAGAACAAAATTACATCTATACGCTGCCGGAGTAGCCTTAGTAGCCCTGGTTGGTTTTTCTGTCTATACGACCATTATGCCAAAAGCAAAGGCTGACGAACGAAACCTGGCTGCCGGCGAGCATATTATTACCGTACATGACGACGGACAAGATAAAGGTTTTATCACCAAGAAACAAACTCTGCGCGAGGCGCTGGCTGAGGCGTCCATCAAGCTAGACGATAACGACCGGACAGAGCCTAGCATTGATGCTAGGTTAGTCGCGAACTCGTACAGCGTTAATATATATCGGGCGCGCACTGTTGTCATCAAAGACGGCGCTCAGCTGACTAAAGTTATTACTTCATATCGTACTGGTAAGCAGATAGCCAGGCAGGCGGAGATCCCTGTGCGCAGTGAAGATATCCTAACGCTATCGCAATCCGACAATCCAATGCGCGACAACGCTTCAGAGGTGTTGTCTATTAAACGGGCGACGCCGTTTAACTTTGATTTCTACGGCGAGAAAACAGTTTCTTATACGCAAGCTAAAACTGTTGGCGATATGCTTAAAGAAAAGCGCATCAAAATGACCGCCAAAGATGTAATTATCCCTAGCAAAGACACTAAGCTGACTAAAGGTATGAGCGTTCGCCTGTATCGCAACGGCACACAGACTGTTACTGTTGATGAAGCCATGCCATTCGAAACAGAGCAAGTTAAAGACGTTAACCGCGACAAAGGTTACAAAGAGGTCAAAACCAAGGGCGTTAACGGTAAGCGTACCGTTACTTACGAAATCAACGTTCAGAATGGCATAGAAGTGTCGCGGCGCGAAATCAACAGTAACGTTATTCAACAGCCAGTTAAACAGGTCGAAATTATCGGCACTAAGGTTAGCTTGCCGACGGGTTCCCACGAAGACTGGATGGCCGCAGCAGGCATCTCGCCGGGCGACTATGGCTACGCAAACTTTATATTCACAAAAGAATCAGGTTGGCGTACAACAGCTACGAATGGTACTTATTATGGGCTGGGTCAGACGAGCTTGTCGAAATTATCAAGCGCTTGTCCAAATTGGCAGAGCGACCCAATCTGCCAAATAAAGGTCTTTAATAACTATGCAGTAGGGCGTTATGGTAGTTGGTCTGGAGCATACAATGCATGGAAGACAAAGGGTTGGTGGTAGATGAAAAGGTTATGACTGGACTTTTTGGCAAAAACTTGTTATAATATGGAAACATATTGTGTGATTTTGGCAGATTATGAGAATTAGGTATCACCATCAGCTTCGTTACTATGTTTTATGCGCAATCATTGCACTATCAGGCGCTGGTATTTTGCCTTTTTTGACTAATTCGGCAGCGGCGGATGATGCTCGGTCCAACGGTTCGTCTACGAGTCGTATCATTAATATCTACGATAACGGCCGTGAGCAGTCCTTGATTACTAAAGCTTTTACCGTGCGCCAAGCGTTAGATAGCATTGGTGTGGAACTTGATGAACAACGCGATATCGTCGAGCCTGGGTTAAATACTCAAATTACCAATAGCGATTTCAAGATAAATATCTACCGATCCAGAGCGGTGACAGTAGTCGAGGGTGCTCGTCGGACGCGAGTAGTTACTGCAGCGCAAACGCCAGCGCAGATTGCGCGGGCAGCCGGGATAACTCTATATCGAGAAGACAAGGTTCGTTTCACACCGCCAGATGATGTGGCCTTGGATGGGTCAAGCGTATTGATGAAAATCACGCGAGCTAAACAGCGTACAGCGACGGTCGAGGAAGCCGTAGATTTTCCGGTAGAGCAAATTCGCGATAATAATCAGCCGATGGGTTACCGCCAAGTCAAGCAGGCGGGCGAAAAGGGATTGCGCAAACTTACCTACAAAATTGAGGCGCATGATGGCGTTGAAGTAGGATGGCAGCAAATTTCTAGCGAAATCACCAAACAGCCCAAAAAACAAATCGAAATCATCGGCAATAAACCAAAGAATCCGCTGACCAAAGGCAAGGGCGCGCAGATGTTCACCGACTCAAAGGGGGTGACTCATCGCGAGACGTATTATGATTTGTCGATGAATATCGTGATTGGTGCCTGCGGTGGTGGTGGCTACACGGTGCGGGCGGACGGCGCCAAGGTGGACAAGGACGGCTATATTTTGGTGGCGGCAAATTACGGCAATTATCCGCGCTGTTCGGTGGTGGAAACCAGCATGGGTCCGGGAAAAGTCTATGACACCGGCGGTTTTGCGGCGCGGCATCCGCATGGATTTGATTTGGCAACGGATTGGACAAATGGAGACGGTCGGTAGATGGCGCAGCGCAGGGCGGCGATTAAGCTGGCGACCAAGCAACCCAGTTTAGCGTCGCGCGGCCCGAAGAAGTCGCTTGGCCAGCATTGGCTGAAAGACCCGGAAATTCTAGCGGAGATTGCCGCGGCGGCAGAGCTAGCGGCGGACGATGTGGTGCTGGAAATTGGACCAGGCCTCGGTACGCTGACCAGCCGCTTGCTGGCGCGAGCTAGTGCAGTGACGGCGGTGGAGTTTGACGGGGATTTGGCACGCAAATTACCTGGGCAGTTTCCGGGCAAAAACTTGACGGTCGTTCATGAAGATATTTTGCAGTTTGATTTAAATCAGTTGCCGCCTGGTTATAAAGTAGTGGCGAACGTGCCGTACTACATCACCAGCAAAATCGTCGAAAAGCTGATGACGGCGGAGCATAAACCGAGCCTGGCGGTGCTGTTGGTGCAAAAAGAAGTGGCTCAGCGCATTGCGGCCGAGCCTGGGGAGATGAGCATTTTGGCGGTGAGTGCCCAGATTTTCGCTGAAGCGGAACTGGACATTGAAGTGTCGCGGCAATTTTTCATGCCGCCGCCAAAAGTTGATTCGCAAGTGGTAGTATTGAGAACTCGCGCCGAACCGTTAGTTGCTCCACAAGACCAAAAAGACTTTTTCCGCATTGTCAAAGCTGGTTTTTCGGCTAAGCGTAAAAAATTGCGTTCCAGTTTGAGCGGCAGTTTACAGTTGACCAAGGATGCCGTAGAACGACTATTGAAAAATGCCGCTATTTCGCCCGATGCTCGTGCCGAGGATCTAGCGATTAACGATTGGCAGCAGCTGCTGCGAGAATGGCGATCGCTATGATTGCCGCCGATCAACCGACTTGTTTTCCATCTAACTTGCTGGTCGCGGTGTCTTCGAAAGATGACGGCACGATGCTTGATCGCGGGCGCGGGCGGCACGCGGCTGACGTGGTAGCGAACCGGCGGACATTTTGTCACCAAATTGGCATCGACTATGATGATGCTGTCTATCAAGTCATTGAGTACGGCCAAGCGCAGACATTTGATCATATTGCCAAGGTGGATAATGCTGACACGATCAAGAATAACAGCCAAGGGATGTTTGCTGACGCGCTGTATACCGAGACGACTGGCGTTGGTTTGTTTTTGCCGGTAGCAGACTGCATCGCTACGGTGCTGTATGACCCGGAACGCCAAGCGCTGATGTTGGCGCACCTTGGCCGCCACTCGACGGTTGCGCGGTTGATGACATCGGCGATCCGCTATTTTCTGGCACACGGCAGCCGGGCGGATAATTTGCAAATCTGGATGTCGCCGAGCGTCAAACAGGATAATTACCGCATGGATTATTTTCCGCAGGCTAGCGAGCCTGATTGGCGGGGATTTTATCGTCAAACGGCTGACGGCTTTCACCTCGACATGCAAGGTTTCAACCGTTCATTGGCAATTCAATCTGGCGTGCCTACTGGCAACATCTTAATTTCGCCAATTGACACCTCCGAAAATCCACAGTATTTCTCGCATTCGACTGGCGACGCAGGCGGGAGATTCGCGGTAGTGGTGAAGATCTTGTAACAAGCGCACACAGTAAAGATTGGTGCTTGTGGAATGTGCTGTCAAAAAGCTAAAGTGCAAGTACACTAATGCTTCGGCTTGCCAAGTTCAATCATCTGCCCGAAGTATACTGAGTCCGCTGTAGTTACATTGTGAGTACTAATATTCAATGAGATAGTGGTGGCACTTATGTGCTAGCAAACTTCTAATACCTCTGATATACTGTAAAGCGATGGGAAAAAAGCTATACGTTACCACTGCAATTCCGTATGTTAATGGCAAGCCGCATATCGGCAATGCGCTTGATTATTTGTTGGCGGATATTTGGTCGCGCTATCAAAAGCAAAAAGGTAAAGACGTTCGTTTTCAGGTTGGAACGGACGAGCATGGCAATAAAATTGCTGCCAAAGCTGCCGAACAAAACTTGACGCCGCAGCAATACGTTGATCAAACGCATCAAAACTTCAAGGTACTGATGGATGCTGAACACGCCGAGTATACCGATTTCATCCGTACTTCCGATCCGCATCATATGGGCGCGGTGCGCTATATCTGGAAGCAGCTTGACCAGGCGGGGCTGATTTATAAAAGCACTTATAACGGTTGGTATTGTGTAGGGCATGAGGCATTCTTTACCGATAAGGAAGTCCAAGAGACTGGCGGTGTTTGTCCGGATCACCAAACTCCTTATCAACAAGTTAGCGAAGAAAATTACTATCTGAAAGCAAGCGCCTACACCGACAAAGTTCGCCAAGCTATCGAATCAGATCGTATGAAAATCGTGCCAGAGTTTCGTAAAAAAGAATTCCTAGAGATGATGAAAGACGGTTTGCATGACGTGTCGATTAGCCGACCGCGCAAGAGCTTGACTTGGGGTGTGCCGGTACCAGGTGACGATAGCCAGGTGATGTACGTTTGGCTGGATGCGTTGGCGAATTATATTACCGTGCTGGGTTACCCCGATCAACCGACTTGGAATGAATACTGGCCGGCTGACGTACAGGTAATTGGCAAGGACATTTTGCGTTTTCACGCTGGTATTTGGCCGGTGATGCTGCTAGGAGCCGGGCTACCTTTGCCGAAGACTTTGCTGGTGCATGGGTTTGTTAACGTGGGCGGTGCTAAGATGAGCAAAACTGTGGGTAACGTTGTCGACCCGATGGAAATTATTCGAGATTATGGCGTTGATGCTTTCCGTTATTATTTCTCGCGGCACATTCCGACTAAGGATGACGGCGATTTTACCTGGGAAAAGTTCGAGAAGGCTTATAATGGCGAGCTTAGTAACGATCTAGGCAACCTGGTTCAGCGCGTGATTGCAATGATCCAGCGCTACCAGTCCGGCGTGGTTGGCGAGATACCGCGGCCCGGTCATGATATGGGACCTTATCGCCGGGCAATGGAAGCGCTTGACTTTGATAAGGCAGTCGATGAAGTCTGGCAGCAAGTGCGGGCACTTAACCAATATATTGATGATGTCAAGCCATGGGAAGTCGCCAAGAAACGCGAAAAGAACGCCGACGCCGCTGAACATTTGTCGGAGATTTTGTCGTATGCAGTTGGTGCGCTAGAGGAGATTGCCGATCTATTGACGCCGTTTATGCCGGTGACTTCTGAGATTATCCACAAATCGTTTGCTGCTGGCGTCGTACCAGAAAAAGCTGCGCCATTATTTCCAAAGATTTATCTGCATACACCAGACCCGCATGCGCCTATCATTAAGAAAAACGGGAAGTAGAGTTCTCGAGTATGCAATTCGTCGATACGCATTGCCATATTCACGATAGCGAGTTCTTTGACACTGCGGCCAGCGAAGAAGCGTATCGTAAGTCGATAGCGGCTGGTGTGGTAATGTTTTGCGTTGGTACTGATTTGCGCAGCTCGCGCCAAGCACTGGAGTTCGCTAAGGCGCACGATTTTGCCTGGTCAATTGTCGGGATTCATCCGCACGATGCAGCCGCTAACGATACGCAAGAGCTGCGCGAAATAGTGGCGCGAAACAGAGGTGAGATTATTGGTATTGGCGAGATTGGTTTAGACTATTTTTATGATAATAGTCCGCGTCAAATTCAGCAGGAAGTCTTACGTCAGCAACTAGCGATTGCGCGAGACTTCGATTTGCCGATTAGCTTTCATATTCGCGACGAAAAATCATCAACGGGTGCAGTTTGGGCGGATTTTTGGCCGATTTTTGAAGAGTTTGCGGGTTTGCGCGGTGTGTTACATAGCTTTACTGATTCCGAAGAAAATTTGCGACGAGGGTTGAGCTATGGATTGTATATTGGCGTTAACGGTATAAGCACTTTTACTAAGGACAAAAAGCAGCAAGAAATGTTTAGGCTGATACCGCTCGAGAGTATGGTTTTAGAAACTGATGCACCATTCTTGACGCCAGTGCCACTTCGTGGTAGAGTGAATGTACCGGCGTATGTGAGGCAGGTAGCAGAGTTTCATGCGCAAGCTCGCGGTCTTGGTGCTGAGGAGATTGCGGCCGCTACGACTCGCAACGCGCGGCGAGTTTTTGGGGTAAGCCTATGAATGAAGATTTGAAAAAGAGTAATAATGAGCAACTCGTAATAACACCGGCAGAAAATGTCGGTAGTTTTAGTTATGAGAATAATACTTATGCTAGTAACCCTGAATTGCAACGATTAGGCGAACTGGCCCGCCGACAGGCTGAACCGATAAAACCTGAGCAGACTATAGATTCACTGTCGGTTGATTATATTGAATCGCCAACCAAGCAGTTAGAGGACAAACCGCATACTCCCGAGGAGGTTATTGCTCGGGCGAGTCAAGGGGTGGTAAATCTTCGTTCGGGTTATGAAGTGGATTATGCGAAATATCTTAAGGAGTTTGAACGCGCGGCTTGAGATATGGTAAAGAGTGTACTTAAAAAAACTATCAAATTGATTGTCGGTGATGATATGTCGTTGGGTCTGCCGCAATTGAAATTTCGTAAGAAACGTCCGCTCAAAAAGCTTAGTGAACGCGAACTGCTAGTGTTAGAGAGCGAAATTGGCTCGGCGCTTTTCGGCGAGATTCCTAAAGGCCATCGCCGCGAGTTTTTCTGTCTTGACGAAAAAATTTGGATGTGGCACGAGGAATGGATTGATTCTAAACACAAGCTTAAAACTCACACCATTAAATACGAAGTAACTGATCGCGGTATTCTCAAGACTCAGCCAGGCCCGCGCTATTCATATCTCGAAGGCGATGAGCTGCGCAACTTTAGTATTGCTACGCAGATGTATTACGAACAAGTTGCCCGTCAAGTATACAAGCGCGACCCCGAGACTGGCGAAAAGTTGGTATAATATAAGCGTGAAGCAGTCTATTATATATCTCGATCATGCTGCTGCTACGCCGTTGGACGAGCGTGTTCTGGCGGCGATGCAGCCGTATTTTGCCGATCAATTTTATAATCCGTCAGCGCCGTATGCGCCGGCTGTTGCAGTTAAGCGCGCTTACAACGAAGCTAAGCATCGTCTGGCGGTCTGTATCGGCGGGCAAGCTAGCGAGTTAGTGATGACGGCTGGCGCGACAGAGTCGATTAATTTGATGATTGGCAGTGTGGGCGGACATATTGTGTCCAGCGCGATCGAGCATGATGCTATTCTCAAAACATTAGATAATCGCGACGCGACGCTGGTGATGCCGTCTCGAAAAGGCAGTATCGCAGCGCGCGACATTCAGGCAGCAATTCGTCCCGATACTGAATTGGTGACTATCGCTATCGCTAATCACGAACTTGGCACTATTCAGCCGCTGCGCGAGATTGCACAAGTAGTGCGCGCCGAGCGTCAACGCCGCTTTGAAGCGGGTGAGCAGACGCCAATCTACTTGCATACTGACGCCTCGCAAGGCGCTGGGCAACTTGATATTAATGTGGCACGGTTGGGTGTTGATGCTTTGACTTTGAATGCTGGTAAAATCTACGGTCCGAAGCAAGTTGGCTTATTGTGGTGCGATCGGACAGTCCGGCTAAAGCCGCAGGTATACGGTGGCGGCCAAGAGCGCGGTCTGCGTAGTGGCACCGAAAACGTAGCAGGGACAATCGGTTTTGCTACGGCGCTAGAATTGGTGCAACAACATCGTAATTCTGAAAATAAACGTCTGTGCGAATTGCGCGATCAATTGCAGCGCCAATTAACGCAGGCTTTCCCGTGGGCTATTGTTTCTGGCGACCAGAAGCGTCGCTTGGCTAGCCATTTGCATATATCATTTCCTGGTATTGATGCTGAACGTTTGGTATTTATCCTTGAGCAAAAGGGGGTGCTAGCAGCGACAGGCAGCGCTTGTGCTGCTAATTCTGGTACGCGTTCGCATGTGTTAGAAGCGATTGGCTTGGCGCCTGAGGCAGCAGATGGTAGCCTGCGCTTGACACTGGGGCGGCTATCGAACGAGGAAATTTGCGCGGTGGCTGGACGCGAAATCATCGCGGCGGTTAACCTAGAAAAAGCGAGGCTAGCATGAGAAGATTTTTGATAGCAATTGTTACGCTAGCGATAATTCTTGCAGCAATTATTGTTGGTATTTCGTTATTCTTGTCTAAGGACGATTTGCGTGGTTGCGGTAGTGCGCCGAGTGCCGAGCGTCAACAGTGTGCGGTTGCCGATGCGATTGTGGCGGTTAGCGGCGGTGATACTAGGGCACGGACGGCTGAGGCTGTGCGCTTATACCAAAATGGCTGGGCTAAAAAACTTGTCTTTTCTGGCGCTGCTGCTGACAAGTCTGGTCCTAGCAATGCTAAAGCAATGAAAAATCAAGCTATCGCCGCCGGTGTACCAGCGAGTGTAATTTTGGTTGAAGAAGCTAGCGAGACTACTGCCGAAAACGCTATGCAGACTGGCAAATTGCTCAAACAAAATAGAATATCATCGATGATTTTAGTAACCAGTGCTTATCACTCGCGGCGAGTTTCGATCGAATTTGCCAAAGCGGTACCTGATATCTCAGCTCGCAGTCATCCAGTTGCTGTAGACAACCAGTGGTCGGATACTTGGTGGACGACGGTTGTCGGCTGGCAATTAGCGTTGCAAGAGCTAGTGAAAATCATGGGGATCGTAGCAGAATGACCAAACAGCACGTTTACGTCGGTATGAGCGGCGGCGTTGACAGCAGTGTGGCGGCGACGTTGTTGCTTGATCAAGGCTACGACGTCACTGGCGTTTACATGAAAAACTGGAGTCAAGATCTGCCCGGTATGCAGTGTCCGTGGGCGGAAGATCTAGCTGATGCCAAGCGAGTAGCTGTACAATTAGGTATTGATTTCAAAGTATTTGACTTCGAGAAGCAGTATAAACAAAAAGTTGTGGACTACATGATTGCCGAGTACCAAGCTGGCCGGACACCAAATCCGGATATCATGTGTAACCAAGAGGTTAAGTTCAAACTGTTTCTGGAGACGTCGATAGCGGCGGGCGCTGATTATATTGCGACCGGGCATTATGCCAGAGTGAAGCACTCAGTAGATACCGAGCCGGCGTTTGCACCTGGGTTCATTAAAGCGCCGTCATTGCCCAATTGCGCGCGCCTCTTGCGTGCTCGCGACGACAACAAAGACCAGACTTATTTCTTGTATCGTGTGACAGCCAAATCTTTGGCAAAAACTATATTTCCATTGGGTGATTTGACTAAGCCTGAAGTACGTCAGATTGCTAAAGAGCGCGGCTTATGGACGGCGCGCAAAAAAGAATCTATGGGCGTGTGCTTTGTCGGCAATGTCGGCATACGCGAGTTTTTGTCTGAGTATGTGGCGACGCGTCCAGGCGACATCATCGAAAAGGAATCCGGACGAACTCTTGGTCGGCATGACGGCGCAATCTTTTATACATTGGGTCAGCGGCACGGCTTGGATGTTGGTGGCGGACTGCCATATTATGTCGTAGGCAAAGATATGGAGCGTAATGAAGTTTATGTTAGTCGCAATATCAATGACGAGAATATGTGGCGGACAGAGATTTCGCTCAGCTCTCCCCATTGGATTAACAGTGCGCCGGCTGACGGTGAGAAGATACAAGCGCGTCTGCGTCATCGCGGCAACTTGATAGACGCTAGATATAGCTGTGGTACGCTACAGTTGGCGTCTGGCGAACGGGCGGTAGCGCCTGGCCAATCGGCGGTAGTATATCGCGGCGAGGAATGCTTGGGCGGCGGAATTGTTGTTTGAGAACTGGACCGCGTGACGTTTCTCATGGGCTAGATATGTTTTTCGTGCTATAATTACCCCTATGAACGCACAAGACATCCGCAATAAATATCTCGAATTTTGTCAAAAGAATGGCCATGCTGTTATCGCGCGGGCGCCGCTGATTTTGCATAACGACCCGACGACCTTGTTCACTGGCTCGGGTATGCAGCCACTGCTGCCATATTTGCTTGGCCAGGATCATTCGCAGGGTACTAAATTAGCTGATAGCCAGACTTGCCTGCGCGCTCAAGATATTGAGGATGTCGGCGACAATCGCCATACGACGTTCTTCGAGATGCTAGGCAACTGGAGTATGGGCGAGTATTTCAAGCGCCAGCAAATCGAGTGGTTTTTTGGATTTTTGACAGAGGAAGTTGGGCTAGATCCGCAAAAGATCTACGTCAGTTGTTTTATTGGTGATGCGCAAAATAACATTCCGCGCGATGACGAGGCGGCGCAAATTTGGCAAGAAGTTTTTGCCAAAAAGGGTATTGAAGCTAAAATCGTCGAGCTGGATAGCGCTGAAAATGGCGATAAGCTGGGTATGCAGGGCGGCCGGATTTTCTTTTACAACGATAAAGAGAACTGGTGGAGCCGCGGCGGCGGTATTGATAGCACGCCAATCGGTGACCCGTGCGGTCCGGATAGCGAGGTGTTTTATGATTTTGGCGAGCAGCATCATGACGCCAGCTTCGGTCAGGCGCACCCAGCTAGCGACAGCGGTCGGTTTATGGAAATTGGCAACCAAGTTTTCATGCAGTACCGCCGGTTGGACGATGGCAGCTTTGAGCCGTTAGCGCGCAAGAATGTTGATTTCGGCGGCGGTCTGGAGAGAATTGCGGCGGCAGCGATTAATAGCCCTGATGTTTTCAAAATTAGCTTGCTATGGCCGATTATTGAAAAGCTGGAAGATTTGAGCGGCAAGTATTACGATACGCACACCGCGTCAATGCGGGTAATTGCCGATCATCTGCGGGCAGCGACATTTCTGGCGGTTGACGGCTGCGTACCGAGCAACAAAGAGCAGGGCTACGTCATGCGCCGCTTGCTACGCCGGGCGATTCGCTATAGCTTTGACTTAGGGATCGAGCAGAATTTCCTCGAGGAAGTAGTGCCGGTGATTGCCGATTTGTACGAAGCCGATTTTCCAGAGGTCAAAGAAAATCGCGAGCAGATTATCGCCTTACTGGTCAAAGAGGAAAAGGCTTTTCGCCAGACGCTGCGTAAGGGATTGAGGCAAATGCAGCGCTATGTTGATGATGGTTTGACTGGTGAGGAACTTTTCACGTTGTACGACACTTTTGGTTTTCCGGTGGAATTAAGCACCGAGGAAGCTTACAAACAGGGCATTGACTTGTCGGAAAATTGGCACGCCGAATTTGATGCCAAGATGGACGAACAGCGCCAGCGCTCCAAGACCGCTCGCAAAGGTCAATTCCACGGCGGCTTGGAGGGCGCGGAGCCGATTCATCTTAAATACCACACGGCAACGCACTTGTTGGGTGCGGCGCTACGCAAGGTCCTAAAAGCGCCAGATTTGCAGCAGCACGGCAGTAATATCACGGCTGAGCGTCTGCGTTTTGATTTTAATCACGATAAGCTAACGTCAGAGGAAAAACAGGCGGTGGAAGATCAGGTCAACGCTTGGATTGACGCCGATTTGCCAGTTAGCTACCAGGTTTATTCAACCGATGAAGCGCTAAAAATGGGGGCTATCGGCGCCTTTGGCGAACGTTACGGCGATGAAGTCAAAGTCTATTCCATCGGCGAAGGCGAAAACAGAGTTAGCTTCGAAGTCTGCGGCGGCCCGCACGTCGAGCACACTGGCGTTTTGGCTGAAGGCGGCAAACGCTTCAAAATCACTAAAGAGGAATCTAGCTCGGCGGGTATTCGGCGGATTAAGGCTATTCTACAGTAACTTAAATAATCTAGAACCTATTCTTAATTTTCACCAAAATTGGCAGCCATAAGCAAAAATGGTATATAATAGACGTATCTATGGTTTTAGAGCAACTGCGCAACAAGCTTACTAACCTAAGAATCGGTCAAGATGAACCGCGTGACGAATATATCGTAGCGCTTGATATTGGTACTGAGAATGTCAAGGCACTGCTGGCTCGCGTTAATGACGACGATATTGAGATTCTCGGTGTCGGTCGTGCGCATCAAGAATTGTCAGACATGCATTCCGGTGCGATTGCCGACATTGCTGGCGTGGTGCAGCATTGCGAAGAGGCTTTAACGCAGGCTGAAGACGAGGCAGGCTTGCAGGCTAAACATGTCATTATTGGTATTGCTGGCGAGTTAGTTAAGGGCACTACTAGTACGATTCGCTATCGTCGGCCACAACCCGACAGGCCGCTCGACGAACAAGAGGTGGAATTTATCATCGAAAAAGTCCAAGATCGCGCTGCTAAACGTGCGCAAAAGCAAATAGCTCTCGAGACTGGCAATGATGATGTTGAGGTTAAGCTTGTCAACTCAGCGCTAGTTAGCATTCATATTGACGGTTATAAAGTATCGAATCCGATTGGCTTCCAGGGCAAGGATGTAGCGGTGCAAATCTATACGGCATTTGCTCCAATGGTGCATATTGGCGCCTTGGAGCGGGTGGCACAAGAGCTTGATCTGGAGCTATTGGCAGTGGCGGCTGAGCCCTTTGCAGTGAGTCGCAGCGTGCTGGGAGCCGATAGCAGCAGTGCTTTTACAGCTATTATGGCGGATGTCGGCGGTGGTACAACTGATATTGCGGTAGTTAACGATGGCGGTGTCGAGGGTACTAAGATGTTCGGTATCGGCGGGCGTAGCTTCACTAAGACAATATCCGATGAACTGTCAATTCCTTATGATCAAGCCGAGAAACTCAAAGTCAATATTGAAGACAGTAAGGTCAAAGCTTCAGTCAAGAAAGATGTAGCAGCAGCTGTCGATAAAACTCTGGAGGTTTGGCTGGCCGGTGTTGAGCTGGCGCTAAGCGAATTTGACGCGGTTGACCAGCTGCCACCGCGAATTTTGTTGTGCGGCGGTGGCGCTAGTCTATCGCAGCTAGTCTCGGCACTTGAGAAGCGTGATTGGTATAGCGAGCTGCCCTTCACTAAGCGCCCAACTGTTCAGCGAATACGTCCCGATCAGGTCGTTGGCATCACTGATAAAACTGAGAAAGTCAATGACCATACTTTCATAACCGCAATGGGGTTATTGCGAGTTGGTTATGATACAATGATAGGAGCAGGCGACGGCCAGTCGATTCGCAGCAAACTTAACAGGATTTTGCGAATCTGATAGAGAAATAGTATGCAAAAAGATGTTATTTATATAGATGTAGAAGACGATGTCACGTCGATCATCGGTAAAATTAAGGCGGCTAATTCAAACATTGTAGCACTGGTGCCGCCGAAGAGAATCGGTGCTATTCAGAGCGCCGTTAATCTCAAACTAGTGCATCGCGCTGCCGAGCGGGTGGATAAACGGTTGGTGATTATTACTAACAACGACGCCTTGTCGACGTTAGCTAGTAGCGCTGGTATACCGGTATCCAAAAACTTACAGAGCCGTCCGGAGCTAGCAGAGATTCCGGCGCTTGAAGTTGATAGCGACGATGACGTAATTGATGGCTCGGAGACACCTGATGAAAAGTCTCAGGCTGATGCTCCTGCAGATACCGATAACAACCTTTCGCTTAGCGAGAAGCTCAGCAAAGTCGAGGACGAAGGAAAAACTACTCCACCATCAGGCACTGAAGACCAGTCTGATAAAAAACCTGCTAGCAAAGCAGATGATAAGCCTAAAAAGACTCCGAAGATTCCTGACTTTAACGCTTTCCGTAAGAAATTTTTCATTATCGGTGCAGCAGTTATTCTCTTGATTGCTGGTTTGATTTGGGCTTTTGTGTTTGCGCCGCGAGCGCAGATTATCATTTCGGCGCAGACTAGCAGTGTAGCAGTCAATACGCATATCAAATCAAGCCCCACAGTTAACACTAACCTGCAAGATGGTACGATTAAATTAACGACCAAAACTAAAGACAAGGCAATTTCAAAATCTTTTGCGGCGACGGGTAAAAAGGATGTTGGTGAAAAAGCAACCGGTACCGTCAGTTTTTCGACGCGCGATATTGAGGACCTAGGCACAGAGATTCCGGCTGGTACAACTTTGACGACTGATTCTGGTGCCGAGTATACGACCGATGCAGGTGTCAAGATGTCGCTTAGCAACTATCGCGGTGCTAAGGTGAAGATTACTGCGGTTCGTAGCGGTGCTAGCTATAATGGCGCTAGCGGTACAGTTAAGGGCGCGCCGAGCGGCATTTCGGCTAGTATTAGCGGTTCGACGTCTGGCGGCACTGATAAAACAATTACCGTAGTGCAGCAAAGTGATATAAACAAAGCGATGCGTGAGCTTGTCACCGAAGACGATAAAAACCAAAATAGGACGATTCTACAAACTGAGTTCGGTAAAGATTATACTCTAGTTAACGAATCATTCTCGACTGATGTTTCTGGAGTTCGCAGACCAGCGGTCGATAGCGAAGCTAGTGACGGCCAGGCAGTGCTCACTGGTACGGTGAAATTTTCTCTTTGGGGTATTGCTCGTAGCGAGTTTGATACTTTTCTAAAGGCATATTGTCAGCAGCGAATTGATGGCAAATCCAACCAAAAGATTTATGACACTGGCAGTAAATCTGTTTCGTTGACTAATATCGCTATTTCCGGCGACACGGTTAATGCGACTATTTCAGCTAACGGCAAGGTTGGCCCGAAAATCGATGAAGGTGCTATCAAAGAATATGTCAAAGGGCAATCTGTTGGTGAAGTGCAGGAACGAGTTAAAACTGTCGAAGGCATCAAATCTGTTGACGTTAAACTTTCGCCATTTTGGGTGTACAAAGTACCGGATGATACCAAGAAAATAAGTGTGAAGTTCCAGATTGATGGCTAAGAAATACTTGGCGCTTGATGTTGGTGAGCGGCGAATTGGTGTGGCGTTAGCGAATAGCGATGTTAAAATTGCTGTACCTGGTGATTATATTACAGTTGACGGTACCGAATTTGATGTAATTCGCGGAATACTAGCCCATGAATCAATCGATGTGCTAGTGGTTGGTTATCCACGCAATCAGCAGGGCGAACCGACTGCTCAGACTCAGTATGTTGAAAATTTTGTAAGCAAACTTGGTAAGGTTGAGTCAAAAATTGTATTCCAAGACGAATCGCTGACTAGTGTTAAAGCGGAGAGCATTCTAGCGGCGCAGAAGCGTCCCTATGCGAAAGGTGATGTCGACTCGATGGCAGCAAGTGTTATTCTGCAAGATTATTTGGAGATGCAGCATGGACGACTTTAAGCGTAACAACAATCTACAGCGGCCAGTTGGTAATCGGCAAATTTCGTCGCCAGATGCAGTGCCACGGTCGACACCTGATTATGAATCTCGCTCTGCAGAGTTACCTCCAAACCGAACTTATGCGAATACTGCGCCGACACGTCCAGCTGTAGATGGGCTGTCGTCGCCGACACGCCAACAACCTTATAATAATAGCAATACAGAGTCACAGCAATCTCAACCTGTATCAGATAAATTAGCTGCGCTGCTGAATGACGACACTGATAAACTCGCATCGAAACCATCTCAGAAAAAGCCTCGTTTGAGTCGTTGGCTGATTGTCTTGGTAGTGGTTGTGATTGTTTTGGCGGCTGCTGCATTAGCGATGTTTAAGTGGTATGAAAACCAACTCCTACCGGTATCGACCGATAGTAAAAAAGTCTCAGTGAGTATTGAGGATGGCTCTTCGGTCTCGACAATTGCTAGTACTCTAGCCAGCAAAAAACTTATCCGCCACCCGCTAGCTTTCGAGATTTATGTACGTTTAAATGGTAAGACTAGTATAAAGGCTGGCTCTTGCATGATTGCGCCGTCTGAGTCAGTGGCAGATATTGTTAGTCACATGAACAAAGGCTGTCATGATTTCAAAACGATTACTTTTTATCCTGGAGGCACATTAGAAAATTCTAAATACAAAGCGTCGCAATCGTCTGGCGGTGTTGATAAAACTAGCGTACGCTATGTCTTGCGCCAAGCTGGATACTCTGATAGCGAGATTTCGTCGGCTTTCAAAGCAAAATATAGCGGCTCGCTTTTTGCTGATCGCCCAAGTGGCGGTTCGCTTGAGGGCTATGTCTTTGGCGAGACTTATCGCGTATCTAGCGATGCTACCGTGAAAGAAGTCTTGCAAACAGCTTTTGATCACATGTATAAGGTTGTACAAAAGGATGATTTAGTAAACAAATTTAAAGCGCAAGGGCTAACTCTTTACCAAGGTTTGACGTTAGCATCAATTGTCGAGCGAGAGTTGGGGTGTGAAGACAAGCCGACTACCGTACGCAAAAATCGCTGTTACGAGTATCAACGAGGCATTGCTCAAGTGTTTTTATTGCGTTATAAGAAAAATATGCAGCTTGGATCAGATGTTACATTTGTTTATGCTGCCGATAAAGCTGGCGTCAAACCAACGGTCGATATTGACTCGCCATATAATACTCGTCGGAAACCTGGTTTGCCGCCGACGCCAATTGCCACTCCTGGAGAATTGTCACTCAAAGCGGTTGCTGACCCGGCTCCGGCTGACAACCTATTCTTTATTGCTGGCGACGACGGTTTAATCTATTTTGCCAAGACAGACAAAGAGCACAAAACTAATATTGACAAATATTGTCAGAAATTATGTAGTATCATATAGACTATTGACATTACCGCTCGTGATTTGTTATAATTCGAGTCATACGTGAGGCTTACTAGGTTTAGCTAGCGTAAAATATGCAGCCTCAACGTACTTATTGAGTTATTTTCTAGGAGAGCCGTTATTAGTAAGCAATCAAATCAAGCAAAAACTAACTTCGTGCCAAGTTCAAAAATGGCTACGAGGGTTCGTACTGGCAAAACCAAGAAACGTGGCGGCGTGTCGTGGACGTCCGCGGTGTCGTATATCGGTGTCTTTCTGTTCATAGCGACCTTGATTGCAATCGGTCAGCATCCGGTCGGTGTTCAGGATAATAGCAACAGTACACCGTTGGCTAACGCTACTCCGTCAAGCACTAAGGGCACGGTTGCTGCGGCAACAACGGCTAATACAGTTGATCCGGTTGTTGCCACCAGTATTGCGTCGTCGTTAGCTGACACGACTAGTATGCCGGTTAGCGCTAACGTTGCTACACTGTCCCAGACTTTGACTATCGAGACAGTGATGTCACAAACTTCTAGTAACACCATCAGTAAACCACAAATAGTTCAACCAACGGCTAATTCGCGGGCAGCGACTACTTATGTCACTAAGGCAGGTGATACGGTCGATGCGGTAGCTAGCAAATATGGGCTTAAGAAAGAGACTGTTGCTTGGGCAAATAACCTATCATCTGACGCGCTGGAGCCGAATACCGCTTTGACAATTTTGCCGGTTGATGGCGTACAGCATACTGTCAAGGCGGGAGATACAGTCGATAGTATTGTTGCTAAGTATGGTGGTAATAAGGCTGATATGGTATCTTATAACGATCTTGAGCTTGCTGGTTCGCTTACTGAAGGTAAGAATGTGATTGTTCCTGGCGGTGTTTTGCCGGAGAACGAGCGCCCTGGTTATGCTGCTAGTCGTGCGGCAACTAATAGTCGCCGTAATGCAGCCAGTGGCAGCTATGGCTCTAATTCTGCCTCCGGTGGATATGGCACTAGCTATGGTGGTATTGTTTCAGCGGGGAATAAGTATGCGTGGGGCAACTGTACTTGGTATGCTTATGAACGTCGCATGCAGCTTGGTCGCCCAGTTGGCAGCTTCTGGGGCAATGCTAGTACTTGGGCTTACGCGGCGGCTGCTGCCGGGTTGGCGGTAAATGGCACGCCAGCGCCGGGTGCAATCATGCAGAATGGTGGCGGCTATGGTCATGTGGCGATTGTCGAGAGTGTTAACCCGGGCGTGTCTATTACTATCAGCGAGATGAATGGTTATCGATTCGGCGGCGGTTTTAACCGCGTCGGTCATGGTAATATTTCCTGGGGCGAAGCCACCAGCGGCTACTACAAGTATATTCATTAAGCATACTTAGTAAATCAACTAACGTCTCTGTCAAACCAGAGGCGTTTTTGGTATAATTGTAGACATGTTTGTTGATACAGCTAAAGTCTTGGTTAGCGCCGGCCGCGGCGGCGATGGTGTGGTTAGCTTTCGCCATGAGATCTATGTCGATAAAGGCGGCCCGGACGGCGGCGATGGCGGTCGTGGCGGTAACGTTGTGTTTTTGGCTACAGAACAGCTTAATACACTATTGAACTTTCGCTATAAACCGGAATTAAAAGCCGAGGACGGGGCTGCTGGCGCCAAAAAGAAAATGACCGGCCGCGCTGGCAAAGATTTGGTCGTCAAGGTTCCCGTCGGCACGCTGGTTAAGCGCGACGGCCTTATTATCGCTGATCTGACCGAGTCTGGACAGGAGATAATAATTGCTAAAGGCGGCGACGGTGGCTTCGGTAATGCTCATTTCAAATCAAGCGTTCGCCAGACGCCGCGTATGGCCGAACTGGGCGAAGTAGGCGAATCTTTTGAGGCGGAGCTGGAATTGAAGCTGCTGGCTGATGTTGGCTTGGTGGGCTTTCCGAATGCCGGTAAATCGACATTCTTGAGTGTGGTGTCCAACGCGCGTCCGGAAATTGCTAATTACGAGTTTACGACGCTGACGCCGAACTTGGGCGTGGCGGATATAGATGATGGCTCGATTTTGATCGCCGACATTCCGGGTCTGATTGAAGGTGCTAGTGAGGGTAAAGGCTTGGGTGATGCTTTTTTGCGTCATGTTGAGCGTACTGCAGTGCTGCTGCATTTGGTGGATGTCTACAGCGATGATATAGCCGAGCGCTATCAAGCGATTCGTCGCGAGCTCGAGAAGTATAGTACAGAGTTGTCGAAGCGCCCAGAAATTATTGCTTTGACTAAGTGCGAGGGGCTGGACGATGATATAGTCCAGATGCAGATTGATGCTGTTCGTGAGGTTGCTGGTCAAGATACGCAAATTTTAGCGATCTCCTCGGCAGCGCACCAAGGTATTCGCGAAGTACTGCGAGCATTGCGCGTCCAAGTGGCGGCGGCACGGACTGCAGAGAAAGAAAATGAGATTGGTGATGTGGATAGTGCTGCTTTAGAGACGATTACGTTGTCTGGTAGCGAAGCAATTTCTAACAATTGGGAAGTGCAATATGATGCTAGTCAGCAAGTTTATCATGTTTCTGGCGATAAAATTGAGAAGTTCGCGCGGCGAACCAACTTTGACCAGTTTGAGAGCGTCAATCGGTTGCGCGATATCATGCGCCGCTACGGCATTAGCCACGAACTAGCCCGCCAAGGGGCTGAGGGCGACAGCCTGGTGCAGATTGGCGAATCAACGCCGTTTACGCTGATTGAGCAATAACGTGCTAGGTTTCGCTGCGGCGGATGGATGGTATAATTAAATTATATGGCACAAACATTTTTCTTCTACGACCTAGAAACCAGCGGCTTGAGCGCGCGCCAAGACCGGATTATGCAGTTTGCTGGTCAGCGGACGGATATGAACCTTGAGCCGATTGGTGAGCCGTACAATGTATTAGTGGCGCTAAATGATGACACACTGCCGAGCCCGGATGCGTTGATGGTGACTGGCATCACACCGCAGAAAACGGTTGATGAGGGCTATACGGAAGCGCAATTTGCGCGCATGTTGAGCGAGGAGATTTTTACGCCGGACACCATTGCAGTTGGCTTTAACAACGTGCGTTTTGATGACGAATTTATACGCCATTTGCTGTGGCGTAATTTTTATGATCCGTACGAATGGAGCTGGAAAGACGGCCGTAGTCGCTGGGATTTGCTGGATGTGGTGCGATTGACACGGGCACTGCGACCTGAGGGGATTGAGTGGCCGTTTGACGATAAGGGCGAGCCGACTAACCGCTTGGAGCTGATCACGCAGGCTAATGGGATTGCGCATGAAAACGCTCACGATGCTTTGGCGGATGTGACGGCACTGATCGACGTAACGAAATTGGTTAAGGACAAGCAGCCGCAGCTGTACAACTATTTGCTGAAAATGCGCGACAAAAAACAAGTGCAAAAATTGGTCAATCTGGACGATAAAAAACCTTTTGTTTACGCCAGCGGTCGCTACGATAAAGAATTTGCTAAAACGACGGTGGCGTTTCCACTGAGTTCGGGGCGTCATGGCGCGGTGATTGTGTATGATTTGCGTTATGATCCGACGCCGTTTGTTGATTTGAGCGCCGATGATCTGGCGGCTAAGATTTTTGCCACGTGGGAGCAGCGCCAAGCGGAAGATTTCGTCAGCTTCCCCGTCAAAGAATTGCAATACAATCGCTGTCCGGCGGTGGCGCCGCTGGGTGTGTTGGAACAGGGCGATGGTTGGCAGAAGATTTCGCTCGACGCAAAAACAGTTCAAAAACATCAGAATATTTTGCTGAGCCATCCGGATTTTGCTGAAAAATTGCGCGGTATTTTTGAAAACAAACCAGCGTTTAAAAAAATGCCCGACCCAGAAGCGCAATTATACGACGGCTTTTTGAATGATCGCGACCGTATTCGCGTCGAAGCGGTGCGCAATGCTGATGAGCGCGAGCTGGCCGATTTTCATCCGGAGTTTCAGGATGAGCGATTAGTGCCACTGCTGTTGCACTACAAAGCGCGTAACTTTCCGCGAATTCTTAGTCAGGATGAATTGCAACAATGGGAATCGTGGCGGGCTCAGCATTTGCAGGCGCAACTACCGCAATTTATGGCAAGTTTGCAGCGCCTAGCACCAACGGCTAACGACAATGATCGGCAGTTTACACTGCAAGAGTTGCAATTGTGGGCAGAGTCGGTGCTGCCGAGCGATGATTAGCTTTTAAGGTTTTCTAGTTTAGATTATCTTTTGGCGGTAGCGGACGTTGCGTCGCGTTTTCGATAGCGATGACTAGATTTAGGGCTATTATGCCATAAAATAGCAACATTACCCAATATGGAATAGATATGTGCGTGCCAGGGATAGCACCGACTAGTACAAAATTCATAATCATATCATAGAGTCCGAAGTGCAGTAACATAATAGTCAGCACACCAATACCGCATATTAGTGAAATGCGCAACTTGAAACTAAGGCTCTTGAAAAATTCCATTATCATGCTCATTTGACTATACTATATCAAATATACTATAGTATGTGCAACGATAAGCATGATGTATTTTTTACTGAAAGGTAGTTGCCCCAGTTGCTCGTTGCGGTAGCGACAGTAGATTTTCTTGCTCAAAAATGATAAAATAGATAGCCATGTCGGATAATATCAAAATCGTTGGTGCTCGCCAGAATAATCTGAAAAACGTCAGTTTAGAAATTCCTCGCGATAAGTTTGTGGTGGTGACAGGATTGAGTGGTAGTGGCAAGTCGAGTTTGGTCTTTGACACGATTTATGCCGAAGGGCAGCGTCGCTATGTTGAAAGTTTGTCGAGTTATGCCCGGCAGTTTTTGGGTATTATGGATAAACCGGATGTGGACTCGATCGAGGGGTTGAGTCCGGCAATTTCGATTGATCAGAAATCAACCAGCCGCAATCCGCGCTCAACTGTAGCGACGGTCACGGAGATTTACGACTACCTGCGTTTGCTGTTTGCACGCGTTGGCGTGCCGCATTGTCCGGCCCTCAAACCAGATGGCACGCGTTGTGGTAAGCCGGTGCAGCGGCGAACAGCGCAATCAATTATTGATGAAATTATGAAATTGCCAGAGGGCGAGAAATTAATGATTCTGGCACCGATTGTTAGCCAGAAAAAGGGTGAGTTTCAACACATTCCCGAGCAATATATGCGTAGCGGCTTTGCGCGGGCGAGAGTAGACGGTGTGATATATGCGCTAGACGAATTTCCTGAGCTGCAAAAGAGTTATAAGCATGATATTGAACTAGTTGTTGATCGTTTGGTGATGCGTGCCGATATGATTTCGCGGGTATCGCAGTCGGTTGAGCAATCGTTGGACTTAGCCGGTGGCGTGGTGCAAGTACTAAAGGCTGAAAGCGGCGAAATTTTGACGTATAGCCAGCGTTATGCTTGTGTTGATCATCCGGGCGAGGATATTCCCGAACTAGAACCGCGATTGTTTAGCTTTAACGCGCCGCAAGGTGCTTGTCCGGTCTGTACAGGCCTGGGCACGCGGATGGAGATCGATCCGGATTTAATATTTAACAAAAATTTGACGATCGCCGAAGGCGCAATTAGGCCGTTTAATCGCTTTAGCGTTGATGCTTGGTATATGAAACGCCTGGAGGCGGTGGCGGCAGCGCATGATTTTAGTTTGCACGTGCCGGTGCGTAATCTAAACGATAGTGTACAGAAATTACTAATGTATGGTACAGGTAAACAGAAATATCATGTTGAGCTGGGCAGCGGACGGCACTATGATTCTACCTTTGAAGGAATTATACCGAACCTTGAGCGACGTCATCGCGAGACCGATAGTGATTTTATGCGTAAAGATATTGAACGGTTTATGCGCGAACGCAAGTGTACGGCTTGCAAGGGTGCGCGCCTTAAGCCGGTTGTCTTGGCGGTGACCGTTAATGATCTATCTATTATGGATATTTGTAGCCTTGACGTTGAAAATGCTCTGGATTTATTCGCGCAGCTGAAATTCAACGAAGACGAAATGAAAATAGTCAAGCTGGTAATCAAGGAGATCACGGCGCGGTTGGGCTTCATGAATAATGTCGGTTTGAACTATTTGGAACTGGGGCGAGCGGCTAATACGCTAAGTGGCGGCGAGGCGCAGCGAATTCGTTTGGCAACACAGATTGGCTCTGGTTTGCAGGGCGTGTTGTATGTTTTGGACGAACCATCAATTGGCCTGCATCAGCGTGATAACAATCGCTTGATTGAAACGCTGAAGCATTTGCGTGATCTCGGCAACACAGTGCTGGTAGTCGAGCATGATGAGGAAACGATTGAATCGGCGGATTTCTTGGTAGACGTTGGCCCGGGTGCTGGCATACACGGCGGTGAAATTGTGGCGGCTGGCGCGCCGGCGGAAGTGGCGCAGAATCCGGAAAGTATTACTGGGCGGTATCTGTCTGGCTCTGAGAAAATTCCTATACCTAGAAAGCGCCGTTCTATAGAAAAAGATCGCAAGCTTGTTGTCCGCGGCGCGCGCGAAAATAATCTCAAAAACGTCGACGTTGAGTTCCCGCTAGGCGTAATGACGCTGGTAACGGGCGTTAGCGGCAGCGGCAAATCAACGTTGGTTAATGATATTCTAGCTAATGAATTGACGTCGCGTTTGCACCGATCACAGACGGTGCCGGGCGAGCATGATGCAATTGATGGCATCAAACAATTGGATAAAGCAATTGTTATTGATCAATCGCCTATTGGTCGCACGCCGCGGTCTAATCCGGCGACTTATACCGGCGTTTTCACGCAGATTCGCGAATTGTTCGCTAATACGCCGGAAGCAAATATTCGCGGCTACAAAGCAGGACGTTTCAGCTTCAATGTCAAAGGTGGGCGCTGCGAGAACTGTCAAGGCGATGGTGTTATCAAAATTGAGATGCATTTTTTGCCGGATGTTTATATACAATGTCCGGAATGCCACGGTAAACGTTATAATCGCGAAGCGCTAGAAATTAAATATAAAGATAAAACTATCAGCGACGTGCTAGAAATGACGGCTGAACAAGCTTGCGAGTTTTTTGCTAATATTCCAGCAATTTATCGCAAACTTCAGACAATCAACGAGGTTGGTTTAGGCTACGTGAAACTAGGTCAGCCAGCAACGACATTTAGTGGCGGCGAGGCGCAGCGTATCAAATTAGCGACTGAATTATCGCGGCGCTCCACTGGTAAAACGCTCTATATTTTGGATGAACCGACAACTGGTCTGCATACCGCTGATGTGCGCAAGCTGCTCGAGATTTTGCAAAAATTAGTAGATGGCGGTAATAGTATGATTATTATTGAACATAATTTGGAAGTCATCAAATGTGCCGACTGGATTATCGATATGGGTCCAGAAGGCGGGCAAGGTGGCGGAAGAGTTGTCGCTGCGGGTGCTCCGGAGGACATTACGGAAAATTCGGAAAGCCAGACGGGAAGATACCTACGAAAGCTATTAAAATAAACAAGCTGTCTTAGAGTGATTGTTTATGAATAGATAGTTGCTTAAATTGGGTGGAAGGCAATGATTAGATACTATTTTCTATGCCTGGAAGGAGAAGTTTTGACTTTTGAGGATAAAACTTGAAGTTGTTTTTTGAGTGCTGCGCGGCTTGATGGTTTCTTAAGCGCGTGAATAATCATCGGCGAGACGGAAAGGAAAATAATAATTAGGGCTGCGACTTCGATATTGATACCAGCATTAGTCAGTAATTCGCCGGCATAGTAGCCAAGATAGACAAATAGCGACGACCACAAAAACCCGCCAACGATGTTAAAGATCAAAAATGTTTTGTAATGCATTTTGCCGGCGCCAGCCACAATCGGCGCGAAAGTGCGGACTATTGGCACGAAACGTGCTAGTATGATAGTAATTGAGCCGTGCTTATCATAAAATTTTTCGGTTTGCTCTAGGTATTTTTTCTTGAAGAAGCGTGAGTTTTCTTTCTCGAATAATTTGCGCCCTATTTTATATCCGAAGCTATAGCCGACGCTATCACCCAACACTGCTGCCAGGAATATCAAAAACGCAAACCAATGAATGTCAATTGGCAAGATGTGCTGTTGTACCATGTAGGCTGCCGTGAACAGTAAACTATCACCTGGAAAAATAAAGCCAATCAGTAGACCTGATTCGGCAAAAACTACCAATAAAATTATTGGTACACCCAAACTTACGATTAAATTAATGAATGCTTCCATCCAGGGACGATTATAGCACAAATTTCAATACTGGGTTTGGTTATTTTCCTCATAGAAAACCGAAAGTCCACGATAAACCATCGGATGTCGGATGATGACGAACATCATGCTATCTTTACTAGGCAGATATATTGATTCTGGTTAAACATGAGCAAAAATGTTACAGTAAATAAGTAATATCAACCTCCGTAAGGGTATCTAACGAAAGGAAGAGAGAAATGGGAGAGAAGATTACTTTGAACATTACTAAGCGCGAAGTGTTTGGTAAAAAGGTCAGAGCATTACGCCGCCAAGGTATCACACCGGGCGTAGTTTATGGTTTTGGTATGGAAGCTATGCCAATTCAGGCCGAGGCGCGGGAAGTCTTACGCGTTTATAGGGCTGCTGGCAAACATGCTCCAGTCCAGCTAGCTGGCAGTAAGCGTCGTATAGCTATGATCAAAAATGTTGAACTTAACCCGATAAAAAGTGAAATTATTCGCCATATCTCATTTCATGCTGTTCGCACTGATGAGCCAGTCGTTGCTGAAATACCAATTCGTCTGAGTGGTGTCGGCGGATCTGAAGCGGAACGCGCTGGTTTGGTAGTGTTGCAGTCTTTGGAAAAGATTGAAGTTAAAGCACTACCGATGGACTTGCCGGAGGCCTTAGAGGTGTCGATTAGTGGATTGGTTAAAGAAGGAGATCGCGTGACGGTTGGTGACATTGTGTTGCCGGCTGGCGTTGAATTGATTGAACACGATGACGGTCGTGAAGGTACGGCTGACGATGACGTTACTGTCAAAGATCTAGTGATAGCTAGCGTTTACGAGCCGGGTGCACTAGCTGCTGCCAACGAAGCGGCTGCCGGTGAAGCCGAGTCTGCGGATGCTGAGCAAGTAGAAGTTGCCAGTGGAAATGACGGAACCGAAGACGAGAAAACTTCTGAATAAAGCTCCAGTGCTTGTGTATACAGCAGGATAACTACGAATAAATGGGTTATCCTGTTTGATTTTTTGGGTAGCCTGTGATTAGATATATAACATATTATTCATAAGCCTGTGAGGGGATATGGGGAATCAACAGAAAGCACTAAAATACAAAGTAATTATACGGGTTTTAATAGCGTGTGCGGTTCTAGTATTGGTTTGGTGGTTGACGACGGGTGTTTTCGAGGCGTTTAGTAAAGCATCGACATCTGGCGCAAACAGCGGGAGACTGATGGCGCGTCGAGTGGCTATGCAGAAAAACACATCTTCGCGCAAAGCCATTCAATCTTCGTCTAAGTCAGCATCAGCAGATGCACGCCAATCAGCTGTAGGTAAAGACTCAACCTCTACCTCGTCTAGCAAAGAGCAATCATCTGCCTCTCTCATTGTACGCAAAACTGATGGTGCTGCCGAGAGTAGTGTAACAGTTGGTAAATTATCTGCCGGCGAAGCGATTACTGTCGGGCGTACAACTATGAATGCGCAGAAATTGGCGCAACTGACTAAGCGTCCGCTTGAAGTTGTCAACAATAATAGAGGCGTATTGACCTTAACTAAGTATGATAGCGCTAACGGCAAACTTTCGTATAGGTACGATCCCAAAAAGTCAGCCGGCAGTGGTAATGTAACTGAGACGGTAGCGTTTACATCTGGCAGAGAGAGTCTTCGCGGGACAAACGGTTTTGGCGCACAGCCATTGAACCCAACGCCGTGGGGTGATAATGACGCTAAGGCCGAGCAAAGTTATGAACGTGTTGCTAAGCTGGGTCTACAGTGGGTGCGTGTGCTTGCTTCGTGGTATTATGTACAGCCACAAAAAGGTGGTGCTTGTAACTGGCGATATGTTGATAAAGCCGTCGATCTCGCTGATAAGTATGGTCTGAAGGTGATGATTCAGATTGTAGGCGTACCAGAGTGGGCTAGCGGTGTCGATACTTTGTCAGTAGCTAAAAAGCAGGAGCTGGACAGTAGAGGATTGTGGGTGACAAATTTCGCTCCAAAGGCCGAATATGAAAAAAATCTTGCTAATTTTGTTGGCGAAACTGTCTCGCGCTACTCTAAGCGAGGTGTTTTGGACTACGAATTTTGGAACGAACCAGGCAACCAATCTTGGAAAGATAACTTGAACGATCATAGACCAAACCCTGAACATTATACACATCTACTCAAGAAGGTTTATGCTGCTGCTCATAGTGCCAATTCTGGCGTTAATGTGTTGGCAGGCGGTATGACGGTCGGCGAGACGCGAGCTGATGGCAACTATATTAGTGCACAAGATTTTCTAAAAAGAATGTATGCCGCTGGCGCAAAAGGTCATTTTGATTCATTATCACATCACCCGTATGGCGTGACGGGCAAAGGGTTTGGGTGGAATGGTTGGGCGATGATGAACGGAGACATTGTTGCACCGAGAGCTAATGAAAAAACATTAAGACAGATCATGAGCGAAAATGGTGACAACGATAAGATGATTTGGCCAACTGAAGTCGGGATTACTGCTAGGTCTAGTCGAGAGGAGAATACTCAGGCCAATACGATACAGGAACTTATCAAGTGGCAGAGCAAAGCTAACTACACAGGACCGATTATACTATATCAAGCACAAAACGATCGCGCACCATACATTAGTAATCCAGCCAGGGCTAATCCTGAAAAACACTTTGGGCTATGGCAGTATAACGGTACGCCGAAAGCGGCGGTCAACACGATTGCTAGTCTAGTGAAGCCAACTACACCGATTGCTAAATTAACTATTACTATCAAAGACTAAGTCATCCTTCAAATCGTGTTCGTTTGGTGAGCATAGGCTAGTAGTTTATGAAGCTTCGAGGGAGTTTCGTGACAACTCAGATTTCAGTGGCACAGCAGATCAATTAGGATTTTTCTATTATGATTATGCAAATGCTAAAATGTGTTTAGGAGGATAATATAATGTATGTCTTGATAACTGGTACAACTAGCGGGCTTGGTAGGGAATTCGCACGAATATTTGCAAAGAACGGATATAATATCGTGTCAGTTGCGCGTAGCGAGAGTACTTTGCGGCAGCAGAAGCAGGATATAGAAAATGAATTTAGTGTAAAAGTAAAATATATTGTCAAAGATCTAAGCACAAATAACAGCTCTCAAGAGATTTACGATGAAGTGCAGCGCGACGGTATCAATATTGATATCCTTATCAACAATGCTGGTTTCGGTACATTTGGTCGCTATATTGACGTTGATTTACAGCGGCAAAAAGATTTGGCTAGTGTGAACATGCTGGCAGTTATGCAGTTATCGTATCTGTTCGGTAGGGATATGGTGCGGCGTGGCGGTGGACGAATTGTCAATATAGCGTCTATTGCTTCGTTTCAAGCGGGGCCATACATGGCTATGTATTATGCATCTAAAGCGTTTGTGCGCTCGTTTTCGGAGGCGCTACATGAGGAATTGAAAGGTTCTGGTGTAATTGTGACGGCAATTTGTCCAGGTCCAGTGGCGACTAGCTTCGAGAAAAATGCTCAAATGAAACATTCAGCAATGTTCACTAAGCTCAAAGTCTATACACCTGAAGTGGTTGCTGCAAAAAGCTACAAAGCCATTACGAATAATAAGGCAGTTTATGTAGTTGGTTGGCATAACAAACTTTTAGTATTCTTGACGCGTTTCTGTAGCCTGAGATTTAGCCGAACGCTCGCTAAAAAGATTAATCTTGGTGACGAGCAAAATTAGATTAAGTAATCATTAATGACAAAGATTTACAAAATATAGATACTCAAATATCCTACAGTAAATACTTGTATAATTAGTGTAAATGATTTACAATAGTAGATATGACACAAATAATAAGTAGAAGAATCACTAAATACACGAACGACGTACTGTCAATTTTGTGCCAGTTGCAGCATGCTACTAATGCTGAAATCGCCAGTCGCCTGCGGGAAACTTATCCAAAAATTAGCGATACTACAGTGCACCGTATTACGCAGCGTTTGTATGACGAAGGTGCAATTGGATTGGCGCCGTCATCGCAGCAGGGCTGTTTGCGGTATGATTTTTCGCCGCAGCCGCATGACCACTTTGTTTGCAGCGAATGCGATAATCTACGAGATATCGCGATACCCGATTCAGTGCGCCATCAAATTGAACGCCATCTTGGCGATTGCAGATTTGACGGTCCGTTAGTAGTCACCGGAACATGTCAACAATGTAAGAAAGGAGGAATTTATGGCATTAATTAATATTACAACCAAACAAGAATTTGAAGAAAAGGTACTAAAAAGTAAGCGTCCGGTATTGGTTGATTTCTGGGCGCCGTGGTGTCCGCCATGCCGAGCAATGGCGCCAATTTTGCATCAGATTGCTGAAGAAACAGATTTTGATATTGTAAAAGTTGACACCGAGGCCAGCGAAGAAAACGCGCAATTAGCGCAGGAGTACCGCGTGCAAGGCATTCCAAATATGAAGATTTTTGCCAACGGCGAAGAGGTCGCTGAGTTGATCGGTATGAAGCCAAAGCAGACGTTGATTGACGCTTTAAAAGGAGCCACGAAAAAATAAATTATAGTCACTCTCTGACGCGCTGAAGCTTGAGGTAGTGTATATTGCAAAAGTATAATGTCGTATAAGCAGCCGATTCTTTATCAAAAAGTAGTAGCCGATCCGATGAATGCTAGTTTCACAGTCAAGGGTTGGCAGCCGGTTTATACAGCTTCGGCGCAGTCGCGAATCGTACTGGTCGGGCAGGCACCAGGGCGTATCGCGCAAGAAACGCTAAAACCGTGGAACGATGCTAGCGGCCGGTTATTGCGGCAGTGGTTGGGCGTAAGCGACGAGCAATTTTATAATCCCAATTTGTTCGCGCTGATGCCAATGGACTTTTATTATCCGGGCAAAGGCAAGCATGGCGATTTGCCACCGCGCAAAGATTTCGCGCCAACTTGGCATCCGCGACTGTCGGCGCAAATGCCAAATGTTTGTTTGACGATTTTGGTGGGAGCGTACGCGCAGAAATATTACTTGAATTTGCGCGCTAAACAAAATTTAACAACTACGGTAGCTAACTTCGACGAGTATCTGCCTGATTATTTTCCATTAGTTCATCCGTCGCCGCTTAATATTGGCTGGCGCAAACGCAATCCATGGTTTGAAGCGGAAGTTATCCCTGTTCTAAAGATAGTAATTAAGGAGGCGCTGTCATGACAACGTACAAAATTAAACGAATTTACGAACCAATCACAGCAAATGACGGTTATCGCGTATTAGTCGATCGGTTGTGGTCGCGTGGTATCAGCAAGGCGCGAGCACAGCTTGACGAATGGGCAAAAGATATTGCGCCGACTAACGAGCTGCGCCAATGGTTCGGTCATGATCCAGAAAAATTTGCAGAGTTCGCGTTGCGCTATACCGAAGAGTTGGATGCTAATTCTGTAGCCGCCACGCTTAAACAGCAGTGGCAAGAACATCCAGTTGTTACGCTGTTATATAGCGCTAAAGATATTGAGCATAATCAGGCGGCAGTGCTGCAGCAGTGGCTGGAACGGTGATTCGTGCCGCACATTACGTAGTGCTATAATGGTTACGTAAGGAGGTGTAATATGCTACTAACATTTTTCTCGCGGGCGGGCGAAAATTACGGTGTTGATGACACCGAAGTTGGCAATACGGAGGTAATTGCCGGTTATATCAAAGATTATTTCGGTGATAAAATCGATGTTTTCAAGTTGGAGCCGGTGAATCCGTATCCCGACGCTTATCAAGAATGTACTGAAGTTGCCAAGCGTGAAAAAGCCGAAAACGCGCGGCCAGCATTCCAAGGCGAGGTAGATTTGTCTGCTCATGATACTATTTTCTTGGGCTATCCGATTTGGTGGGGCGAGCCGCCGATGATCATCAATACTTTTTTAGAGAAGTATGACTTTGCCGGCAGAACAATCATTCCATTCAATACCCACGCCGGTTCTGGCGCAGCTGGCTCGTACGAGGCGATCAAAGAGAAGCTGTCAGACGCCAACGTCAATACTAACGGCTTGGCGATTATGGGTACGGATGTTAGAACTCAGTCCGCGAAGGGTACTGTCGAGGCATGGCTAAAGGAATTAGGGTTTTAAGATTATGAATAAAGATTAATTCGCTGCTCAGACGCCGTTTCCGATTGGGCAGACAAATGATGATTATGCGCAGTATTTCACCGGACAAAGCTATCTGCAGCCGTTGTCGCAGCAGCAAGTTAATATTTTTAACGTCACGTTCAAGCCGGGTTGCCGCAATAATTGGCATATCCACCATGCAACGAGCGGCGGCGGGCAGATTTTGATTTGTGTGGCTGGCCGAGGTTATTATCAAGAATTGGGCAAGGACGCCATCGAAATGAAACCGGGCAATTGCATTAACGTACCAGCTAATGTAAAGCATTGGCATGGCGCAGCCAGACAGCTGGTTCCAGCATCTGGCGGTTGAAGTACCAGGTGAGGATACATCAAACGAATGGTGCGAGCCGGTTTCTGATGAAGAATATAGCAAGCTGAAATAGGAAATGGAGATTAAAATATGAGTCAGAAAGTAACCGCTGGGCGCGACAATTTGGGTGAGCTAGCTCCGCAATTTGCCGCACTGAACGACGATGTGCTATTTGGCGAAGTCTGGGCGCGCGAAGCAGAATTATCGCCGCGCGATCGCAGCTCGGCGACAGTTTCGGCGCTGATTGGTGCTGGTATTTTAGACAGCTCTCTCAAAGCACACTTGCAAAAAGCACTTGATAACGGTGTTGAGCGCAGCGAGCTGGTCGAGGTAATCACTCAGCTTGGCTTTTACACTGGCTGGCTGAAAGCTTGGGCGGCATTCCGGTTGTTGAAAGAAGTGCTGGCAGAGGCAGAGTAGCTATTTAGACAGATAAAATAAACTAAGCCGTCAACATCCAAACGGCTTAGTTTTTAGTATAAATTCGCCAGTTTTATTTCTTTGACTTTTTCTTATGCGACGACTTAACAATTGGCGAAGCAATAGCGCAGCCGATAGCTCCAAGCAGTAATACTATGCTGATTTGGCGCATGGTGTATTTGCCTTTGCCGAACGGACCTTTTTCCCATTCTAGGTGCGCCTTTAGACTTTCCGAAGTTATCG
The DNA here is from genome assembly GCA_963528915.1 of uncultured Candidatus Saccharibacteria bacterium. Classification (GTDB taxonomy): domain Bacteria; phylum Patescibacteriota; class Saccharimonadia; order Saccharimonadales; family Saccharimonadaceae; genus Saccharimonas. The sequence goes on from CAURWV010000001.1 coordinate 85,208, forward strand.
GGCAATTCTTCTTGGTGTCTTTGAAGCCGGAACTTGGCTGACCATTCTGGGCACAGACATATTCTGGCTCTGGTGCTGATGACGGTATGCAGCTTACTGCAATTAACACGCCAGCAGCAACAACCAGCGAACCGGCAACAACGAGCAATGTTTTTGGTGCTTTCATAAAACCTCCTTAGTTTATGTAAATTATTGTAACATGGGGTGACTAACTGCTGTATAACGTAGATATTTCATAGATCTATATCTCCCGAATGAGCTTTTGGTAAATATCGTACACTTCCTTAATGCGCGTTATTGACACCGACTCATCAACAGTGTGAGCTTGGCTAAAATCACCAGGGCCGTAGATGATAGTTTGCACACCGATAGCTTGGAAGAATGCTTGGTCGGTGGCGCCGTAACTTACGGTTGTTTCAGCTTGCGGCAACAGCTTTTGCATAGTTGTTAATATTTTTGCATTAGCATCACACAGGGCAGACCGCACGGGATTGGCGGAATATCGCCATGCGCAATCGTAAGTAGCGGTCAATTTACTAATCCAATCATCAAAATTTGCATCAAGCGGCGGCGTAGTGCGAATGTCGATCGCAATGCAGCTAGTACCGGCTGTCTTATTGTTGGAATACGAACCCTCGGGCGCGATGCGGGTTGGCGTAAAGCTCGGCTCGCCCAAAATATCGTGTCTGTATGTGTTATGAAATTGCTGGCGAATATTCGGCAAATCATTCAAGAAAGACATGACAGCTGGCAAGGAGCTTTCTTGGTAGGCAGTCTCTTGCGAGGCGTGGCCTGACTTACGTTCAAACAGCAGCTCGACAAACTGATTACCGCGATGTCCGATTTCAATCCGGTTGTCTGTTGGTTCGGCAATGGCGCAGCTGGCTTCCTGGTATTGAGTTTCTGTTGAAAAATATTGGATAAAGTCGGCTGATCCGGCGCCATCGACTTCTTCGTTGGCGACAACAACACACCACACATCCAGGTCGTCGCGGCGATTATTAGCATACTCGGCAGCGGCAATTATTTGCAAAGCAACACCAGCCTTCATGTCGCTAGTACCCAGGCCGTAAAGCCGGTCATCTGCGATGCGTGGCTGCCATGGACTTTGCTGCCAAGCTGACTCGTCGCCTGGAGATACAGTATCAACATGTCCGCACAGAATAAGGGCGCGTTGTGCCGGCTGTTTGCCAGCGCGAATAAGTCCGGCAGTAAAACGTTTTTCGGCGATAACATTATCGAAATCTGCCGATTGCATCCATGACGCGACGAAGCGCAGAATCTCGGTTTCATTGCCTGATATCGACGGGATGGTAATCAGCTGCTCGGTTAATTCAATAATATCTAGCTGTCTGTGTTTTGCGTCTTGTCCCATACCATTACGGTATCACAACAACCATACTTTTTGCTACCCTGACCATACAACGGACACTCTTGGCATAATGCCAGCGCCTCTGGCGGCACTTCATCGGGCGAGTTGATCTCGCGTCCACCGATACGTTCAGCGATTGGCAGGCTGTCTGGGTTGCAGAAAGCGTATGGCGTGAGGCTTTCGCTTTGTGCCGTGCGAACAATTTTGTCAAACAATATAGTGCCGACACCGTGGCCGCGTAGGCTGCTGTCAACTTTTAGTGATCCCACTTCAGCCATATGAAGAGTGCCGTTGCCAGGGTCGTGCTCAATTGGCTCCATCGTCCCTACATACCCGGCTAGGCGGCTTGAAAAATAATCAACTTTGGTTGGCTCAATTGTCTCTTTCACTGTTTCAAGTGGCGATAACGCGATGATGCCAATGCGTTTTTGGGCGATATCTGCTGGCGATACTTTTAGCATTTGCTTATCGCCCTCTTTGCGTTTATTAACAAAATTAGCAATAGCAGCGGCAGCGATTTGAGTTTGTTCGTCGCTGGCGCCAGCTGTGAGTTCAGCAAAAGTTATAAGCGTAAGCTCAATAGGGGCTTCTCCGGATTTTGGTTTAGTAGTAACCGTCTCGATCATATCTGTGTATTATAGTATAAATTTATTGTAATGTCAAGTAAACTTAAAGACTATAGTTAGTGTATAATCTAAGTCATGGATACAGCGCAGGCTTCCCAGAGTGATAAAGTTGAAATGCTTGTTCGCGAGTTGCTTAGCGGCGACAAGTCAGGGCACGCTGATGATCATGTCGAGCGGGTAGCACAGTTGGCTGAGCGGTTTGTCAGCGAATGCGGCGAGCCTGTAGATGTGCAAGAAGTTTTGCTGACAGCTTGGCTGCATGACGTTGACGATTATAAATTGGTTGGTAGAGAACAAGCTGAAAAATTAGAAAATACCAAGCGAATTATGGCGCAGGCCGGCGTGGTAGGCGACCTAGAAAAGGCTGTTTTGGAGAGCGTCGCGGTGATTGGTTACAGCAAGCGCCTGAGTGGCAAGCGGCCGCAGCGTTTGGCGGGGCAGTTAGTTTCGGACGCTGACATGTGCGACGCGATTGGCGCGGTGGGGATTGAGCGGGCGCTGGTGTATGCTTGTCATCACGGCGGGCGGATTTTCGACCCAAAAATCTGGCCGAACGTCGATCTGGCGGCGCACGAATATAACGCCGATGGCAACACGCACGACACTGATGGCTTTATCAATCACTTTTTCGAGAAACTACTGAAACTAAAAGGCTTAATGCTGACAAAGCCAGGACAAAAAGAAGCTGAAGATCGTCATCAAATCATGGTCAATTTCTTGCGCCACTACTTTCGCGAGAAAAACGCACCGGAGTGGAGCGAGTTTTTAGAAAAGTATTTAGAGGATGTTTAATCTAGCTGCTGTTAGCTGGCGTATTTTATGCCGGGCTACGTATTGATATAATAATAAGCGTGAACCAAGCGCTTAAATCGAAACTCAAAACCTTGCCGCGTAGTCCCGGCGTTTACTTTCATAAGTCGGCAAGCGGCGAGATTATTTATATTGGCAAGGCGGCGGTACTGAAAAACCGCGTGCGGCAATACTTTCAAAGCGGCAAAGATTTCGACGCCAAGACGCAGGCGCTGGTCGCTGAAATCTACGATACTGATTGGATTGAGACCGAAAGTGAAATTGATGCGCTTTTCTTGGAGAGCGAGATGGTTAAGCGCTACATGCCTCGCTACAATATTTTGCTGCGCGACGATAAGTCGCAAACTTTTGTGCGGATTGATATGAAAAGCGAATGGCCAACAGTTGGATTTACGCGTAATCCGAGCGATGATAGTGCTACGTATATCGGGCCGTTTTATAGTAGTTCCGCGATCAAAAAAGCACTGCGCTATTTACGCAAAGTTTTCCCGTATTATATTAAACCGCCGAAACATGAGCGAATAAACCTCGAAGAACAGATTGGCTTAGCTCCGAGTTCCGATATTACTAGTCAAGAATATAAGAAATCTTTGCGTAAACTCATCAAGTACATTGAAGGTGGACGCGTCAAAATTGCTAAAGAAATTGAACGCGACATGAAGCGTGCAGCACGCAACCAAGAGTTCGAGGCGGCAGCGCAATTACGTAATAAACTGTCGTATTTGCGCGAGTTGCAGCGACGTATTATGTTCGGTGACCGCGAATTTATAAATATTTCTAAGGATCAAGCACTGACACAATTAGCGGAATTATTGGGTTTGCAGTCGCCGCCAGTGCGAATTGAGGGCTACGATATTTCGCACATGGATGGTACTAATGTGGTAGCGAGTATGGTAGTTTTTACAAATGGCGCTAGCGACCGTACGCATTATCGTAAATTCAAAATGCATGTTCAGCGCAACGATGACGTCGCAAACATACGCGAAACTATTCGTCGACGATTTAGCGAGAAAAATCGCAAAGATTGGGGCATGCCTGATTTATTGCTAATTGATGGTGGCAAGGGACAACTCAACGCAGTATTGGACGAGTTAGAAACTCTTGATATATCGGTACCGGTAATTGGTATTGCCAAGCGAGAAGAGGAGATTGTCGTTGCTAAGAATCGTTCGCATACTAATGAAGTAGATGTACTATTAGACCAGATAGCGCAGCCGCATCAAGGTGTTAGCGTGTTGGATTCGGGTGACTTTTATATTATCAACCTGCATGTTGGGCGAGTTAATGCTGGTTCGCACTCGCGTAATTTGCGTGGTGGCGATGCTCCGAACGAGTATGAAGATGTCGTCAAACTATTCCAACGTATACGTGATGAGGCGCATCGTTTCGCCGTTAGTTATCATACGACACTCAAACGTAAAAGCGCTACCAAAAGCGAGCTTGATAATATTCCGGGAGTCGGGCCGGCTACGCGACGCAAACTAATTAAACGGTTCGGTAGCGTGCGGGCTATTAGGCGAGCTAACGAATCGGACATATGTAGCGCCATAGGTGAGTCTCTAGGTACTCGAGTTTATGCGTCGCTCCATCGTAGTGATAGTTCGCAGCTATGAAAAGCTTGTTAAATGCGGTATAATGCAATAATATGGGTAAACAGTTTACAGCCTTTATTCTCCGTTGGATATTGAATTCGCTGGGTATTTGGGTGGCGGTACGGATCTTCGGCACGGGGTATAGTGGCGCTCAGCTTGACGCTAGTTTCATAGTGTTCTTCGGAGCTGGATTAATCTTCTCGATCGTCAATGCGGTGCTCAAGCCAGTTGTTATGATACTGTCTCTGCCGATGATTCTAGTGACGTTAGGCTTCTTCACGATAGTAGTTAACGGCTTTTTGGTCTGGCTGTCGTTAATGCTGACGCCTGGGTTGAAGATGACGTTTATTAATTCTATTTTTGCAGGCTTGATACTAAGCTTAGTAAACTATATAGTAAGTAGTGCATTAGAGCTCGGTTATCGCAGCGAGCGGGAGGAGAGAATATAATGGATACTACGTTGATTTTGCAGATTATCATGATCGTATCAGCCGTGCTGATGATCATTGCAATATTATTGCAGCAGCGCGGCGCTAGCTTGGGTGCAGGCTTTGGCGGTTCGGGCGAATTGTATACAACGCGACGAGGCCTTGATAAGAACTTGTTTGAAGTAACAATTTTCCTGGCGGTAACATTCGTACTGTCCATAGTGGTTTTGCTAGTATTGCCGAATCTATAAAATGTTTGCGGGGTGGATCACATGGACAAGAAAAGCAAGAGTAAACTAAAGCTACGTTACAAACGTTTAGCATTGCATGTCAAGCATGCTGAGGGAGCAACTCAGCGTCATGCTAGCCGTTTTATCCTGCGTCGTATTAATAATATCCGTATGGTGATGACGGAGATTATGATTTGGTTGGTTGCTGTAGGTCTGCTAATAGCTGGATTGGGTGCTCAATACACCTGGAATATGCGAGGAAATCAACATGATGGAGCAAGGCCGGGCGGTGTTTATGTAGAAGGTATGATTGGCGACGTGGGCACGCTTAATCCACTGCTGGCATCTAGCGAGCCGGAACAGGCCGCAGCTAAGCTGCTTTTCTCATCGCTTTATAACTATGATCTCACGGGTGCTTTGCATACGGATCTTGCTAAGTCGATGACAGTTAGAAATGATAAAATTTATACAGTTAAGCTTCGTGATGCAGTTTGGCATGATGGGCAGAAGCTGACTGCCGAAGATGTTGTTTATACAATTAATTTGATTAAGAATCCGCAGATTCGTTCGCCATTGCGAGTTAATTGGCTCGATATTTCAGCTCGAGCAATTGACCCTTCGACGGTAGAATTTGTACTGCCAGCTGTCTATGCGGGGTTTTCGCATGCGCTGACTTTCCCAATTGTGCCAAAGCACATATTACAGAACGTTAGTTCGTCGTCTATGCGCGAAGCAGATTTTAGTAGCAACCCTGTTGGCAGTGGTCCGTTCATCATCAAGCGTGTTCAAACTACTGAATCGACTGGCTCAACGGATGTAGTCCGAATGGTTCCCAATAGCAAATACTATGGAACAGTTTCAACGTTATCGCGGCTAGAGCTTCGGGCTTATGGCGATGAGTCGCTCTTGGCCAAGGCGGTCAAGAGCGGCGAAGTATCAGCGGCGTCTGGTTTATCGCTATCAGCAGCGGATCGCATAAAATCGCCGCAGTATACGACCAAACATTGGCTACTCAATAAAGGTGTTTATTTGTTAATGAACAGTAGAAGTCAGATTCTTCAAGATACTAAAGTTCGAAAAGCTTTGCGTTATGCTACTGACACATCGGCTATTCGCTCGGCTGTTGGTGATAACGTCGCGCGATTGGATACGCCAGTTCTGCAAAGTCAGATTGCTCAGCGTCTGCCATCGGCGCCGCCTTATGATTTAGCTAAGGCTAAAGCTTTGCTCAAAGAAGCGGGCTGGACTTATAATCAAGGCCAATGGAAGGGTAAAGATGGTAAGCCGCTTGCGATTGCCGTGACAACCTCGTCTGGACGCGATGAATACAAGAAAATCGTTGATGTACTCAAACAGCAATGGTCTAAGCTTGGTGTTGATGTTCAGCTACGCGAAATTGACACTAGCTCGACAACTACGAGTTTCGTACAAAGTGTGCTGCAGCCGCGCGACTATGATGCATTGTTATACGAATTAGAACTTGGTTCTGACCCGGATGTCTTTGCTTATTGGCATTCGTCACAGGCTAGTGCTTCGGGTTATAATTTTGCTAATTATTCAAATCGAACGGCTGACACAGACTTAGTCGGAGGGCGTTCGCGTACTAATTCTGCATTGCGATCGGCAAAATATGCACAATTTACCAGCCAATGGCTTAACGACACTCCAGCGATTGGTCTATATCAATCTGTAGGCAGCTATGTTCTGAATAAGGGTGTGTCAATTGTGGAGCCGCGCGGTTCGATAAACAACATGAACGATCGCTATGCTGGTGTAACTATGTGGTCCACGGGTAAAGCCTCTGTTTACAAAACACCATAAGGTTAGTATAATCGTAGACATACCGATTTGTTATGCACTGGTGGCGGAATTGGTAGACGCGCTAGCTTGAGGGGCTAGTGGCCATTGCGGCCGTGGAAGTTCAAGTCTTCTTCAGTGCACCACGTTGTGGAAATTACAGGATTCTGATGGAATCCTGTTTTATTTTGGTATATGAAGGCAATTATCCCATTGAAGCAAGTAAAATATTGAATTCAAATTACTATCGCCATTTGCTAAAATAAAAGTAAGCAACGCTTATGTTTGCAAAATTAATCATTAACGAATAGTAGGAATCATATTATGAGTGCCAACTGGGAAAAAGCCAAACAAGCAGCACGAGACATCCGTAGTAAATTCTCTAGCGATGGTCTTTCTGTTAATGCTTTCGAGGTTGCAAAGGCTAATGGCATAAATGTCCTATACTTTAAGCCTGAACCGGGCGATGAGATTGTTGATGCGTCTGGAGTGCTAGACAAAGAAAAGAGAACAATCTTTTTAAACATAGGTGAATCACCTGAGCGACAAAACTTCACTCTTGCGCACGAGCTCGGTCATTATTTTCTTGATCATCCTACTGAGGAATATGGGGTATATTGGCGAAATCAGCAATACGCTTCAGGTATTAAGAGTGATAAAGAAAGGGAGGCGGATTGTTTTGCATCTGAGCTTTTAATGCCAAAGGAGCTGATAGAACAATACAAGAAAAAATACCATTTTGACGATACTGATTACCACGCTCTAGCAGATCTACTTGGGGTTTCTAATGAAGCTATGCGGAATAGATTAAAGGATATACGAAATGGCAGAATCACGGAATAGCGGAAGCAGCGAAGCTACCGAGCGCGATAAGATAATTAAAGCAATATATGCCGCTAAAATATCCCCGCAAGAATCTCTGAATAAGAGTGAAGAGGCTGAAGATGCCATAGATTTTGATAAGAAAAATACAGAACTTTCGTATCAAAATCGAATAGCAAAGAAAAATAACCGGAGAGTTTGGAACTGGACATTACTCGTATTGGTCATAATTGGATTTGTTACTAGCTACATAATGATTTTTCTTATTGGATTTGGCGTGATGAAATTTGAGAATAACGCCTTCGCAGTACCGGCGGTAGTTGGTGCTGGAGTTCTCGAAACGTATGGGTTAGCGAAACTCGCCGTGCAATATTTCTTTAGTGACAACGACTCCTCGGGCGGCTGACTATTCTTCCGCTGTGTGCTACAATAGTCTCGTCTAGACTCACAGCGAGGCTCATTTTTTATCCCGAAAATGGGCAGCCATTTGCTAAAAGCAATAGGGATAAACCCTTGTTGTGGGTCTAGACAGCCAGCGATGGCTGTCCTTTTTAATAGAAAGAATGGAGGCTCTTATGGACAATCAAAAGCAAAATAACGATAACCTACGGGGCAAAGATAAGGCGCTTTATACTCGACAACAAAAAGGTCACAGTATAATCAAACATGTTTTGCTTTGTTTTGTCGGCGTAGGTTTGTTTACTATTCCGTATTACTCACTTAGCCCAAATCACTATTGGCATGCATAGGGTATAATAAAGATAATGGCTAACGTAAAGAAAAAAGAACCAACTAAGAAACAGTTTTTCGATATCCTGAAGCAGGTAGCGCGTAAGAAGCAACCTGCTGCTGCCACAAAAAAGCGCAAGACCGCGGATAAATAATATCCGCCAGCAAATACCAAAACAACACTTTGTGTTGGCGGTGATTATATCGCCATGCGTACTCGTTTGCGTATAATTGAACATACCTAGTCCCGACATGTCGATATACGCCCTTGATACCGCGCTTAATATGTGACCATACGTTTTCAATGTTTTGTGTATATGAATATTCAGTATAATATTCACCGATTCCATGATTAGTAGTACGATGATCATATCCGTATTTAGGTAGTGACGTATATGATTTGTGACCATCGCTATGTACTGTAGCTCCGTCTTTAACGTTTGTAAGTATCAAAGGCTGTAATACACGAACGCCAGATGATTTAACATGCCATATCTTCACCTCACCGTTGCGCTCAACGGCACCGAATAGAATTTCTCCCGTGCGCCGCGCATCACGACCATACCGTTTTTGAGCAGACGAACGCTTAAATACATTAGGGTGTATATATGTTTCATCTACTTCTACATCGTTGGCTAGTTCAGTATCTTTATTACCCATCATTGAACGAATTTGGTGCATCATCCGCCATGCTGTTTTATAGGTTACACAAATCTCACGTTCAATTTGCCTTGCGCTCGTACCGGCTTTATTTGTGCTCATTATGTAAATAGCGTGGAACCAGTCAGTGAGAGGCGTGCGTGACCTATGAAATATTGTATTAGCAAGCGGATATAGATGGTTGCCGCATTTCGAGCAACAATATGAACGCCTACCAGATACTCGGTAGTGTTTGGTAATTGTATCGCATTTAGGGCAGGTTATCCCGTTTGGGTATAAGTACGCAACTAGCCATTCAAGGCACGCGTCATCATCAGGAAAATACGCCTGTAATTGTTTTACAGTATATTTCATAAGTCTAGACAGCTTATCGAACTGTATTATATAATTAAACATTATATTTTGCAAGTACTTTATAGACATCACAAAACTGACTGTGCTAAAATATAGACAGCCAATCACGCGGAGACCCTAGAGGGTCTCTTACGTTTTTATAGCAATGCCACTAGTTAGTAGTGGTGCCAGCGGTCGGACTCGAACCGACATCGACGCGAAAGCCAATCACGCGCTCTATCCTTTGAGTTACGCTGGCGTATTGTTTACTAAAACAAAAACGCGGCGATGTTAATGGACTTATCCATTTCGCCGCGCCGTACGCGTAAGTTTACCGGATTTCGAAATTGGTTATTAATACTAGTATAGCATAAGTTATTTATCAGTCACTTGCTTCAATGGGATAATTGCCTATATGAAGAATATCGCTTTTATCGAGTATCTGATATAATTAGTTTGTGGCGCGTTGGCGGAGCGGTTACGCAGAGGTCTGCAAAACCTTTTAGACGAGTTCGACTCTCGTACGTGCCTCCATCATGATGATTTATAGCCTTAGTTTTGGGGCTATTTTTGTTGGAGTAATTCTTTCAATTCGGGAAAGGTTGCCTGGAAAAAGTGTCCGCGATCTTCAAAAATATGTACTTTGGCTGATGGCAGGTCTTCTTGGAATTTGGCAAGTTCAGTAAACGGCACGACCGGATCGTCTTTGCTATGGAAAAAGTGAATGTCTTTGGCGGATTCCTCTAGTCTCTTGGCACCAGCAATACGGAAACTGCCCAAGTCTTCAAGCGACTCGTCGTCGTAGCATGGCGCTGCCAAAATCAGCCGCCGAACAGGTTTCTCTAGCGGTTTTTCCTGCAAATATTTCACTAAAAACATCGCACCCAGGCTGTAACCAACCAGCTGGACATCATCACCTAACAGTGGCAATAACTTTTCAAAATAAATTACCCATTCAGCATAATTAGCATTTTGTTTGTTGGGGAAATTTGGCAGCAAAACGTCGGCGTCAATGATTTCCTGGGTTAGCCATTCGCGCCACTTGAGACTATAAAGCAGTCGCTCGTAATGAAGTTGGCTGGATTTTAGGTTATTTAGGTAATTATCATAGCTATCAAAACTCGAGCCGCCGTGAACTATTACAATTTGCTTCATGAATATAGTATAATACAAACAGTGTTCGGCGGTTAAGTGCTGGCGCATTAATAAAAATTAGCGCGAGTGGCGGAATTGGTAGACGCGAGGGACTTAAAATCCCTTGACCAAAAGTCGTGCGGGTTCGATTCCCGCCTCGCGCACCAACTAGAGCTATGACACGAAGAAAAAAACCTGACACCCCAGAACGGCAGTGGCTCGCATTTCTTGATTGGCTAGTATGGCGCTGGTATGCGTTGCATTTTCGCAGCGTACAATTTTTGCAGCGTCGCCCACACCGTAGTTTTCGGCGGACTCGTCGTCGCGATTATCGTCGCAGTTTGCGATTACCAAGTTACATTGCTTTCACTAGCTACGTTAACTGCACGCTATTGAAACGCAAAAGACTATTCTTGTCGTTGGCGGTTTTGTGTGCGTCGATGATGATTTTTTTGGGAACTATAACTAACCAATCAACTTATGATTCGATTGGCAAGTTGATGTCTGAATCGATCGGCAAGGTTTTTGATGGCGGTGTGAACAACCTGCTGAATGCTGGACTACTAGCTTTCTCGTCGTTAGCGATTGACACGAGTTCATTGAGGGCTGAGCAAGGTGTTATATTGGCGCTGCTGATTTTATTGGTTTGGTTGACGACAGTGTGGCTGCTGCGGGAGTTGCTGCTTGGATTCAAGCCTAAGTTGCGTGATGGCTTATATAACGCTGGCGCGCCGTTAATATCGACATCGGTTATACTGGTGGTTTTGTTGATTCAGTTGTCGCCAATTGGCATTATGGCGATAATTTACTCGGCGCTGGTGTCGGTACATATATTGACTGAAGGCTTCGGAATGATGTTGTTTGGCTTGCTGGCGGCGAGCGTAATTGCACTTGTTCTCTATTGGATAACGAGTACTATTGTTGCGCTGGTGGTGGTGGCTTTACCAGGTATGTATCCGATGCGTGCTATTAGAGCCGCTGGCGACTTAGTGATCGGGCGGCGGTTACGGATCATGTTGCGGTTGATATGGGCGCTTACTTATAGCTCTATTATATGGTGTGCAGTAATGATAACGATAGTGATGTTAGAGCGTTGGCTATCGTCGATGTGGAAGTGGCTAGGATCGGTGCCAATAGTGCCGTTTACCGGTGCCTTTATGATGTCGCTGCTGCTTATTTGGCTGGCAGCATATATTTATCTGCTGTATAGAAAGGTGGTAGCAGATGATGCGAAACCGGCTTGACGAAATCAAAAAACTGCTCAACCAATACAGCTACGAATACTACGTGCTTGACCAGCCCAGCGTCAGCGATGCGGTATACGATAGCTTGATGGCGGAATTGAAGAAAATTGAGGTAGAGCATCCGGAATGGATTACGCTTGATAGCCCGACTCAGCGAGTCGGTAATAAGCTGCTGGATGGTTTTCAAAAAGTACGCCACCAGCGGCGAATGGTTAGCTTGAATGATGTATTTGATAAGAGTGAAATCGAAGCGTGGATTAAACGAACAGACAAGCTGATGCCGGGTCGGCGCCACGAGTTTTTTACTGATATTAAGATGGACGGTTTGGCGTGCGCGCTGATTTATATTGACGGCGTGCTGGCTCAAGCGGTGACCCGCGGCGATAGCTTCGTTGGCGAAGACGTGACGAATAATGTACGAACGATTAGAAATGTACCATTGCGGCTGCGCGAGACGCCAGGTTTTGAACAGTTTTTGCGCGGGCGGACGGAAATTCGCGGCGAGATTGTCATGCTGAAACGCAATTTTGCGGAGCTTAACGAAAAACAAAAAACAGCGGGTCAGCCGGAATTTGCCAACCCGCGCAATTTAGCAGCAGGCACGATTCGCCAGCTTGACCCGGCGCTGGTGGCGGCGCGGCCGCTGCATTTTCGCGGTTATGATGCGCTGCGCGATGACGAATCCGAAGTTCCGACTAACAGTTTTGCTTACGAGGCGCTGACGGCGTTAGGAATTACTTGCAATCGGCAGGCAAGTGTTTTTACCAACTTGGCTGATGTGATGAATTTCGTCAATTATTGGGACGAAAAGCGCCACGATTTGCCATTTAATACCGATGGTTTGGTGATAAAAATTAACGACCGGGCGCTGTATGACAGCTTGGGTATGGTTGGTAAAAATCCGCGCGGCGCAGTCGCCTACAAATATGCCGCCGAAGAAGCCACCACCATCGTCCGCGATATTGTCATTTCCATCGGCCGGACAGGTGCGGCCACGCCCGTAGCGGTGTTTGACCCAGTGGTGGTGGCGGGCACGACGGTGCAGCACGCCAGCTTGCATAATGCTGACGAAATTGCCCGGCTGGATGTGCGCCGTGGCGACACAGTGGTAATTTTCAAGGCGGGCGATATCATTCCGCAGGTCGAAAACGTCTTGAAAGACTTGCGCCCAGCCGATTCCCAGCCGATTGATTATCCGGCAGAGTTGAAGCACCAATATCCAGAATTAGAATTTGTTCGTCCGGTAGGCGAAGCGGTGTATCGGGCCAAAGGTCTGAATGGTCCGCTGATTTTGAAGCGGGCGCTGGCGCATTTTGCGTCCAAGAGTGCATTAGACATCGACACGCTGGGCGAAAAAAATGTCGAAGCATTGGTTGACGCTGGCTTGATGCAGGATTTGGCGGATATTTATTTGCTGAAGAAAGAACAATTATTGGAATTGGATCGCTTCGCTGAGATTTCCGCGCAAAAGCTAATTGATGCTATTGCTGCCAAAAAACAGCCGGCGTTAGAGCGATTTTTGTACGGTCTCGGTATTCGCCATGTTGGCGCACAGACGGCGATTGATCTGGCGAATCATTTTGAAAGTATTGAGGATTTGAGCAAGGCAATGATTGACGAACTGCGCCAAGTGGACGGCGTCGGTGAAATTGTCGCTGAGTCAATTGTAGCGTGGTTTGCCGATGAAGATAACGTGAAGCTGCTTGAAAAATTTACCGCCTTGGGCGTGATGCCGCAGTTCAGCAAAAAATCTGGTCAATTGCTCGGGCAAAGTTTCGTCATCACCGGCACACTGCAATCGATGGGTCGCGACGCTGCCGCCGAAAAAATCCGCGCTCTGGGCGGCACCTTCCAAACCGCTGTTGCCAAAGATACAACATATTTGGTGGCAGGCGGTAAAGTCGGCGCCAGCAAGCTGAAAAAAGCCGAGCAGCGGGGTACAAAGATCATCAACGAACAGGAATTGTTGGATTTACTAAAGATAGATTAAAGGAGGAGCACTATGACCGAAAACACTACAAGAAATAATTATATAATCGCAGCTAAAAGCATAGCGCCATTTCCGATTATTATGGCTATATTTATGCTTGCCTATGCTGTTTGGTTTGGTATCGCCTGGGACGCAGCTGGTTGGGCTAGCTTTGCACTTTTCGTAGCCTATGCCATATGGTTAATTTTTCAGGGCGTCAGCAATGTACGTGTATCGGCCAAGTTACCTGACGTAAAATTCACAGAGTTAAATAATCGCATTGGCAAGCAGATGCAGATTCTCAGTATGTGGACATACATCCCGCTGTGGATTGTCATTATTTTGCTAATTATCTTTGGCAAGTATGCATATATTATGCCAGCAGTGACTTTGATTGTTGGTATTCACTTCTTGCCGCAAGCAAAAATTTTTGATAGAAAAATTGATTATTTTCTAGCGCCAGTACCGATATTCACAGCTTTAATTGCTGCTTATATAGCAACTGTTTCTGATACGCCGTGGCAAATAGTATTTGCTATCAGCAGCATTGGTGGCGTAGTTGCCACTGCCAGCTACGGCTTGTATTTAGCGGTACAATGCCAACAATTGATAAAAAAGATTTAGCGAATTTTTTGATCAAAGCGTCCTGATATTGAGTGCAGCAGTCTGAGGTTGAAAACTAAGATTGCGCCGATCACCATCGTCCATAGAGCTAATAGCGTTGGTTGTATAGGTTGTGTCATAATTACAGCGACGATAATGGCTATTGCTGGCAATAACATTAATACCGCTGTGCGGCTACCTGGTGCCCATCCAGGAAAGCGTGATGCTTCTAGTGCATGTGGAATCAGATGCAGAGTGAAACCAACAAATGGTGCTAGTACAATTTCGGTTGAATTTGCGATGATGCCTATGAACAGAATTATACAAGAAAGTATAAATTCTTCGCTGATCATCAGAGCGATACTTTCTGTCGATGGATAGACTTTATTGCCGCCAGCAATAAACATCTCATTCGTAAACCTTTTGTCTTTTCCGTTTCTTTGCATGTATGGGCGAACGCAAACAATCTCTTCAAACTCGTGTATCATAAACAGAAAAATACAAATAAAAGCGAGTGTACTAGGTTCAAACATATCTTTAGTGTAACACTATTGTTTGGGCTAGTAAAATCGGTTGTTGTTTTCGCCAAATTGTATCATAATGATTGTGCTGATATAATTGGACGTGGATAACATATACGCAATATTTTGTCGAATGATAAACGAGGAAGACATAACCTCATGCAAATTAACCTAGCAATTCCACACTATAACGCGCCAGCTGCCTTGAGGAGTCTCTTGGCGCAGTCAGTCACTCAAAATTTCGATAGTGTTACTGTGCTTGACGACCATTCTGCAGATATCGAAGCTGTTCAAACTATAGCAAGTGAATTTCCAACGGTTTCATTTATTTTTGGTGAAATCAACCTTGGTGCGGGCGGCAATCGTAATCGTTTCTTACAACTTGGCAGAACGGGTATCGTTTGGTTCTTGGACTGCGACATGAGGATTGAAACTCTGAACGTACCAGAAATTTTGCGCCGCAAATTCACTGGCGATAATCACATCATGTTGGGTGGTACAATTTTGTATCCAAACGGTATGCCAATGGCCTGGAACTATGGACACGAGATGCATCCGCGCCGAGATCAAGAATTTATGCGTGCTACAGGATCTAACGATCGACAGGCATTATGCCAGAATGGCTGGGATTATCCATGGATTTGGGGCGAAAAGGTAACGAATGATCGCCAAGTTGATTGGGTAGCTGAAGGCAGCTTCGCTTTGCGAGTTGATGACTTCCAGAGAATTGGCGGTTATGATACGGAATTTCGCTACCACGAAGGTCAGGATTTGGCGCATCGTTTGCGAGAAGCAAACGTAAAAATTTTTGCGACTAGTAGTATTGTTTGTACGCATCTAGATATCGAAGTTCGCGGTAAATCACGTCAGCGAGAGATTGAACAATCAGCGAGGCTATTCTATAAGAAACATCACATTAAACTGTAAAGTTGTTGTCATGATTAGATTCTATCTACAAAAACTTGTTCGCGATAAAGTAACTAAAAAATGCTTGGACGATCCTGGAGTTTTACATACTGAGTGTCGCGAGTTAGATAAACAAGAGTTCCGCCGCGAATTGGTGCACAAAATTCATGAAGAAGCAGATGAAATCCCACCGGGTGACAATCAGCGCGATGAATCGCTCAAAGAATTGGTTGATGCGCTGCGCCAAGATTTTGATTTTTCTGTCGAGCAAGTCCAAGCAGAAATGGCGCGCAAGAAACAGAGCAAAGGCGGTTTCGACAGACGCTACTACATTGAATATAACGATCTGAGAGACGACAGTAAATGGGTGGAAGTTTTTCGCGCCCAGCCAGAAAAATATCGCGAGAAAAAGATCGAAGGAAGCACAAATTAAGAGGATCATATGACTAAACAAGTAGCGTTCATTACTGGCAATCAGCATAAAGCGGACTATTTGTCGCGCGTGCTGGGATTGCCGCTAACACATAACTCAATCAATCTGGAAGAGATCCAATCAACCAGCTTGGAAGAAATCGTCGAGCATAAAGTTCGCCAAGCGTATGCAATTGCCAAGTGCCCGGTTTTGGTTGAAGATGTGGCACTTGGGTTTACAGCGCTCGGCGGTTTGCCTGGTCCGTTCATTAAGTTTTTCGTCGAGGTGTCCAACGGCTTGGAAAATCTCTGCCGAATGCTTGATGGATTTGACGATCGGTCGGCAACGGCAGCCTGCGTCTTTGGTTATTATGACGGCGAGCAACTCAAGCTGTTCCGCGGCGATCTACACGGCGTAATTGCCAATCAGCCAACGGGTGACGGCGGTTTTGGCTGGGACAAAATATTCTGCCCGGATGGCTATGGTGGCAGAGCGCGCGCCGAACTTTATGCCAAAGAGGATGTAGCCACGTACGCCACAATTAAACCACTTGTCCCGTTGCGTGAATTTCTCGCCACTCTGGAATAAAAAGTGCTACAATAAGCCCCATGACAAAACATATCAATCTCGTCATCAGTAATCCGCATAAAATCAAGGAAGCGGCAGCAGCAAATCTAGAGCACCGTGCTCTGTCGATCAAGCCTGCCGACAAAGTTGTCTTTACAGCAATGTCAAAGAAATATTTTTATCTGCGCTTTTTTGCGATTAAGTTTGTGTTGGAACAGGGCGCTGTGCCGATCAATCCGTTCGCTAGCTTCGATTATTTTTTGCTTGACGCTGTTGAGCGCGACACAGTGCGCCGAGCCAATAATACGCTGGTGGCGCGTGCTGATGAGCTGTGGGTATTTGGTAGTATTGCTGATGGTGTGCGGGCGGAAATAATCCAGGCTCAGCAGCAAAACAAGCCGGTGCGATTCTTTACCTTCAAAAATGACCGGGATGTTTATGAAGTTAGCCAAAGCGAGCTGGTCTACGAGGATGGCGTTGATAAAATATGAAAGATAAAACAATAAATCGCGAACGTGAAATTAGAGAGACTGCTACGAAGTTACGCAAAAAATTAGAACTAGCGTGGTGTCCGGAAACGCTATACGAAAAATGGCACTGCCCTGGCGAAACTGAAAAATCTGCCGGACAATGCGGTCCAAGTTCGGTGGTGTTGTTTGAAGAATTACAGCGCGCATTCCCAGATGAGATATTTTCTTTGGCGGTTGGCAGGGTATTTTCAAGCGGCGGCAAAGAAATTATTATCGGTAAACATGTTTGGGTAATGTGGCATATTTCTACTTCGTCGTCATTTATAATTGACGTTACCGCCGATCAGGGTGGTGGAATTAGCGATACAGTAATTTGCGCGCGGATTGATGATTTGAATAAGCGCGGTATTATTTACCAAGCGCAAAATATCGCCAAAGCACTTAGCGAAATTGATATTCCACCAAAACGCCGTGCTAAAATATTGCGGCAAAAAATAGTAGAATTAACTCATGCCTAAGAAAATTACATTTGTAACTGGTAATCCGCGCAAAATCGAGGAAGCGGCGGCGGTGCTGAAAAACTACGATATTGTTGTCGAAACGCTGCAGATTGATATTGACGAAATTCAGCACCACAATCCGCTGGAAATTACCAAAGCAAAAGTTCAGGCGGCGTACCAAAAGGTGGGCAAGCCAGTCGTGGTCAACGACAGCAGCTGGGAAATTCCGGCTTTGAACGGGTTTCCGGGCGGCTATATGAAAGATATTGCCAACTGGTTTACGGCTGATGATTTTTTGGCGTTGATGCGCGGTAAAAAGGACAGGCGGATTATCTTGCATGACGTCGTGGCGTATTTTGACGGCAAAGAGCTGGAGCTGTTTACGTTTGATCAGAGCGGCGTATTTATAAACGAGCCGCGCGGCGAGGGCACGTCAATGAATCAAGTTGTATCTATGGAAAACAGCGGCGGACTAACAATAGCCGAGGAATTTGCCCGCCGACACAGCGGCGAAAAGATTGATTCTATTAACTTTCAGCATTGGCAGAAGTTCGGTAAATGGTTTACAATTAGGAGCACAAGTGGCTAGGTTGCTTGATTTCTGCTAGCAAGTGCTACAATTATAATATGAAAAAGCACAAATTATTTTGTTCATACGCGTTTACTGGCGAAGATGAAGCTAGAGTCCGGGCACGGATGCGGCGCGTGGTTAATTTGCTGGAGAATAACGGCTGCGAAGCTTATTGCAATCTTTTTGATCCAGCGGTGAAAAATTATACAAGCCCTAGGCAATATTTATTGCGCGCAATTGAGCAAATGAATGGCTGCGATAGTGTACTTGTCGTTCAAACTTCGCCGCGGCGCAGTGAGGGTATGCTTATGGAGGTTGGCGTGGCGATTGCTCGCGGTAAGCCAATCTTGCTGGCGCAGCATCAGAATACTGCTGGCGCATCGTACTTGTCGGAACTCGCTGAACAAACGCAAATTTGGCACAGCGATGCTAGTCTTGATTCTGCTATAATTGACTTAATAAAATCTAAAAACAGCTAATCGTAATGACAAAGCATAAAAAGCTATCATTCGTCGAAACGTTAAAAGCTTTCGGCGCGGTAGCCGCTGGTGACGAGCGGGCAGTGTCGGGTTGCAAGCTACCTGGTGTGTCGCGGCAACTGTAGTTTTGGGAGCTGTTTTGGCGGCATGGAATAGCTTGCAGAGTTATGCTGGTCGATTGTCGAGCAGGGCGGTATCGATGAATTGGTGTGGCAGCGCGGCGAATTCTACAAAATGTTTGCCAGCCAAATTGAATAAGCGCTTGCAATTTATCGACATTTGCGCAATAATATGCTTATGCTGGTACGCAATGGGGCCGCCCTGTTGCGAAAAACAAACATTACACCAACACCGTGCCCCGGGTGGGCGCGTAACAGCACGAATCGCCACTAGAAATTGTGGCGATTTTTTGATATTGTAAGAGCATGTGCATGGGGCATTAGCTCATTTGGCTAGAGCGCTTCGCTGGCAGCGAAGAGGTGACCAGTTCGAATCTGGTATGCTCCACCACATGGACCTTTAGCTCAGTTGGCTAGAGCGCACGATTCACATTCGTGAGGTCGCAGGTTCAAGCCCTGCAAGGTCCACCACGCTACCCGTTATCAGTCGATGTCGCTTGGTTGAATTTATTTTTAATCTGATGCCACAAGCACATGGGGATATAGCTCAGTTGATAGAGCGCAGCATTCGCATTGCTGAGGTCGAGGGTTTGAGTCCCTCTATCTCCACCAATTTATGGCTGAAATGTTCGAGGGACCTAGAGGCGCGCCAGCTTCAGCCTGATAAGTATGCCGCCAGAAAGTGGGCAATACTTGGAATAATCAGCCGTATTTCTATTGGCGACGTCATACAATATGATTTAACTCTGCAGCGCGGCGGTAACCATAAATATTTACGGCCGCTTCAAGATAATGAGCGGATTTGCCGCGCCGATGGAACATCAATAGTAGATATGATCACGAGAGGTTGGAATTGCGACAAACTCAACTCCGTAGTCTGCGCTTGATACGATAGAGGCAGTATTAAAGAACGAATACAGCCTGGCGCGCGGCGCATAACGCCGAAGATATTGCTTGTTGGATGTTATGCATTGTGCGAACTAATGCAAGCAATGCAAATCACCAATAAACTGCCAGATAACCTGACGCTAACAAATGATCACATTGAACAATCAGAGATATTAGAGCATTCCAATGTCTGCATTGAGAGCGTCCCTACTAAAAAGTTTGCTCAGCTTGTTAAATCTGTTTATAGCTAACTATATGCTAATTACAAGACATTCTTGCAAGCAATAATTCACGCAGCGCAGGATAAGTAATATCTAATTTTTGCAGCTCGTCGCGTGTAAAATAGTCAATTTCCGCTACGTCATCATTTGGTTTCGGATTTCCATCGATAATCTTTGCAGTAAAGTAAATTGCTAAAAATGGCACGGCAACTCCGCCAAACTCATAAATCTCAGGAAAGCTGCCTAGATAATTATCTATTTCTATATTCACGCCAAGCTCCTCTTTAGCCTCGCGCACGGCGGCTTCTTCCAAAGATTCATCTAATCCGACAAATCCGCCGATTGACTGCCATGTTCCTTTTTTCGGCTCAAACTTTCGCTTAGCCATCATCACCTTGCCCTCGCTATTAAAAATAATCACTCCGGCAGTCGGCGCCTGATTGACAAAATAGCTATAATCGCAGTCTTGACATTTCAGATGATTGCCGCCGCGATGGATAAATTTACCGCCGCATTTTGGGCAAAATTTGTATAATTGCAGAGGTGATTGTGATGCTTGAGACATGAAGTTATAAGTCCTTTCTCCTACATATTTGATTATACCATTCGAAAGTAATAAAGCGCTAATTGAGTGCTGTTGTAGAATATAGCGAACATTGACAAACCCCACAGTCCCTGCTAAACTCTTCAGAGGTCAATACGTTGCTTTTGTCGCGGTTGAAGTTCGCCGAAGCCGCTAGCAAAGGTGTAATGCTGTCAAGAAAAACACCCTAGTTGCACCAAAGAAGCGCAACTTTTTTGTTGCCAAAAATCATTAATCAAAGGAGGAATTATGTCCCGCAACAAACGCGAAGGAATCTTTTACGGCACAGTGATGGCGTTCACTATGTCACTGTTTATGAATTTGTTCAATATGTTTCTGCACGCCGGCGCTTCGATGGAGTCGCTCGGGCGAGCATTGCTGCTACAGCCAATCATATTCGCAATTGTCATGCTAGTTGAAGGCTTGGTAGTGTCAAGTTTGGCACACAAAGCCATGAAGCGTTTCGTCCAGGAGAAAGACAGTCCGAAAGCTCGTGCCCTGGCGCAAACGGTTTGCATGGTGACTGGCATGTCGCTAGTGATGAGCTTGATTGGGCTGGTGCTGGCGGGCACGCCTCTACCCGAGCTGCCAACACGTTTCGCTGCTGCATGGCCGGTTAATTTCTGCATGGCTTTTTGGTGGCAGATATTGGTCGCTGGACCGGCGGCGCGTATGGCTTTGCGGATGGCGCGGGCATATCACAGCAACCATTCCTTAGCAACGAGCGAACTGTAAGAAGTTGTAAAAATCATAAATTAGTGTTATAATAAGCCAGTTGTGTCCGAGAAGAAGATAATAAATGTCGGCGTTTTCAGCATTAAGCCTTCGTCGTCTATAGAGAATACGCCCATAGGGTTAGCGTTTCACTCTGCTGAATTAGATGAATTCGACATAGCGGTAGCCGATCAGGGTCATCACCAGTCTTTATACGCCGCTTACATGCGAACTCTACCATGTGAGATATCTTCGCAAATGCCTGGTATGTATTTTGATGGAGCTGATGCTTTTGGTTTTCATGATAATACGCCTTTGCCTGATGTGTATTATCTTGAGCGTCAGGGTCGGCACGCAATTAGCCAAGAAATGGCTGCCCGTGCGTTGTTTGTATCCTTGTGCGCACGAACATATTATCATCTACCCGCAGATAACAGAATGCGTGAAATGCAAGTTAGTCAAGAGCGATTAGACAAGGCAATTGTGCGTTCAGCGAGACAATCTACATAATTGTGATATAATATGTCAGACGAAGGAAGGTTGGTCGTAATCTGACCATATTTTTATGAAAGAACCAAAGTTTATTCGCAATATCGCTATCATTGCTCACGTTGACCACGGTAAGACAACGCTGTTGGATGGATTGCTCAAGCAGTCTAATACCTTTCGCAACAATCAAGCCGAGATGCATCAGGAGCTTATCATGGATTCTGGCGACCAAGAGCGCGAGCGCGGTATTACTATTACAGCCAAGCAGACAACGGTGTACTATGAATATGATGGTGCGGCTAGTGATGAGTTTAATGCCGCCGCTGGTACCTACAAAATTAACATAATTGATACCCCGGGTCACGCTGATTTTTCTGGAGAAGTCGAGCGGACTCTAAATATGGCAGATGGTGCGCTGCTGATAGTTGACGCACAAGAAGGACCTATGCCGCAAACTAAATTTGTGTTGAGCAAGGCGCTAGAATTAGGCCTTAAGCCAGTGGTGGTTATCAATAAGATTGACAAACCAGCACGGCGGATTGCCGAAGTCAAAGATGAGCTGGACGATCTGTTTTTGGAATTGGCGACCGATGAATCGCAATTGAGCTATCCTATTTATTATGCGGTAGCCCGAGATGGAAAAGCATGGATAGACATGCCAGATGACCCAAACGATTTGGCTAGCTTGGAGCCGATTTTTCGGGCTATTATAGAACAGATTCCGGCGCCGCAAGTTGCAGACGGTTTATTCCAGATGCTAGTGACAGCGCTGCAATATGATAATTTTCTCGGCAAGTATGCTATCGGGCGAATTTATCGAGGCAAGGCGCGACGCAACTTACCGATTGTCTTAATAAAGACCAATGGTACAGTGCAGAATGCTAAAATTGATAAATTATTCATTAGCCAAGGTTTAGATAAAGAAGAGGTCGAAGAGGCTGGTGCTGGTGACATTGTCTATATTGTTGGAGTAGATGAAGTTCGCATTGGTGAAACATTAGCCGATCGAGCGGCGCCAGAAGCTTTGCCGGTGATGGAAGTCGAGGCGCCGACAGTTAGTATGTATTTAGGCCCAAATACAAGCCCAATGAAAGGTCGCGAAGGCGAGTTTACTACGTCGCGACAAATTGGCGACCGGCTGGCTCGCGAGCTAGAGACTAACGTAGCATTACGAGTACGCGAGGACGGAATTGGCTTTGTTGTTTCAGGGCGTGGAGAGCTGCATTTGAGCGTGTTGATTGAAGCGATGCGTCGTGAGGGTTACGAATTTGAAGTTGGCCGGCCGGAAGTTGTTACGATTGTAGAAGATGGTGTCAAGAAGGAGCCGGTCGAGGAGCTGCTAATTGAAGTTGGCCAAGAATTCGTTGGTACTGTTAGCCAAGAGCTGGGCAAGCGTAAGGCTGAGCTTGTCAAGCAAGAGCAAGCGTCCAGTGGTGCGGCGCGAATGACCTATATTATTACGACGCGTGCACTAATTGGTCTGCGCAATACACTACTAACTGAGACTAAAGGTACGGTGATTATGTATAATTTACCACACGGTTATCAGAAGGTCGGCGGTGAACTATCGTCAGTGCGAAGCGGTGTTCTGATTGCTTTTGAGCCGGGTACTACTACGCCGTATGCATTAGAAAACGCCGAGAGTCGTGGTGAACTATTTGTCGGTCCGGGTGCAGAAGTTTATGCTGGTATGATAGTTGGTCTTAATAATCGTCAGGAAGATATGGAGATTAATGTCTGTAAGTCTAAGCATCTAACTAATATGCGCAGTAAATCAAGCGACGGTACAGTTCAGTTAACTCCGTATACGCAACTAAGCCTAGAACAATCGATCGACTTTATTGAGGATGATGAGCTACTAGAAGTTACGCCGAAATCTTTGCGCTTGCGTAAGAAATTACTTGACGCCAACCAGCGTAAGCGCGCTAATAAAAAATAGCGCAAGAAAAACCATTATCGCTATTGAACAAACGTGAACTAGTCTCTATAATTAATAGAGATGAAAGCTAAGAAACCGTCGCAGCTTTATTCGAGGGCTGTCAAAAAAACTAAGAATAGCGCCAAGACTGCTGTCGTCAATACGGTTGGTACAGTGCTGCCGATGCCTGACCCGCCAGACGAAGCTCTGCGCGAACTATTCGATGCTGTTCAGCGGCAGCGTATTTATGATGACGGTAAAACATTTGTCGATATGCGTCCGATAGGCAAGGTGAAATCTATCATGAAAGCTTATCGCAAACAACGTCAAAAACCTGACTTTGATTTAGCGCAATTTATCGACCAGAATTTTTTAGCTCCGCAGTATCCGGCCCCCAACTATCAGCCGACCAATACTACGACGGCGCGGGAACACGTTACTAATTTGTGGGGTGTTCTGCGGCGTAGCAATAGGCGGGATCGTGGATCCCTTATATCGTTGCCGTATGCTTATATTACGCCTGGCGGACGGTTCGACGAGCAATTTTATTGGGACACGTATTTTACTATGCAGGGATTGGCTGCTGATGGCGAGTGGGACTTAATATATGGTATGGTGCGCAACTATTCTTATATGCTTCGTAAGCTAGGCATGATACCGACGGCCAATCGTACTTATTTCTTAAGCCGTTCGCAGCCGCCTTTCTTTTCTAATATGGTACGTTTGCTGGCTGAGCATAACGGGCGGGCTAGAACTTTTACCGAGTTCTTGCCTAGTATGTTATCGGAGTATCGTTTCTGGATGAAGGGTAAAAAAGAAGCAGCTAAGAGCGTCGAATACTCGGCGTATTTGCGTGCTGTTGCTATGCCGGATGGCACCATACTTAATCGTTATTATGACAATCGTTCTACTCCTCGACCGGAATCGCATCGAGAAGACTTGATCACTGCCGACGAAGCAAATAGCGCTAACAAAAATCGTATCTTTTTGGATTTGAGGGCAGCAGCTGAAAGTGGCTGGGATTTTAGTAGTCGCTGGTTCGCTGATGTCGACGATATACGTACTATCGAAACGACTAACTATGTGGCGGTTGATTTAAACTGTTTACTCTACCAGCTAGAAAAAACTATTGCTGAAGCATATTCAGTTATAAAGCAACGTTCTCTGGCGCGACGTTTCGAAGTAGCGGCCAAGAGGCGAGCGGCAGCGATTCGGCATTATTGTTGGAATTCGAAGTCAAACTTTTTTGAAGACTACAAGATCACCACAGGACACGTATCAGGGCGATTGACGTTGGCAGGTGTGTTTCCGCTGTTTGCTGGTGTGGCGACGAATGATCAGGCGCAGGCGGTGGCTGAACGTCTCGAAAAGGATTTTTTGTGCCGCGGTGGTTTGGTGACTACTTTGATTGACAATAAGCAGCAATGGGATTCGCCAAATGGTTGGGCGCCACTGCAATGGGTAGCTATCGTTGGGCTGCGTAATTATGGTTATGATGAATTAGCGGAGACAATTCGTGATCGTTGGCTAGAACTAAACGAGTTGGTTTTTGTCGAGACGCAAAAAATGCTTGAGAAATATGACGTTGTTAACATACGTGCTGGTGCTGGCGGCGAGTATCCAGTACAGGATGGATTCGGCTGGACTAATGGTGTATACGCAGCGCTTAAAGACGATCAGAAGAGGTAGATTATGGCGGAGAAGTGGTGCGATGTTAACGCATTCTATCAGATTTATCCGCGGTCGTTCATGGATTCCAACGGCGATGGTATCGGCGATTTGCGCGGCGTGATTGACAAGCTTGATTACATTAAGAGTGGTGATAAGTCGCTCGGCATTGATGCGATTTGGTTTTCACCATTTTATCCGTCGCCGCAAGCCGACATGGGCTACGATGTGGCGGATTATTGCGATATTGATCCGATTTACGGCTCGCTTGACGATTTCAAAGAGTTGATCAAAAAGGCGCATCAGCGCGATATTAAAGTAATGATTGATTTTGTGCCGAATCACACCAGCGAACAGCATCCGTGGTTTATTGAGTCGCAATCGTCCCGCGATAACAGCAAAAGCGATTTTTACACTTGGCGCGATGCGCGCGCCGACGGTTCGCCGCCAAACAATTGGCTGAGTATTTTCGGCGGCAGCGCTTGGCAGTGGCACGAGGGACGTCAGCAATATTATCTGCATACATTCTTGAAAGAGCAGCCAGATCTCAACTGGGATAATCCGGCAGTACGCGCCGAAATGCAAAAGGTGCTGCGCTTTTGGCTGGATTTAGGCGTCGACGGTTTTCGCGCTGACGCGGTGCGCTGGATTAGCAAAGATCCGGAGCTGCGCGATGACCCAATTGCAAAGCACTACAAAGGCAAAAAACCGCCAACACAATTTGACGATTTGCAGCACAAATACAGCCGTTTCTGGAAAAATCTCTTCCCGTACTTGCGCGAGCTGACCGATGTGGTGGCTTCTTATCCGAATCGCATTATGGTGTTCGAGGATTATCCGGACGAGAACTACAGCACAAGCGAACAGTACTTGGGCTTTTACGGTGTCAATCCGAAGGTGTCGATGCCGTTCAATTTCGAAGGTTTGCACGCCAAGTTCAACGCTGAATCAATAAGTACAATCGTCAACGAATTCCAGGGCATGATCAACCCTGACATCCACACGCCAGTTTATTGCTTCAGTAATCACGACCAATCGCGCATTGTTACGCGGTTCGGCGGCGAGGAGCAAGCGCGGCTAATCGCGCTGATGCAGCTGACTTTGCCGGGGCTGCCGGTGGTGTATTACGGCGATGAAATTGGCATGAGCAACACACCGATTCGCTTTGACCAGATTCAGGACAATTCGGTCTTTAGCCATAATAACGACGAGTCGATCGGGCGCGACCCAGAGCGCACGCCAATGCAGTGGACGCCTGATGAGAACGATAACGCTGGCTTTAGCACGGCGAAGCCATGGCTGCCGGTTAACACCGCTTGTAAAAATGTTAATGTCGAGCTTGAGCAGCAGGAGCCAGATTCTTTCCTAGCGCTGTACCGCCGCTTATTGACGCTGCGTAGCCGCTACCAAATCTTGCGCACCGGCGAGTATGAGCCGCTTAGCGGTACCGATAAGGATATTTTCGCTTATGCACGTTGGACGCCTGGAAAACAGCGTGTTCTTGTGGCTATGAATTTTAGTAAGGAAACACGTCGTGTGAAGTTGCCGCATGCGGATAGCATATTGTGTACGACACACCCTGTTGATTATCCTGATGTTGACGAAGACGATTTTGTGACATTGCGCCCGTACGAAGGTGTGCTAGTCGAATGTGGTGAATGATTTATTGATTACTTGTAAAATTAAATATGTAAAAATATGGTTTGTTAATTAGTTTAATCTTTCTTAATATCCTCTGGTAAGAAGCCTTTTTCGTGCTGGAAGCCAGCTTGCCACTTATAGCCTTTGTTGTAGCCGAGGTCTTTCATCAGCTTGGTCGGAGAATTGCGCAGGTGCAGCGGCACGGGTGAATTAGGATACTTGCGAGCCAGAGCAATAGCGTCGTTCATCAAATCGGTAATTTCGCGCGACTTCTGGCTGCGCGCCAGGGCGATGGCGCAATGGAATAAATTATACCGCGCTTCTGGCAAACCAACAAGCTCGACTGCTTCAAACGTCGCCACCGCCAGGCTCAGCGCGCCGTTACCCGCCAGCCCAATATCTTCGCTGGCAAAAATCACCATCCGCCGAGCAATGAACTTCGGATCTTCGCCAGCGTCAATCATCCGCGCCAAATAATACGCCGCAGCTACCGCATCGCTACCGCGCAACGATTTGATGAACGCCGAGATGACGTCATAATGAGCGTCGCCTTTCTTATCATAGCCAGGCAGCCGCCGCTGAGCCGCTGCTTTGACGACCTCCGGCGTAACTTTGCCGCCAAAACTGAGCGCTAATTCCAAATTTCCCAGCGCCACTCGCGCGTCGCCGTCGGCCAATTCCGCCAGATAATCCAAAGCCTTTGGTGTAACACTTTTGGTCTTTTTCAGAACTTTCAGCGCCCGCTTCAGCACCAGTATAATTTCGTCATTCGTCAGCTGATGCAACACCAGCACGCGCGTCCGGGAAAGCAGTGGCGTGATCACCTCAAAGCTGGGATTTTCCGTGGTAGCGCCAATCAGCGTAATCAGCCCGCTCTCGACATGCGGCAGGAAGGCGTCTTGCTGCGCCTTGTTGAAACGGTGGATTTCATCGACAAACAAAATCGTCCTGAGGCCCAGATTCCAATTTTGCCGGGCGTGTTCAATCACCCGCTCGACGTCCTTTTTGCCGCTGGTAACTGCCGACAGTTCAACAAACTCTGCCTTCACCTCGCGAGCGATGATTCGCGCTAGCGTCGTCTTGCCGGTTCCCGGCGGCCCCCACAAGATCAAGCTGACCGGCTCGCCGCGCCCCACAATTTGCCGTAGCAGCTCGCCCTCGCCCAGTAAATGGCTCTGCCCAATCACCTCGTCCAATGTTTGCGGCCGCATCTGTTCGGCCAGGGGTTGTCGATTCATGGTCTTATTATAGCGCATGCACTAATCCATCGCAGTAAGCTATACCTATTTGTTCTTATCTTTTATTCAATTATCAATGATAGCGGATTCGTCGACTTGATTTTATCTCTAGATTCATCGAGGAGTAAAGATGGTATTGCTACAATATCAGAGAAGATATAATAGTATGACAAGTGTAGGAAAAGTAAAGGTATAGTTTAGTGGAAAAAATTGATGCCTTTGCTCATGTGCTACCAAACAATTTTTACAAAAAATGCTAGTCATTGATGCCAGTATTCCTAATAAGCTCCCCTTTATAAAACGCGTTAATATTAATCCAGAAGATTACGCAAGTCCTATACAAGCTTTCAGTTTATGCAAGGCAGGAAATGAGGAGTTGGTGCAGCTGCACTACTAGGAAATCCGAAGGCCATAGAACTTGCCATCTATTATTTTGGTATAGAACATGTCTTATTCGGGACGGATGTACCTCTCGGGATTAATCCAGCGGGCGCAACAGAAGAGATAATAAAAGCGATACAATCTTTAAAGCTTGGTCAAGCAAACGAAGAAAATATTTTTAGGTCTAATGTAATAAATTTTATAAATGGCAGGAGATACACGTATGTCGATGACAATTAACATTTACTACACAGGGCGAGGAAATGCTGCTAAGGAATTTGCATCAGAGATGATCTCTAGTGGCATTGTCTCGGAAGTTCGTCAAAAGAAAGGAAATCTAAATATGAATATTTTTTGCCTATTGACGATCAGGAAACGGTTCTTTTGATTGACCGATGAGAAAACCAAAAGGCGTTAGACGAGCATCATCAATCCCGAACTATGGCTAAAATCATGAGGTTAAGAGAAAAATACGATTTGAGCATGAGGGTCGAGAGATTTATTGACAATGAAGAAGCAATGCCTAGAAACGATGAAAAGTTTATTCGAGTAGACGAAGAAAGGGATTAGATTAATATTTCAGTCCAAAACTCTCCATATCCTTCATTCCATTTGCTATGTCTAGGCAAGGTATAGTTGTCAAATTTTGTGTATTTATATGCTATACAATGCTAAAATAGAATCATAGACAGGAGGTATATATGGAAATAATTATCGTAGCGGTCGTTTTAGTGGTTTTCGTGCTGAGCGGTATTAAGGTAGTCAACCAATACCAGCGCGGCGTGGTGCTGACGCTTGGTAAATTCACTGGCATGCGTGAGCCGGGTCTGCGCGTGGTGGTGCCAATTTTCCAGACAATGACGATGGTCGATGTGCGCTCGACGCCGATTGACGTGCCGAAGCAAGAGGTTATCACTAAAGACAATGTCACGGTCGGCGTTGACGCGGTAGTGTACTTCCGGGTGGTTAACGCGCCAAAAGCGGTGCTGGAGACCACCAATTATATCTATGCCACCAGCCAGTTTGCTCAGGCTGCCCTGCGCGATGTAACTGGTAATGTCGATATGGATGACCTCTTGGCCAAGCGCGAGGAGATTTCGCAGCAGATCAAAGAGATTGTCGACGCTGAGACTGATAAATGGGGCATCGACGTCGAAAACGTTAAAATCCAAAATATCGAACTACCGAGCGACATGAAGCGCGCCATGGCCAAACAAGCCGAAGCTGAGCGCGAGCGCCGCGCCAACATCATCAACGCCGATGGTGAAAAAGCTGCCGCCGAGACGCTGGCACAAGCCGCCAAAATCCTGGCGTCGACTCAAGGAGCGATTAACCTGCGCACCTTGAATACCCTCGAGCGCATCTCCACCGAACCAAGCCAGAAAACGATGATGCTCTTCCCGATTGAGCTGATCGATGCCATTCGCGGGA
Source organism: uncultured Candidatus Saccharibacteria bacterium (assembly GCA_963528915.1). GTDB lineage: Bacteria > Patescibacteriota > Saccharimonadia > Saccharimonadales > Saccharimonadaceae > Saccharimonas. The sequence continues at coordinate 115,274 of CAURWV010000001.1, forward strand.
ATAAAAAGTAAGGAGTAACCATGAGCGAACAAAACCGCACCGAAGAATTTAGTGTTAACAGCGATCAAGTTGTCGAGAAGGTCAAGCAACTCATCAAAGAAGGCAACGTCCGCCGCGTCATCATCAAGAATGAAAAAGGCGAAAGTATCATGGAATTCCCAGTCACTGCTGGCGTGGTAGGCGCATTATTACTACCGACACTTGCAGCACTCGGCGCGGCGGTGGCGTTGATGGCGCAGTGCACGATCGCGGTAGAGCGGCGGGATTAAACAACGGTCTAGTTTATATAAAATATGGCTAGAGGAATGCACGCTGGCATTAAAATATACAAGCTAGACAATCACAATAACAGTGTCAATAACGAGATGCTTGCCTTTATCGCTAGCTTAGAGATAAGTGATGTATACCATACACTTAACAGATATAAATCAGCCTATCGTAGTCTAGAAGAGACTCGTGAAATGAGATATTGTTGTTCATGTCTTTACGAAGCATCCAATATACTAGAACATCTTAACGCCATAAATAAATATAAGAATAAAATTGAAGGTAAAAAGGACGAACTGAGTCAAACTATTCTAAATATGAGAAATCATATACGTCATGACATATGCGATAATATATTTGACGATAATTCAGAGAACAACAAAGAACGTCGAGAAAAGCGCGCCAAAAAACTTGGTATTGGTGATGGGCTCCTCGTTCATGTAGGATTTGATATTGATGCTATAAAAGTAGGAGATACAGAGTTGACATTTTCGCAAATTGAAAAATTTCTAGAAAGATCACAAGATACCTTCAACCAACACACGCAAGAACTCGTGCGGGACGGTAGATTGTCGATAGTATAATGAACGATTTAGATTAACAATCATGCAACGCCTATTAGTGGACATTTGCTAATCTATATTGGTGCGGGTAGAGGGAGTCGAACCCTCATCTCATGCTTGGGAAGCATACATAATGACCGCTATACGATACCCGCGCTAACCCGATTATATAAAAAAGACGCCAAGGCGTCTAGTTCGTGATGGTGCGGGTTAGGAGATTCTAACTCCTGGCCTCTTCCATGGCAAGGAAGCGCTCTAACAGCTGAGCTAAACCCGCGCACTGTCTACAGGCTATAATAGCAAAGTTTTAGCATGTTCGCAAGGTCTTGTTGCGAAAACCTTGAAAGGTTAAGGATAGGTGACAGCACTATCTTGTGCTTGACTAATACCCCCAAGGGGTATTAAAATATATTTTATGATAGCTAGTATAAAATGCAGATTGTTACATCGAATCAAGATAATTCAGGGGCAAATGAAAGCACTCGAGCAGCATATAGTCGACGATGAATACTGTATAAATTTATTAACGCAAAGTTTGGCCATGCAGCGATCATTAGCTTCACTTAACAAACTTATTCTAGAGAATCACTTGCGCACCCATACCACGCAGAGACTTTCTTCAAACGACAAGCAGCAGCACGAAAAAGCTATCGATGAGCTATTAAGCCTATATGAATTACATAACATACGAGGTAGATCGTGAATTGCGATAGCTGTAATAACAACAAGCACCACCGTTCACATCATACGCACAATTCAATTAACAAGATGACGGTTAGCGCTACGTTCCATTGTCTGATTGGTTGCGCGATTGGTGAATTGGCGGGTGTAACTATTGGTACGCATATTGGATTTGAACCTCACAGTACAGTGATTCTTGCAGGCGTTTTGTCATTTGTGTCGGGCTATATTGTTTCGACTATTCCGCTACTGCGCGCTAAGTTACTATTTATTGATGCTTTGAAATTAGTATTTGCTGCTGATACGTTGTCGATCTTGACCATGACTCTTACCGATAATCTTATTATGCTTATAATTCCTGGCGCTATGGACAAGGATTTAGCGCATCCGATCTATTGGATTAGTCGCATTGCGTGTTTTGTGGCGGCGTTTGTAGTAGCTTTTCCGGTAAATCGTTATTTGCTGCTACACAGCAAAGGTCATGCGCTTACTCATGAATACCATCATCACTAAGTAAAATTACATCTCCTACGGCGTTTTACGATTTCTTTCTCTTGTCAGCTAGCGATAATTTTAGTACAATTATGGGGCGAGCGTGGCTCTTTAGCTCAGTTGGTAGAGCAGAGGCCTGAAGAGCCTTGTGTCACTAGTTCGAGTCTAGTAGGAGCCACCAGCAAAGCACTCTCCCCAGCCGGAGGGTGTTTTTCTTTGGCGAGTTCATTATAATGATGATATGCATATTCAGCAGAAAAAATCATCATGGCGCGGGCCAGTTATATTTGGATTTAGTCTGGTGATAATAATTGCTATAATCTGCGTGGTTGCGTACGTAGCATTGAGTAAGTTTGGCGGTCGGCGTTCTGATACTTCATATCAGACAATGCCGCGCGAGCAATTTCCTGACATTCAGACAGATAAGTTGTCGCCGCTGCGTGCTCGCGTTGTCAAGATCCTCCGCCAGCAATTCGACAATCCGCAGCCAGGTACGTTCTACAGCCAGGGCGAACAACAAGATTGGTGTGCTAATTTTGTCAGCTGGGTCGATCGCCAGGCTGGCGCGCCGCTGGTCAATCCACACTCTGGCGGGTGGCGGATTCCCGGTGTGCGCAGCTTGGAAGCCTATTATCGCAACGCTGGCAAATTTCGCGCTAACGATAGCGGTTACCAGCCGCGGCCAGGTGACACGATTATGTATGACACTTCTAGCCGCCATGGCGAACATGTTAATTTTGTGCTCAAATATGATAATGGTAAAGTGACGACTATCGGTGGTAATGAAGGCGGCGCTATTCACATTCAGCAATTCGATATCAATAGTGGGGGCCCGATTCGCGGTTTCGGGGTGCTAGAGTAATTGTTATTTCAATTTATTAACCGCATACGGTATGATATAAATATGTTCAAAAAGTATGTCAAGAAGAAACTCCAGAAATACGTCGTTAAGTATTTTGAATTGCATCCTCACGTCAAACTAATCGTCGTTGCCGGTAGCGTTGGCAAAACCAGCACCAAGCGGGCTCTCGGCGATTTGTTGTCGCAGCGGTTTCGTGTTCGCATGCACGAAGGCAACCACAATTCAGAAGTGTCAGCGCCGTTAGCGATCCTCGGGATCAATCTGCCAGAACGGTTGCATAGCCCATTGGCTTGGCTAGGGGTTTTTCGCGCTGCTCACCGGCGGGTTTATAGTCCGGCGGATGTCGATGTAATCATTCAAGAATTAGGTGTCGATCATCCTGGCGAGATGATGGATTTTGGTGCTTATTTGCGGCCAAATATTGCATTGGTCACAGCAGTTACACCCGAGCACATGGAGTTCTTCGGTTCAATTGAGCATGTCGCCCAGGAAGAGCTGTTTGTCGCTAAATTCTCTGAGTACACGCTGATTAACCGCGATGACATTGATGGCCGCTTTGCGGATTTTTTGGAGTCGGCTAATTTCAGCACTTACGGCACAACCGGCTTAGCGGAGTTTCGTTTCGAGCAACAACAACTTGACGAGAATGGCTATAGCGGTACGATTATTGCGCCGAACGACGTTAGTTTTCCGGCAACCCTCAAAGTGGTAGGCGAGCATAGCTTACGCCCGATTATCGGCGCGGTTGGTGCGGCGATGATGCTTGGCTTGCCGATAGAAGATATTATGCGCGGGTTGTCACTTATCAAGCCAGTGCCGGGGCGGATGAATTTGCTGCGCGGCATAGACGGCGTGACGATTATTGATGACACTTACAATTCTAGCCCGGCAGCGGCACAGGCGGCTATACGAACATTGTATAATTTTGCTGATGTGCCGAGTCGTATAGCAGTGCTTGGTGATATGCGCGAGTTAGGTGGTAGCAGTCAGGCAGAGCATGAGAAACTTGGTCGAATGTGCGATCCTAACTTATTGTCGTGGGTGGTAGTAGTCGGTGTAGCGGCGACGCAATATCTAGCGCCAGCGGCTCGCTCAATGGGCTGTCAGGTGCATGTGGCACGCAATGCTATCGAAGCCGGCGAGTTTGTCCGCTCGGTAACAGAACCGGGCACAGTAGTGTTAGTTAAAGGTTCGCAGAACGAAATATTCCTAGAAGAATGTGTCAAAGTTTTGTGTGATATGACCGAGGATGTTGAGCTGGTACGACAAGGAGAAAAATGGTTGACCATTAAAGATAGGTACTTTCAGCGGTTTTAGTTAGTGTGTATAATAAGACTAGTTTTAAGTTTAATGTAGCGAGGAGCGATGATGAAGCAAAGTAGCAATGCATCAAAAAAACCTAAAGCCTCTAAACAGAACAAAAACTCATCTAAGACTAAACCTGCATCGGCGAAAAGCTCGGCGGCTAGTAAAAAATCTGTTAAGTCTGAAAGTTTAGCTACTGCACCCGTGAACACACAGCCGGCTGCTCCGCCAACATTGTCTAAAACGCGCGCCAAACGGCAAACAAAGCGTGGCTTAGTCGTAGCGATTGTTATTGCTGTGGTAATTCTGTTGGTGGCTGCTGCAAGCACGGTAGCTTACGCTCTTTATCAAAAACCAGAGAATGTATTACTCGATGCTATTAGCAAACTACCGTTGGCTACGAAAGCTTCAACCAAAACTACAGTGACATCGGATTTTCTCTATGAGTATGATACTGTCAATGTTAAATTCAAGAAGTTCACGCTTGATACCGGCGCTGACACTTCGCCGAAGTTCAGCGCTAATGCTGAGCTATCTATAGAGGTTAATGGTAGGGAAATATCACTCAAAGCAAGCGGCTTAACTACTGATGACGGTACGATCTATTTCAAGGTTGATAATGTAGTTTCAGTTATTAAAAAAGCGCTATCGCTAGCAGGTCAGAAATTGCCGTCTCAGGCTGAAAAGTATCTTGAAAAAATCGATGGTAAATGGGCTAAATATTCGCTTAGCGACATGCGTAAGCGAGACCAGAAATCGGCAGGCCAGCTGCAATGCGTTCTCGACACGTATAAGAAATATTCTAAAGACGATAACGCTAAACGCGAAATAGCAAATACTTACAAAAAGTATCCGTTTGTAGTGATTAATAAAGAAGTCAAGTCGCAAGATGGTAATTTTGGTTATGATGTATCGATTGATGATGGTAAATTTGAGACCTTTGTTAAAGACGCTAAAGAGACTTCATTTGTTAAACAACTTAAATCATGTGCTCCAGACTCTTTGTCTCATTCCTCGTCCAAAGCCCACAAAGCTGCCAAACAAACTAAGTCGAAAGCAGACGCCACTATGACTGTTTGGGTATCTCAATGGTCGCATGAACTGCGCGGCGTTGATGTCAGCTTACGTAATCTCGGAACGAATGGTCGTACTGGCAAAAGTTACGGTGTTACCGCCAAAACCGCGATTGATTTCGGTAAAGGTGCTCAGGTGTCGGTGCCATCTGATGCTATTAGCGTCGAGGAATGGACTGGTACGGTGCAGCGAGCATTTCAGGTCGCTGGTGGCGCTTACTCGACGCCACCTGTAAGCTCTAGCTATTCTGGCGGCAGTTATGATTATTGAGCACTAGAATTAACTAAGTTTAATTTGTTATACTATGCCTGATGAGACATTACAATCCTTCCGAAATTGAGCCGAAATGGCAGCAAATTTGGGCAGATGACAAGCGTTATCAGGTGTCCGAATCTAGTGACAAACCTAAATACTACGTAACCGGCATGTTCCCCTATCCGAGCGGCGCTGGTATGCATACTGGCCACTTCATGGAGCATTCAATTGTCGACGCGGTGGCGCGTTTTCGCCGGGCGCTCGGTTACAATGTGATGTATCCGATTGGTTGGGATAGCTTTGGCTTGCCGGCCGAGAATTACGCTATCAAGACTGGTCGCAAGCCGCAGCAAACGACTGCCGAGAACATTGCTAATTTCAAAGAGCAGTTGCGCAGCGTTGGTGCTAGCATTGATTGGTCGCGCGAAATCAATACCAGCGATCCGGAGTATTATAAATGGACGCAATGGATTTTTACTAAACTATTTGAAAAAGGTTTAGCCTACCAAAAAGAATCGCTGCAGTGGTGGTGTCCTAAGGACAAGACGGTTCTCGCCAACGAGCAGGTGATCGACGGCAAATGTTGGCGCTGCGACTCGGTTGTTGTCAAAAAGTCGATGAAACAATGGTTTTTCAAAATTACTGCTTATGCCGATGAGCTGCTTGCCGAATTGCCCGAGATGGACTGGCCGGACAAAATCAAAATCGCTCAAAGGAATTGGATTGGCAAGAGCGAGGGTGCAACGATTACTTTTCAAGTTGCTGGCCGCGATGGCGCGATTACGGTTTTTTCGACGCGGCCTGATACGATTTTCGGCGCGACATTTCTGGTTTTGGCGCCAGAGCATCCGCTAGCGCATCAGCTGTTAACTGACGAGACGCGCGAATTAGTCGAAAACTACATCGACGCAGCTGTCAAGAAGTCAGAGATTGAGCGTAGTAACGATACCAAGGAAAAGACTGGCGTTTTCAGCGGCAGTTACGCTGTTAATCCGGCGACTGGCGATAATGTGCCAATTTGGATCGCTGATTACGTACTAGGAGGCTACGGCACGGGCGCAGTGATGGGTGTACCAGCACACGATGATCGCGATTTTGCGTTTGCTGAGAAGTTTGAACTGCCAGTTGTCGAGGTTATTGAACGTCCTGAAGACGACGATGGCGCTGACCCTTGCTATCACGGCGAAGGCGTGCTGGTTAATTCTGGCGCTTTCGACGGTACACGCAGCGAAGATGCTCGCGAACAGATCGTTGCTTGGCTAGAGCAGGAAGGTAAGGGTAAGGCTCAAGTTACTTATAAAATGCGCGATTGGCTAATTAGCCGCCAGCGCTATTGGGGCGCGCCGATTCCGATTATTTACTGTCCAGAACACGGCGCAATGCCAGTTCCCGAGAGCGATTTGCCAGTGCTATTGCCTGATGTTGAAGACTTCCAGCCGCGCGGCGATGGCAAATCTGTTCTGGCAGCGCAAGATGATTGGGTGCAAACAACTTGTCCGACTTGCGGCGGTCCGGCCCAGCGCGAAACCGACACTATGGATGGCTATGCCTGTAGCAGCTGGTATTTATTACGCTACACTGACCCGCACAACGACCAACAAGCTTGGAATCCTGCAAAAGCGAATTACTGGGCGCCGCTTGATATGTATGTCGGCGGTGATCATGCGACGGCGCATTTGCTGTACGTCCGTTTTTGGACGCATGTTTTCTGTGAGCTTGGTCTGACTGATTTTGCTGAGCCTGTCAAAAAGCTGGTCTATCACGGTTTGATCCAGGCCGAAGATGGCCGCAAAATGAGCAAGTCTCTTGGCAATGTTGTTGATCCTCTCGAGGTGATAAATGCCGGCTATGGCGCTGATGCCTTACGTACGTTCGAGCTCTTCCTTGGACCAATTAATGAAAACTCTAGTTGGAATAGCCGCGGTATCGCTGGTGTTTACCGTTTTCTTAATCGGCTGTGGACGTTAGTACAAGAGTTTGATGATAGTGATAAAGCTGCGGCAGTCGACAACCGGCAGCTTGATTCTATCATCAACGCTACCGTCAAAAAGGTCACTGGCGACATCAACCGGCTCAGTTTCAATACGGCGATTGCAGCGTTGATGGAATGTGTTAATGATTTGTATAAGCTGAAGGTTGCTGGTTACAGCCAAGAATGGCTGCCGGCGCTGAGAACGCTAGTCCAACTAGTACAACCATTTGCGCCGCACATGGCAGCAGAGCTGTGGCAACAGCTGGGCGAGACATCGCAGCTTGATTTTATCGATTGGCCGTCATGGGATGATACTAAAATTGCCAGCGATACGCTGCTGATTATTGTTCAGGTCAACGGCAAATTACGCGCTAAACTTGAGGTTGCTGCTGGTACTAGCGAGGATGATGTCAAATCTCTAGCACTAGCTGACGAAAACGTTAGGAAATTTGTTTCTAGCCAGCCGAAAAAAATTATTTATATCAAAAACAAATTAGTTAATATTGTTGCGTAACATAGAGTAGGCGATTGATGGGTAAAAGCGTTAATTAAGTTAGCGCTTGATGCCAACGGGTGTAACGTCAGTTATACCGTCGTCATTCAAATCGGTTTGATACATGACGATTTCCGTACCTGGTTGTGCGACACCGTTAATTGTACTGTAAATTTCGGCCGATGACTCGTTAATAATGCCAGCATGCAGATTTTGCTGATCGGTTGACCAATCGTGCTCTTCGCCATACCGCTCAACATACTCGGTGACGGTGCTATGGATATTGCCATTCTTTGGAATCTTAACTATATCGGTTGCCGATTCATCGAAGTTCTCGGGATGAGTGTTATATTCGTTAACTAGATCAACAGCGGTTTGCTCGGTGATAGTTGCTAAATCTGGTGTTTCATTATCGGTTTCGTATATGCCTACGCCGACACATCCGGTTAAGGCAACTGCGCCCAGGCCTGCTATAGCAGTAATTTTTGCCAACTTCTCTTTATCGGAAATATATTGTTCATGCTTCATAGTCTGATAGTATTTATAGCACAACCGACATAAAAAGTCAATAGTAGCATGGTGTTGTCGGCGTGTTAGGTACTTGAGAAAAGCGTAACTTCAGAGTATAATAGGACTTAAATTTATACAAACCGAGAAGGAGAACATTTCATGGCAGAGCCAAAGAAACAATCAAGCCCTCGCAAGACAGGTATGCGCCGCAGCCATCTTGTTGAGAAACTAGCCAAGCGCGTCAATGGCGTTTCACCAGTTAAGGTGCAAATTGGTAAGAAAAAATCACCAACCAAGCGAAAATAGCCGCTATTAATAGCGGTAAAATAACAAAAGGAACAAACGCTAATGGCATCAAATAGACACCTCGGCCGAATTGTTGCACTACAGGTGCTGTACGAACTAGAGTTGCGCCGGCAGTCTGGTGATACTGAGGTACTGCTGGATCAGGTTTTGGATCGTAATATTGAGCGTTATCGCTCAGCTATTGATGATATTGCTTTTGTTGAAGAGCTGGTAGATGGTGTGGTTGATAAACAGACTGATCTAGACCAGTATCTACAACCAATAGCACCGGAGTGGCCGATTGCCCAGATTGCACGTACGGATAGAATGATTCTACGAATTGGTTTGTACGAATTGTTATATCATCGTGATACGGTGCCGCCGCGTGTTGCTATCAATGAGGCGATTGAGTTGGCCAAGGCGTTTGGTTCTGATAATTCGAGCAGATTTGTTAATGGCGTGATGGGCACGGCTTATCGCAAATTTGTCGAAGAAAGGTCAGACAATGCCAAAGCCGAAGGCAAACAAGGATAGATTCGATCGTATACGCAAATATTTGACAAAGCCGCGATCTCAAGTATCTATTCAAGAGATTGTCCGTGAACCTACTAGTGGCGGGGTTATTTTTCGTCATGGTAGTAAAGGGATCGAGATTCTCTTGATTCAAGATGCTAAAGACCGCTGGACAATACCTAAGGGTCACATAGAGGAGGGCGAAACAGCGGTGCAGACAGCACGGCGCGAAATAGGCGAAGAAGCAGGTTTGCATGATGTCGATATGCTGGGTTGGCTAGGTAAGATCCATTTTCGTTATCGCCGTATCGATAAACTCGTCTTGATGACAACGCAGATTTACCTGGTGCGCGTACGTACGAGCGGTAACGAAATCCAAAAAGAGGATTGGATGAAGGGTATTAAGTGGTTTCCGTTTAACGAGGCGCTGGAGCTGATCGAATACGAGGACATCGCCAAGCTAATGCTCAAAGCCAAAACGCGTATCCGTCAAGAAAACTTATAAACTTAAACGAAAAGGAGAAAACTATGAGTGGTATGCCGACAGGGCCGTACCAAGACTGGGCGAAGCAGAAATTAGGTTTTGAATATAATGATATTCAGCTTCTTATTACTGCTTTGACGCATCGCAGTTACGTTAATGAGCATAGAAAGTCAGTCAGCGAGCATAATGAGCGTCTGGAATTTTTGGGCGATGCCGTGCTAGAACTAGCGGTAACGGACTATTTATACAAACATTACAGTGAACCGGAAGGTATCTTGACTAGCTGGCGAGCGGCGCTGGTTAACACGACGAGTAATGCTAAGTCTGGCGAAGAGCTTGGCTATGAGCCGCTAGTGCGGATGAGCCGCGGTGAAAAACATGGTTCTGAGAGGGCGCGCCATCAGATCCTAGCGAATGCCTATGAAGCAGTTATTGGTTCGATCTATTTGGAGCGTGGCTATAACGATGCAGCGGCCTTTATCGAGGAGCATACGATCAGTAAGCTTGACGGGATTCTAGAGAGTGGTTCTTGGCGTGATCCGAAAAGCCACCTGCAAGAAATCAGCCAACGTATCGATGGTGCTACGCCAGTTTATAGAGTTATTGCCGAAGACGGCCCGGACCACGATAAAGTATTTACGCTCGGTGCATATGTCGGCGACGAACTGATGGGCGAAGGCACCGGCCCTAGTAAACAAGCAGCCCAGCAGCAGGCTGCCCGAGCAGCACTGGAAGAATATAAAAAGCGGGCAATAAACCAAAGAAAATAGCCCGCCAGAGGACTACGCCGAGGCTTATGCCTTCTAGGCGAGCTATCTTCTAGCGGGGCCTTACCCTTTCTCTCCTTCCATTTTGAGGAAGTATTTGAAAATCGGTGGTGGCGCACCCAGTTCTTCAACCTCTTCACTAATCTGTTCAGTCTTTGCTCTTTGCTCCTCAATCTCTTTACAGAGATCCTTATACTCTTGGAGCTCCTCGCGGAGCTCCTCGATTTCAAAGGATTTGTCTGCACTTATTGTAAGCACGGACACCATCAAGATCGCAAACAGACAGCCGAGAGCTATATAGCTCTCGGCTACGATCGTCATGATCGCAACAGGAATAAAAAGAATCATAAGGATAACCTCACAACGGATAACCCACAATCCAGTGGGTTCTAAAATCTTCCTCATTTTTCCTCCTAAGGGCTCAAAGCAAAAGGGCAACTCTTCGCCCCTTTAGGTAACTTTGAGCGAAAAGCTGATATATAATAGCACATATGAATCGCTATGTCAATAATTTTGCAATTATTTCGGAAAAATTGCAAATTTCAAGTATTTTTGAATCATTTTACTGTTTCTGTGCTTCTAGCTAGGCTTTATTGACATTTTGCCCGCAACACGCTAAAATATGACGGAAGTAACAATAGTACTAACGTGAAGTAAAGGAAGTTTTAATTTTATGCTCGCAATTCGTTTGCAACGTTTGGGCCGCAAGGCTTATCCGGTTTATCGCGTCGCTGTCCAAGAGGCGCAGCGTCACCCGTCAAGCGGTCGCGTAGTCGCTTATGTTGGCAGCTACAATCCGCATACCAAAGACGCCAATATCAACGTTGAAGAAGCGCAAAAATACCTGGATAATGGCGCTCAGCCGACGCCGCGCGTGGTCAAACTGTTGAAAGACGCCGGTGTCAAATTGCCAAAATGGGTTAAAGAGTTCCCGGGCGGCAAAAGCAAAGCTGTCAAAAATGCCGAGAAACTTCGCAAAAACCAGCCGAAAGAAGAGTCAGCTGTCGAAGCGGGAGCTTGATGTATTTTTGAGATCAATTGTGCCCCGGCGATATTGCCGGGGTTTTGCTTGATTTTAATTTACCAGCAAAAGCGTGTTACAATGAGGATACGATAATAACAGTGTGACTGAAAAGGAGGATATTGTGGGCATGTCGACCATTGACCAGCAATTCGTAGAATATATCGTAAAATCGCTCGTAGGACATCCAGATGATGTAGACGTAGAAAGGATAGTCGATGAAAAAGGCGTATTGCTAACGCTAACCGTTAATCCGGAAGATCTCGGTAGAGTTATAGGTCGGCGCGGTTCAACGGCACAAGGTTTGCGAACGTTGCTGCGGGCGCTAGGCACCAAGAACTCTGCCCGTTATAATCTAAAAATTGTTAATAACGACGGTACTGATGAGACATCGGAAACAATCTCGTCAGAAGATGTTGTGGAAAACGCTACCAGTGATTCTGTGGAAAATGGCGCAGAAAATGAAGAAACCGAAAGCGATTTTGCAAAAAAGTCACGCCAAGAACTTGCAGAATTAGATGATCTTGATATATAATCATAAGTAAGTTCATGCGAGAACCCTGAACTAACGAAAACAAAGTACAAAAGCTCTACTGCGAGCAAACCAACAAATGGTTTGAGAGACTTATTTGTGCAAGAAATCCCGCCTTTCGAGGCGGTTTTCTTGTTGTGACTAGCATTTGCCGCCGTAATTGGTTCTGTTTTTACCTTTACTTTTAGTATTGTATTTTGCTTTTATGATTAGGCTTATGTAGATAATGTTTTAGTATATTTGTCAAAGTATGTAATACAATAATTCATCCACTGTGTATAGACTTATAAATACAATAAATCAAATGGTTATGCAATATTATTGATATAATATAATACCGTATCGTGCAAACTATTTTATAGCATAAAACATTAAAAAGTAAAATAAGACCACTGTTGAATTTCTAGAAGTCGTAACTTACTCGCAGTTAAATAATGCAAGATAAGGCTTGATTTGTAATTTGTTACCATATATCATAGACAGCTTAATTAGCGCCTGTTACACTATAATTGATGAGAAGAATTCAGGTTATTACGCTTTTTCCAGAGATGTTTGCTGGCGTTTTTGGCAGTTCAATAATGTGGAAGGCTCAGAAGGATGGCCATGTCGAGCTATCGACGATTGACCTGCGTCAGTTTGGATTAGGCCCGCGCCGGACGGTTGATGACACGCCGTATGGCGGCGGCGATGGCATGCTATTAATGATTGAGCCGCTGTGGCAGGCGGTTTCGAGCGCTAAGCGTAACGATCCGTCTGCTAAAGTACTTATCATGACGCCGCGCGGCCAGCGTTGGCGGCAGTCGCTGGCGCAGCAGTATAGCGAGAGCGAGCAGGGCTATATTATAATTTGCGGACGTTATGAAGGCTACGATGAACGTATCATGGCGCTGGTTGATCAGAGTTTGAGTATTGGTGATTATGTATTGACAGGGGGTGAGTTGCCGGCAATGGCAATTATTGATTCGATTGTTCGGCTAATTCCAGGCGTGCTGGGTGGCGAGAATAGTGCGGCGATTGAAAGTTTTAGCGATGGCGAAACTTTAGAATATCCGCAATATACTAGACCTGAAGAATGGCAAGGCATGCGCGTGCCAGAGGTGCTTCTTAGTGGACATCATGGCAGGATTGCCGAGTGGCGGGCGGCGCATAGCCGAAAAGCCGAAAAATAATAAAATTATTCCGGCGATCGAAAGTGCACCAAGGCCGAAGCATTTGAAAAATACTCCTCTATTGTAGAGGAGTATTTTCATTGTTGTGGTGGATTTATCGGAGAGCGAGCGATACATTTTTGTTTTTGTTTTTGTAACTTCGCTATCTATACAATATACGTTACCGCATATAATATCAAGCACTTTTTGGACAAAAAATAAAAAATCATGTGGAAAAATGCTATGCTAATAGTATGAAACAGTTTATAGCTAGTATTTTTCCGCAGACGATTTTCAAGACTAAGGTACAATATGCCGCAGTTATTATGGCACTCTGGACAATTTTGGTGCTGTTAGCGCAGCTTTTTACTTTCGAGAAGTTTCCGGCTGTCTTGCGAGTGCTAGGACTAGGCGACGGCGTTCTGGCGGCTATTTGTATTGTGCTGGTTGAATTTGCATCATTACCATTCCTGCTATCTATGCCGCACATAGGTAGGGCGGCGCGGCGTCTGTCTATGGTTTGCGTTTTGCTGGCGCCGGTAGGATGGCTGCTCCTGAATAGTTTTACTCTGGTAGCACAAACGCGGTCAGGGTTGTTCGGCTCGACTATTAGCGTATCATCGGCTGTTGGTTTAGTGTTGAGTGCTGCTTGGCTGGTAGTATCAGCAGCAATAGTGCTGCGAACCGTGAAAACTGCGCTGCGCGCAATTTGAAATAGCCTTATAAGAGTGGTATAGTGGTAAGGCGCGATGGGGTGTCGCCAAGTGGTAAGGCACTGGGTTCTGGTCCCAGCATGCGGGGGTTCGAATCCCTCCACCCCAGCCAAGAAATTATTTCCCAGTGTTAATATTAGCTCTAAGCTTACGGTATATTTAGTGTAAAAGTTTTCGTTTACTCGGCTTTTGCTGTACGTCTATTTTGAATTCATTCATTAAAGTTTAAATTATAAGTCCCTGGCAATTATCTCTAAAATAGTGTTAAATAAATATAGCTATGAGAACAGTTATTCCCAGGACGCCGAGCGGTTTTAGCGAATATCTGCCGCATGATCAGATAGAATTTAACCGGTTACGCGATATTATTCGCGCGACATATGAGCGGTACGGCTACTCGCCGCTGGACACTCCAGACATCGAGTTGAGCGAAGTGCTGCTGGCTAAAGGCGGCGGCGAGACTGAAAAGCAGATTTATCGGTTCGAGCGCGGCAAGAATGATTTGAGCTTGCGTTTTGACTTGACAGTACCTCTAGCGCGCTATGTTGCCGAACACGAGGGTCAGCTGGTTTTTCCATTTCGGCGCTATCAGATTGGCAAAGTTCACCGTGCTGAACGGGCGCAGGCCGGGCGCTTTCGCGAGTTTTATCAGTGCGATATTGATGTGATCGGTTCAGAGAGCGTGGCGGTTGATGCTGAGTTCCCGGCAGTGATAAATGACATCTTTGAGCAATTTGGCTTTGGCGAGTTTACAATTCACATCAATAACCGCCTAGTATTGAATGGTTTTTTTGCGGGAATTGGTTTGGCGAATGTGTCGGCAGAAGTGCTGCGGGTAATTGACAAGATTGAGAAGATCTCGCGGAATGATTTCGTCGCCGAGCTTAGCGAGCTGGGCTTGAGCGAGCAGCAGATAGCGCAAGTTATTGCTTTTACAGAAATTAGCGGTGCCAACGACGAAATATTAGAGAAGTTAGATTCGATGAAGAGCGAAATCGATTCTGACGACTTCGCATGCGGTGTTGATAAACTCCGCGAGTTAATTGCTGTACTGCGGACGATGGGTTTGTCGGAATCGCGGATCCAGCTTGATCTGCGGATCGCGCGCGGACTTGATTACTATACCGGCGTAGTCTATGAGACGACACTTGATGATTATCCTGAGGTTGGCAGTGTTTGTTCGGGCGGGCGCTATGACAATCTAGCCGAGAATTATACGCGGACGCGTTTGCCGGGCGTCGGCGTGTCGATTGGACTGTCGCGGCTATTCTATAAATTACGCGAAGCAGGTGTAGTGTCAGGTCGGCAGCAGACAATGGCACGCTGCATGGTGATGGCCTTCGATGGCTCGCAACTTGGCGAAGCTCTGCAAGTATCCGCTGAGTTACGTCGAGTCGGCATGGCGACAATTCTCAATGCCGAATCTGTGCCATTAAAAAAGAAATTACGACATGCTGATCGACTTGGTGTGCCAACAGTGATATTAATTGGCGAAGAAGAAATACGCAACCATTTCGTGACAGTAAAAGATATGGTAACGGGCGAAGACAGGCGCATTCCGCGTCAGCAACTAGTCGAGGAGCTGCAACGCTAAAGTGGCTTGGTTTATCAAAATCATTGCTGACTGGTTATTAATGCCACTAATTTTAGTTGCTTTATATGAATTATTTTTCAAAGTAGACAGCAGGCGGCGTTACCGAGTTTATACGCGCGTGCTAATGGCGGGTCTGACGTCGTACATTAGTGCTAAAATTCTCGGGCTATTATACCAGCCTGAGCAACTGCGTCCTTTTGAGACACTTGGCGTTAACCCAGGGGCGGCTTACTTGAACAATCCTGGTTTCCCGTCGGATCACGCGCTTTTTGCGATGTTTTTGGTGTTGGCTGTGTGGTATGCAGTACGGCGGCGCTCTGTAGCTGTGGTTATGCTGATCATAGCTATGCTGGTTTGTATAGGTAGAGTATTAGCTCTGGTACATACACCGCTTGATGTTGTTGGCGGCATTGTAGTGGCTTGTGTTGGAGCGCTGTGGTACGTTGATTGGCCGTCTACTAAACGTACATCTAGCAAAAAACGCAAGAATGTAGTAAAATAGCCCAGAGATGACTAACGTGGAGAAAGTTATGAATAGTACTGATGAGGCTGCTGCGACAAGGCTAGCGCCACTTATACCAATGAACAAGAAAGATGTCATTAGGGCAGCTCTTTATGGCGCGTTTGTCGGCGCGATGCTGACGGTTTTATATATTTTGTTAAGTAGAGTGTCTTCGACAGTATTGTGCCGCGGTGATAGCAGCTTGTGCGAGAGTGCTCCGCAGTATGCAGTGGCCATCTCTATGGTTTTAGTATCAATTGGCGGACTGATATTATTGTCGTTGGCGCGTATTTACCGGCCGCTGTTTGTCGTTATCGCGTCGTCGGTGGCTTTATGGGGACTCCAGACATATCTATCGCTGCTGCCGTGGTATTGGGCGTTGGTGGGTATGACAGTAATTTGTGCCGTGGCGTACGCTTTGTTTACTTGGTTGGCGCGGTTACGATCATTTATCTTGTGTCTAGTAGCGTCGGTTGTAGTAATCGTGGCCGTGCGTTTGATCATTGCTGGATAGTTGGCCTAAAACCGCTATCTGCGGTATGCTAACTATATGGAAATAATAGTTTTGCTTATAGTTTTGGCGCTGGTTGTTATAGCAGCGGGCGCGGTGATTTTTGTGTTAATGCAGCAGCTGAAGCGGTCGCAGAGCGGGGCGGTTGTCGAGATGATTAAAAGCGATGTCGTAGAATTGTCGCGCTCGATTGCTAATTTGCAGCAGGCGATGGGTGATAAGTTAGAGCGCTCGCAGTTATCGACGCAGCAATCGGTGCAGAAGCAGTTGAGCGAAAGCTCGAAGCTGGTAGCCGACGTGACGCAGCGCCTGGCAAAGCTTGACGAAACTAACAAGCGTGTCGTTGATGTAGCGACCGACTTGAAGACTCTCCAGAATGCTTTACAGAATCCTAAGCAGCGCGGTGTCTTTGGCGAATATTACTTGTCGAGTGTGCTCGAGAATATTCTGGCGCCAGGGCAATATCAAACTCAGTATAGATTCCGCGACGGCGAGATCGTCGACGCGGTAATTTTTCTTGATAAAGGGCAAATTCTGCCAGTCGATAGTAAATTTAGTCTTGAGAATTACAATCGAATGATCGAAGCTAGCGGCAAGGAGCGCGAGCAGCTAATGCAGAAAGTTAAGGCTGACCTAAAGGGTCGCATTGACGAGACCAGCAAATATATCCGCCCGAGCGAGCACACGATGGATTTTGCTTTTATGTTCATTCCTAGCGAGTCGTTGTATTATGATTTGTTGATTAATAATGTTGGGCAGGGCGGTAGTTCGCGCGATTTGATCGAATATGCTTTTCGCGAGAAGCATGTCATTATCACGAGTCCGACTAGCTTTATGGCGTATTTGCAAACGGTATTGCAAGGCTTGCGCAGCCTGCAGATTGAAGAGCAGGCCAAAGATATCCAAGTGCGCGTCGGCAAACTTGGCCAGCACATTGCTAAGTTTGAAGAGTACATGCAGAAGCTGGGCAACTCGCTTGGTACGACAGTTAACCACTACAACAATGCACACAAAGAGCTTGGCAAAGTAGATAAAGACGTGGTCAAGATTGCTGGTAACGATCCGTCAGTTGAGTCGCTGGCAATTGATCGTCCGGCTATCGACAAAAAATAATTTTCCATTTCGAGTTTGGCGCGACTGCATTACTAGTCGAGCTTGCGTTTAGTAGTTTTGTTGCATATTCAGCTAATTAAAATATCCCGCCACAGGTGAGCGGGATATTTACGTAGACTAAACTTATAGCTAGTCTTTCTTTTGCCGGCCAGCGATTAATACATATAGGTTGGCACCGATAGCTGCACCAACTAGCGCGCCGATTAGCGACTCGAGCGAGAAGCGTGAATTGACGACTTCGTCCGAGCTAGCTGAGCCAGTAGTTAGTTCCTTCTCGGTGGAGTCGGTCATCGCTAGAGCCACGGCTGGGTTCAGGCTAGCACCCTTGACGTAAGCGATGTGTGGAATTTCAACTTTTTTGGAAGCTGATGAAGTTGATTTGCTCTGGTAATCGGCAACAGCTTGTGTTTTAGCAGTCGACAGCAGATAACCGGAAGTCAAGATACCGACTGTTAGTGCCAAACCGACTCCGACCGCTTTGCCAGTAGCGCTGACTTGCTCGCGCGACAGTACAGCGGCTAAGCCAAACAGGAATATAGCTGTGCCAACTAGCTCGATACAAAATACTGACCAGTTCATGCTGGCGAAGCTGCTGAAGCCAAAGTTAATCGACCCTCCGGTCACCCAGTTAGTGACGATTACGGCAAGCATGGCGCCGATGAATTGCGCGCCCCAGTAGAATGGTAGTAAAATTGTCTTGAGCTTGCGCATTGTCCACAAGCCAAAGGTTACTGCTGGGTTGACGTGCGAGCCAGAGATTGCGCCGATGCTCATCACGAGCATAACTAGCGTGAAGCCGACAGCTAGTGCGCCAACGCCGCCATCCTTGAAGGTGGTCAGAGCAACTAGAGTCAGTATAAACGTACCGACTAACTCAGCAAAAATTATATTGATAATGTTTGACGGAAGCTTGACACTATTACGCTTAGCTTTCGCAGTTTTGGTAGAAGTAGCTTCCTTCTTTGGTGCTTCTACTTTGGCGGCAGATACTGTACGAACAGTCGTCTTGCTGGCGGCCGTTTTCTTGGCGGTCGTCTTCTTCTTGGTAGAAGCGGCTTTTTTAGTAGCCATGAATATTCCCTCCTTTACTGAAATATTAGGTACAGTATAACACAAAAGTATTTCGGGTTGTATACATCTGTTATAATGATGGGTATGGGACGTTATTTCGAACAGACAGAAAATCGCAGCGAACTGCAGCAACGGATTGCTGCTGACTTGCGGGCAAAAGCTATGCAGAAATCAAAACAGGAAGGCGAACCGGCTCCTGGTGTGAGCGGCGAGCTAGTCGACAATTCGGAATACCTAAAAGGCACTAAAGTAACCACGACATTGGCGCCAGCTTGGGTGTTTATCGTACTGATGGCTGTCGGCGTATTTGTGCTTTTTGTATATCAGGTGAATAAATAGGAGCAATTTGGTGATGGATTTTGAGAAAGTTTTGCAAGTCTTGTCGGCGCGAGCAGCGCAATCTGCTCGACCGCAGGAAGTTCTGCGGGCACCAGAAATCAAAGCACTTTACGATCATATCAAAACTCTGCCAAACGATCAGCGCGGAGCTTTTGGTAAACGCGTCAATGAGTTGAAAAAGTCTCTCGAAGTAGTTATAGAAGTTCGCCGTCAAGAGCTTGACAAAGTTGATTTGCCGCCAATCGACGTCACTGCGCCGATGGACGTCAACGCGCCGCGCCCTGGTTTGCTGCCGAGCGACCGCGGCACCATTCATCCGTTGAGCCGCGAGATTGAGCGGATTTCTGACATTTTTAATCGCATGGGTTTCGTGACGGAAGAGTCGCGTGAGATCGACGATCAATTCCATATGTTCGAGAGCCTGAACTTCCCGAAAGGTCACCCAGCGCGCGATGATTATGACACATTCATGACCGAGGAGACTGACGCTAATGGTGACCGCTTGATTGCGCCGGCGCACACCTCGACCATGCAAAACCGCGTACTGAAGAAATATCGCGGCAATTTGGCGAGCGGCGAGGCGATCGCCGCCATCGTGCCCGACCGGGTGTTCCGTAACGAAGATTTGGACGCGCGGCACGAGCACACGTTCTATCAAGTCGAAGGCGTGTATGTTGGTGAGAAAGTCAACGTCGGCAATCTCATCGCGACACTGCAGGAATTTTTGCAGGAATATTACGGCAAAAAACTGGACGTGCGCGTCAATCCGTTTTATTTCCCATTCACCGAACCGAGTTTTGAATTCGCGCTGAGCTGCCCATTCTGCGAAGGCAAAAATCCGGATTGCAAAGTTTGCTCTGGCGAAGGCTGGATTGAGCTTTTGGGCTGCGGCATGATTCACCCGAATGTACTGAAAGCTGCTGACATCGATCCAGATGAATACACCGGTTTTGCCTTTGGCTGCGGCATTGACCGCCTGGTGATGATGAAATACGGCATTGAAGACGTGCGGCATTTTGAGAGCGGCAAGTTGGACTTTTTGGAGCAGTTTTAGATAGGGTAAATTTCGCAACAGCCAAAGCCTGCGGGCGTATTAGTAGTATCGCGTCGCCGATTTTCTCGATGATACGATTGCAAATTATCTGTATGCACTCGACTAGCTGAGAGGGTCATCCATTAGAAGTTGCGTACAGGAGTCTTATCGCCGCTTTGCTCGCTTGGCGATGTGTGCACCGATCGCATTGCCATACTGCGCAGCGATGCTGTGGTCGCTGGCGACGGATTGTGGTGAGATGCGGTGTGCGATGTTGTGGTTGAGCCAAGTGCCAATGTGGAGTGCGGTGCGGAAGACGTAGGCGTCAACTGCAATGTGCTATGACATGGGTCCGAAGACGAGTTTTGCCATGGCGTGTGTCCACACATAGTAGGTGTCGCCAGCGCTGTCTTGGGCGCGCTGTCCATCGTGATGCTTGAGGGCCGCAACTGACTGATACCAAGTCTTCATGGTGCGCTTTGCCTGACTGCGAGAAAGCGGACGAAAGTCGTCGATCGCCTCGCCGTCATACCAGCGAGCGTATTGTCGAGTTGTCACGAGCAAAAGCCAGAGTGCTTCGACTGGATCACCTGCAACCTGCATAGCGTGGTGAAATTGCTCGGCGAGGTCAACTGGGCGATGATGTGTACGCGCATCTTTAATGATTTTGTCGTGCAACGTATCGATGTCAGCTTGCTTGGCGCGGAAATATGGCTGGATAGTCGGAATATACATAGTAAATTGCATCAATGCAGCAAACAGTCCAAGTCTCTCTCTGAAGGTGATTCTTGGAACTGCAAATTCTGGTGGTAGTTGAGAGTCGATTGACTTAATGATTTCATCACTAGGAAGGTTAAGCGGTATCTGAGTGTCCATAAGTTGCTGGTTGACAGCGCGATGAATGATGCGATCTTCGTGTGGTGGGGTCCAGATGACTGTGAGAATCGCTCGTAGACAGCCGGTTAGAGTCAACCAAAAACGTTGTGGCGTAGGCAGAGCAAAGCGACGGAAGGATAGTTGACAATTAACTTTTTTCATTATGTATGATATTATAACACAATGACGAAAAGAAAGGAGAAAGGCAAGTGCGAGTAGCGCACTGCGGTCAGCGCGGTAAACGGACTTGCGAGGTCTGTTTTGACGCTCGTGATAACTCCACCTCACGAAAAACTGCACGTAGAGGCCGAGCTCGCAGCCGAGGCTACTGAACAGCCGCTAATGCCGGCAGTTGAAGGCACTTTGCCAAATGTACGCGAGAGACTAGCGGGATATCGTGATACGCCGCGAGTACTTGGCGCGGTTGCGATGCTGAATTTAAGCGCTGCACTAATACAATTTACTGACCATTCTGGAATCGGCCCAGATGATATAGTGGGCGCGCCAAGCTTCACTCAAACTGAAGCGTTGCGGATGGAGCATGAACGGCGGTACACCAACTCAGGCCCGCTGGACGCAGCCGAACAACTGGACGTCGCGCTATCGCTGACTGGGCGAGTTGATGATTCATTGATGCTGCTTTGGGCGTCTTCACGCCAGTATGCGCGCTGGCTCGACAGTACACTGTTACCAAACAAAATTACCGACAGGCAGCAGCGACTTGATGCGATGCTTGCTTGGCGAAGCGCAATCAAGGCGCACAAAACACGCGAAGACGGCCCGCAAGACCCAGCTGGTGACAATTACTATATGTGGACACATGCACTGGCGCAGTACGCTTGGCGAGTTTCATCGGGATGCCCTCGTTTCGTCAACAATGTGGCAGCCCAGACGTTTTGGAATGGTACGGATTTGATGCATGGCGTCGTACATCGTCTTAACCAGCAGAGCGTGCCAAGTGATCACACGGCAGCAGCTCGGTATGGCAATGCTTTGGGTGATGCTATTGCTAAACAGGCAATGCGTTAGCTTGTGTTACAGGTGTGAATAGTGATATCGCTATGGTGATTAGCGAGACAAAATAACAAGGGTAGCGGTAGGAAGCATGTAAAAGTGGTAAATCCTTGCCTGTGTAGATTCCGACACGCC
This sequence comes from uncultured Candidatus Saccharibacteria bacterium, assembly GCA_963528915.1. Taxonomy (GTDB): domain Bacteria; phylum Patescibacteriota; class Saccharimonadia; order Saccharimonadales; family Saccharimonadaceae; genus Saccharimonas. Next base: position 137,399 of record CAURWV010000001.1, read on the forward strand.
TTTGGTGTATAATGGGTGTATATTGATCGCCAGAAGTAACGCGATAGTGGAGGGTAGATGAACCGTACAATTTTCGACGACATTGTATCAGGCAATATGAAATCATGGAAAGTTTGGGAGGATGAGAAATTTTTGGCGTTTCTCACGCCGTTTCCCAATACACCGGGCTTTACCGTGGTGATACCAAAACAAAATCCAGGCGATTACGTATTTTCCTTGGATGATGAGTTGTATTCTGAGATGATGTTGGCAGTGAAAAAGGTTGCCAATATCTTAGAAAAAGCTTTCGATACACCGCGAGTAGCGTTGATTTTTGAAGGTACGGGCGTGGCGCATGTACATGCCAAGCTGGTGCCGCTGCACGGCGATTTGGCGAAGGGCATCGGCTCGGCGTTGTCGCACGAACAAGCGTTTTACGAGGAGTACCCAGGCTGGCTGACGACTGCCGATGGTCCGAAAATGGATGACGCACAGCTGGATGAAATTCAGGCGCGGATTTTGGCAGCGCAGGATGAAAAGTAAATTGCTAATTTGATTCTAATTTTACATCTTTTCCTTCGTATGCACCCAGGTAAAATGGATATAGTTTGTCAGAATGTTTCTTGACTGAATCTTGACTTAAGGCTATGATATCGTGTCCAATGCCAAATGAAGCTGGAATGGAATAGGCTTGAAATTTTGCATTAGAGGCGGCGGCCATTTGTTTCGGTATATTGGTTGCAAGGTTCATGTCGATTGAAGTGTCGTTCTCGCTTGTTGCAACTCCAATGTGTTTTAATCCTGGTGCCTTAAAATCGGATTTGTAATTTTTGGCGATTATCATGTATCTGCCGAGCGCGCGGTATGATAAATTACTACCTGTGCTAAACGAATCAGGAAGTAATGTCGCGCCCGTAAAGATTTCTAAGAAGTGGAGCTTGCCAGGCGGACATTTCCGATGCTGAAGGTTGATAAAAAGGTGATAATAATAGAGTGCGTGATATGGTGGCGCTATTATACTGAGTTATCCAAGTTGCCATATTGGCGCCGCCAGATAACCCAACAACTCCAGCTTCTTCACCCAAGCCGCTGACAATACTGGTGCTGGAATTCATAAATTGAGCCATTGCTGGAATGGTAATTTCTCCGTGTCGTTTATTATCGGTGAGGCCGTGGCTGGGAACGCGGGGGATATAGACGTTGTAGCCGGCTTTGAAGAAGGTGTCGCCCAGGTCTGCGAATTGCTGCGGACAGGCGCTTATACCGTGAATCATCAGAACAGCCTTGGTGGTTTTTTGGCCATGAGTTTTAATAATTGATCGGCAATCTGATCTAACATCGGCGTTGGTTGTGTCCTCGTTGACAATTCGATTAGCGGCAGTGATGGCATCGCTATAACTTAACTTCTCAGTACTGGATGATTGAAGCTGCTTGGTTGTCGCTGGCCAGAAGAAAGCTGCGGCTGCTAATAAGGCTGTGACGAGGATAATTACACCAACTATCCATACGATAATTTTGACAATGCGATTCTTATGCGGAGTATCCATATTGATATTATATTGGTTATGTGTGGAGATGTGAAGTTGCTATAATTATTATATGCAACAAGATCCAACTGTTCTCCTAGTTGAAGACGAGCCCGCCCTGCGGACTGGCACCGAGCAATTTCTCCGCCAGCGCGGCTTTACGGTGCTGACGGCAGTGAGCGGCGAGAAGGCGCTGGAAAAATTTGCTCGGGCGGATGTGATTATTCTCGATATTATGCTACCGGGGATGAGCGGTATCGAGACGCTGCACCAAATTCGCCAGACCAGCGACGTGCCAGTGTTGATGTTGACGGCACTGCATGATGAGCCGACGCAAATTACTAGTTTTGACGAGCTGGCGGATGATTATATAAGCAAGCCGTTTTCGCTGGTGCTTTTGGAGAAACGAATTAGAGCGCTGCTTCGCCGCCAGAAGCCCGCCAAAGCTTTGTGGCGCCATGGCCTAGCCTCGGTGGATTTTGCAGCCTATCAGGGATTTTATGATGGCAATGACGCGCACCTCAAGCCCAAGGAGGTACAGCTACTCAAACTGCTCGTCGATAATCCAAACATGGTCTGGAGCCGGCAGGCTATCATTGACAAGTTGTGGCGCGACGATGAGGTGCCGTTCGACCGAGTGATTGACGTTTATATCAAAAACTTACGCAAAAAATTGCACCTGAACTGCATCATCACGGTGAAGGGAGTGGGCTATCGCTATGAAGAATCTTAAGTTATTCCCCAAGACGTTTTTGGTGTCAATTGGCTTGTTCGCGGCGTTGATCATCCTGGTGCATGCGTTGGTTTACACCTTGATGCCGCAATTTTATCTGCAACAAAAAGAGCGCGAGGCGGCGGACAATCTCACGGCGCTCGTGGCTGAACTACGCGATAAATCGACTGAGGAAATGCGCCGTCTCAGCCAGGATTTTGCTCAGATGAAAAATGTTAACATCACGCTGACGATTGACGGGCGCGACCAGTATTTTCAAGGTTTTCAGTCGATCAATATCGTGACGGATAGTGGTAAATCGGTCGATACTAGCGTGGTGAAAATCGCTGATAGCCAAACGGTCGATCCGCGTTCGGTGATTTTGCGGCAGGGCAGTGTAGCGAATAGCCAAGGTCAAACGGTCGCCGTCAAGCTGTTGGCCGACGTGGCGCCTGTCACCCAGGCCAAGCTCGCCACGCTGCATGTATTGCCATATACGATGCTTGGCTCGCTGTTGGTGGCGCTCGTGTTTTCGTACATATATAGCCGTTTTGTGACGCGGCCGATTCGCCAGATGGCGGCGGTGACCACGACTATGCAGCGACTGGAAAAGGACGCACATTATCCAGTGAGCAGTCACGATGAGATTGGCGTGCTGGGGCGAAATATTAATGAGCTCTATCAAAATCTATGGCAAACGATTTGTTCGCTGGAGCATGAAAATAAGCGGATCACACAGCTGGAGAAAGAAAAAATCGCCTTCCTTCGCGCGGCCTCGCATGAGCTGAAAACGCCATTGGCAGCGCTACGGATCATGCTTGAGAACATGCAGTTGAATATCGGCGAATATAAAAATCGCGATCAGTACCTGGCGGAATCAGTGGCGCAGGTTGACCGCTTGGCGGCAATGGCGAATGATGTTTTGCGTTCTGGCAGTGTCGCCGAGCAAGCTCTGCGCCAAGAAAAGCGACTGAGGGTTGACCAGCTGATCGCCGAGGTGGTTGATGATTACCACCTGCTGGCAAAAACGCGTGGCATGACTTTCGCGGTTAATACAGAGCCGACGACCATTCGTATTAACCGCGACATGATGCGCCACGTCGTCTCGAATCTAGTGTCAAACGCGGTGCGCCACGGCGACGCGGGGAGTGTGATAACAATTACCTGCGACCAGCATGAGCTGGCCATCGAAAACGCCTGCAAACCACTCACTAAACAACAGCTCCAGCACGTCTTCGATCCGTTTTATCGCAGCTCTGACGGCACGAAGCAACATACCGACAGCAGTGGCATCGGCCTCTACACCGTGAAAATGCTGCTCGACGCTAAGGGACTAGACTACGGCTTCACACCGCATGGGCGGGGCATGCGGTTTGTGGTGAGGTTATAATTTTACTTGTTTATCGTAACTTATAATCTCCACACCCTGCCGCGTCAAAAACCCTCGTGCCTCCTCGTCTAGCCTACAATTCACGAAACGTGATCGCGCTGCCAATTCACCGCTACCATAAACAAATTGCGTTTCCTCGTCGTATTTCATGCCGCGAAAGTCGCAGCCTTCCGCCTCAATAATAGCTTTCACACTACGAAAATCTACATTCCGAACCGACGAATTGGTAAAATAAATCGGCTGTCCGTAAATATGCTTTGCATTGTCTAAATTGCAATTTTCAAACATGAAAAATCCCATGACAAACTGGCCAAAATCAACACCAGAAAAATTTTCATCAACAAACTGAACAATCTCACCCTCTTGGATGACGGGGTAGCGCTCACGCTGGTAGGCTGGCAGGTCGTTGGCGCGAATAGCGACGGCGATTTTATTAGTAGCTCTCATAATACAATAATAGAGCAGTTTTTGATTTATGCCAAAGGCAAGGGCAGACATGCTTAGGTCTGCGAAGCAGTGACTAGATTAGACTAGTCCTGATCCTGGCGGGGCACATCCTGCCAGCCACAATTCTGAGGGATATCTGCGAGCGTGCCGTCGGCGTTGTAGACCGCCGTCGCATGCCCGATAGAGCCATCCCCAGTGGGTCCGTGCTGGTTGTAGTAGTATCCGCCCGGAACGTTGGGATCGTTGGTCGAGTTGACGGTGTGGGAGGTCCCATCCGGGTCGATCCAACGCTCACCATCCTGGTAGCCGCCCATGGACTACACCTTTCTACTAGTGCCTGCTCAATGCGCAGAATTACGCAAAAAGCTGATATATATATATCAATACTTGAATACTTTGTCAAGCAATTTTACGAAAATCGCAGTAAAATGTATTATTAGTCCATGGAATTAATCTACGCGACGACCAATAAACACAAACTTGCTGGCGCTAAGCAGGCGCTGGCTGGAACGGATATTAATCTGATCGCGCTAGACAAAACCTTGCCTGACGTGCCAGAAATCCAATCCGATGATCAAGAAGCTGTCTCAGTTGATAAGGCTCTGAAATACTACGAATTATTAAAGCACCCGCTGGTGGTGATGGACTCAGGTCTGTTCATCGACGAACTGAACGGCTTTCCCGGCGTTTACACCAAATACGCGCTCGACACCATCGGTATTGACAGGATAGTTCAGCTGCTCGGCGGCGCCGCACGGGCGGGGTATGCGGTTTGTGGTAAGATTTGAGTAGGAGGATGTAATGGACAGAGAGCTAGAGAAAATGAGTTTGGAAGAATTGTGGCAATTATTCCCCATATTTCTTGTAGAACACAATAGAGAATGGGCACGCTGGTATGATGAGGAAGTGAAAGCCATCTCCTCATTGATGCCAGAAAAATACATAACACAAATATCTCACATTGGTAGCACGGCCATCCCAAATATACAGGCAAAGAATATAGTAGATATATTGCTTGAAGTCCCGTCGGAAAAAGAATTAGAGCCTGTAAAAAATATCCTTGTTGAAAATAATTGGTTGTGCATGAGTGAGAAAGCAAAACGAATCTCATTGAATAAGGGCTATACTAAACAGGGCTTTGCGGATAAGGTATTTCATCTCCACATTAGGGTTGTGGGGGATAATGATGAGATCTACTTTAGGGATTATCTAATTGAGAATGGAGACATTGCCAAACAGTACGAGAAATTGAAACTAAAGCTTTGGAAGGAATTTGAGCATGATAGGGATGGGTATACTGATGCAAAAAGCGATTTTATCAGAAAGTATACTAAAATAGCTAGAGAAAAATACGGGTCCAAGAATAGGTCTTCCTAAATTGTGCATATTAAAGTCGTCAAACAGACTCTCAACTCCTGCTTTACATAAAGATTCTGCCGTCAGCATATCATGCTGAAGCGCTGGCTGTCTGTGCTACAATTAAACCATGAAGATTATTGATACCATAACCCTCGCCGAGCTTCGCCCGATGGCCGAGAGAATGTACGGGACGATGGTCAAGGCGGATGTCGATGTTGCGAAGAAAATTGTGGTGATCGACATGGATATGCATGCTGATGGTGAAGCGTATTTGTTAGAACGTGGATCGCAACAAGCAGATCTATGGGGGATCAACCTACATCCAGATAAGTTTGGCACTGATGACTTTATCGAGTTTGATAGCATGATAAACATCCGTCCGCGGCAAAACAATCCGTCGCGCGATGTGCTCGACCCAGCGGTACGCCAGCAAATCATCGATATCATCGCCGGAGTCGTCCGTGAGTGAACACATCTTTGATCGGCAAAAGTGGCAGAGCTTAACGATTTTCGAGCAAATGGGCAACATCGGCTCAGAGGTCGGGCGAGCGTTTGCCGCCCGGCGCCGCGGCGATACGGCTGCGATGACTGGCGCCTGGCAGCGCGGCTTGGACTTATTGGACGCCACCGCCGAGCAACTCGCCCGCCAAAAATCGCCAAAACTCCGCGAAGTCCTGCGCGCTCGCGAACTATTCGCTGGTATGGAGGACGAATCGTTGGAGGGCTACTTTATGTGGTTTGCGCTGGCGGCGCGTAAAGACAGATAGACACAGCTACATATTCTCTCTCGCGCAGAGACAATTGTATATTTGCGCTCCTATATCTTATCTGTTACAATAACAGTGCTAAACTTCTACAAAGAAGCATGTGCAAATAATGCTTCGAAACATTGATGCGACCATATGCGCAGATAGGTTTCGAAGCTTATTTGTAGAAGTTTAGCGACTAGCATGTGGTCGCTTTTTGATAGAATGAGTCCGCAGCAGTCGGCTTTTTATTAAATATATGGAGGTCTGCGTGAAAATATGTATTCTGTCAACTACTAAGGGTGCTAACCTGAAAGAAACTCTCAGAGAGCCATTGCATAAAATAGTTGACTCTATTGATGAAGCCGATACAGTTATTGCAGAACCTGGAGCAGACATTAGTAACATACCACTGAGCAAAAGGTCGTTCTTCTTTCCAATTAACAAACTTTCTTCGAATGAAAGATACGTTCACATGCTGCTTGCGCAATTGTCCAAAGACCAGACTGTTTGGACACGCTACTATGATTTTTATGATGAGACACCCCTACCAACTGACTTTGGTAACTTTATATTATTTGGTTTTTCAAGACGGACAGACAGTAAACGTATATTAGGCTTAAGAACCAAGGAGCTACCTAAAATCGTAACTGTACGAACGCATTCAATGTGCTATACAGGTGATATATTTTCCTCAAAGCGTTGTGATTGCCGAGAAGAGCTTGAAAATGTGCTTCGGTTGATTGCTAAAAGAGGCGGCATATTAATATACCCAGAAGAAGAGGGGCGCGGTATCGGTATTCTGCAAAAAATCAAGATATATAATTCACAGCAAATTGACGGTTTTGACACATTTGATGCCCAGTATATTAATCATTTTCCGAACGATTTGCGTAATTATGATTACTTGCGAGATGTACTTAGACACTATAATATTGATACAATAGACTTAATAACAAATAACCCAGAAAAAGTTGTAGCTGCGGAAATGAGCGGAGTAAAAGTTCGAAAAACAGTGAAACTACCGTCAACAGTCAATGACTACAATAAGGACTATCTTCAAACAAAAATGAAGAAAAGCGGACATAACTTTACAGTGGAATTTGCAACGGAGGAATCATGATTGAAATAGAATCCAAATTCAAATTAGCGTCTGATATTACTCGCGATAATCTCATCGCCATACTAAAAAGCCAATTCATCGCACCCATCTCAAGCAAACACCAAATCGACACTATATTCCTTCTTCCCGAGCAAGTTGACGCGCCTATTGTTCCCGGCTCCAAAATTATGCGAGTGCGCGATGTTCTTAATCCGGAAACTGGTGAGCTGCAACAAAGCTTGATGACGCTGAAGGTCGAGGGGCAGACAAAGCTAGTGTCTGATGAATATGAGTTTATCGTTAGCGACGGCAACGCTGCGCGTCAAATGCTCACAGTACTAGGCTGGCAAGAAATCGTTACGGTTGATAAAAACCGCCTTGAATCAAAAACCAAAGATTACACGATTTGCATTGATGAAGTAGCTAAGCTTGGACTATTTATTGAATTGGAAATCCTGACAGAAGACGATGCGAACGCTGGCGATATCCAACAGCAAATGCATACATTCCTCAAAAACTTAAATATTGACGGTGAATTATGGACTATTCCGTATGATACGAGTGTTAGAAACCTCAGCAGTAAAAAGTGAGCTAGCCACTAGTGGTGTACAAAACATAGTATTGCACGGACCGCAATGCGCCGGCAAAACAACACTCGCTCGCAAACTTCCAGAGTTTGAATACATTTCACTTGGGCAGACTGTACGGTCGTATGCTGACGATAGTCCACTAAAACAGCAAGCCGATCACCTTATTCGTCAGGCGAAGCCGCTACCTCCGGAATTGGGGCTCCAGTTTATCGCTTCAAGTGTTAAAGATAATCTTAGCGACGGTAGAAAAATACTGATAGATGGTTATCCAAGAAAAGCGGATGAGTATATCACAATATCTGAATGGTTAGATGCTGAAGGATTACCATCAATTGATATGTTTGTAGAAGTAACCGCCAAACGAAGTATTTTACTAGCTCGTTACGCCGCTCGTGGCAAAAGAGGAGTAGAAAATCAAGAGTTTTTTGATTTGCGCTACCGTCAGTACATGAAGTTCAGGGAGTATATAGGTAGTTTAGCTACTAGGCGAATTGTTTATGACACATCAGAAATTACCTAATCTTTCCAGCCTATTGCTGTTCCATATGCTAAAATAAAACCACAAACAACATCCGCGCGCTGTTTCGCGACAAGGGGATGCTTATAATCTGAAAGAGGTAACTTTTATTAAATCCATCATCTGTAAAGACGTCTTCGGCAATCAATACACCGTTCCCGTTGACGAACTAAATATTCGCGTCGGCGTGTACGCGGTTATTATTGAGGATAATAAGATTCTTTTGACTAGACAATGGGACGGTTATAGTCTGATTGGCGGCGGCGTCGAGAAAGGTGAAACGATTGAGGAATCGATCGTCCGCGAAGTAAAAGAGGAAACGGGGTTAACTATTATGCCAGATAAAATCATTCACCAAGCGACCACCTTTTTTAAGCGCAACGCTGAAGCGAAAGCTAACCAGTCAATCCAGCTGTACTTTACCCATAGCCAACTGCATGGGCAAATCAATAACGACAACATAACCGACAGCGAAAAAACCTACACCAACGGCACGCCGGAGTGGGTTGATCTGGACAAAATTGACGGCATAAACTTCCGTCATAGCGTGAGTTTGAGGGCGATTTTAAGGGCTTATGGTGAAGCGAATAGGTAAAACACTCCCGACAAACTCATCGCCACGTTTTAGAGCCAGCTACCGCGCCCTCGTCAAGCAAACATCAAATCTATTATACTAAACTCTCTAATAGAATCAGCATTAGGAGCCTGCGTAAATAGTGTCGAATGACGTATACTTAATATCATGACGAGTCAGTTCCATCCAATTCACTTCATCACCTCCAACCAGCGCAAGTTCACTAGCCTCCAGAAGCTCCTCCAGCCGCTCGGTGTTGATCTACAGCAACTTGACTATGATTTTGACGAGGGGCGGGGGCTGGATATTCAAACGATTGCCAAGGGTAAACTGGCGCAAGCTAAAAAAGTTTTTCCAAACAAGCGACTAATCGTTGATGATCGCGGCTTTTTCATCCCAGCGCTGAAAGGATTTCCGGGGCCTTTCGTTAAATTGTTGCTGGATAGTTTTAGTTATCCCGGCATTATCAAACTAATGCAAGGTGAAACTGATCGCCGGGCTATTTTCTCGTTTGCGGTTGGCTACTTTGATGGCGCGAAAGACCACACCTTTGTCGCCAACGAAGAAGGCTTCATCACCGACGAGCCACGCGGCGACAACCTGCACGGCTGGACGGAGTTGCTATACATCTACGGACACCCGAGCTTCCCGGGGCGCAGCTTGGCAGAACTCAGCGACACTCAATGGCAAGAATATCTGGCGGCGATTGAAGATGTTGACGCTTTTGCGATGGTGAGGGATTATTTGAAAAGGGTGGAATTATCACAGATCAGGCGCTAAAGCCTATTAAGTAAGACAATCCCACTCATCGTAATATGACTCAAATCGGCAGAGTACAGTGACACGTTAAAAGTTCGCAAATATGTTTTGTGTGGTCTTATGCCGCCAGGGCGGAGTCTTCTCGAGCTCAGAAGCTTTAAGAAACTCTCAGCCAACATAAAATTACCAATCAAGTTTTTGTTTGACTGCTGCCAAATAATAGTGGCAGCGACTATTTGGGTCTGAGACGAAAAACAATTCTTCTACTTCATCATTTGGACAGATTTTGAGATGTCGGTCATTGGCATACGGCTTGATGAGGTGCGTAAATTCAAGCTCGAACCCGCCAGATAATTTCTTTGCTTGCTGGCTCTCGTCTGTTGGGTCAGGATAGTCAATTGCTACAAGTATGAGTGACTGACTAGCTGTTGTTTGAAATAGATAATAGACTGCGTCTGGATAAAGTGTGATGAAAGAAAGCAAACTCATGAACATACGTCGCTTCATTAAGCATAGGAAAGGCTTGGGTGATAAAAGCTGGTATTGCGATATTGATACTATTTTTCATGTTTCTATAATTAATTGATTAATTGTACTAGGTTGAGTGTGAAAAAGTGGGTGGTTTTTATTATAATAGTAGTGCGTCCTGCAGTAATTTCTTCTGTTTGGAGAAAATTCTTTCGAAAAACTCTGGCTTTATTTCTTCTGTTCAGTTAATCTCCTTGCTAATATCAATCATCCTCTCCCACTTGCCAGATTTTTCTATCTCAGCTAAGCTCATCGTTTCTATCTCTGTCGCTAAATCCCATATCTCATACAGCGGGCGGTCGCTTTCGGCAATATCGTAATGTGCCGCCAAGTTGACAATCTTATACGCTATATTATGCACCGGCCATAGCCTCAGGCAGTTATCCGACAAAAGTGCCTTAATGTATTCGACAACATTTGATCTAGAACTTAGATTTACGTCTATTTTATCAATATCTTTGTCATAGCCAGCGATTTTTGCTAGCTGCCGCCATAGTTCTAGGTGTGTATCTGCGTCGTGCTCGTTACAAATCAAATTCGTCAGGGTAATGAACTCAGAAACCAATGGCTGTACCTCGGCAGTATTTATAAGTTGAAGCTGTAAAATAGCCTTAGCGATAGACCTATCATAATCAATGCCCAGCAGCGGTAAATATTCGCGCACGAATAACTTCACATCACCCTGATTAGTTACGGGACGCAATTTATTCGCCCAAAATGTATCAATGTCGGCACAGATTAGATGATTGAGTGGCGGGGTATTCATATAAACTAATGATAGAACGTTTCAGGTAAAATGGACAGTTTTATGACATGTCCAGGTCTGGGGGCTAGAGCTGAGTCGAGTCGTACTTCAGGCTGCCGTCAGAGTTGAAGGTGATGTGGTCGTGGTCCTGACCACTTTCTCTGCTAGCAGCAGTCTCCTGCGCGAGAGATTCGTCCTTGTAGAAGTGCAGGTACTCGGTACCGCCGTCGTCCCGCTGCTTCTCCAGGACCTTCTCGTCCTCGTTCTCGGCGTAAAGCTGCCAACCCATTTCGAACTCCTTCTGGAGTCGGGCAGAGAATCATGATTCTCTGCAAAGTGGAGCGTCTCAAGCCTGGTGGCTCCAGACGAGACGCTGGCCTCTGCGATTGCAAAAGCTGATATATATCAATAATAGAACCCGCTGTCAAGCGATTGCGACAAGGTCGTTGTATAATATCTCGCTTGTTCTTGTTGGTATAGTTGATCAATGTAATACTAGGGTATGGCACGACCGGAATTAGTTAGAACGGACATGGATTTTTTCGCGCACTTGGCGGACGATATTGCGCAGGCGCGTAGGAAAGTTTTATTGCAGACTATGTCGGTAGACTTTGGTGACTTGGACCAACTAGCTGAACCCATGGTACGAGCGCAGGCTAATGGTGCGGAGGTGTCACTGGTGTATGATAGATATTCGCTGTTTGATGCCTGGACGAAGGAAGGTCGAACTGGTGTCAAGGATTTGCGGCAACATCTGGGCGTGCTGTCTACTTATGGTATTACTATTATACCAACTGGACTAGTTCGTATGAACCCCTTTGCGGGGCGTCACCATATAAAAACATATATCACTGACGATATAGTTTATGCGGGTGGTGGTGCAAATCTGACAAACGATACTAAGAAAACGAGTGATTTTATGCTGCGTTATGACAATGCTGAGGCAGCCGAACGGTTGTTTCACCAGTTGCCAGAGATAGCGAGCCGTCGGTTCGCGGGTGTCGTATTACCATTCGATGACCAAACGAGCTATTTGGTAGATGGTGGTCAGCGTGGACAGTCGCCTATATATCAGCAAGCGATTGAATTGATGGCTGATGCCGATCAGGCAACAATCGTTTCCAAAATGGTGCCAAACGGACCGCTAGTCGAAATAGCACCGCCAGACACAAAGTTTTATTATAATCGTCCAGAATTGGTTGGGAAATTTAATCGCTTGTCGTTGCGCTGGAATGAACTAGCATGCTGCGTGCCGCCAAATTCATATACTGGCGACATTCAGCTACACGCGAAGCTCTGCTTAGCTAGGCGTAGCTTAGGTAGGGTGGCGTTAACCGGCTCGCATAATTTCAATACACTAGGCGTGCATTTCGGCACGCAAGAGTCGGCGCTGCTCACGACCAGCGAGGAGGTCTGCGATCTGCTGGAATCATATATAAAAGATTGTGGCACTGCAGGATAGGCGCTTTCTGCTTATCGGTTATACGGTTGCATCCTTGTTTATTGTACTTAAGAAGAGGACTACTGCTATGTGCGTGATTGATTACTCAATTACTTCGCTCTGATTACCGTACTTTACGATAATTTCTGTTGCTTGAGCTACGTCGTTTATATTGTCTGGTGTGGCGATGGCGCGCCAACCAGCACCACCGAGTAAAATGCCTAAGTCACTTAGCAGCCGGTCGACATCAGGTGCTGTTAGTGGGCTATCATTATACGATACGTTATGTAAATAATCGGCAAAGCGCTGATTTATGCCAGGCGAACGCAGACTGCGGGCGGTAGCTGATACGCAATTAACAATATCAGCAAACTGTATTGGGCCTGCTTGAGTGCTGACGTGTAGACTATTGGTAATAGATGCCTCCTCGCGATTATATCGAACAAAGTCGTCGTTATAGTAAGATCCAAACTGATAGCAAAGTTTCTGGCTGATAGATAGATTCAGGAAGCGCGCATACTCGTGGAATAGTGGTAGCGTTTCGGGGCGCTGCCTGCGGTATTGTTGTTCCAGTTGAAAGTGCAATTCAAGTTTGTGCGGAATAGCTGCCGGATGGTCGGTAGAATATATTATGTCTCCAGAGTCGCTAGTATTCTCGCTGGTGAGCCGCTTCACAGTGTCGATGTTTTGCCATGGGCTAGCATCTAGGTTGTGTAGTTCGTGCATCATCTTGCCGCTATCGGCAACATATAGCTGATTTGATTCCTCAGCGAATAATTGGTATAACGCTAGAGATACAGGTTCGTTGTCTATACCTCCGAAGTCAGTCGGTAGGGTTGGTATTTGATTAGTTAGTCGTGTGGCGTCGACAGTATACCATGCGCTCTTGATGATTATAGTACCGTTAGGATAAGTATGCCCGTTGAGCGAATAATCAATCAGTTGATATTGATCTTGCTGGTATAGGAATTCTGTAGCTGTCGACACGAACATATGCTCGTACAGATGGGCTAATTGTGGACAATTGTGATGCTTGACGAGCGTTAAGTATTTCATCTTAAATCTAATTATAGCAAAGAATTAAGGCCTGTTCTATGCACGGTTTCGCAGGCTATATATTTAAGCCTGTTGTATAATATCGAGTATGAAAACGCCAGAAATCAAGCAGCAACTAGAAAAGTTAGATATCAGCGAGGCTGAGCCGGTAGTTGTCGGCAGCGGTATATTTGATGTGCTCGGTATCCGCGCTAGCCGCGATCTTGATTTGCTGGTGAGTGAAACGACCTTTCGGCGGATTGCGGCGCAAGACTATGAAATATCGTACCATTCGGATGGCTCGGAGGCGCTGCTGATTGGCGATGTTGAGCTGATGTATGATTGGTTCGGTGAAGACGCGGCTGTCTTGGCGACAGACGCTACTGTAATTGATGGGTTAAAGTTCATGCCGCTAAGCGATGTCCGCGCCTGGAAGCTGCAACAAAATCGTCCGAAAGATCGGATTGATGTGAAACTAATCGACGATTATATAGCCAAGCAGCAGTCAGTTTAACGCTCAGATATTCGTTAAAAATGCTATACTAATAGATAGTATGAAAGTCAGCCTAAATATAGTTAAACAATTGATTAATTTTGAATTGCCTACCGTAGATGAGCTGGTGGCGCGAGTCAATCAGCAACTGGGCGGGGTCGAGGAAGTGATTGACCTGGGTGCCAAATACGCTGGTGCGCGGATTGTGCGGGTGGTTGAATGTGATAAGCACCCGAATGCCGACCGCTTGAGCGTCACCAAGGTTGATGATGGCGGTGCGGTGCCTGACGTGCCGCGCGATGAGAACGGCCTGGTGCAAGTGGTTTGCGGCGCGCCAAATGTGCATGCGGATATGTGGGCTATTTGGTTGCCGCCGAAGAGCACGGTACCGGCGAGCTTTGATGACGATGAGTCGTTCGTGCTGGATGCGCGGCCGCTGCGCGGCGTGCTCAGCCAAGGTATGTTGGCGGCGGCGGACGAACTGGATATCGGCACAGATCATGAAGGAATAATCGAAATCACTGAGCGCGACGTGCCGGCGGGCGTTGAGCTAACGGCAGGTGCTAGCTTTGCCGAAACGTTTGGTTTGGACGACTACGTGCTAGACATTGAAAATAAGATGTTTACTCACCGTCCGGATTGCTTCGGGCAGCTGGGTGTAGCGCGCGAGATTGCTGGGATTTTCGGTCGGAAATTTACTAGTCCCGATTGGTACAAAGAGGAGCAGAAATTTGCTGGTGGTGAAGGTTTGGAGTTGGAAGTTTTCAACGACGCGCCAGAATTAGTGCCGCGCTTCATGGCGGTCGCGATCAAAAATGTTGAAGTCAAATCTAGCCCGCTGTGGCTGCAATGCCAACTGGTAGCCATGGGCGGCAAGCCGATTAATAGTATCGTCGACGTCACGAACTATGTGATGCTGATGACGGCGCAGCCGACGCACGCTTATGATTACGACACATTGCGCGGACACAGGCTCGGCGCGCGGTTGGCCCGACCTGGCGAGAAGGTTAGTTTGCTGAACGGCAAAGAATATGAATTGACGGCGAATGACATCGTCATTGCCGACGGCGAAGGTGTGATTGGCTTGGCGGGAATCATGGGCGGCAGTAATACTGAGGTTTCAAATGAGACGAAAAATATCGTCCTGGAGTGCGCCACCTTTGACATGTACGCGCTGCGCAAAACTGCGATGCGCCACGGCGTGTTTACCGACGCGCTAGCACGGTTCAACAAGGGTCAGTCGCCGCTGCAAAACGCTGCTGTATTGAAACGGCTGATGAGTATGGTTGGCGGGGTGCAGGCGAGTGAGATGTTTGATTTGAAGCAATTTGATGACTGGCTTGATGATTATTTTGATGGAAAATATACACCAGCAAATATTGATATTGATAGTAAGTTTATCAATGAGAGATTGGGCTTGGACTTATCTGGCGATGATATTTGCGGCTTGTTGAATAACGTGGAAATAAAGAGTCATGGTCCGGAAGAAGAATTGGGTTATATTTGCATCCAATCGCCATTCTGGCGCACCGACCTTGAACTGCCGGAGGACATTGTTGAGGAAGTTGGGCGGTTGTATGGCTTTGATAAATTGCCGCGTCAATTGCCGCGCCGCAGCATTAAACCCGCGCCAAAGAACCCGCGCCGCCAACTCAAGCAAGCGATTCGCCAAAGTCTATCGCGCGCTGGCGCCAACGAAGTCCTGACCTATAGCTTCGTCCACGAACGTGTCCTGAAAAACACCGGGCAAGACCCAAGCCGCGCCTATCGACTAAGCAACGCTTTAAGCCCTGATTTGCAGCACTATCGCACCAGCGTGCTGCCGAGTCTGCTCGACAAAGTTCATGCCAATATCAAAGCCGGCCACGACGAGTTCATGTTGTTTGAAATCGGCAAAATTCACGATAAAGAATTGCCGCTTACCGATGAGAATCTGCCGAGCGAGCAGACGTTTGTCGACGGTGTTTACGCTAGCAAAAAGCCGCGAGCCGGCGCGCCGTTTTACCAAGTTCGCTGTTTGATCGAGCAGCTATTCAAAGACCTTGGTATTGGATTTACTGTCGCAGAAATGAAAGCCGAAAATACAAACGAAAATCTGGTGTATAATACCGAAATTATTGCGCCGTTTGAGCCAAATCGCAGTGCTTGGATTGTTGGCGAAAGTGGCGAACATCTCGGCGTAATCGGTGAGCTGAAGCAATCGGTGTGCCGCAATTTCAAGCTGCCGGATTACACGGCGGCATTCTCGCTTGACCTGGAAAAATTGCAAGCCCTTTTGTCCGGCAATCGCCAGCATAATTACCAGCCGCTCAGTCGTTTTCCGTCAATCAGTCAGGATATCTCTTTGCGGTCGAAGCCAGACACTACATACCACGATTTACTGCAAATGGTACAGCGTATACTAGAAGAGTCGAAAGGTTTGCACTGCAGCATAAAGACTCTAGGAGTGTACCAACCAGAAAACGCGGATACTAAGACTGTAACCTTTCGGATTACGTTTACTAGTTATAAGCAGACGCTAACCGATGCTAAAGTCAAACCAATCATGGACAGTATAGCTACTGCTGCTATCACTGAATTTGATGCTGAGCGCGTATAAAGTTAGCGCTTTTTATTAGAATGAAGTGGCCTTTCTGGTAGGCTGTTGCGCAGTAGCACCAGACTGCGCCTAGTTGGTCGTCCTATCAGTACGCCGAATGATGCACCGGCAGCAATAGATACCGCTATTAATACCGATCGCAAGAGTAATAGCGTGCCATCTGATGAAGTTGGGTCGGCAATTAATGCCATCAACCCGTTGTAGAGTGTCAATCCAGGTACTAGCGGTACGATACCGGAATCTATAACAGCTTGGCTGGGGATGTGGATAGCACGCGATACGATAGTAGCTATGAAGCCTACTACGAAGCCAGCCACGGCGTTGGCGGGGATAATCATTAAGCCTAATTCTGACATTGCTAGTAGGGTATAATACCCAAGCAGACCGCTAGCTCCAGTAATAATCAAGCCGATTGGTCGCGAATTATTACCTAGCGCAAACGACGCAGAAATGATGACAGCACCAATATATTGATATGTGGTACTTGAAAACGATAAGCGATCCGGTGTAGCTACAAACGACAGTCCGAACTGCTTGGCGGCGTATAGCCCCATACCGACACCCAATACAATACCGAGTGTAAGCATCGTTACTTTTAGTAGGCGCGCGCTAGCCGTTACATAATATTCATCTATAGCATCCTGAAATGCACCGACAATCATCATACCGGCTACTAGCAGCACAATGCCGCCTACAGTGATAATTGTTGGGTCGATCGAGGCGAAGAATGTCCAATATTTATGTTTAACAGACCACAGTATTCCTGTTGAAATTAGCGTAATTGAAAGTGCGGTAATTATCTGGACGAAGAATGATGGTAGTGCAATACGACCGAGCTGGTCGATCAGAAACGCTATCAGAAAGCCTAAGCCGAATGCTGTTAGGATTATCGGCAGAGACGTAGTATAGAGCGCTGCTGATCCGGCGCTTAAACCGCCACCAGCGATATAGCTAACGATACGTGGGTATCTCTTGGTCTTAGCAATTATGGAATCTAGTTCAATTTCAGCATCGTCTAACGATATTTTATGATCGGATATCTTATTCGCCAAGCTTTGCAGCTCACGCATTAGTTGGTAGCTGGTAGCGCGCGGCGAAATAGTGCGAATTAGCGTTAGCGGTTCGCGATCGATACCGCGATCTTGCGATAGAGTGATTTGATTGAAGCTAACATCTATGTGGACCTTCCGTTTGCAATAAGTGTCGGTTATACCGAGCGCTATATGCACGACGCTATGCGCTGGTGCGCCCATTGACAATAGATGATCTGATACGTCCATGACTAAACGTAAAGCTCGCATATTTGGTGTTAGCGTTTCGTCGATTTTTTCGACATCAATTTGATCGTCATCATCGGCCGTAGCTAAAATATTCGTCAGCGAGTGGCGCACAAAGCGGATAAGCGGATTCATGTTTAGATTATGGCAAAAAGCATAAGAATATTCCAGATGTGTACGATGTCTTTTTCACAACGTAATTGAGCGTTCTGCTATAGCGTGAATTCTGGTCAGACTAATCCGCTTTTGCTATACTGAGTTTGGCATGGACAATCAGGGGTTATCACGTGATCAAGTTGTGGCGCAGCGGCAGAAATTTGGCGAAAATCGGTTGCCTGATCGCGAAAAGAAAAGTTCGCTTAAGCTTATTGTCACGATTCTGACGGAGCCAATGATCTTCTTGTTGTTGGCGGTCGTGGTCCTGTATTTTTTCTTGGGTGATTGGCGTGAGACGGTAGTCTTGGCGCTGTCGGTGGTCGGTGTGGTGGTTCTTGAGTTCTATCAAGACACTAAGACCGAGCGCGCCCTAGAAGCTTTACGGTCGTTGTCGGCGCCGCAGTGCGAAGTGTTGCGCGGTGGTGAATATGTCACGATTCCTAGTACCGAGGTGGTGGTTAGTGACATACTGGTAATTAACGAAGGTGATCGTGTGGCGGCAGATGGCGAGCTGATTGAATCTACTGGCGTGTCAGCTAACGAAAGCATTCTAACCGGTGAATCTGTAGTAGTTGAGAAGAATATCGACGATAAGGTTTACTCTGGTACGGTTATTGTATCTGGCCATGGATTAGTAAAAGTGTCGTCTGTTGGTACGAAAACCGAAATGGGGCGCATCGGTATGTCTCTGCATGACATAAAACCGGAGAAGACTTTGTTGCAAAAAGAAGTTAATAAAGTTGTGCGTTATGTAGCGCTAGCAGCAGTTAGTCTAGCCGTAGCATTGACGTTATTATTCTGGGTATTGCGTGGCGACTTTCTGCAAGGTTTCTTGGCAGGTTTGACGCTGTCAATCGCAATTTTGCCGGAGGAGTTCCCGGTGGTGTTATCGGTATTTATGGCACTAGGGGCATGGCGCTTGGCTAAAAGCAACGTTTTAGCTCGCAAGAGTCAGACTATCGAGACTCTTGGCAGCGCAACGGTGTTATGCACTGACAAGACTGGTACGTTGACCGAGAATCGCATGGCAGTGGCGCGGACGATTGATATAATGGGCAACCAGGCAGATGAGGCGACACGTGGTAGAATAATTGCCTACGGAGTTTTAGCTTCGCAACGAAATCCGTTCGACCCGATGGAAGAGGCGCTACTGGCGGCTAGCAGCGATTTGCCGGCGGTTTATAACGGAATGGATATTATAAAGGAATATCCATTGAGCAGCGAGTCGTTTTCAGTGGCACATGCTTGGGGTCGTGGAGGCAAAGTTGAGACAGTAGCTCTCAAGGGTGCACCAGAGGAAGTTTTCCGTCTCTGCCGGTTGCCGGAGGCAGATCGGGAACGTTTACAAACTATTGTTAGCGACGCGGCTGATGACGGATTGCGTGTGTTAGCGGTGGCGCGTGCTGCGGCTAATGTACTCGAAGATTCGCGCGAAGACTATAACTATGAGTTGTTGGGCTTAGTAGCGTTGGCGGATCCGATTCGTGCCGAAGCTAAGGATGCTGTTGCCTTGGCACATCAAGCCGGTATCAGAGTTGTCATGATAACTGGCGATTATGCTGAAACGGCGCGGCGGATTGGACGAGAAATTGGTCTGAACGTTCATCAGGTAATGACTGGTCAAGAATTTATGGAGCTGGATGAAAAACAGCGTCGTCAAGTCGTCAAAGATGTCGAGATCTATAGTCGAGTAGCGCCGAATACTAAGCTGGCGATTGTTACTGCTCTCAAAGCTAACGGCGAAATTGTGGCAATGACTGGCGATGGCGTTAATGATGGTCCAGCGCTCAAAAGTGCCCACATCGGTATTGCGATGGGGCAACGAGGTACTGATGTAGCGCGCGAAGCTGCGTCGATTGTCTTGCTTGATGACAACTTCGCGTCGATTGTGCAAGGAGTGCGAATCGGACGGCGAATTTTTGCGAATTTACAAAAGGCTGTCATGTATATCATGATAGTGCATATTCCGATAGCAATGTTGTCAATTTTGCCAGTATTATTTAACTGGGATTTAATTTTGTTGCCGATCCATATTGTATTTTTCGAATTTATCATCGATCCAAGCTGCACCTTGGTGTTTGAGGGCGAACCGGAAGATGAAGATACTATGCGCCACCCACCGCGCCAGGTCATGCAACCGCTCTTTAGTCGTACGATTGTGCTAGAAAGTCTGGCAATTGGCAGTTTGTTGGCATTAGCTGCGGTAACGATTCATGGCGGCATGTTGAATGCTGGCGCTGATAGTAGCCAGGCACGCGCAGCGACATACTTAACGATAATTTTGGCGAATATTGGTATGATTCTGTCGTTGTCTGGCTGCAAGATTGTTCGCCAAGCAATTCGCCAACGAGGCAAAAATGCTTTGAGTATCGTCATTGCGGTAGCGATCATCGCTTTGGCGGCGATCTATAGTATGCCATCTTTGCGCCATCTGTTCAAGATTGCTCCGTTGTCGCTTGCAGAGATTAGCATTTCACTGCTAGCGGCAGCTGTTGTTTCGCTGCTAGCAGCTATCTTGCGCCGACTGTGGCGATGAACGAGTATCTTTGTTATAATGAGACAATTAACAGAGAGGGGAAATAATGGCAACGTCAAAGAGACAACGTGTAGGTATTTTGGTGATTATGATCGCAACGGTTTTGGGCACTCTCGGATCGTTTGCGGTGATGGTCTTATCAATGCAATCAAATCGGCAAGCGCAAGCGGAATACCAAAAAGTTCTAGCTGAGTATAAGAAAAACCAAGCTGCTTATGAAGAGAAAAAGCAAGCTCAAACCAACGCTTTGTCGGCGAAGTATTATGAAACATTCAAACAGTATTCCGACCAAGTCGATAAATTCGATGTCAATAGTGTGAAATCTTTATCAACCGAAGATCTGGCGGAGGGCGATGGTGCTGTAATCGATAGTAAAACCAATTTTGCCGCTTATTATATTGGTTGGGATGCCAACGGCAATATATTCGATCAGAGTATCGATAACAATAAACTGAAAGATCCACTGCCAGTTAACGGTATCAGCTCGGCAGGTATAATCACTGGCTGGAAAGAGGGCTTAAAGGGTATGAAGATTGGTGGCGTGCGATTATTGTCGGTGCCGTCTGACAAAGCTTACGGCGAAGCGGGCAGCAAAGATAAAAATGGCAAACAGGTCATCGCTGCTAATATGCCGTTGAAATTCGTGGTTATGGCAATTCCAGCACCAGAAAACATTCCTCAGCCGGACATGACAAAGTTGCTGAACGCTTATCAAAAATCACAACAGCAAAGATAAAGGGGGACATTATGGAAGACATCAAATCTGTGGTAATGGTTGGCGCTGGCCCGAGTGCGCTAGCGGCAGCAATTTATACGACGCGCGAAGGAATCGACACAACTTTGTATGAGAAGGGCGTGATTGGCGGTCTAGCGGCGATTACTGATAAAATCGACAATTATCCTGGCTTTCCTGAAGGTGTTCCCGGCATGGAATTGGCGGACAATTTGCGCAAGCAGGCTGAACGCTTCGGTGCCAAAATTGAATACGGCGACGTCTCGGCGCTGCGGCATCAGGACGGCGTCAATGTCTTGACAGTTGATGGCAAAGATATTAAAGCTCGCACTGTACTAATCGCTACTGGTAGCGATTACAAGAAGCTCGGTGTTCCTGGCGAAGCGGAATTTTATGGTCGCGGCGTTCACTATTGCGCAACTTGCGACGGCGCTTTTTATAAGGGCAAGAGACTGGTCGTTGTCGGCGGCGGTAACTCTGGCGTGCAAGAGGCGATGTTTTTGACGCGTTTTGCCGAGCATATTGACTTGCTAGTGCGTAGTACTATCAAGGCTAGCAAAACTCTGCAAGATGATCTGCAAAAATATATCGATAATGGCAAAATCACCGTGCATTTACAAACGGTAGCGCAGGAAATAGTCAGCAAAGACGATGCGGTTGCATCGGTGCGGGCGCTCAAAGACGGCACTGAAACAGTTTTTGAGGCCGACGGCGTGTTTGTCTTTATCGGCCTGAAACCGAATACGCAGTTTTTGGCGGATAGCGGTGTTGAGTTCGACGAATATGGTCTAGTCAAAACCAATAATCATTTGGCTACTAATTTGCCGGGCGTTTTTGCTAGCGGCGACGTGCGTAGTGGTGCTACTATGCAGGTGGCTAGCGCCGTCGGTGAGGGCGCGACAGCAGCACTCAGCATTCGCGAATACTTGGAAAGCGTGAAGTAGCCTCGGTGTTATTCTACGTATTTTTTGCGAAAAGCCTCAAGCTGCTTGATTACATCTGGGTCGCTAGTCTCGAGCGCGATTTCGCGCGTACCCATGATGCCGGAGCCGCGCATGAAATTATGCGAGCCAGTTAGTGCCACTTTTTCGCCGTCTGGCATGGTGAAAATAATAAATTTGGCATGCAAGTAGCGTTGATGCCGGTAAAGGGTTTTTTGCTGGCTAGTAATCGTGCCAAACTTAATAAATAGCTTGTTTATTATCGAGGCATTACGCCAATTATTGAAATATAATTTAGCGTTTTTGCGCTTGAGAATGCGATTAAGGCGGCCGGTTGGGCAATATTGCGACACTAGTACGATATTGTTAGCGCGCTCGGCTAAGCTGCAGGCATGTTTATAAATAATCGAATTGGTCGGTAGGCCTTGGTCAATTAGTACAGTTGATTGCTCGTCGAGTTTGAGTTTAGAGTTGCGCGTCGAACCGCCATGTTTGTCGGCGCGAGCTATACGATATTGCTCAGCAGAAAGCTTATCGGCTAGCTCTTTATTCTCGAATCGAAACATATAATCAATGTTAGTCAAGCTTTCGTGGTCCATATTGACACCGCCGCAGGCGTAAACTATGTCGTCGACCACCGACCATTTACTATGAGTACGGCCTGTCATCAGGACATTGGCTTTTTGTCCGAGCCAGCGGAAAGCGATCCCTGATTTTTTCAGTCGACGCTCTAGTTTCATGGCGCTAACGGCGCGTGACGGCTGGCGACGTGGCGAGCGTAAGATGAACTCCTTCGGTTCAAGATAAGTAAACGAATCGGCACATATCGATACTGGTATACCGCGCTCGGATGAGGCGTGTTCTAGCTCTGCGATGACATTCTCGGTGCGTTCGTCGTCGGCGCGGAAAGTAGTTGCTATCATATTGACGCGCTGTTCGGCAGCGTTAATTTTAGATGCTAAGTCCGGTACATAGTCTTCAGCTATTAGCAACACCGGATTCTTTTTCTTAATCATATCTCTATTAGTATACTCTATGGTGCAAAAAACTGGTACTATATAAAGTAGCAAATGTAAGAAAAGGAGTAAGATGGCAGACTTTAACAAAGTTCTCGAACCAGGCGATGTCGATGCCGGACTGGTCAATACAGTTGTTGAGATTCCCGAGGGCTCGCGCCTGAAGGTTGAGTGGGATCGTCAGCGGGCAGCGTTTATGCTAGACCGGGTCGAGCCGAAGATTTTTGCTAAGCCGTGTAATTACGGTTTCATTCCGCAGACGCTGGATGAGGATGGCGATGAGCTAGATACGCTGATTATTTGCCCGGAGCCGCTAACTACTGGCGTATGGCTAGAGGCGCGGATTATTGGCGTGCTGCGTTTCGAAGATGACGGCGAGGTTGACGATAAAGTTGTCGTGGTGCCGGCTGATAATCGCGATGACGACCGCATTAACTCGCTTGACGATATCCCGCAGTTAGTCAAGCAGCTCGAGCATCATTTCACGCACTACAAGGATCTTAAAAAGCCAGGCAGCACTATTGTCAAGGGTTGGGGCGACGCCGATGAAGCCAAAGCGATTGTCAAACAGTGCATTGACCGCTATAATAATCAGTAATAAACGTAAACGGAGTATAGGAGTATAACCATGGATTATTACGAATACACAAGTCCGTCGTATACAACAACGTCAACGGCTAGTAGCGAGATTGGCGCAGTCGCGCTTGTTATAATGTTGATAGTAATATTGATTAGTTTAGCAGTTTCGGTATTAATGCTAGCTGCGATGTGGCGTGTCTTTACTAAGGCTGGCAAGCCAGGTTGGGCCGCAATTATTCCGGTCTACAATTTCGTTGTTTTACTGCAGATTGTTGGTCGGCCAGAGTGGCAAGTACTGCTAATGTTCTTGCCATTTGCGAACATCTATATTGCTATTGTCGTGGCGTTAGATTTGGCTAAGTCATTCGGTAAGACTAGTGGCTTTGGTGTTTTGATGATATTCTTTCCGGCTATCATGTATCCGATTCTGGGGTTTGGCTCTAGCCGATATCTAGGTCCGGCCTTCTCGCCACAGCCAGCTGGCTACAACCAGCCACCGCAGCCAGCGCCAGCTGCTGATACACAGTCTCAGCAGCCTGTATCGGACGCTCAGAATGGCCAGCCACAGCCGCCGCAGGCGTAGCTCTTCCTAGTGACCTAGTGATGACGGCCAAAAATAGCCAGTGTTTCCGCTGGCTATTTTGATTTCTTGCGGCGAAACGGCGTAGAGTGCTGTAATAAGCTGCTAGCGCGTCCTAGCAGCGAGTTTTTCTTGAGCTGGGCTTTGAGCTTCATCCGGGCGTGACCAGTGATGACATAATCGTTCCAGCCAGGCTTCGGACGGGCGCGCTTATTAGTAAGAATCTCGACAGTGTCACCGTGTTGTAGCCTGTAGCTAAATGGTTCCATCTTGCCATTTACTAGAAAGCCGCTTGATTTAGCAGCTAAATCAGAGTGCACACGATAAGCAAAATCTAGCGGGAAAGCGCCGTCCGGCAAATCGTAGATATCGCCTTTGGGCGAGTAGATGAATATCCGGTCGCCGAACAAATCGACTTTCAGATTATCAACATCGTAATCTTTGCCTTCGCGAATCATCGAAGCTGCCGATTGCAGATGTTTGATCCAGTGTAAGTCGGTTGGCAGGCTAGTCATTCTGCCTTTGATATAGGCGTCGGTCAGCTTCTGTTCGTTATAATGGAAGCTGGCTGCTAATCCGCGTTCGGCATAATCATGCATTTCGTGGGTGCGAATCTGGAACTCGACTGCCTGGCCATTTTTGGTGACGACGGTGGTATGCAGAGACTGGTAGCCGTTGGGCTTCGGCTTCGAGATGTAATCTTTGATCCTCCCGACCATCGGTTCATACATACTGTGGAGTTCATTCAGTACCAGATAGCAAACGTCTATGTCGTCGACGATAATCCGCAGAGCAATTAGATCGTATATATCGTCGATGTTAGGCAGGCGCTTCATTTTCTTGTATAAGCTATAAGTACTTTTGATGCGGCCGTCTATTTGGTGTGAAATTTTTTCGTCGCTCAGGCGCGAATCTACTGCACGACGAACCGCTTCAAGTTTGCGCTGCGATTTCTTTAGTCGGCTATCTTTCAAAGCGACGGTTTGATTGTATTCTTCAGGTATCAGGTACTTGAAGCTTAGCTCTTCCAGTTGCACGCGCAGTCGCCCCATGTTCAGGCGGTCAGCTAGCGGAGCAAAGACATCAAGCGTCTCGCGAGCGATTTTCTTCTGTTTTTTTTCGCTTTTGAATTGCAGAGTTTGCATATTATGTAGGCGGTCAGATAGCTTTATGATGATGACTCGTACGTCTTGTCCGACAGCAATGAGCAATTTTGTCAAGTTATCAGTAGTGCTGGGCAGATACGATTCGAGATTCTTCATACCAGCGCGAGCCTGGCTAACTTTAGTGACGCCATCGACTAGAAAGGCGACGTCTTTGCCAAATAGCTCGACGATTTCCTCGAGCGTTGCATCGGTGTCCTCAACGGTGTCGTGTAGTACGCCGGCGACTATCGAATCGATGTCCATACCCCAGTCGATTAGTGTAGCAGCGACTTGCAGTGGGTGAGTAATGTACGGCTCGCCGCTTTTGCGCGTCTGGCCGTGATGTTTCTCGGTGGCATAATCGACCGCTTTTTGTAGCAGCGCGACTTGCTCCTGGCTGTAATGATCATTCGCTAAGCTGATCAGCTCGACCTCATTCATAGGTTTATTATAGCAAATTTGCCAAAACTCTCGTGCTTTTGGTAAAATGCTAGACTAGGAGTAGCTAAGTTAAGGAGTTGCTATGGCAAAGATCAAAGTTGCAATTAACGGTTTCTGCCGGACAGGGCGTAGCGTATTCAAAATTGCGCAAAACCGGTCGGATATTGAGATTGTCGCCATACGAACAAACAAAAATGCCGAACAATGTGCTTATTTACTCAAACACGATTCGGTTTATGGTAACTACGCGAAAGCGGTTGGTACTGGTGATAAGTCGCTATTTGTTGGTGACGGTATAATATCGATTATTAGCGATAAGCGTACCGCTCGCTTGCCATGGGGCGACCTTGGTGTTGATGTACTAATAGATGTCGGATGTGCTACCGATGCTGCTGAACTACGTCGCCATCAAACGGCTGGTGCTAAGCGAGTGGTGTCGCTATCGTGCTGCGCTGATTTCGAGACAATAGTAATGGGTGTTAATGACGAGGCTATCGACGTATCTACTGATATTGTTTGCGGTGGTGACGCGGTAGTTGGTTCGGTCACACCAGTTATAGCTGTGCTAGACCAAGTAATTGGTGTTGATGCTGCGATGATTGCTTCAGTTGGCGATGGTTGCTATGCTAGCAAGTCGCTACGAGCAAACCTCTTAGGAGAGAGTGATTTGGTGGCGGCTACGGCTGATTATGGACGAGTGTTGCAGGCAATACTACCAGAGATCTCTAGTGCTGTAGGCGGGCTATCTATTTGCCGCCGCGGCTATGGTAATGTCGGCTTGTCTACAGTGTCGCTGTTGTTACACGAAATGTCGTCGGCTAGCAAAGTCAACGATATTTTGGCGCATGCGGCGCGCGAACCTCTCTACAATGGTATTCTGTCGGTTACTGATGGGGAATTAGTGGCCGAAGATTTTCGCGGTAATAGCTATAGCGCAACCGTCGACGCCGGTTTGACTACGTTGGTTGGTGGACGGTTGGTGCAAGTGTCGGCTTGGTACGACGGCGAATGGGCTAGCGCTAACCGCTTAGTTGAGCTGGCGGTGGAGACTGGCCGCTACATCCGACATTGAAATTGCAGCGATCGTATCTAGATTCGTTGTCTCTGTATAGGATACGCGCCTTGCTAGGATGCAGAATTAGCGCGCGCATCGGCTCTCGTCTGCTAGAGGTTGTTTGTTTGGATCAGCTAACAAATAGCGGTATTTTGTTTGCGTCATCTAGGACTTGCCAGGGTCATGTATTACGCTTATACTAATAGTATGAAGATTTTTCTAGGAGCGGATCATGGGGGTTTTTATTTGAAAGAGAAAGTCGAAGCCTACCTGACTAAACGCGGCATCGAGTGGGAGGATGTCGGCGACAAAGCACTTGACCCGCAAGATGATTTCCCGCAATTCGCGCAGATGGCGGTGACTAAACTTCTCGGCGAGGATGAGGCCGATGACCCGCGGGCGATTCTGATTTGCACGGGCGGACAGGGTATGGCAATGGCTGCCAACCGTTTCCGCGGTATTCGGGCGGCAGTGATTTGGGATAAGTTTGAAGCGCACGAGTGCCGCAACGATAATGATGCTAATGTGCTTTGCTTGCCAGCGCGAGTGCTAGACGCGCCGGGCGACGACTTAGCACTGTGGAAAGAAATAATCGACGAATGGATTGCTACGCCGTTTGCTGGCGCTGCGCGGTTCGTTCGCCGTAATGCAGAATTGGATGCGTTCTGATGGTTGAGATTGTTCCGACAATTTTGTGCCAAGAGGCCGATGATTACAAATTAACAATTGAGCGTTTATCGTCGTTTGCTAAGCGTGTCCATCTAGATCTCGCTGACGGCGAGTTCGCGCCAACCAAAACTGTCGAGTTGAGCCAAATGTGGTGGCCGCAAGATTGGCAAGTTGATATTCATGCCATGGTAGCGCGGCCGAGTTTGTATGTCGATGCTTTGGTGCAAATGCGGCCGTCGCTGGTGATCTTTCACGCCGAAGTTGATGAGGATTTGCAGCCTTCTATCCAGCAGCTCAAAGCTTCGGGTATTCAGACTGGCGTGGGATTGCTGCGGCCAACGGTGCCAAATACTGTCAAAGATGTCATCAGCGCGGTTGATCACGTGCTGGTGTTTAGCGGTGATTTGGGCCACTACGGCGGCAAAGCCAGCTTGATGCAGCTCGAGAAAGTCCGTCTGATTCGCAGCATTCATCCGAGCGTCGAGGTTGGCTGGGATGGTGGGGCTACGTTCGAAAATGTCTTTAGTTTGGCGCAAGGCGGCATTAACGTCGTCAATTGTGGCAGTGCTATTCATTCAGCGCCTGATCCAGCGGAGGCTTATCAGAAGTTAGTGGCAGAGGTTAATAAGCAAGGAGTAATCTAAAATGGCGCACGAAAAACTCTCGATCTCGCAGCTCAAAATCAAAGCCAACGATGTACGGCGCGATGTCGTTCATATGCTAGAACTAGCCAAAAGCGGCCATCCCGGCGGCGCGCTAGGACTGGCGGATATCGTCACGGCACTGTATTTCAATATTATGAATATTGATCCGCAGAACCCTGAATGGCCAGAGCGCGATATCTTCATGTTGAGCAATGGCCACACAGTGCCGGTACAATACGCGGCCATGGCCGAGGCAGGATACTTCCCGGTTGAGGAGCTGTCGACTTTGCGCAAACTCGGTTCGCGCCTGCAGGGCCACCCGGAGCGCACTAAATTGCCAGGGCTCGAGAACACGTCGGGGCCGCTCGGCAGCGGTATTGGCCAGGCGGCAGGTTATGCTTATGCGCTGCAATATTTAGACAAGCAACGCCACCGCTGGGTTTACGCAATTGCTGGCGATGGCGAGCTCGACGAGGGCAATATTTGGGAATCGGCGATGTTTGCCGGCAAATACAAGCTGCGCCAGCTAATTCTCTTTATCGATCGCAATAATATCCAGATTGACGGTCCAACCGAGGAAGTCATGCCGCTGGAAGATTTGCGCGGTAAGTGGGAAAGCTTTGGCTGGCACGTCCAAGAAATCGACGGCAACAATATTGAAGGCATCATCGACGCAGTAAACTTAGCCAAGGCGATCGAGAATCGGCCGTGTTGTATCATCGCGCATACGATTCCGGGCCGCGGCGTAGACTTCATGGAGTACGATTATAAGTGGCACGGCGTTGCACCGTCGAGCGAACAAGCGGCTGCAGCACTAACTGATTTATCGCATCCGGTAGTAGACGCAAAAGCTTACGTAGGAGATAATCGTGAATAAATATCCTTTGAACGACGCAATCTATAGCGAGAACCCTGAAGTGGAGGCGACGCGCGCTGGTTTCGGGCGCGGCTTGAAGGCGGCTGGCGAGGCTGATGAGCGGGTAGTCGGCTTATGTGCCGACTTGGTCGAGAGCGTTAAAATGGATGCTTTTGCTAAAGCTTTTCCCGAGCGCTATATCGAGGTCGGTATTGCCGAGCAAAATTTGGCGACCGTGGCGAGCGGTCTAGCACGCGCTGGCAAGATTCCGTTTGCGGCCAGCTATGCGGCTTTCCACCCGGGGCGCAGCTGGGAACAAATCAAAGCAACGATTGCCCTCAACGATATGCCAGTCAAGATCGTTGGCGGGCATAGCGGTACAACAGTCGGCCCGGATGGTGCAACACACCAAATGTTCGAAGATCTCGCGCTAATGCGAGTGCTGCCGAATATGACGGTGGTTTGTCCGGGTGATGCAGTTGAAGCCGAGAAAGCGACCAAGGCGCTGGCGCGGACGGATAAGCCAGCTTATCTGCGGTTGACGCGCGCTAACACGCCGACATTTAGTACGCCGGACTCGCCGTTTGAGATTGGGCGAGCGTATGTATTGCGCGAAGGTAGCGATGCAACAATTGTCAGTACGGGCATTATGACCGCTTATGCGCTGCGAGCAGCAGCTGAGATGCAGGCTGGCGGCGTCTCGGTCGAGGTGGTTCATGCGCCGACAGTTAAACCGCTTGATAGCGAGGCGATTCTCGCTAGCGTCCGCAAGACCGGCCGGGTAGTCACAGTTGAGGATGCGCAAATTGCTGGCGGTTTGGGTGGCGCAGTGGCCGAGCTTCTCGGCGAGCAATTGCCGTCGCCGCTGCTGCGTATCGGCATGAACGATCGTTTCGGCGAAAGCGGCGAGGCTGATGAGCTGCTACACGCTTTTGGCCTAGATGAGGAAAATATCGCTCGCCGAACGCGCGAGTTTGTTGATCGCGTGCCGCAATATCATTCAGGATTTTAAAGAAAGGACAGAAAATGAGTTTATCAATTGATGAAATTCGCGAACGAACTGGCCAGGCGCGCGATTTGATGCGTCGCAGCCGCCAAGAAGGCTTCGCTGTAGGTGCTTTTAATATTGATAATCAAGAAACATTACGTGCAATTTGTCAAGCTGCACAAAAACTCAAAGCGCCGGTCATGGTCGAAGTTAGCGCTAATGAAGCGGCGTCGCTTGGCGGTTACGAGAATATCCGCGATTTGGTCGACAACTATAGCCGCAATTATGGCGTTGAGATGTATATCAACCTTGATCACGCGCCGACAGTCGAAGGTTGTAAACAAGCGATTGACGCCGGTTTTGAATTCATTCACATCGATATTTCTCAGGCTAATCACGAAGCTACTCTCGAGGAGATTATCGACAAAACTCGCGAAGTCGTTGAATACGCTAAATTTACCGATGCGCTGGTCGAGGCCGAAGAGCGCTATTTCTTTGGCGACTCTAATTTGCATAAGGAGAAAATCGACTACGAAGAAGTCAAAAAGTGGAATACCAAACCGGACGAAGCTAAAAGTTTCGT
Organism: uncultured Candidatus Saccharibacteria bacterium; assembly: GCA_963528915.1. GTDB lineage: Bacteria > Patescibacteriota > Saccharimonadia > Saccharimonadales > Saccharimonadaceae > Saccharimonas. The sequence continues at coordinate 168,139 of CAURWV010000001.1, forward strand.
TGACGCCACTGGTATTGACACGATGGCAGTGCAGGTTGGTAACTTGCATGGGCTGTATCCGGTGCCGAAGATTCTCGACCTAGATTTGCTGCGCCAAATTCGTGCGGCGATTGATTGCCAGATTAGCCTGCACGGTGGTAGCGGTACGCCACTGCATTATTTCGAGGATGCAGCCAAAATTGGCGTTAGTAAAATCAATATTAACAGCGATTTGCGCTATGCCTTTCGTACAACTCTCGAGAAGGTCTTGCGCGAGAATCCTGACGAATATGCTGTCTTCAAATTAATGCCAGAAGTTTACGATGCTGTTCAAAAAGTCGTTGAGGAGAAAATCGGCGCTTTTGGTAGCGCTGGAAAGGCAACTCTCTAGTGGCGGTCAAGATTCTGGCTATTGGTAAAGGTACGCAGGATGTTTTCTTGCGCAGCAACGAATTCGACCCGCATACTCGCGGCAAAAGAGTCTTCACTGAATTGCCGCTCGGCATCAAGATGGAGGTCGAGGATGTCGTCTTTAGTACTGGCGGTAACGCTACCAACGTAGCAACTACTTTTGCCCGCCAAGGATTGGATAGCCGCTATATGTGGGCGCTAGGTAATGATTCGGCTAGCCAGGCGGTGATTGCAGCGCTTGATGCTGAGGGTGTCGATACACGCGACGTACTGATCGATGGGCGCATGCAGGCTGGCTATTCGGTGATTTTGATTGCGACTAATGGCGAGCGGACGATTCTCAATCATCGCGGCCGAACTTTTGGCAAAGACGCTAGCCGTCTGAATTTGCAAGCGATTAGCCAGGCCGATTGGATTTATCCGACATCATTGGCTGATAATAGTTTGACGGTGCTGCGGGTGATTCTTGATGAGGCTGAGCGTGTTGGCGCTAAAGTTATGCTTAATCCGGCCGGCCCGGAGCTGGCTGACCCTGAGAAATTGAAAAGCTTGCTTGATACAGTTGACGTGCTTTGCACCAACAAAGAGGAAATGCAAAAACTGGTAGCGGGCGAGACTATCGACGAATTAGCGATGCGAGCGCTGCATTACTGTCCAGTGGTGATTGTCAGCGATGGACCGAATGGCGTGGTGGCGACTGACGGCAAGACATTGGTGCGCGCCGGCATGTACGAGGATGTGCCAGTAGTCGATCGGACAGGCGCCGGCGATGCTTTCGCGAGCGGGTTTTTGAGCCAGTGGGCGCAAGGCGCTAGTCTAAAAGACTCCATTATTTTTGCTAGCGCCAATTCTACCAGTGTCGTCACCAAAATTGGCGCCAAGGACGGCATCTTGCGACGAGGCGTCAGCCTTCACGCTATGCCAATTACCGAGAAAACTTTACCGAAACGAGGGGAATAATGAAATATCAAATTTGCGTGTCCGGCGCGGCGTCGGGCGAAACGGTTGATAGCGCTCACGAAAAAGCCTTTGCAATTGGTGCGGAAATCGCCCGTTCTGGCAAGACGCTATTGACTGGCGCTACAGTTGGTTTGCCGCATTTTGCGGCGCGCGGCTTCAAAAGTGTCGCTCAGACCAAAGGCGTTTCGGTTGGCTTCTCGCCAGCTAGCTCCTTTCGCGAGCATATTGCTACATACCGCTTGCCGACTGCTGAGTTTGACTATATCAACTTCACCGGTATGGAATATGTTGGCCGCGATGTTCATCTGGTGCGCAGTGCCGATGCGGTGATTACTGTCGGCGGGCGAATGGGCAGCCTGCACGAGCTATCGACAGCTCTCGAAAGCCGTAAAATCTGCGGTATCTTGCTGGGTAGTGGCGGCCTGGCGGATTACACGATTACACTGCTTAAGAATATTTGGGCACCGGGTGCGAAAGATGTGATTTATGACGCGAACCCGGAGCGATTGGTGGCGCGCGTCATTGAGGCGCTTGACAAGAAATACGCCGATGTTGAGCATGATAGCAGCGATCCGCAGGTTAGCGCTAAGCGCTATGGTCAGGGCTAGCTCAAATCTGCAAAAGATGGTAAAGTAAGCTTAAGTGAACGACCAAAGGTTTCGACTCAAATCCGATTATCAGCCAACGGGCGATCAGCCGCAGGCAATTGCTCAATTGTTAAACGGCTTGCAGGCTGGCCAGCGCGAGCAGACATTGCTTGGTGTAACTGGCAGCGGCAAGACGTTCACTATGGCGAATATTATTGCTCAAAGGAATGTGCCGACGTTGATTCTGGCGCATAACAAAACGCTGGCGGCGCAGCTTTTCAGCGAATTTAAGCAATTCTTTCCTGATAACGAAGTTCATTATTTCGTCAGCTATTTTGATTATTACCAGCCAGAAGCTTACATCGCGTCGAGTGATACCTATATCGAGAAAGATTCGGCCATCAACGAAGAGATTGATCGTTTGCGCCACGCTGCCACCGATGCGCTGCTGACGCGCCGCGATGTACTGATCGTATCAAGTGTCAGCTGCATCTATGGGCTTGGTTCGCCGGCGGATTATTATGATTTGTCGATTACAGTGAAGCGCGGCGAGCGGCGTTTGCAAGATAAGTTTTTGCGCCAATTGATGGATATCCAATATCATCGTAACGATATCGACTTTGCGCGCGGTGCGTTTCGCGTCAAAGGCGACGTGGTTGATGTATTTCCGGCGGGCGGTGAAACGGCTTATCGCGTTGAATTTTTCGGTGACGATGTCGATCGCATCACGCGCATTGATCCGTTGACCGGCGAGATTCTTGAAGAGCCGGAACTCTTCACTATTTTTCCGAGCAGCCACTATGCTACGCCGAAAGAAAAGATCAAGCGCGCCATCGAGAATATTCGCGCCGAGTATGAGCAGCGCGTCGAATGGTTCGAAAAGAATAATAAACTGCTCGAGGCGCAGCGTCTGTCCCAGCGTACCAAGTATGACCTAGAGATGCTCGAGCAGACTGGTTTCGTCAAAGGTATCGAAAACTATAGCCGTTATCTGACCAATCGCGAGCCAGGCGAACAACCAGCAACGCTGCTTGACTACTTTCCTGATGACTTTCTGATGATGATTGACGAAAGCCATGTCACCGTACCGCAAGTGCGCGCCATGTATAATGGCGATCGCGCCCGCAAAGAGGTGTTAGTCGAGTATGGTTTCCGCTTGCCGAGCGCTCTCGATAACCGCCCGCTGCGCTTTGACGAGTTTGATAAACATATCAATCAAGTGATTTATGTCTCGGCGACACCTGGCGATTACGAATTGCTGCGCAGTCCAGCGCCTGCGCAGCAGGTGATTCGCCCAACTGGTTTGCTTGATCCGGAGATTGACGTTCGCCCGACTGAACATCAAGTTGATGATCTGATCGCTGAGATTCGCAACCGCATTGACAAAAAGCAGCGCGTACTGGTCACGACTTTGACCAAGCGCATGGCCGAAGATCTCTCGGAATATTTAACGGAATCTGGCGTCAAGACTGCTTACATTCACAGTGAAATTGATACGCTGGAGCGTGGCGACATTTTACGCGATTTGCGTATGGGTGAATATGATGTGCTAGTTGGCATCAATTTGCTGCGCGAGGGGATTGACCTGCCAGAAGTTAGCTTGGTGGCGATTATGGATGCCGACAAAGAAGGTTTTTTGCGCAGTGAACGCAGCCTAATCCAGATAATCGGGCGGGCAGCACGCCATGTTGACGGCAAGGTTATCATGTATGGCGACACTACGACTGATAGTATGAAGTTGGCAATTGACGAAACTCGCCGCCGCCGCAATATCCAGCAAAAATATAATCAAGAGCACGGTATCACGCCGCGCGGTATTACCAAGGCTATCGATGAAGGCTTGCGCGCGATCGTTCCACAAAAGGAAGATAGTAAGCCGAAACTCGACTTGCGCAAAATCCCTCGCGATGAATACAAGAACTTGATCAAAGACCTAACTGCGCAGATGAACCTCGCTAGCGCTAACCTAGAATTCGAACGCGCGGCTGATTTGCGCGACCTGATCGCCGAGGTCCGGGCGAAGATATAAGTTATTTAGACGCAGCTTGGACGACGTCTTTAAATTCCAGCAGCAGCTCGATATACGCTTTCGGCTTAAAGGCGTGAATAACGTGGTTAGCAGAAACTTTTCTATAGATGGTCTGTGGAGCTGAACGGATAACGTGCTTGGCGTCATCTTCATCAAATGCCCCTACAAGCCCATAACGTTTATATCTTTTCCAGTCCGCGTGGAGCAACAATATAGGACATTTGGTTTGCTTTAGTGCCTTTTCGTGATCTATACCGTGATAGAATCTGCCGTCTACAAATGCCCTAGCAAAATCCGGATCAAACATGGATAGTGATTTAATGAGCAGGCGTAGACTATCTGGGAACCCAACTTCTACAGGCATATCAGGGTGAGCTTCTTGATACTTTCTAATTTTTTTGGACAGCCAATGGACAAACCAATTCGGAATCTTCTTGATCCGCTTATCAGAAGATGGCACCTCTATGTCTCTAAAATAGTTCGCTAAGTCTCTCGTTTCTATATCGCCAACTTGTTCAACAAGGTGTTTCAATCCATTATAGACAAATTTATCCCGTTCTTTAAAGCGCGGCATTTCAGCAGAAAAGATGGGCGCATCCTCGAGAACGATGCCAGCGATATGTTTAGGTATATTAGCAGCACACCATAAGGATAAAATCCCTCCTGACGAGTTACCGCTAACGATTACTTTTCGCTTAATAACATTTTTTATGAATTGTTTTAAGTCTTCGCCGACAATCTCCCAAGAGTAGTGACCGGGCGTCCAAGTGGATTTCCCGTGGCCTCTTATATCTATGGCGTAGATCTGAAATTTTTTCGATAAAGGAATGAGTACTTTCTTGTAGCTTTCCCACATGCCCATCTGCGCAGGGATGAGCAGCAAACTTGGTCCGTTGTCGGGCCCGACTACATAATTTAATCGGACTTTACCTGTGTCGTAAGTCTTTTCTGAGAAACCAGCTTTTAATAATTTTTTGTCGTTTAGTTGACCCGATAGGCGCTCGTACGGATTTTGATATGTCATTATATACCTCCTCTGGTATTCTACCTCATTTTACTCCGTTCACTATGCATAGACAACACTCCTTGCCGCCCCAAAAACTCCCGCGCTTCATCATCAAACTTACAATCGACAAAGCGTGATTGCACCGCTAACTTACCGCTACCGTAAACTAACTTAGTTTCATCATCGTATTTCATGCCGCGAAAATCGCAATTCTCGGCTTCAATGATCACCTTAACACTACGAAAATCCACATTCCGAACCGACGAATCCTTGAAATAAATCGGTTGCCCGTAAATATGCTTTGCACCGTCCAGATTACAATTTTCAAATGCGAAAAATCCCATGACGAACTTATCAAAATCCACATTAGAAAAGTCTTCGCCAACAAACCGTACCAGCTCGCCATCTGGAATGGCGGGATAGCGTATGCGCTGATAAGCCGAGAGGTCGTTAGTGCGGATGGCGGTGACGAGGTGATGGGTAATATTCATATTGACCACTGCCAGATAATAGTGGTAATAGCTGTTCGGATCTGTAACGGAAAGCTGCTCATTCATCTCATCATCCTCACAAATTGCTATATGCTTGTCGTTGGCATACGGCTTGATGAGGTGAGTGAATTCAAACTCATATTCTCCGGAAATTTGTTTGAGCTCCGTACTTTGACTGGTCGGATCGGGGTAATCAGTCATTACTAGCGTGAAAAAGCACCCGTTTTCATCAGCAAACAGATGAAACGCCGTGTCGGGACAAAGTGGCACAAGTGACGCCAGCTGGCGGACATATGATACACCGTCGAGAACTGGAAAAGCCTCATTGATTATCTCTGGAAACAGAATATTTGAATAATTATTCATACAACAACCTTAATCATATCAAGAAAAGTGGACAGTTTTATGACTTGTCCAGATCGTCTGTAAAACTCCCGCGCAAAAGCTCTACTCATCATAATCAACCAACCCCCCAGCTCCCGCCACCTTATACAAAGCATCTACCGCCAAAAGCATATCATTCTGAAGCGCCGGCTGATTATCAATATTCTTATTATAGAAATCCCGCAACGACTCCGGATAACCTTCATCAGGCGCGTCGTATAGGAACGTATCTTGCAGCAACTTATTCTGCTCAGGCGGAATATCATCAAAAAACTCTGGATGAAAATCATAAAACCACTATAGGCGAGTTTGCAATTCTAGGTATCTATCGTAGTTCATAACTTGTAGCACACTTATATACTAACTTTTATTATAAGGTTATATTTATATATACAGGAAATATAAAGTTAGCGTATATGATTGATAATCTCGCGGTACAAGTCATCAATTATCTGACGATTTGGGCGCTCCAGTTTCTTTTTAATTGCCGTATAATCTTGATCAAAATAATCAAACATATCATCCCAAATAGTCCTTTTGCCACCTTGTTCGAAAGTTTGCGCCAACGAGAAACAGATACAACTGAGAGACTCTATAATATCGGCAGAATCAGGTGTATCATAATATAAATCAATGATTTCTCGTGCTGCAGTGTATTCGTCTCGTTGTTTATACATAGGATTATTTATCAAGGATAAGTGGACAGTTTATAGACACGTCCAGGTCGTTCACCACCTACAGGTGGCGCTTCGGGTCGTGCTTACCGAGGTTCTGGTCGGTAGAGTGCATCGTACCCGGCTCGACACCGTCGATGAAACCGTTGGTGTTCCACGAAACGCGGGTGTTGGTCTCACTGTCGTACTGAGTGACGTGCATCGAGGACCCGTCGAGTGGGATCTCGGTCTCCTTCACCTCACCGTCGCCATTTCCGATGTTTCGGTTCCAGAGAAGTCCCATGTTAGGCCTTTCTGTAGTAGGTCGGCTAAAGAGCCGGGTCTATCTGAATTGATAGTCCAAAAATAAGTATATGTATATATCAATATTTGTCAATACTTCTCTGAAGATAATTATGTAAAATCTAGTTTATGGTATACATAATTGATATTACATCCTCGTTTTTCCGCTCCATCCATGCTATACTAAAACCACAACCAGCATCGCGGCTTGTGGCGGCGAGGGAGTCTGGTAGTGTCTTCACATGCATATAAAATCTCGTTGGGAGTAGTACCAATGTTATATATCATCTGAATCATCGTGGTCAAAAAAGCTGCCCACGCCTATCGTTCGATACAGTACGTCAACCGCTAAAAGCATTTCTTTGTGCAAAGTCTTGTTATTACTGATTTTCTCATCGTAAAATTCCGTAGCGACTCAGGATAGCCCTCGTCTGGCGTATCATATAAAAAAGTTTCTTGAAGCAATTTCTTTTGCTCGGGTGGAATATTATCAAAAAAGTCGGGGTGAAAATCATAAAACCATTCTAGCCTCCACTGAATTCTCAGATATCTTTTATAATCCATAGAATAGTTCGTAAAATGTTGCATACTTAACATTATAACCTGGATAGACCCCTCTCTAATCCTAAAATCGGAGAGGGGTATCCTTGAGGATTTTCTCACTCATCGTCAGAGTGATACTTCTCCCATCTCGGCGTACCATCAGTGTTGTACAGATGCCAACCATTAGCGTTTTAGAATCTTAAAACTAAGTTATATAAAATCATAGACCTCAATTTTGGCGAATGAGACTATGACTTTTCACCCCATTAATAAGTAGATAATCTTTCCCCTTGGGGATTGAACGTTGGATACTCTGTTATAATAACTCGGTATGATTACTCACCAATTGAAACTAGCCGCAGAACCGTTCAATGCCATCACTTCTGGCAATAAAACCATTGAGTCGCGCCTGTTTGATGACAAGCGCCAGAAGATCCAGCTTGGTGACAAAATAATCTTTACTAATCGAGATGACCCTAGTCAGACTGCTACTGTCAAAGTAGTCGGTTTGCTGCGCTATCCAACATTTCACGATTTATTCATGCACAATGATCCGCGCAAATTTGGCGGTGAGAGCGTTGAGTGGCTGGAGGAGCAGATTAGTGAATTTTATTCTCTTTATGATCAAAAGCAGAATGGGGTTATTGGGATTGAATTTGAATTGATATAGCCAGAAATTATAGCTTGAATTTAGGAAATGTGGACAGTTTTTATGACTTGTCCAGGTCAATGGTCTCAGAGTCTAAGCTCCGTCATCGCAGGTCGTTGCCTCCGGTGATATCCCACGAGTTGTCGACAATCGTCTGACCACCCTCGTCCTCGGGAAGTCTCCAGAACACGATGCTCTTATTGTGTTAAAATGGACACATGAATACCGACGACAAGTATGTTCATCAAGCTATCATTGCTCGCGAAATCATTGACCTCTATCGAGATTCGCAAGACAAACGCGAGACAGCCGAGTCTCTTGATGTATTGTGCTTTGCAATGGCGCGGTTGACTGACTGCGATAAAGTTGACTACCCAACAATTGACTGGGATGATTTGGCAAGTAACTTTGATGGCATAGCAACATCCCAAGCTAGTGACGTGGTGGCCATACGAAAGATAGAGAATGATATAGAGTCTACATATAAAAGATCTTCAAGGATTATAGAGAAGAATAGCTAGGTTGAGTGGAGGTGCGCAAACAGAAATTGAATGCGCACCTCCCTGACGACTACCGAGCGTCACTGAGAGGACGGTGTCGACGCGAAGAAGACTTGTTCTTCACTCTCTGATCAGTCCAGTGGACTTTGTGATCACCGCCAGGACCAGTGTCTCTGGAGAGCCGATACTTATCGGCATAGTACTGAGTGTTGTGTTCGCGACCGCCGTCTCGGCGTGCGAACACACCCTTAGCACCAATGGGCTCGGACTCGGTTCGCGCTCCACGATCATAAAGGGTCGAGGGCGGAACATGCGTACACCGGATGTGCTTCCCGTCGGGTTCGACGGTGAAAACACGTCCACAGGGCGTGGTAATGACCTGCCCCGGATAGAGATCTGCGTACGGACCGAACACATCGCCCTCCTGAACCGGTCGACCCAGGTCGGTAGGCTGAGATGCCATCCGAATCACTCTCCTTAGAGATGTGCCAGTGCTAGCTTCTGAGCTGCACGCTACCGGATTTCGGTAGTCTACTCTGCATTGTACGATCTACCACCCCCCATGTTGTCAAGACTTAAAAACTATTTTCATTAAAATATACACCTTAAATTACGCATCTTGCTGCAGTTGTTTCAATACAACAACCGTTTACTGTTGAGATCAAAGAACTATTGATAGCACTAGCGATGTTTGTAATAAATTAGAATAAAAAGCCCAGAAACAGCGTTCGGTCGAAACCTTAGGCTTGTCTGGCCATGGTGATGTTGTAATTGTAGAAAAGTGTGAGTACGTATGTCAACATGTTTGTACTCACCTCTTATGCGCTAAACATTTATTAAAACCAGTCTCGCTCATTTCACATTCCCTTCACATGAGCCTGCTACACTGACATAGAACCAAGAAAGGAGATCTATGTCATTTATACAACGTGCCTGGTTGTATATCACCAGGAAAAAACTCAAAACGCTGATTTTGCTGGCGATTTTGCTGTGTATGTCGACGATTATGCTGAGTGGATTTGCCATCAAGCATTCGACCGACGCGGCGGCGCAGTCGCTAGACAAAACGCTCAAGGCCGGCTTTACGCTGGGTAATAATCCGCGCACCAATCCGGGAACCGCTCGCGGTTCGGGGACGGTGTCGAACAAAGACATCGACGCGGTAAAAAATCTGGAAGGCGTGACGGACTATGTCAAGCGCCAGAATGCCACGGTTGACTTCATCAATACCAAGCTGGTGCCACTACCGAGTGGCGGCAGCGGTTATGATGCCGAGAAAGATAAACAGTTTGGCAACGCCGCTACCATCATCGGCGTCAATAAATCTGAGTCCGAGAAAAAGTTCCGGGCTGAGTCGCTCAAGCTCATCGCTGGCCGGCACATCACCGAGAACGATTCGCACAAGATTTTGGTGCACGAAGACTTCGCCAAGGCCAACAACCTGAAGCTTGGCAGCAAAATTAAGCTGAAGGCCAATCAATACGACACCGACAACGAGCATCCATCCAAGGACGAGGTTGAAGTAGAAATCGTCGGTATATTTAACGGCAAAAACCCAAAGCAGGCGACGTATCAGGTGGAACTGTTCGAGAATTTGTTCTTGACTGATCTCACGACAACTCGCCAATTGAACGCGTATACCCAGCAAAATGAGATTTATCAGGACGCTACGTTCTTTACCAAGGGCACCAAGCAGTTGGATGAAGTGATGGCGCGGGCGAATAAATTGCCGGTCAATTGGCAAAAGTACCAGTTGAATAAGAACAGCCAGGAATTGGCTGGCGTGACTGGTGCGGTAAACGGCGTGTACGGCTTGATCGACGGTATGTTGTGGGCAACGGCACTGGTCAGCGTCGCAGTGATCGGCATGGTGCTGTATTTGTGGATGAATGAGCGTAAGCGCGAAGCGGGCGTGCTCTTGGCGACGGGTGTACCGCAGTCAAAGATTGTGCTGCAATATATCGCTGAGTTGGTGATGATCGCGGTGCTGAGCTTTGGTGCGTCGTACTTTACCGCAGGGCTCATTGCCCAGCAACTGGGCGATCACGTGGTGTCGCAGGCGGCACAGAACGCCACGCGTCAAGCTGGCAGTTCCCTCAACGGTGCGTCGCTCGGTGCTGATGCTGATTCGGTAACGTCATCGCGCACGCTGGACAAGGTGACGGTTGGCGTGCAGCCGACGGATCTGCTGGCGGTGTGGGGTGCTGGGCTGGCGGTGATTATCATTGCGGTGCTGCTGGCTTCGCGGCCGATTACCCAATCAACGCCAAAAGAATTACTAACCGAAGTGGACTAGGGGCGAATGATGACGATTATCAAACGAGCCTGGACGGCTGTGGCGCGCAAACGGCGTCGCAGCCTGACCATCGCCCTGATCATGACGCTGATTTTCACGCTGCTGATCGGTACGCTGACAGTGCAGCAAACGATGGCGCAGCTGAAGCAATCGGTCGAGCGGAACATCCGTGCCGGCTTTAGCATCACCAGCAAGCAGCCGTCGAGCGAGGTGCCGATGGAAATGGCGCAGCGAGTGCAGCGCCTGGACAAGGTCAAAGCGCACAATTTTCAGGCAGAGACCACTGCGGGACTGCCGGGCAAACAATTGATCGATACAGCAGGCAGCGGTGTGCAGCTGGACTCTAACGTGGCTGGCGAGGCGAAGGTGACGGGCGCGACACAGAGCGACCTGCTCGGCGAGTTTACTGGTCGATTTTACCAACTAGAACAGGGTAAGCATCTGACTGAGCACGATCAAAACGCTGCGCTGGTTCACAAAACCTTTGCCGAGAAAAATAATATCAAGCCAGGCGACAAGCTGGACATCACCAAAGACGGCCGGCGGGTGACGGTGACTGTCGCAGGGATCTTCAGCGGCAAAGGCGAAAAGCCAGCGGTCTTACAGTCCGACATGGCGGAGAATCATCTCATCACCAACTTGGCTGCGGCACAGCAGCTGACGGGTAGCCAGCAGCTAACGCGAGCGACGTATTTCGCCGAAAATCCGCACCAGCTGAAGTCGCTAACAGACCGCACCAAAAGCCTACCAAACGTCGATTGGCAGAAATTCAGCCTAACCGACAACGGGGCAGTATTTGCTGGGGTTCTCCAAAACATCGCTGGCATTCAAAACATTTTGACGATTGCCACCATCGGCGCAGCCGCGGCGGGGCTGGCGGTGCTGTCGCTGGTATTGGTGTTCTGGGTGCGCGGCCGCTTGCATGAAATTGGCATCTTGCTGTCTATCGGCACGTCAAAGCGGCAGATTATCGGGCAGTTCTTGGCAGAGCTGGCGATCATCGCTCTAGTTAGTTCGGTGTTCGCGCTCGGTGTCGGTTCGGTCGCCTCGTCGCAGATTTCTACCGCCCTCACAGCGCAAACCGACCAAAGCCAGCGCATAGAAAAGACTGTGGTGCAAGTCGCGCCAATAGCGACCTACCTGCAGGCTTTCGCCTTCGGCTACGTAGTCGTTCTGCTATCAGCCATCGCAGCCACCGCGCCAATCATGCGCCAATCACCAAAGCAAATTTTAGCAAAATTAAGTTAGGAGTTATTATGTCACTACTTACGTTACGCGATATTATCTATTCATATGCCGACGGTACTAGCAACGTACTCAACGGCATCAATCATAAATTTGAAAAAGGCAAATTCTACGCCATCGTCGGTAGTTCTGGCGCTGGTAAATCGACACTGCTGGGGCTGCTAGCGGGGTTAGACACACCGACTGGCGGGCAGATTTTGTTCGACGATGAAGACATCGCCGAGCGGGGCTACTCGCATCATCGCAAGCACAATATCTCGCTGGTGTTTCAGAATTATAACCTGATCGATTATCTGACGCCACTAGAAAACTTGAAATTAGTTAATCCCAAAGCCACCAACGAAACGCTGCACGCTATGGGTCTGGATGACGATCACATTCACCGTAATGTCATGAAACTTTCTGGCGGCCAACAGCAGCGCGTAGCGATCGGCCGGGCCCTCGTTTCGCAGGCGCCGATCATCCTAGCGGACGAACCGACCGGCAACCTGGACGAAACCACCGCTGCCGACATCATCAATATCCTGCGCCGAGCCGCCCACGATAACGACAAATGCGTCATCGTCGTCACTCACAGTAAACAGCTGGCCAAGCAGGCGGATGTGGTGTTGAAATTAAAGGATAAGAAGTTGAAATAATAGCAATGGTTCTATTAAAAAGCACCGTTTGTTCGTTACAGACGGTGCTTTTTACGTCCAATCCGGTTTATATGTCGCTTCCGCTACATAATAACACCAACGCCCGTCAAGACTTCGTGTGTCATAGCCTGTCATGTCATCATGTTGGCGAATCTCGATAAATTTACCATTTTCGTAAGGAGTTATTATGCGTGTAAATTCAAATTCGTAGCTACCTGTTAGGTTTTTTAATTCATGGCTTTGGTCGAGCGGGTCAGAATAATCCGTGGCGACAAGGATGAATGATCGTAATGAATCACGGCCTGGACTTTGGAATAAATGGAATTCTGTATCTTGATACAATACAAAAAGTGATGCAAATGAGCGTATATATTCTGCATCTTTGAGGACAGGAAAAGCCTCAGTTACAAATTCTGGCAAGGATAGTTTGATGTTACTGCTCATAGTTCAAATTATAAATCTAAAGTTAGGAAATGTGGACAGTAAATCAATAAACCTGCAGAATAATAGAAGGGCTACAGCGCACCTTATGTAAAGACTGCAAAATATTTATCATGCTAAAATGAAACCATGAACGCTGACGACAAATCCATCCACCAGGCTATCATCGCTCGCGAGGTTATTGATTTATATCGCGACTCGCACGATAAACGCGATACAGCCGAATCTCTTGACGTACTATGCTTTGCCATGGCGCGGCTGACAGATAGCGATAGAGTTGACTACCCGGCAATTGATTGGGATGACTTGGCGAGTAATTTTGATGGTATAGCTACGTCGAAGTCTGGCGATAGTGCGAGGATTCAAAAGATAGAAAATGATATAGAATCTATATATAAAAAGGCTTTGAGGATTATAGAGAAGGGTGTTTAGGTTCATTGAAGGAGAGGCCGACCTACTCTTGTGACAAAATATAAACCCCGAAAGCTGGCAGCGGTAAGCAGGTGATGTGGTGAGTTAGGGCATGTTTTTGACAAGTCTTTGCACGCCGCGTACACTTAATTGAGTAAGGTTAATGAGTCGCTCTTAACCTTAGGTTCCTGTACAAACACTTTTTTGTTAATGCTGTAGCACGCTGTGTTCATAGAGCTGGCAATAGAATTCTTCGGGTTGACACTGATAGAATCCTACGAGGAGACAACTATTTGGTGTGGGATTACCAGTCAGATAGAGTGTTGCTTCGTACAGAGACAAACTCGCTTGACCTTCTTGAGTCTGATTCTATTTGGTTCAGAAAACCATTTGGGTTTGGCGGAAGGCATTGGGTTAGTAGAGTTAATCAAAGAGCCTGTTCAACGTGAGATTGTCGAACGTGAAGTCCGTGATATCGTTAGTGGTCTTTGTACCGTATTGAACTCAAGGCGTTGGGTTAATCACCCGAACGATATGAGCCAGGCACGACTGAAACCTTATCAGTTGAAGCTTGCTCGTTCTATGGGTTTTTGTGTGCCAGATAGCATTATCACGAATGATCCAGAAGAGGCAAAGTTGTTTTGCCAAGCGCCAACGGTATTTAAGATGCTAGCCAAGCAATCATTTGAGTATGGTGATAAGTTCTATAGCGTAGATACTACGCTTATGACTGATGAATTGATTGCTAATCTGAGCTTTATTCGCTCTCAGCCAATCCTTTTGCAGAGATGCGTTGAAAAGATTGCTGAGTTGCGAGTAACGTATGTCGGTGGCGAGGTTTTTGTTGCGAAACAAACGACTTCGGTAGAAGGCGCCCCTGTTGATTGGAGACCACTTCAAGGTACTCAAGATAGCATGTACGATCCCTGGGATACTTCACCTGGATTTGTCGCTCAAATTCAATCTTTGATGAAGAGGTTGAATTTGAAGTTTGCAGCGATAGACTTCGCTGTGGACAGCGACGGAGTGCTGTGGTTTCTCGAGGTCAATCCGAATGGGCAGTGGCTTGGATATACCGACGAGATCGGTATGCCCGCTGCTGCTTCAATGGCAAGACTTTTGGCACCATAGCACTAAGTTTTATCTATAGAAAGGAGGTGAATTGTATGGCTACCATCGAGACGTTCTTCGCTCTCGTTGCCGAGCCGCAGACCTGTGGCGGCGTCTTTGTGGACGCTGGCTACACTAGGTGCGGCAGCGGCATGGGTGAGTCGCGTGACGACTGACCTATAGGCAGGGAGGCGACTCTAATGAGTCGCCTCCCTGCCTCACAACCAATCTATGTATTGAACTTATATATGGCTAGTAGAATTCAAGACATTTTTTTAAAACATATTCCATATCGTCTACCCATAAAATCTCTCAAATTTTTGCCACAGTCCAAGCTGTATTTTTGTGGTGAAATTCATGGTGCTAGGGAAAATGCTGATATTATTTTCACTCTATGTCAGGAGCTATCGTTTAAGCGGTTGGCGCTGGAATATAGCTCTTCAGTAGACCTATTCATTCAAAGCGCAATACGTGGTACGCCAATTTTTTCATTACTTAAAACAGAGATGTTTGACACAAGCGTCTTGTCAATTGAGATGCTCAAAACTGTAACTGAGCTATTGCGCTCTGGTGTGATCTGTGAAGTAGTTTATATTGATGAAACATTTGATTATACTAATGAGCAATGGCAAAAAGTTAGCGATCCAGACTGGCGAGAGATAGTTATGGCTCGAGCTATTGAAAAGTTGAGCGCTCATCAGTCTATGCTTTGTTCTATGGGTAATTGGCATACTCGACCACGCCGAACTAGCCATCATACTTCAGCCCTACGTCGCGTGCGTGAAACTAGACCCGAAGCGGTATTAGTACAAAATGTTTATCGAAGTGGTGCTATTCGTAATGCCAACCAATTTATTAGCTTGCCATATCGTTCAGAATTGCCAAACGAATATGCGGTTGTTCAGAGAACTAAGCGAAACTTCGAGCTTGTAGTGCCGCAAGCACGGGCGATAAAAGTATGATAGGAATTTATGTAACACAATTTGCATGAATATCAGGCTACTTCTTGCGACAGAATATACACCCCATACGGCGGTAGCGTGATCGTTGCCGTGTTGTTTTTGTGTGTTGACACTGATAGCAAGTGGACGCCGCGGAAATCTTTGCTATAGCCATGCCAGCTGCTGTTGAAGCGGACGTGCCAGCGTCCAGGCAGCGGCAAGTTGATGTCGTAAGTGTCAAAATGCTGGTCGCTGAAGTTGACGATTACTAGCACGTCGTCGCCAGCGCCGCCCTTGTCCCAGCGATGATAACCGATAATGCAATCCTTGTCGTTGGCATGAAAGAGGGCGGTTGAGTGCCCTAGCAGGCCGCGTGTAGCGCCATATGCATTGTGCCGCAGCGCCAGCAAGTGCTGATGCGCCAACAAAATACCGGCGTACTTTTCGGTCTTTTGCCATTCTAATGCTGCCCAATCGTTGAATGAGCCGTCTTGCAGGAATTCGCTGCCTTGCAAAATCATCGGAATGCCAGCAGACGTCAAAGTGACAGCGTCGGCCAACAGCGCTTTTTCGCGGGCGTGCAGCGTCGTGCCGCCGGTCGGGTCGGCTGCCTCGTTCAAACGTACAGAACCGTTGGCGGCGGTATCGTGCGAGTCGCTGAAAATCACTCGTTCGAAATCATTGCCGTTATACGAGTGTGTAAACTCGTAGCGGATGCCTTGCAAAGTTGGTGCCGTATCAGCAGTTAGTCCTAGCGCATCGCGCAGCGCATGCGGCCAGCCCAGCTCCCACTGTGCGTCGAAGCCGCAGCCATTGTTGGCACGCGGCGCGGTAATCATTGCATTGCAAGCAGCGTCCTCGGCGATCATTAGCGCATCGGGCTTAATCTTGTGAGCTAGTTCGACTATGTCTCGCAGCAGACTCCAAGTGTCGCTGATATCGTGCGCTGGGTCGTTGTCGTGGCCCTCGGTATTGCGCATGTAAATAGTGCTGTCGACGCGCAGCCCGTCCATGTGGTATTCGTTAAACCACATTGTGATATTGTCGAGAATAAATTGCCGGACTTCCGGCCGGCCGAAATCAGGACGCCCGCCCCACGGCGTATCGCCGCGCTCATCATTATAAAAATAAATCCCGCCGCGGTCGTTCTCGCTCCAACCGTCAAACTGCCATAGATCAGTATCGCCGTAGAAATGATTGTAGACAACGTCTAGCACTACGCCAATGCCGCGGGCATGGCACTCGCGGACAAACTTCATCAGCCCGTGTCGCCCGCCTAACATACTCTCGACGCTGTAGATGTGGTTTGGTGCGTAGCCCCAGCCGTTGCTAAAAGCCATGCTGGTGATTGGCATGAGCTCGATGACATTGATGCCAAGTTTGCTTAGATAATCCAATTTCTCGATAGCACTATCAAAAGTACCGGAAGTCGCTGCATCAGGGCGGTTGAATGTGCCGACATGCAGCTCGTAGATAACTTGATCTTCGCGCGGCGGCATTTTGAACGCCTTATCATTTTGCCAGTCGAAATTGTTATCAACGACTACCGAAAAACCTTTATCGCTAGAGGTAATCGCGCGGGCGCGCGGGTCGTTTTTTTCTAGCAATTGCCCGTCGGCAGTCTCGATCAGGTATTTGTACTGGTGGCCCGGCTCGACATTGCGGATCAGCGCGAACCAGTAACCGTCGCCTTCGCTAGTCAGCAGCTGCGGTTGGTCGCCAGTGAACGTCCCGCGAATCGAAACCTGCCGCGCAAACGGCGCCCATACGCGGAACTCCGCTCCACCTTTGTATAATGTCACTCCGAGTTTCTTTTTGATTTGATGAGTCATCGATCTTATTATACCATGAGCAAGATGGGTTGACCCTACTCAGCACGAAAATTATCTTTCAGCATTTTATTGACTACAGGTAAGGTTGATAGCATTAGTGCTACGACGAGGACAATAGTAGCTGATACTATTATCCAAAATTGTGGGTCTGGTAAAACGATATTAAACGAGTCTGCGATGATGATTTTAAACATAGCCCAGCAGCAAAAAATCCCTAGCCAGATTGCAAAAAATGAGATTGTCATCAGTGGAATAGCAACCTCGATAATTATGGAAAGCATTGCGGTTGACAATTTGGCGCCCAGGATGTTGAGCTGCGTAAAAAATCTGCGACGTTCAAAAATTCCACCCACAGTACCAATGAAAATACTAAGTCCACCGATGAGTATCACTGTCGCTAGAATTGTACTGATAACGGTACTGGTGCTTTTAATTTGCTCAAATAGCGAATTTACGACGTTGGAGCTGGTTTTGATATCTGCAAAATTTCCAGTTTGACGTTGGAAATTGTATACGACGGTTTGGATTTCATTTTTGGCGTTGGTTAAGTCTGTCTCGGTTTTTGCAACGAATATAAACTCGGAATCGTAAATTTTGCCCGTGACGCCGTGAACTGATTCGATTTTTGGCTGTACTTTTTTGCTAGAATCTGTCGATATTTGCGTTGATATGATGATTGGTTCGGTGATTCTTTCGGGGCAAGTTAAGCGAGTCTTTGATGCTAATTCTTCGCAAGATTCGTAGTATTGCCCGCTTAGGTTGCTCGAAAAATCATCTGCGATAAATGATCTTTGAGTGTAGCTTGTGCCTGTGATTTTTTGCAATTCTCTACTGCCTGAGAGCTTTGCTAATAAAAGTTTATCAAATTGTGTTGAATATGGTGTAGAAACCGTGACTTGCAAGGGTCTTTCGAGTGTAGAAAGCGAGTCGTAGGAGTGCGGAGTGTGCGCAGCCTCTTCAGCTTGTGATGTTGCAAAAAATGTTGCGAAAATTGAGCCTATAAAAAGCGCAATTACTATTCCGCTAATACTGCGAAACACATTTAACGCATTATTTCGCAGCCTGAAAGATGCGATTTCGCCTGATGCGTAGCGTATCTTACTAAAAATTTTCGCTAAAATGTAAATCATGAATGGTCCGCCAAGAAATATTCCAATGATGATAATTAAAGTAAATCCGGCCAAAATCAAGCTACAGAAATCGGTATTTTGATGGTACCAGTCTTTACCGTATTCTGCGAATAGAGCCAAGCTGGTGACGCTTAAAAATAATGGCAAAATTGTGAGCGGTGACGGGCGTTTTTGAACTCCGCTTGCACGCGATACGAACAGTGGGGAGATTTTGATTTTGCGTAACGCCTGAAAATTCGTAAAAACTGTCGCGATAATTATCACAAAAGCGACGAGCGCGAGAATTGTTGCAGAAAGTTGGAGGTCGCTTGTCCAAAAGGTCGCACCAATAACTGGAGTATGCGACAAAAATGCTACGATTAGCCAAGTGAATATCATAAACCCAATTGAGAGACCAAGAATAGTGTTTGGCAATGATTCTAGAACTATTAAAGACCGAATTTGTGGCAGTGTAGCTCCTGCGATACTTAGTGTCGCAAATCTTTTCTCACGCTGAATAATGCCGATTTTCGCAGCTTCGGCTACGAGGATGATTATCGGCGTAACCAACAAGACTGCTACAAAAGCCGCTGTGCTGCGCACGAACGCAAACTGTTCGTTGTTTTGGATTTTTTGGTCTTCGTAAATTTTTGAAATTTGTTCGGTAGAAAAACTTCGCAAATGTGCGTAGGGATTTTCGAGTGCTGCATCAGGAATGCGAAAAATTAATGCAAGCGAATCGGGCGACGACGCAAATTCTTGCGGAAATTTTTCGCGAATCTGAAACTTCGCGAAACGTCGCTGCAGATTTGAATTGTTATTGATGAGATTTTTAAGTGCCTGGGTAACCCAAATTTCATTTTCTGGTGGATTTTGCTGCAATTCGCGTGGCAAATTTTTTGCATTCATGACGCGCATTCCAAACTCGGTGATTTTTTTAGAACCAAATTCACTTGAAAATGACGATGAAATTATCGCTGAATTTTCCCTCTTGGAATTCAAGAAATCGTTTCTGGAATTTGTTTTAGTAAAAAGTGCGGAAGTTAAATTTGTTTTTTCAAGGCGCGAAATGTATGCTTGGCCAACTGAAATTATTGAGAGTAAAATTGTCGTCGCAACGATTATTGAAAAAAATGTGGCGAACGCTCGAAATTTTGATTTTTTTGAGTGACACAGAATTATGAAAATCGCTTGCATGCTGTCTAATTTTCGGGTGAATTTACGATTTTCCCATCTTTTAAGGTTATAATTCTGTCGGCGCGAGCAGCTACATCTACGGAGTGCGTTACTATGACGACGGTTTTGTTGAATTCGCGGGCCAGTTGCGTGAAAAGTTCGAGAATTTTTTGCTCGTTGATTGAATCGAGCGAACCGGTTGGCTCATCGGCGAAAATAATTTTTGGATTGATCGCCATGGCGCGCGCGATCGCTGTTCGCTGAATCTCACCGCCAGAAAGTGTTGGCGGCAGGGAATTTTTCAACTTTGTAAGCCCAACCCGCGTAATCCATTCGTCGGCAATTTTGTATGCAGATTTTCTACTTTCGCCGCGCAAAAGTAGCGGTAGAGCAATGTTGGTTAGAGCGGGCATTTCGGGTATTAATTCGCCAAATTGAAAAATGAAGCCAAAATCGTTGCGGCGCAATTTTGCAAGATTTTTAAGATTTTCGCGCGTAAGATCGCGGTTTGCGTAAATTATAGAACCGTTGCTCGCCGGTAAAATCCCCGATAAACAATGCAATAGAGTGGATTTTCCCGATCCGCTCGGTCCCATAATAGCTAAGATCTCGCCCGTATAAATATCTAAATCAATTTCACGAAGAATTTGCGCGCCGCTAAAATTTTTGTAAAGTTTGCGCGTTGATATTATTCGCGGTTTTTCGATCACACCTTGAAAGCTTGGCTGCTCGTACATACCCTAGTTAATATTGTAGCACAGCATGTAAATATTGATTTTAGTTTAAACATTTGTTATAAACATTAACAGTATGCAGATCGCATACACTCTGTCACCTAAGGAAGTTAGGAAAATGACAGGGAAGAAATTAAGAGCTGCGTTGGCTGGTTTTTTTGCTGCCAGCGCGCTTGTTGCGGGGACTGCGATTTCCCCGCCAGCGCACGCAGCTCCCGCGGGCTGCGCTACTGGATGGGGCACCGACAACAGGGCCTACGGAAATTGCAGTCAAGGAACAGGCCAGTATAGGCTCGGAATTCCTTGCAAGACAGTTTTCACAGCTTTCACTGCATATAGCGGATGGAAGAATGTGAGACAGCCCGCAGTAGTGGAATGTCCTTTCGGGTCTTGGGTCTGGAGAGACATTCCGGGAGGAGCTCGAATTCTCGTTGAAAAACGAGGTTAGCTCTATCAGACCTGAGCCAAGTCTATAAACTGGCTCATTTTTCCTGCTCTTGTTTCTCGAAAATGCGCTATACTATAGAAGATGAGTAAAATAGCGAATGATGATGTGCGCCATTTGGCGGACTTGAGCAGTTTGCAGATGTCAGATGCAGAGATTGAATCGCTTCGCGCTGACATTGAAAATATTATTAATTACGTTAATCAGCTGGACGAGCTCGATACCGATAGCGTCGAGCCGACTTACCAGGTGACGAGGCTCCAGAATATTTGGCGCAGCGATGAAATCGATGATGGCGGCGTGTCGCGCCAGCAGCTGCTAGCGTTGGCGGCTGAGCAAAGTGATAATTGCATAAAAGTGCCAAAGGTGTTGTGATATGAGAATTGCAGAAATTGTTCGAGAGATTAAAAGCGGCAAGACCACAGCGCGAGCGCAGGTAGAGCTAGCTCTCGATAAGGCTCGCGAAGTCGAAAGTTACCACGCCTTGCTTAGTCTGACCGAAGGGCGAGCTTTGCAGCGGGCGGATGCCATTGATGCTCAAATCAAGAACGGCCAGGAGGCGGGTGTCTTGGCGGGCGTGCCGTTTGTTGTCAAAGATAATTACTTGGCGTTCGGCGCGCCGACTACGGCAGCGGCAAAAATGCTCGAGAATTTCAATGCGCCGATTCAGGCGACGGTTGTCGAAAAATTGGAAGCGGCAGGTGCTATTTGTATCGGCAAGTCAAACCTCGATGCCTTTGCACATGGCGGTTCGACAGAAAACTCTTACTTTGGTGTGACGCATAATGCTGTTGATCAAACACGAGTTGCCGGCGGCTCAAGCGGCGGCTCGGCGGTAGTGACGGCGCTAGATGTGGTGCCGTTTGCGCTAGGTACCGATACAGGCGGTTCAATTCGCCAGCCGGCTAGCTTCAACGGTGTTTACGGCTTCAAACCGACCTATGGTCTCAGCAGCCGCTACGGCGTGGTGGCGATGGCGTCGAGTACCGACACGATGGGCTGCTTCGCGCGGCATGCCGACGATGTGGCGCTAGTCACTAGTGTAATGGCAGGCCGCGACGATAAAGATATGACCACCTTACCGGATTACTTTGAAATACAAAAAACAGCAGGCGAGCAGCTGAAAATTGGTTTGATCAACGACGCAATGGGTGACGGTGTCGATGAGGAAGTTCGCGCCGGCGTCAATAGCTTTGCCGATAAATTACGTGCTCGCGGCCACGCTGTCGAGAATGTCGACATGCCAAGCCTCAAATATGCTTTAGCGATTTATTATATCGTCGTACCGGCGGAAATTTCTAGCAACTTAGCGCGCTACGACGGCGTGCGCTACGGCTATCGCACCGAAGGAGCCAAAACGCTAGCCGAGCTCTACGGACGCAGCCGCAACGAGGGTTTCATGACCGAGAATAAGCGCCGCATTATGATTGGCAGTTATGTTTTGAGCAGCGGCTTTTTCGATGCGTATTACTTGAAAGCGCAAAAAGCGCGGACAATTCTTATCAACGAATTTAGTAAACTATTTGAACAGTATGACTTTCTGCTGTTGCCGACTGCGCCGACGCCAGCGTTTGCTATCGGCGAAAATACTAGCGATCCAGTCAAGATGTACCTGGCGGATGTTATGACGGTACCGCCGAGCCTAGCAGGGTTGCCAGCGATCAGCGTGCCAGCGGGTATTAGTGCCGGCGGTTTGCCGATTGGTGCGCAGCTGGTCGGCTCGATGAAATCCGACGCTAAATTAATTGCACTAGCAGGCGACATGGAGGATGATAATGAATAATAATTTCGCAACATGGTTTATCTTGATCGCGGTATTAATCCTAGCTATTGTTGGTGCGCTTTTCATTACTTTTGCTAGCAAGCGTTCACCGAAACTCAAGGTCGAAAAATTCCGCGCCCGCTGGTTAGCAATCGAGAATAGTCTTGATAAAGAAAGCGCTCCTAGCTGGCAATTAGCCATTCTTAATGCTGATAAACTTGTCGATAAGGCGCTGCGCGACAGCCACTACAAAGGCGAGACGATGGGCGAGCGTATGAAATCTGCTAGTAAAGTTTGGTCGAACGCTAACCATATTTGGGGCGCGCACAAAATTCGCAATCATATCGCGCACGAATCCGATGTCAAGATTACTTATGATATCTCTCGGCGCGCGCTGGCTGCCTACAAACAAGCCTTGAAAGATCTAGGAGCAATCTAATGACAATCTCTGACGAAGTTTTGCAAAAATATGAAATGACTATCGGCATTGAATGCCACGTCCAGCTGGCAACCAAGACCAAATTGTTCAGCCCGGCTGACAACGACGCCCGCGACGCCGAGCCAAATGAAAAAACGCACCAAATCGACTTCGGTCTGCCGGGCATGCTGCCGGTGTTGAATAAGCACGCCGTTGAATTGGCAATCCGCGCTGGCAAGGCTCTGAATGCGCCAATCGCCCACGTCAGCCGTTTTGATCGCAAGCATTATTTTTATCCGGACCTACCCAAAGGCTATCAGACCAGCCAAATGTACCAGCCGATTATCCTGGCTGGCTATGTTGACGCGCCGCTAGAAGACGGTTCGCTCAAGCGCGTGCGGATTCATCACGCGCACATGGAGGAGGATGCCGGTAAGTTGACACATCACGATGGCTACAGTCTGGTTGACCTGAACCGCGCTGGCACGCCGCTGATTGAGATCGTCTCGGAGCCGGATATGCACTCGGCTGAGGAAGCCAAGGCTTATGCATCGGAGCTGCACAAATTGATGACGTACGCTGGCGTGACGCACGGTGATTTGTATCACGGCAATATGCGTTTTGATGTTAATATTTCGGTTGCCAAAAAGGGCGCAGCGGAGCTTGGCAAGCGTGCTGAAGTCAAGAATCTCAATTCGTTCCGCAGTGTGGAGCGGGCAGCCGAGTACGAATTCAAACGCCAAGTCGACCTGCTGGAGAGCGGCGAAAAGGTCGTGCAGGAAACTCGCGGCTGGAGCGATGACAAACAAATCACTACTTCGCAGCGCTCGAAAGAGGACGCACAGGATTATCGCTACATGCCCGATCCGGATATTCCGCCGATTGTCCTGACCGACGAAGAGATCGCTCAGATTCAAGCTGGTGTTCCGGCACTACCGAATGAATATCGCGAACGTTGGGTAGACTTGAAGCTGGATCATTCGGTAATTGATACGGTGTTAGCCCATCAGGAAGCTGCCAAAACACTGGACGCTATTTACTCCTTGACTGATAGTAATGAGCAGTCGGTATTGGAAGATTTGAATATTGACCGCCAGACTTACGACCGGCTAGCAAAGCGAATCTTCAATTTATTCGCCTCCACGCCAGATGAACAGTTAGATTATCAAAAAGTCGATTCTGGATTAGTCGGTCCGCGTCGTTTAACGCATTTAGCATTGCTGGCTGAAAAGGGGACGATTAGCTCGAACAGCGCCAAAGAGATCTTTCTTGATTTATTCAATGAGAAGTATGCTGGTGTCATGCCGGAGGATATCGCTAAAGAAAAGAACTTGCTGCAGGTGTCTGACGAAGAAGCCATCGCTGCCATCGTCGACGAAGTGCTCAGCGACCCGGCCTCGGCAGCTTCCATCGCCGACATTAAAGCCGGCAAAGACAAGGCCATCGGCTACCTGGTCGGTCAAGTCATGAAGCGTTCCAAAGGCAAAGCTAACCCAAGCTTAGCGCAAAAACTAATTCGCGAAAAATTATAAATCCCGGCATTGCCAGAGACAATATAGAGTAGGAGAATTACCATGAAAAAGCCCACCAAAGCTATCATCGCTGCCGCCGGATTCGGTACGCGGTTTTTGCCACAAACCAAGGCCATGCCCAAGGAAATGCTGCCGCTGATTGATAAGCCGATTATTCAATATGTCGTCGAGGAGCTGGTCGAGGCTGGTATCCGCGACATCATTATCATCGGTAGCGCCAACAAACGGGCAATTGAGGATCACTTCGATACACCTAATGAAGAATTGCTAGCCAACTTGCGCGCAGGAGGAGCCAAGAAGCAGCCGCTGATTGACGTTGTCAACAGTCTGTCAGAGATGGCTAACTTTGTTTATATCCGCCAGAAAGGTCCGTATGGTAATGCTACGCCGCTGACTTGCGCGGCGCACTTGATCAACCGCGACGAGCCAGTGATTTATACCTTCGCCGATGACTTTATTGCCGCTAGCCCTAGCCGCTTCCGCCAGATGATTAGTGCAGCTGATAAGCTTGACGGCGCGGTGCTATCGTGCAAGAAAATCACCGACGACGCTGAGTTCGACCGCTACGGCGTGGTTAACGGCCAACAAGTCGAGGATGGTGTCATCAAAATGACCAATATCGTTGAGAAACCAGGCAAAGCCAACGCACCGTCGGACTTGGCGAGTGTCAGCAGCTATTTGCTGCCAGGCGAGTTCTTTAATTATCTGGAGCAAGGTCGCAGCGATTTCGACGGGCACGGCGAATTCACCATTCAGCCGATTATGCAGCGCATGATCGACGACGGGCATAATTTCTACGGTGTGGAAATCACCAACGGCACTTATTATGACACGGGCGATAAGCTGGAATATATCAAGACGGTTATCGATTTCGGACTTAACCATCAAACGCTCGGTCCGGCGCTAAAGCAATTTTTGCAAACGCGGCTTAACAGCGAAAAATAGCAAAAAACACTAGCTTTTTCGCGCAGAACGTGGTATAATGAGAGTATAGCTGCAAAAAGCAGTATTAAAATAAACAAAAAGGAGCGCAAATATTGATGGAATGGGCGCAGATACTTGTCATCACTTTGGCGGTAGCTTTGGTTATATTCTTGGTGCTAGCTATCATTTTGACAATAAAACTAATTCAGATTTCTCGTCAGATCAGACGGATTACCAATACTGCCGAGCGGGCTGCTGTCAAAGTAGAATCGGTGGTTAATAGTGCCGCAGCGATGGTAGCACCAGCGGCAATTGCTAAGATCGTCAAATCGATGATGTACAAAACTAAAAAACATAAAAATAAGGAGGACTAACTCATGTCAAAACGAAAATTTGTACTGGGAGCGCTATTCGGCGCTGCCGCTGGAGTAGTTGCTGGCGTCCTAACAGCGCCGAAGTCAGGCAAAGAAACCCGTGCCGATCTCAAGAAAAAGGCTAACGAACTAAAGAACGAAGCTGGCGAAAAAGCCGAAGAGGTCAAGGCTAAGGGCGAGAAAGTTTATAGCGATGTTCGCAATAAAGCCAATGCTGCCGTCGATGAGGGCCGCAAGACGGTTGACGATTACCGCGACCGTACTGCTCGTGCTGCCGTTGCTGCCAAGGATGAATTCAACCGTCCAAGCGGCAAGCGCAAATAAGACTGCAATCGTATTTAAGCGTCTCGATCTATCTGTGGTCGAGGCGTTTTTTGTTGTGAAAAGCTGCGAGTTATGGCACACTAAAACCATGGCTAAAAAACAGAACAACCTAATTAATCGCGCCAAGCAGCGTCTTAGTGATGACAATGAAAGAGGTTCTCGCCAAGCGGTGCTCGAGGATTTATTTAACGATTTCAATCGCAACCGTTTCGAGGTCTACAAGTTTAATTTCATACGCGGCATATTTTTTGGCTTTGGGTCGTTGCTAGGTGGTACGATCTTGGTCGCGCTGCTAGTTTGGGTGCTTAACCTGACAGGTCAGTTGATACCGAGCGTAGCTAGCTTCATCGATCAAATACTCAACGTTATGCAGAGTAGCCGGCGTTAGCGGTATCTTCAAAATTGCTGCATTTCGCGCTATAATAAGTGCAAGATATGGGTAGCGAGACTAAGCAGCAAAAGGCGCTCCAGCCGTCTGATTTCGTGCACTTGCACAATCACACCTTTCATTCGGTGCTGGACGGCTTGACCAAGATCAACGATTTGGTTGATAAGGTCAAGGAGTTCGGCATGGAGGCGGCGGCGGTGACCGATCATGGGACGATGAGCGGCATTCTCGATTTTTATAAAACTGCCAAAAAGGCTGGTATTAAGCCGATTCTCGGTATCGAGACATACGTGGCGGCGCGTTCGCGCTTTGACCGCGACCCGAGCAAGGATAAACAGCGCTTCCACTTGACGGTGCTGGCGATGAACAACACCGGCTTTCATAATCTGATGAAACTATCGACGCAGGCTAATCTGGAGGGAATGTATTACAAGCCGCGGATTGATCATGATTTGTTAGAAGAGTTGAACGAAGGATTAATCGTGCTCAGCGGCTGCGCCAGCGGTGAAATCGGCGTGGCTCTCAAAGAGGATGATTACGAGCGGGCGCGCGATATTGCCAAATGGTACAAATCGGTGCTGGGCGATCGCTATTATCTAGAGCTGCAAGATCACGGCCACCCCAAATCTAATACTCACTGGGATGTCCAAGCTAAGATTAACGAAGGCTTGATCAAGTTGTCCAAAGAATTGGATATCGAGATGGTGGTAACTTGCGATGGGCACTACTTGACGCACGCCTATCAAGACGCGCACGAGATTTTGCTGTGCGTCGGCACTGGTTCGTTTCTCAGCGACGACAAGCGAATGACTCTGAAAGATTTCGAACTGCATCTGACTGATCCGCGCGACATCATCGACCACTGGGGCGAAGAATATCCCGAAGTGGTGCGCAACACCAAAAAGGTCGCCGATCGCTGCAATGTCGAGATCGAGCTGGGGCGGATTCTCATTCCGAAATATCCGCTGCCAGAGGGCGAGAACGAGCATTCATATTTGCTGAAATTGACCTATCAGGGTTTGCTGCAGCGCTACAATGGTGCTTCGAAAGAAGAGGCCGAGAAATTGACGCCCGACGACATTATCCCGCAGCTGTCCGACGAAGTGCGCCAGCGCGCCGAGATGGAGCTGGGCGTGATGGGCAACATGGGCTACGAAGGCTACTTTCTGATCGTCCAGGATTTTATCAACTGGGGTAAGTCGCAGGGAATCGTCTTTGGGCCGGGGCGCGGCTCGGCTGCTGGTTCGATTATTGCCTACGCGCTAAATATCACCGATCTCGATCCGCTGAAATACGGCCTGCTGTTCGAGCGCTTCCTTAACCCAGATCGTATTTCCATGCCGGATATCGATGTCGATATTCAGGATACGCGCCGCGACGAGGTGATTGAATATTGTGCTAAGAAATACGGCGAAGATCACGTCAGCAATATCGCCACCTTCGGTAAGATGTTCGGCCGCATGGCTGTGCGCGACGTCGCTCGCGTATTGGAAGTGCCTTACGCCGAGAGCGATCGTTTGGCTAAACTGGTACCGCCGCCTGCTCAAGGCCGCCATATTCCGCTGTCGGTCAGCATCAAAGAAGATGCCGATTTGCGCAACGAATACGAGAATAACCCGACCGCCAAAGAAGTGCTGGATTACGCGATTCAGCTCGAGGGCACGATTCGCAGTCACGGCGTGCATGCCTGCGGCGTGGTGATCGCGCCGGACACGCTGGTCAACTACATTCCGCTGGAAATGGCGCAAAAAGGTGTGGTGGCGACACAGTTCCCGATGGGCGAAGTCGAGGAGCTGGGCTTGCTGAAGATGGACTTTTTGGGTCTCAGCAACTTGACGATTATCAATAATGCTATGCGCATTATCAAAAAAGTTTACGGCGAGGAGATCGACCTGGCGCACTTGCCGCTGGACGATAAGCCGACCTACGAACTATTCCAGCGCGGCGACACTACTGGCGTGTTCCAGTTGGAATCGGCGGGCATGAAGCGTTATTTGCGGGCGCTCAAGCCGACGCACTTCGAGGATATCATCGCTATGGTGGCGCTGTATCGTCCGGGGCCGATGCAGTTCATTGATAGCTTTATTCGCCGCAAGCACGGTGAGGAGCCGATCACTTATCTACACGACGGCATGCGCAATTCGCTGGAGAATACTTACGGTATTTTGGTCTACCAAGAGCAATTCATGCAGATTTCTAAGGAATGGTGCGGTTTCACCGGCGGGCAAGCAGACACGCTGCGCAAAGCGGTCGGTAAGAAAAAAATCGACCTGATGAAAAAGGTCAAGCCAGAGTTCGTCGAAGGCGCGGTCAAAGTCGGCGGCGCCACGCGCGAGATGGCAGAAACTTTCTGGACGCAGCTGGAGGAGTTCGCCAATTATTGCTTCAATAAGTCGCACGCCGCTTGCTACGGCTTGATTGCCTATTGGACGGCCTACCTGAAGGCGCACTATCCAGACGCTTTCATGGCGGCGCTGATGACCAGCGACTATGACGATATCGATCGCCTAGCGATTGAAATTACCGAATGTAAACATATGGGGCTCGAGGTATTAGAGCCAGATGTTAATCAATCGTACGTCGAGTTTGGCGTAGTGCCGGCTGCCAAGCAAGTCCGCTTCGGTATGGCAGCGGTCAAAGGTGTCGGTGTCGGCGCGGTCGAGGAAATCATTCGGGCGCGCGAAGCAGACGGCCCGTTCAAGTCAGTTGAGGATTTTGCTAAGCGAGTCAGCACTAGCAAAGTTAATCGCAAGGCTTGGGAATCGCTAATCAAAGCCGGCGCTTTCGACGCGCTGGGCGACCGCAGCGATTTGCTATTCAATCTGGATGCTATTCTGGCGCTTGCTAGCAAGCTGCAAAAAGAGGCGCTCAGCGGCCAGGTCGACATGTTTGCCGCGCTCGGCGGCGACAACTTGATGCCGTCAGTCGAACTGAAAACCTCGCCAGTCAAATATACCAACAAAGAACGGCTGATGTGGGAGCGTGAATTGCTGGGTCTGTACATCAGCGCGCACCCTTTAGATAGTTATGATGCCTTTTTCGAGGAGCAAACCATTCCGTTACACTCCTGTACGCCGCAAATTGATGGGCAGAAAGTGTCGGTCGGCGGCCTGGTATCGACGATTCGGACTATTGTCACTAAATCTGGCGCCAAGATGGCGTTTGTTGGCATTGAAGACAAAACAGGTGAAATCGAATTGATTATTTTCCCGCGGTTATACGAGCAATTTAGCGATAGTCTGCAGCAAGATGCTATCATCAAGGTGACCGGTACAGTTAATGCTCGTGACCGCGACGGCAATATGATTGATGAGGCCAAGGTCATTGCTGACGAAGTCAGTATCGTTACCGATAAAGAGCTCAATGAATACCAAAGCCATGGTCGCAAAATGACAATACCTAAAGGTCGTGCTGCTGTCAAAAATAAACGCTATCCGCGCAAATCTGGTAATAGCGCGCCGGCGGTCGTTGCTGCGGCGACAACGGCGTCAGCAATCGTTGCTAAGCCCTTGGAGAAGCTCGAAACTGTTTATGTCAAAATTAAGGATCCAAATGATCGCGAACTATTAGTATCGCTCAAGAAGCTGTGCAGCCAGAACCCTGGCCAGAACGACATCATCATGGTACTGGGCGAAGATAAATCTAGCGCTATCCGCCTGCCGTTTCGCGTCGACGCCCGTCCGCCACTACATGCCAGCTTGGCTGAATTGCTAGGCGACGATTGTGTCAAAGTAAAATAAGAAAATAGCCCGCCGAAATGGCTCAAACCGGAATTGGGCTGTATGTATATCAACCCGGGAAACACTTAATAGCTAAGTATCTCGACCGGTGTTGAACCAATGATGTCTCGGTAAGAGAAAAGAATCTCCTCCTCTTTGCTAATCTTCTTGACCGCGCGGGCGCGGCCTACGGTATATCCTACGATCCCGGCCATGCAGGCCAGGATAAGGGAGTTGACAATAATAGTGATGACCACAACGGAGGTTGTATCCATGATTTCCTCCTAAAGAAATCGTACGCTCAAGTAAAAGGGCGCTTCTCGCCCTTTTTTTCGTAAACTTGAGCGAAAAGCTAACATGCAAAAAAGCAAATTTTTGAACCCTTTTCGGGTTATTTTGCTGCTTTTGCTAGTTCATACAGTGCGATTCCCGCTGCTACCGACACGTTGAACGATTCTTTTTGTCCGAACATGGGGATCTCGACGATTGCGCTAGCCTGGCCTAGCAGCTCAGGATTGATGCCGTTGACTTCCTCTCCCAGCAGCAGCGCGAACTCCTCTGGCGGACGAAAATCTGGCAGCATGACACTAGTAGGCGCTTGCTCGAGAGCAATAATCGGCAGTTTTTTGTCGCTGTGCTCGTTCGCCTGCAGCCAGTCGTTGATATCTTGATAAACAGCAAACGGCACCAAACTCTCGGCGCCTAGCGCTGTTTTGTGGATTTGCTTGGTAAGCTTTTCGCGGATATGCGGCAGGCGCTGGTCGTTCTGGCAGATTTCGTCCTCTATATAGGCGCAATTCGGTGCCTGGCGGCTCAAAGCTAGATCGGGGTACGGCGTATAGCCGCTCAAAATCAACCGTTCGACGCCGAAACCTTCGCATGTTCGGAAAATCGACCCGACATTGAAGGTCGAGCGGATATTGTGAGCGATAACGGTGATTTTCGGCATAATTCTATTTTATCACTGTTTTTAGCGCAAGCTTTTTGCTAAAATATAGCTAATGGACGAAAAAGAAGTTCAGCGCCGCCGGCGCGAACAGGATGAAAAAGCAACTCGCCAAAGGGCGACTATTTTGGGGCTACCGTATGTTGATATGCGCAATATCGAGGATACATTGCCGCTGGTTCCTGATATGATGCCGATTGCAAAAATGCATCAATACCGCATTGTGCCGCTAGCCAAAGGCGGCAATGAGGTGATGTACCAAATTGGCGTGACTTCGCAGACGCCGCAGTCTATCTTGCAAAAGATTAAGCGCGAGTACCAAGACCGTGGCGATAAGCTGCAGTTTTTATTGATAAGCGCCAGCGGTTATCGAGCGATGATGCTGCGTTACGACCCGCCGAAGCGAACGGCTTACGACGATATCGAGATCGCCCAGGAAGGCGACAGCAATACGATTGCGCAAGTTAGCCAGACGCTAAATATGGTGTCGAGCGAGGAGCTTTTCGATTTTCTAATCAAACAAGCGGACAAACTCGGTGCTAGCGACATTCACATCGAGAATGAGCGCGACACTATCCGCGTGCGTATGCGCGTCGACGGTGCGTTGCATCCAGTAGCGCACCTAGAACGGTCGCGCTATCGGGTGATTATGGGCGAATTGGCCAGCCGCGCTGGTGTTAGTAGCGCCTCGACCGAATCGCAATCCGGGCATATGCAGATGGAGATTACTACCGATCAGGGCACGCATCTGCTGAATTTGCGTGTCGAGACAGTGCCGACATTGTACGGCCAAGACGCGGTGCTGCGCTTGTTCAACTTTGATGAATCGCTGCTGAATCTAGATCTGCTCGGTATCCCGCCGCGCCAACGTAAAGAAATTGATGAAATCGTTAGCCACCCGCGCGGTTTGGTGCTGATGGTCGGACCGACTGGCTCTGGTAAATCGACGACGCTTTATAGTATGCTTAATGCGCTTAATACTACCGATCGCAAGTTGATCACTCTGGAAGACCCGATTGAATATGGCTTGAGCGGTATGTCGCAGATTCCGATTGATACCACACACGGGCAAACTTTCGCCGATGGTCTGCGCAGTGTCTTACGTCTCGACCCGGATGTGGTGATGGTCGGCGAGATTCGCGATGTTGATACGGCGCGCACAGCTATCCAGGCGTCGATTACTGGCCACTTGGTGCTGTCAAGCTTCCACGCTAATACCACCAGCACCGCTTTCAGCCGTATGATTGATATGATCGGCGTTAACCCGATTTTCTCGAGTGCTATTCGCTTGCTGATTGCGCAGCGTCTGGTGCGGCGCCTGGTCGATCGTACCAAGGAGGCTTACGAACCTGATGAAGCTACGCGCAACTACGTTCGTCGCGTTCTCGAAAAGCTACCGCCTGATGCTGAGAAGCCTGATCTGGACAATTTCAAACTGTGGCGGCCAGTGCCGAGCGAAGAAGCGCCATTCGGCTACAAAGGCCGCGTGGTGATCATGGAACAATTGGTAGTGACCGAAGAAATCCAAAGATTTATTCGTGGTGACGTTCAAGATGTCCACCCTGAGACTATCGAAGAGACGGCTCGTCATGAAGGTATGCTAACGCTCGAGCAGGTCGGTGTGCTAGCGGCCTTGCGCGGCGAAACGACGCTAGAGGAAGTCGGGCGAGTGATTTAAACAATTACGCTGGCCACTGTTTTGACGACACGCTCATCGAATGGCGATGGAATAACCTCGTCGGCGGTCGGATTATCGACTAGTGCGGCAAGAGCTTCGGCAGCGGCTAGCTTGTGCTGGTCGGTGATTTTTTGTACGCCATGGTCGAGCGCGCCGCGGAAAATCCCTGGGAAGGCCAAAGAGTTATTGATTTGATTCGGGAAGTCGCTGCGGCCGGTAGCTACAACGGCAGCGCCAGCTTGCTTGGCTAAGTCTGGCATGATTTCTGGCACTGGGTTGGCCAGAGCGAAGATAATCGGCTCGCGCGCCATTTTCTCAACCATTTCCGGCGCTAGCGAGTTGGCAATCGATACACCAATGAAAATATCGGCGCCAGCTAGTACGTCTGCCATAGTGCCGTCTTGTGATACATTCAGATATTTCTGTAAATCGACTTTCTCTGGAGAGAGATCAGTGCGACGGCTGCTTAGTGCGCCGTGGCGATCGAGCGCAATCAAGTTTTTGACGCCGTACAGATTGAGTAGTTTGATAATCGCTGTGCCAGCTGCTCCCGGGCCGGCCAAGACGACCTTGCAGTCGCGTAAGTTTTTGCCGGCGACCTTGGCGGCGTTAATTAATCCTGCTAGCACCACCACTGCTGTGCCGTGCTGGTCATCATGGAAGACTGGAATGTCTAGCTCGGCTTTCAAACGTTCTTCGATCTCGAAGCATTTCGGTGAAGCGATATCCTCTAGGTTAATCGCACCAAAGCTCGGCGCTATCGCCTTGACAGCAGCAATTATTTCCTCTGGCTCGTGGACATCTAGTACAATCGGTACCGCATCGATGCCCGCGAAGTGTTTGAATAATAGCGCCTTGCCCTCCATCACCGGCATGGCGGCTTTTGGCCCTAAATTACCTAGGCCTAGGATCGCCGAACCGTCAGAGATCACCCCGACCAAATTGTTCGTCCAGGTGTATTTCGGCAAATCCGCTGGATTCTCGGCAATTGCCTGGCTGACGGCGCCAACGCCCGGGCTGTAATAACTACTGAGTTTGTCGCGGTCAATTTCGCTATTGTCGCGCAGAGCGGTGGTGATTTTGCCTTTGTATTTTTCGTGTAGTTCGAGTGCTAGTTTACTATAATCCATAGGTATATTATAGCGCACTTTGCCGCAGTGTAGTTGTGAAGATTATATAGCGTCGGCACTCTTTTCAAACTCGTCCAGACGTGCTATAATTGGCAATTGATTGTAATAATAATTTGATAAGCGAGAGAGAAATGAGTTTTGCACTAATTCAAAAAGTCAACGACGAGCAAAAAAAGGCGCAAGTTATCGATGCTCGCAGTGGCGACACTGTGCGCGTCTACCAGAAGATCAAAGAAGGTAATAAAGAGCGTATCCAGATGTTCGAAGGCGTAGTCATCCGTACTGACAATAAAGCTCAGCACACTAGCCGCATCACCGTCCGTAAAGTAGCGTCGGGTATTGGTGTCGAGAAGTCATTCTTGCTACACAGCCCACTAATCGAAAAAGTTGAGATCGTACGCCGAGCCAAGGTTCGCCGCAACTTCCTTAGCTTTTTGCGCCAGCGTAGCGGTAAGTCAGCTC
This sequence comes from uncultured Candidatus Saccharibacteria bacterium, assembly GCA_963528915.1. GTDB lineage: Bacteria > Patescibacteriota > Saccharimonadia > Saccharimonadales > Saccharimonadaceae > Saccharimonas. The sequence goes on from CAURWV010000001.1 coordinate 202,669, forward strand.
GCTTGACCGCTGTTAAATTCGATCGCGAAGCCGTGAACGCCGTTCGAGATGAACACGCCGAGGAAGAGGCTGCCCGCTTGAAAGAAGAAAAAGCCAAAGAAGCAGCTGAGAAAAAAGCGGCCGAAGATGCTAAGCAAGCTGAACTGGATGCTAAGGCTGCTGAAGTAGCTGCCCGTCACGCTGAGAGCTAACGGCTTTAGCTGTACTTTGTATTGTATGCTGGTAAGTAAATAAATCCCGCTGATAAGCGGGGTTTATTTTATCGATGTAAGAATCGCGAAAAGAAAAGTGCCCGCCGAAGCGGCTCAAGCAGAACTATAAACGTTCCACGAGCTGCTTCGGCGGGTGCGAGTCGGAGTTTCACCGCTCTCGGGAGACTAGGCCTTATCGGCCAAAGCCAAACCACCACCATCCGTTGCGCCAGTTATTTCGTGCTGATGTAGGAGTTGTCATTTTCACCTCCTTAGGTGTATGTGTGGGTAGGCTTGTTACTACTGGTCGCGGCAGTGCGCGCGGGCCGTCTTGGTAGACGAGATATACCACATAAACAACACTACCAGTATGAATCCTGTAACGGCCAATCCCTGTGCGTAAGACAGGGTAGGAATGGTAACAATAAATGAATGTATAATTCCTATTGCTATCATCATGACCCACGACAGAACCAACCACATGGAAATTGGGACTGTGAATGCGACAATGGCGGCGAGGATCCTTATCCTCATACTAGATCAAGCTCCTTTCCGAGTAGATTTCACCTGATCTGCACGTATTATACAACAAAGCCTTGATAATTACAATACCTAATTTGAGGCATTTATCACCATTTGCTATCATGAGCTTATGATTTTGGGTATCGATGAGGTTGGGCGTGGGCCATGGGCAGGGCCGTTAGTAGTGGGTGCGGTGGTTTTGGGCGGTGCCGATATCGACGGATTGGACGATAGCAAAAAGCTGACCAAAAAGCGTCGCGAAGCTCTGAATACGGAAATCCGTGAAAAGGTCGCGGCATGGGCACTAGGCTGGGTGAGCGCGCGTGAACTGGATGATGTCGGTATGAGCCAGGCGCTGCAGCTGGCGACGCGGCGGGCGGTGAAGCAGATCCAGACGATTTGCCGCGATAAGGGTTTACATTTTGACGAGATTATCATTGACGGGATGGTCAACTTTCTGGCAGGCACGGCGCTAGAAAAATATGTGACGGTGATGGCGAAAGCTGACGGCTTGATTCCCAGCGTGTCGGCAGCGTCGATCATCGCTAAAGTAGCACGCGACCAGTTCATGGCCGAGCAAGATACGATTTATCCAGGGTACGGCTTCGCGTCAAATGCTGGCTATGGCGTAGCTCGGCATCGCGAGGCGATTGAGCGGCTGGGTGTAACGCCGCTGCATCGGCTGAGTTTCGCGCCGCTGGCAAAATATGCTGATAATGAGGTAAAGCTGCAAGCGGCGTCTCGGAAAAATCCTAAACATAAACCAACCACAACTCGTCAGATCGGTGACGCTAGTGAAGCGGTTGCCGCCGAAGAGTTGATGCGACGTGGCCATAGAATCATTGATCGAAACTGGCGGACACGCTGGTGTGAAGTCGATATTATTTCAATGAAAGACGATATCATATACTTTACCGAGGTGAAACATCGTAAAAATAATCAAGCCGGTGATGGTATCGCGGCTATCACGTCACACAAATTACACAAAATGAAACTAGCAGTCAAGCTATATTCTTCTCGTAAACCTGGCGATTATAGACTGCTGGCGATTGCTACGACTGGTTCGCCGCCGCACGTTATTAATATCGTCGAGATATGAAAAGTGCCCGCCGAAGCGGCTCAAGCAGAACGATAAACGTTCCACGAGCTGCTTCGGCGGGCGAGTCGGAGTCTCACCGCTCTACTAGTGATAGTGGTATGTCCGCTAGGTTGAATGTGGTGATATCACCACAGCCATCCCTTGCCACACCACAAGCCATAGCCATACTTCCAGGCGGATCGAGCGGAAGCAGTTTTAGTCATCCTTTCACCTCCTTCTGTCCGACAGCTTTACTATAGTATCACAAGGTGCGTTTGTATGCAACTCTTTTATAGAATCTTCTCTAAGGCTGTTACCACTCCTGTTGCTTCTCTATCGATCAGATCTAGTTTGCCTTCTAAATCTAATATTCCCATGTCGATAGCGCGGACGAGCGACTGGTCGCGGCGCAACGGCGTGAAGAAATCGCGGTATTCAGCTAATTGCTGGCGAGTCATTAATAAATTAGCAGCGTAGCGCGGGAAGTAGTCGTGGCTTTTGTCGCTAGCAAACGTTTGCTCGATCCAGCTCCATTCATCGCGCATCCAGTGCCAAGCCGCTTCACGGCCATAGCGATTACGCAGCAAATCGACAAACCAATGCACGACGTCTTGACTACGGATGACGTCGGTATCGGTGAGCAACCTGATTAAGCGCGCTAGCTGTTTGGCGTCGCGCGTTGATGTCACTCCCGAGGCGATATCGTCGCGCAGGTCGGCTGATTGCGTCGTCTGATAAGCTTCGATTAGCTGGTCGACGGTGACTGCTGGCTGATCGCTATAACGGACAGTAGTACCGATTATCAACGGGCGCAGGTCTGCGCTAAGCTTAGCCAGGGGCGTGTCTTGATATAGCTTGCGTGCGGTACTGACTACTGCCGTGTCTTCGCTGTACAGCATGCAGCCAACGATAGTGGTGCGTAGTTTGCTGTCGGACTCTGGCTCGTTATCGAGCTTGTCCCAGCCCAAGCGTTCGAATTGGGTTCGAGCTAATTTGCCAGTGAATTGCCGCAACAACTTCTCGGCAGCTTCGTCTTGATCGACGAACTTCTTGAGCTCACCGATAGCTAGCGAAATGATCTCCCAAACGGTTTGGTCGTTCTCTTCGCGGAAAGCACTTAGCGTCTCGACTAGAACACTACTGCTAATCACGCCGCCGCGGGCTAGCAATAGCTGCTCATTGAGATACTGTGCGCGTTGTGATGATGTTAAAGTGCCTTCGGCGACGGCTTGCAAAATGCGGGAGCGGAGCTGGTCGTCGTAGCAGGTGATGAAGTGGGCGGCATTGTGTTGGTTTAGTAGCAGCGGCTCGTGCGAAGTTAGAGGTACACGCCATTCGCGATCGCTCAAAATTTCAGGTACGCTCGAGCTATTAACTCCTAGTGGAATCGGCCACAGACGATCAGATGGTTGGTGCGGCCCGACGAAAAACTGCTCTTGCCGCAAGACCAATTCGCCATCGTCGAGCGAAGTATAAACTACCGGATAACCAGGCTGTGATATCCAAGTGTTCATTAGGGCGCCAACATCCTTGCCGCTAGCTTCGCTCAGACAGCTCCAGAGGTCGTTTCCGTCGGTGTTGCTGTATTTGAAACGAGTGAAATATTGTTTCAATCCGGCGCGAAACGCTTCATCGCCAATCCATATCTGCATCATTCGCAGTAGTCGACCGCCCTTAGCGTAGACAATAGCCCCGTCGAATAAAGCGCTGATTTCAGCCGGGCTAGACACATCAGTCTGAACTGGCTGTACGCCGTCGATACTATCGCGCCGTAAGGCAGCTACGCCTTCGTTGTTGGCGAATTCATCCCATTGTCGCCAATCTGGATGTAGTGCGTCGGTTGCTAGGTACTCCATCAGTGTCGCGAAACTCTCGTTGAGCCATAGATTGTTCCACCATTTCATAGTCACTAAGTTGCCGAACCATTGATGACTAAGTTCATGGGCGATAACAGTAGCAACATATTGACGGGTCGAGGTACTAGTAGTAGCTGGGTCGGCTAGCAAAGCAGTTTCGCGGTAGGTAACCAGCCCCCAATTTTCCATAGCACCAGATGAGAAGTCTGGTAATGCTATATGGTCGGATTTCGGTAGCGGGTAAGGTACGCCAAAATATTCGTCGAAGAAGTCAATTGTTTTACTGGCATGTTCTAGCGCCCAGTCCAAGCTTGCGGCAGGTTGTGCCGGCGTAGCGTAGACATTAACTTCAACGTCACCTTTAGTCTTGGCGGTGACACGCTGCAAGTTGCCTGCCACAAACGCTACTAGATAAGTGCTCATACGTGGCGTTTGGTCGAAGTGGGTCAAAAGGCTACCATCTTCTTGCTGTTCACTCGAAACAACTGGCATATTGCTGAGAACTGTTGGTTCGTCCGATAGTATTGATATTGCAAACGTGGCTTTGGCCTCTGGCTCATCAATGCACGGGAAGGCTTCGCGGGCATGGTGGCTCTCGAATTGTGTCGCATAAAGCTCACGTTTCTCGCCTTGGTATTCGTAATAACAAGGATAGATGCCGTGCATCGCGTCGGTCAGCGAAAGCGAAAACTCAATAGAAATCCGCACCAAGCCATCATCGCGGCTATCAAGCGTTAAGACATCGCCATCGGTCGATACTTTGATATTTTTTCCGTTGACAGCGGCACGCTCGATTTGCAAATCTTTCGCGTGCAGGCAAATTGGTTCAGGCGTCAAATGCCGTCCGCTGATTGTCGCGGTACCACGAATCAAGCGCTTATCTTTTGCTTGACGCAAGTCCCATTGTATGTCGTAATGTTCTGGCTGAAATTGAGAAAATAATCGATTCATATACTTATTATAGCAGGATGATATAATATGCTTATGCAGAGACGGCGCAGAATGATATTATTGGCGGTGATTTTGGTAAGTACTTTGGCGTGGATTATCGTCAAAGAATGGCCGAGTTTGGTGCCGGTTCTCTCGCCGCCTCAGCAAACAGCGCCATCATCTGGCGAAGTGGCGCGCGATGCTTTAGCGGTACTGCCTACTAAGGGCCGCGCTCCCAAAACCGGTTACAAACGTTCGCAATTTGGCGACGGTTGGGCTAAGTCTGGTGGCTGCGATACGCGTAACATTATTTTGCGCCGTGATTTGGCCAATGCTGCTTTGGCTGATGATGGCTGCAAAGTGCAAAGCGGTAGTTTTAGCGATCCTTATACTGGCCGGCAAATCGCGTTCAAACGCGGTGCTAGATCTAGCAGCGCCGTGCAGATTGATCATGTGGTAGCGCTAAGCAATGCCTGGCAGACGGGTGCTCAACAACTCTCGGTCGAGCAGCGGGTCAGCCTAGCGAATGATCCGCTCGAGTTGCTAGCTGTCGACGGCCCGGCGAACCAGCAAAAAGGCGACGGCGATGCGGCGACCTGGCTGCCCTCTAACAAACCTTTTCGCTGCCAATACATCGCCCGCCAAATTGCCGTCAAGAAGAAATATTCGCTGTGGGTGACGCCGCCAGAGCGCGCGGCGATGGAACGGATCTTGTCGAACTGTCCGGATCAGCGCTTGCCAGCATGATATAATTCTAAATATGACAAAACAGCAGCAACGGCGATATTCTCTATATGATATATTCGCGATACTTTTTATAACAACGCTATTGATTAGTAATATTGTCAGTGTCAAAATCGTATCTGTTGGTTGGCTTACTTTTGACGCTGGCACGGTTTTGTTCCCGCTAGCGTATATCGTTGGTGATATAATCACTGAAGTCTATGGCTACCGCCAAATGCGCCGATTGATTTATGGCGGTGTGGCGGCGCTGGCGTTGATGACTTTAACGTTTTGGCTAGTACAGTTGTTGCCGGCGGATGCTAGCTGGACGGGGCAGGCAGCCTTTGATACGACGCTGGGCGTGGTTTGGCGGCTAGCTATCGGTTCGGTGATAGCGCTATTTATTGGTGAAATTGTGAACGCTTACGTTATGGGTGCGATGAAAGTTTCCAGCAAGGGCCGCGGTCTGTGGCAGCGAATGATCGGCAGCTCGGCGGCAGGCAGCGCGCTGGATACGGTTGTTTTCTCGACGATTGCTTTCGCTGGCACGATGCCGGTAGCAGGCTTGCTGCAGCTAATAATTACGGTTTTCTTGATTAAGATGACTGTTGAAGTGGTTGTCTCGCCAATTACGATACGCTTGATTGATATTGTCAAGCGGCGAGAACAGCTTGATACGTTTGAGCAGCCGGCAAAATATTTGGTGAACTAGTGCTAAGTAATGTCAAGCAGTGACACCTACCGGTAGTTTGCCTTGGTAATAGCGGCTCAAAAATTGCTTTTTGAACTCGAAAAATGTTCGATCGGCTAACGAGGCGCGGATTTGGTCGACGGTTCGTACGACGAAACGTTCGTTATGGATACTGGCTAACGTAGCACCGAGGATTTCTTCAGATTTGAATAAGTGGTTCAAGTAAGCGCGCGTATAATTTTGACAGGTATAGCAATCACATTCGGCGTCGATAGGTGCAAAATCCTGCCGGAAGCGAGCATTACCGATATTGATCCGGCCATCGAGCGTATAGAGAGCGCCGTTGCGCGCCTGGCGAGTCGGTGCCACGCAATCAAAGGTGTCTACACCGTATTCAACACCCAAAAATAAGTCGGCTGGCTGCGAGCCCATGCCTAGCAGGTGGCGAGGTTTGTTCTCGGGCAAAGTCTCGCAAACCCAGCATACGACGTCGGCAATTTCGCCAGGTTCAAACACGCCGCCGATACCATAACCATCGAAATCGCGCTGACCGAGAAAACTGGCTGATTGGCGGCGCAAAGACTCGAAGCGCGCTCCCTGAACAACACCGTATAGCGCCTGCAGGTTCTCGCCGTGCTCGGCATGTTCGTTGTTCAGTTCCTGGTGGCGTGCTAAGCAGCGCTCTGCCCAGGCGTGCGTGCGTTTCATGGCTTCGACAATATCATTACGCGGCGCTAGCGGCGCGGTTAGCTCATCAAACGCCATGTGGATGTCGGCGCCTATCTGGTGCTGTAATTCCATAGATAATTCCGGCGTCATCAAAAGCCGCGCGCCATCCAGATGCGATCGAAAGAGTGCGCCTTCGTCGCTAACTTTGACTAGTTGTTTTGCAGATTTAACAGCTTGCGAGGCGTCGCCTTTCTGAGTGTGAGCGACCGTGTCGATGCCTTTCTTGTAAGCAATACCTAAACTGAAAACCTGAAAGCCGCCGCTATCAGTGAAAGTTGGTCCGTCGTAATTCATGAATCTGCCGAGACCGCCAGCTTGCTGAATGATATCGCCGCCAGGGCGCAGCATCAGATGGTAAGTATTGGCCAGTATTGCTTGCCCGCCGCAGGCTTTGACTTGCTCTGGCGTTAGCGCCTTGACAGTCGCTTTGGTGCCGCCGACGATGAATGTCGGTGTTTGAATGTCGCCGTGCGGCGTGTGAATCGTGCCAATTCGCGCTAAAGTCCCGGGCAGACGGTCAATTATGTCGAAAGTGATAGATTGATGCATATGTTTCAAGTATAGCAGCAAATATGCTCTATATAATTAACATGCTATCTCCATAGCTGAAAAATCTATACCGTTCGCGGATAGCATGCTCATAGGCGGGCTTCAGCTTGTCCCAATTGGCAAAGGCGGCAGCTAGCATCAGGACGGTGCTTTCTGGCATGTGGAAGTTAGTTAGCAGGGCGTCGATTGTTTGGAATTGATAGCCAGGATAAATGAAAATGTCGGCTTCACCAGAAATATCATGCGGCGGTTCGTGTAATATTTGTTGGTGTGCGTACTCGAGAGTGCGAGTAATGGTGGTGCCGAGCGCAATGACACGCCGCTTGGACTGCTTGGCTGCCTGGATGGCAGCAACTGTTGCTGCTGGTATAGAAAAGTACTCCTGGTGCATTTTGTGCTGACTGACGTCGTCGACTCGGATCGGCAAAAAAGTACCAAGGCCGACGTGTAATGTTGCATAAACAATCTTAACGCCTTTCAGACGCAGTTTCTGCAGAATTTCTTCGGTCATATTGAGACTGGCTGTAGGAGCTGCTACTGAACCAGCTTGGCGCGCAAAGACTGTTTGGTAACGCTCTATATCAACATCTGTAGCAGTGCGTCCGAGATACGGCGGCAGTGGCACGGTGCCGTGCTCGGCAGCAAGATCGAGTAAGCTTCGCTGGCTACGAATCACGGCGATGCCGTCGCCCAATATTTGTTCGACGGTCAGTGTGTCGTCGCCGATCAGCAGCGTATCGCCAGCGTTAAGTTTACGGCGATAGATGACTTTGTGGCGAAACCAATCGTCGTCTAGGCCGTGCTGCTCAACTAGAACTAGTTCACGCTCGCCACCGCTTGGCCGGCGAGTGATGAGCCGTGCTTTGATAACTTTAGTATCGTTGATAACTAATATATCGCCCGCTTGCAGATAGTCGATCATATCAGCGTAATAGCGGTCGGCAATTTCACCAGTCTGGCGGTTAAGCACTAACAACCGCGACGTGCCGCGCACTGCTGGCGGCGTCGAGGCGATTAGTTCATTTGGAATATCGTAATTGAAATCTGATAATTGCATAATATATTAGTATACCACTGTATCATTATGGCGGGACTAGCTGGCGGGCCTTGACACCCGTATGTCATTTCATTATACTCGTAATTGTACAACACCGGCCGGCAGGTCGGTTGTTTTCGTATCGGACTAATAGAAAGGATGATTATATGGAAGATTTGAATATCAAACAACTAACGCTGGCAGTACGAGCGATTGCCGACGAAAAGGCGCTGCCTGAAGAAACAGTATTAAGCGTGATCGAGCAGGCGATTGCTGCCGCTTGGCGGCGCGATAACGGCGAACGCGAGCAAAATGTGCGCGCCGAGCTGAATATTAATGATGGTACCGCCAAGGTGTTCGTCCAGCGCCAGGTCGTTGAAGATGTAGTTAATCCGGCGACAGAAATCAGCCTAGCGGACGCGCAAGCAGAGAAGCCGGACGCGCAGCTAGACGATATTATCGAAGAAGCCCATGAAGTTAAGTCGTTCGGTAGGGTAGCTGCTCAGACTGCTAAGCAAGTTGTTATGCAGCGTCTGCGCGAGGCTGAGCGCGAAGTCGTGCTGGCAGAATTCGAGGATAAAATCGGTACAGTCGTTACTGGTATGGTACAGCGCGTCGAGCCGCGGTTGGTGCGCGTCGAGCTGGGTAAGGCTGTCGGCATCATCCCGCAAAGCGAACAGATCCAAGGCGAATTCTACAAAATTGGTTCGCGTATCAAAGTATTAATCAAAGATATCGAGCGTGAAGGCCGTGGTCCGCAGCTAATTTTGAGCCGCGGCAGCGAAGAGTTTATCGAATATCTCTTCCGTCAAGAAGTTCCCGAGATGGAAACAGATGCCGTTGAGATCAAAGGTATCGCCCGCGAAGCTGGCCGCCGCACCAAACTTGCGGTTGCTAGCACGGTGCCAGGTGTTGATCCGGTCGGAACGTTCGTTGGCGGTCACGGTGCGCGCGTTAACGCCGTGATGAGCGAGATTGGAGATCAAGAGAAAATCGACATCGTAACTTATGACGACAACATGGATACTTATATTCGCAATGCTCTAAGCCCGGCCGAAATTGTCAAGGTCGAGATTAATAAGGATGAGAAGTCAGCGAACGTCTATGTTACTGAAGATCAGCAGTCAATCGCTATTGGTCGCGGCGGGCAAAACGTACGCCTAGCTAGCCGCTTGACAGGCTATGAGCTGAATATCGAAACAACCGCGCCAAAATCAGCCGAGAAAAAACCGCGCAAGAACGTCGAAGAAGACCTCTTTAGCGCTATCGAAAACCAAGAATAGTTCAAGCATAGTTATATTTATATTGCAAAGGTGTAAAACCTCGTTTATCAGCGGGGTTTTACACTCTATGGTAAGCGAAAATTAGCACTCTGCCTTGACGAGTGCTAATTGGCTATGTATAATGAGTAGCAGTGGGCAAATGTCCAGAACGGAGAAATTATGATGCCAGAAGATTTTGCAGATTTTATTTCACATTTGACAGAAAATGCGCGGGCGAGTGTACAGCATGCCGACGCGATTGCTCGTGGTAACGGTAGCAATTATATTGGCACTGAACATTTGCTGCTAGGCGTCTTGGCTCAAGGGTCGAGTTCGGCGGCGCAAGTACTAACCGATGCCGGCGTAACTTTGCAGCAAGCCGAAATGATTCTTGATATCAAACCGTCGCGAGTAGTGACCAGTACCGGTATGGTTGGTTTGAGCGAAACAGCTTTGCTGACGTTGCGTATGGCGTGGGAAGCGGCGCGCGAATATAATCATGATTATTTAGGCACTGAGCATATCTTGTATAGCGTTTTGCGCCAGAGCAATGCTCGCGCAACAGCATTGCTGCGAGAGATGGGTATTAATGTCGATTTAATTATTAGCGAGCTAGAACAATCATTCGAGGCGAATCGCGGCGAGCATGGTGACATTGCTACTGAACCGCGGCGGCGCGGCGGTACGCGCGGCGGAGCGTTAAGTGCGTTTGGCGTCGACCTGACAGCGCGGGCAGCAGCAGGCGAGCTTGATCCGATGATTGGCCGCGATAAGGAATTAGAGCGGATGATCACTATTCTCAGCCGCCGTACCAAAAATAACCCGGTGCTGATCGGTGAGCCTGGAGTAGGCAAAACGGCGATAGTTGAAGGCCTGGCGCAACGGATTGTGCGCGAAGATGTACCGGGGCATTTGCTGGATCGGCGGGTGATCATGCTTGATATGGCGGCGATGATTGCTGGAACTAAATACCGCGGCGAGTTCGAGGATCGCTTGAAAAAAGTCATCGCTGAAGTCAAAAAGCAAGGTAATGTCATCCTATTCATCGACGAGCTACATCTGCTAGTTGGTGCTGGCGCGTCAGAGGGCTCGATGGACGCGGCGAATATACTCAAGCCGGCATTGGCGCGCGGCGAGCTGCATATGATTGGTGCGACGACTCTGGATGAATATCGCAAGCATATCGAGAAAGATACAGCGCTTGAACGCCGTTTCCAGACTATTATCGTCAAAGAACCGACAGCGGCGCAGACGATTACTATCCTGAAAGGTCTGAAAAGCTATTACGAGAAACACCACGGCGTCAAAATTAATGATGAGATTATCGAGTCAGCGGTTTATATGAGCGATCGTTATGTTAGCGATCGATTTATGCCCGACAAAGCGATTGACGTGCTTGACGAAGCAGCAGCGCGCGTACGTGTCAAACAAGGGCATCGTCCGAGCCGCCAGCGGGAATATCTAAAAGCACTAAAGCATCTCAATGAGCGCATGGACGAAGCAGTAGCTCACGAGGATTATGAACGGGCTGCTATGTACAAACAACGTATTAGCCAGATTACTAAGAAGCTTGAGGCCGAGACAGCTGCGCAGAAAGGTCGCCGTGCCATCCAGCTCAAAGACAGCGATGTGGCGCATGCGATCGCGGTAATGACCAATATTCCGGTCGACAAAATTCAAGCTAGCGAGGCAAAAATGTTGCGTCATCTAGAAAAGCATCTTGGCAAGTATGTTATCGGCCAGAGCGAAGCGATTACTAGAGTGGCGCGAGCTATCCGCCGCAGCCGCAGCGGCGTAGCCAGCAGCCGTCGCCCGATCGGCAGCTTTGTCTTCATGGGACCGACTGGCGTTGGTAAGACTCAGTTAGCAAAGGTGCTAGCACGCGAAGTTTTCGGTAGCGAAGAGGCGCTTATTAAGATTGACATGAGCGAGTTTGGCGAAAAGCATAACACGTCGCGCTTGCTGGGAGCGCCGGCAGGTTACGTTGGCTATGATGATGGCGGCAAACTGACTGATAAAGTTCGCCGCCAGCCGTACAGTGTGATATTGTTCGATGAGATTGAAAAAGCGCACCCGGATGTCTTCAATTTGTTGCTGCAACTGCTCGAAGACGGTACGTTGACTGATGCTAAAGGGCGTGAAGTTAGTTTTCGTAACACGATTATCATCTTGACCAGTAATCTTGGTGCCGACAAGATGACCAAAGAATCGGAACTCGGTTTTCGCTCGAGTCGCGACCAGGCTATCGAGATTGATGATCTGCATCGTCGCAACGCCAAATTTGCTCACGACGCGCTAGAGAAATTTATGCGGCCGGAGTTAATCAACCGCTTTGACGGGATTATTACTTTCCGTGCGTTGACACGCGTCGAGGTTGGTAAGATATTTGATTTGCTGATTAATGAACTGCGGCAACGTTTGGTACGCAAAGGTCTAGCTCTCAAGATTAAACCGAGCGCCAAAAAATTCCTTATTGATAAAGGTTATGGCGTTAAGTACGGCGCTCGCCCTCTGCGCCGCGTCATTGAGGACGGAGTTGAACACGCCATTGCCGAGCAGGTACTTGACGGCGCCTACACTAAGGGTGATATCCTAGAAGTAGGAATCAAGAAAGGGGGAATAGTAATTGAACGGAGCAACGAAGCCGAAAGCCGGACATAGCATTGCCTCGAAAATTATTACTTTTGCGGTAGTAGTGGGCGTTGCTGCTGGCGGTTTTCTCTACGGGCCGGTAGCTTTTGATGCCTATCGAGCGTCAACCTTTACGCCACCGGCAGCGGTGGAATCGGTTGAGAGCTCTATAAAGTTGACGCCAGCTGCGCTACGCACTTTTCGAGCTACCAAGCCGGCGATTGAAGACAGCGATCGGTTTAATTCTCACTGCAAAAGCACCGAGCGCACAGCAGCGATTTTAGGCTGTTATTATGGCGACCGGATTTATCTTTTTGACGTTAAGAATCCTGAGCTAGCTGGCGCTAAAGAGGTGACGGCGGCACACGAACTGCTGCACGCTCAGTACGCGCGGCTAAATATTTTCGAGCGGCCGCGAGTCGACGCTATGATCAAAAAGGCTTATCAAAAGGTCAAGAACGAACCGGAAATCGCCAAAGCTATAGAGTACTACCGCGAGGCCGAACCGGGCGCCGAGATCGACGAGCTACACTCGATTATTGGCACGACTATTGCTAATCTCGACTCTGACCTCGAACAGTATTACGCTCGTTATTTTACTGAGCGCGCATCAATTGTTGCTAAGAATCAAGCTTACACAGCAGTGTTTGACCGCGTCAACACCCAGGCAAAGGCGCTACAATCCAAATTACAGACAACCTCAGCGCAGATCAAGCAAGACATCGAGACCTACCAAGCCGATCTATCACAGCTCAATGCTGATATTGCCAGTTTTAATGAACGCGCCGGGGGTGGCGAATTCAGCTCGCAGGCAGATTTCGCAGTGGCGCGTTCGGCACTGCAGCGGCGAATTAGCGCTATTAATGCCCGCCAGCGTTCGCTCAACGCGCGAATTAGCGCTTACAATAATGATGTCGCAGAGCTTAAAAACTTAGCCGTTAAAGCCGATCAGCTCAACCAAAGCATCAACGGCGTAGCGGCGCCGACTGGGGTAAATAGTGGCCAAAGCGCGCAGTAATTTCGTTTGCCAGAATTGCGGCGCTAGCTATCCGAAATGGACGGGTAAGTGCGAAAATTGCGGCGAATGGAACACCCTAGTCGAGCAAGTTATCGAGTCTAAAGGTGCTTCGGCAGTAGCGCGCAGTAGTTCGCTCGGTAAAGTTTTGAAGCCGCAATCGATGCGGTCAATTGCTATCGAAGATTCTGTGCGGCGGTTGCCGACTGGCATCGCCGACCTCGATGCGGTGCTAGGCGGCGGCATTCTGCCAGCGGGCGTGATGCTGCTAGCTGGGCAGCCGGGAATCGGCAAATCGACGCTGCTGATGCAGGTAGCTGCGCACGTTTCCGAGCAGCATGCTGTACTCTACGTCAGCGGCGAAGAAAGCGCTAGCCAAGTTAAGCTGCGTGCTACTCGCCTCGGTGCGACTTCTGGCGATGATCTGCAATTTGTAGCTAGCACTAGCGCCGACGATATCGCGGCAACGATACGCAGCGGTGCTTATCGGCTAGTTATTGTTGACAGTATTCAGACGCTTAGCCTCGAGGAGATCTCTAGCGCACCAGGTACCGTCAGCCAGATCACTAATTCTTCGAACGTTATTATCCGTGCTGCCAAGGCATCGGGCGCGGCAGTGATTTTGGTTGGGCACGTCACCAAGGAAGGCTCAATCGCCGGCCCGAAAGTTCTCGAGCATCTCGTCGACGTAGTTCTGCAATTCGAAGGCGACCGTTATGGCGGCTTCAAAGTAGTGCGCGCTGTCAAAAATCGTTACGGCTCTACCAGCGAGGCGGCGATCTTTGAAATGGACGATAAGGGTTTGAGGGTGGTCGAAAACCCGTCTGCTGCGCTGCTAGCCGAGCGCCAAAATGCTGACGGCTCGGTGGTGTTAGCGACGCTTGAAGGCAACCGGCCGATTCTTGTCGAGATTCAGGCTCTTGTCAATTCGACCAATTTCGGGTATCCTAAGAGAACAGCCAGCGGTTTCGATCTCAACCGGCTCAACCTTTTAATCGCGGTGCTAGAGAAGCGCACCAAGCTGAATTTATCCGACAAAGATATTTATGTGAATGTGGTTGGCGGTCTGAAACTGGCCGATCGAGCGGCAGATTTGGCGGTCGCGATGGCAATTGCTAGCGCCGCGGCTGGCCGCAAGCTTGATGACGGCTTGGTAGTGTTTGGCGAAGTGGGTCTAGGCGGCGAAATTCGTTCGGCGCAAGGCACAGACAAGCGTCTAGCGGAAGCTAAAAAACTCGGGTTCACTCAAGCAATCGCACCGGCGGTAACCTCTGGCAAAAAGAATTCATTCGTAAAAGGCGTTAAAGATTTACGCCAAGCTCTAATCGGTTACCTCAAGTAGCCAGTGAGAGCCAAAGAAAGGAAAATATGCAAACCAAAGACATAGTATTATTAGCAGGGACGCTGCTTATTTTGGGCGAGGTATCGTACTTGCTAGCGCGCTTGCCAAAAAACTCTATTAAATCAAAAGACCGGGCAATTCTGGTCGACACTTCAGTACTAATGGACGGTCGGATTGCGGCGGTAGCGCAGACCGGCTTCATTGGTGGCACGCTAGTGATTCCGCGTTCGGTCATCGGCGAGTTGCAATTCTTAGCCGATCATGCCGACGCCGACAAACGCGCCCGCGCTCGCTATGGGCTCGATGTAGTGACTGAACTGCAAGCAATGGAGCAAGTTAATGTCGAGCTGCTCCAAGATGGCAGCCGTGCCCGCGAGGGTGTTGACGATCGGCTGCTCAAACTAGCCAAACAGCACGGCGCAGTTATCATGACGCTTGATTATAATTTGAATAAGGTAGCTGCCGTCGAAGGCACTGAGGTGCTAAATCTCAATGAATTGGCACAAAGTATCCGTATGGAGCATTTGCCTGGCGAGAAAATCACCCTAGAGATTATTCAGAAAGGTCAGGATGCGCATCAAGGCGTCGGCTACCTGTCAGATGGTACAATGGTTGTCGTCGACCAGGCGAATTCTCAAATAGGTCAGACACTAGATGTTGAGATTGTCCGCAATCTGCAAACCGCTGCTGGCAGGATGATTTTTGCTAAAAAAATAGATACAGCTGGCAAAACTGCCAAATCTGCGAGCAATACTGCTAATAACACTCAAAAATCAGCAAAAATTGTTGCCTCAGCAAAGGCTTCCGCCAAAACTAAAACTGCCAGCGCCAAGCAGCGTTCTGCTGGGCGTGCTCGCAGCCAATCGCCTAGTACTAGCAGCCGTGATTCTGCCAAGAAATCAAATGAAACGCGAGCCCAAGTCGCTCCCAAGCAAAGCCGCAGAACTAACTCGCCGAAAGCAAAATCGCAGCCAAAACCGGCTGCCGACTCACTGCGCCGCCAAAACAACCGCCGCCGCGCTGATCATGAAAGCGATTTGATCGACTTAGTCAACAATCAATAAAATTATTTCACAGCTTTATTTTACTAGCCGATCAATTAGTCGCTAAAGAGTTATCTTAGTCGTCATCATCACTACTGCTACTGCTTGATGAGCTATAACTGGCGGTACTGGTGGACGTATAATAGCCGGTGTCAGTGATCTTGGCGGTTAGAGAGCCGCTGCTAGCAGATGATAAACTACCTTTTGGAATATTCCAAACACCACTACTGTCAACCTGCTTGCTGGCGACGACGGTACTACCGGATAACAGCTCGATATTTTGTAGTTTGTAGCGTCCGCCGGTGTAGGTGATTGATACGCCACCACTAGTCACAGTCAGAGTGACAGTCGGCTTAGCATCGTCGCAGCTGTGCGCGTCATCATCTTTATCGGCATTGTAGCTAGAATCATTTGGCGTGACAACTTCCTTCTTGGTGATAGGGTCTTTCATCTTCATGACATCAACTTCGATTTTGGCAGCTTCAGGTGTACAGGAAGTAGCTTTCTTCTTGGAAACGCGGTCGAAAGTCATTTTAGCATTAGTGGCAGCACTAGCTTTATTGTAGTAAGATGGGTAAATTTCACCCTTGATATTCTGGATGCCATTTGGTGCGGTGTACCAGTCGCTAAGTTTCAGCTTGCCTTGACCAGCATACATTTTAGAAACGTCGGTCATCGTCCGGTCGAAGAACATGGCCGGAATCAGAGAGTTGCCATTGCGCAGCGGCGAGGTATCGGAATTGCCTAGCCAAACTGCCATCGACAAGTTTGGTGTATAACCGGCAGCCCAAATATCTTTGGCGCTGACCTTGCCGTTGATCTCACTGTTGCTGGTGCCGGTCTTGACAGCAGCCTTAGCACCAGCGCGACCGAGGTTGACTAGATAATCGCGGCCAGCTAGGCCTGAGCGTGCCTTACCGTCGCCGAGGATGTCATTAACGATGTAAGCGGCTTGCTGATCGATAACTTGCTTGCTAGACTCTTTGTATTGTTTGAGAGTTTGGCCGTTGCTATTGGATACTTTGAGAATGGTTGTTTGCGGTTTGTAGGTACCCATTCGTCCTAGAGTTGCGAAAGCATTAACATGGTCTACTAGACGTGTACCGCAACCGCCGATGGCACTAGATAAACCTGCTTGGGCATCGGCACCTTGAGTACAATACTGCAGGTCGCCAGCTGAGCGGATAAGCGACCAAGTGCTGCCACTATTATTCTTTTCGTTGATGGCCATAGCCTTGATTGCCGGTATGTTGCGCGAGCGCGCTAGAGCTTGGCGCAAGGTAATGTTGCCTTGGAATTTGTTGTCAGCGTTGTTTGGGCTATAACCGCCAGAAAAAGTTGTCTTGGTGTCGGCGAGAATTGACCCGCTGCCGTAGTTAGCATTGCTACCGCCTTGGTTACTAAATAGACGAGCGTAGATTAATGGCTTGATTGATGAACCTGGCTGGATGAAGGCGGTGGCGGCGTTATCCTGCCCGAAACCGGCGTAATTGAAATCACGGCTACCAAGTAAAGCGATAAGCTGACCGGTTTTGGTATCTTCAATTGCTGCGGCGCCATTAGCGAAGCCGGCATACGACGAGCAGTTACGATAGCCACAGTTGCTGTCGGTGATTTCGCCATTAAACAATTTAGTCATATTAGCTTCTAGTGTGGTTTGCGCGTCTAGGTCTAATGTTGTCTTGACGGTTAGCCCACCTTCGCCGACGACAGTTTTGCCGAGCTCTTCCTCGAGTTGTTTCTTGACCATTTGCACGAAGTGCGGCGCCTTGACGCTAGCGTATTGATCGGCTAGTGGTTTGATAGTGTCCATAATGTCAACTTTCTTGGCAGCCTCGGCCTCGTTCTTTGATATGTAATCCATCGATACCATATCGTCAAGCACTTTGCGTTGGCGCTCTAATAGCGCTTTGCGGCCATAGGTATTGTACGGATTATATAGCGACGGATTGTTCGGAATGGCTGCTAGCAAAGCACATTCTGGTAGAGTGAGGTTTTTGGAGGTTTTGCCAAAGTAAGTTTGTGCCGCCGACTCGACACCGTTGCGTCGGCCGCCGTACGGTGATTCGTTGAGATATAGGCCGAGGATTTGGTCTTTGCTATACATGCGCTCGACTTCAATCGCTAGGATCATCTCCTTAATTTTTCGCGGAACGCCAGCTAACCCACGCCCGCTGCGCAAAGCTTCGTCACGTAGAAAGACTTGCTTAACTAGCTGTTGTGTCAGAGTCGAGCCGCCTTGGACGTCATTGCCGCGCGAATTACTAATGAATGCACGCATGATACCAGTAATACTGATGCCTCCATGCTTATAGAAGTCTTTATCTTCGATCGCTACGGTCGCTTTGCTCATGCATGGGGCTATCGTTTTCGGGTCAACGACAAGAGTGTAATTACCAGCGCCCTTATCTTCCCAGAGAAGTTTATCGTTGCGGTCGTAATACTTAGTGATAGTAGTCTTGACGCGTTGCGACAATGTGTCAGGGTTGATCTGGTCGAGATCTTTGCGGAAATAAGCGAAAAGCGAAGCTATACTAATGACAACTAGCAGTATCGCCACACCGAAAATCTTAAGAGCCATAATAGCACCATCGCGGCTGAACCAATAGTTAGCTAAGCGTTTCGGGTGTAGCCGGTAAAGTAAGCGTTTAACTGGATGCTTTGGCAGTGTTGCCAAATACTCTGCTTTCTTGCGAGCACGAGCATCTTTCTTAACGCGGTGTTTACTGGCCAAATTGGCGTACGCGCTAACGCCGCCGGCTACTGTTCGTTTCTTCTTTCCCACTTTTACTCTTCCCATAAGCAATATTTCCACCATTATAACACTGTCTGCGTTGTTCCGGCTAGTACTTTTGCTGACAAATTGCAAATATGTTACTATCTCACTATTAAATAAAGAAAGGTTTCAGATGACGCTAGCAGAAGAACTATCGTGGCGCGGACTTATCAACCAGACGACGTTCGCTAACATCAAAGATATAAACGAGCCGCGGACATTCTATTTTGGCGTTGATCCGAGCGCGCCGAGCATGACAATTGGCAACCTGGCGGCAATGATGCTGTGCCGGCACTTTATCGATCACGGACACAAGCCGCTGCTGCTAGTTGGCGGCGCTACCGGCATGATTGGCGACCCTGACGGCAAAAAGCAGGAACGCGATCTGCGCAACGCCGAGACGGTAGCGCGCAATGTCAAAGGCTTGGCGACGCAATTTCGCCAGGTTTTCCGCGGTCAGGATTTCGAGATTGTCGACAACGCCGATTGGTTCGCACATATGAACTACATCGATTTCTTACACAAGGTCGGCAAGCACATTAGCATGACGCAACTGCTAGATCGCGAGTTCGTACAGCAGCGCATCGGCGAGGGCGGCGCTGGCATCAGTTACGGTGAGTTTAGTTACGCCCTGATCCAAGGCTACGACTTCTTGCATTTGTACCGCGAAAAGGACGCAACTCTGCAGCTGGCTGGCGCTGACCAGTGGGGTAATAGCGTGCTTGGCGTATCGTTAATCCGCAAGCTTGAAGGCGGCGAAGCGCATGTGCTGACCGCGCCGCTGGTTATCAATAAGCAAACTGGCGTCAAATTCGGCAAGTCCGAGGGCGGCGCCATTTGGCTTGACCCAGAAATGACTAGCCCGTACAAATTTTACCAGTTTTGGCTTAACTGCGACGATGAAACTAGCGAAGATCTGATCAAAATCTATACGCTGCTCGACCGCGACACTGTTGAGGCGCTGATTGATAATCATCGCGCTAACCCTGGCGAGCGCGCTCTACAGAAAACCCTGGCGCGCGAAGTCACTGATATTGTCCATGGCCGCCAGCGCCGCGAGAGTGTCGAACGGGTGACGGGCGTGCTATTCGGCGGCGGCGATATTGCAGCGCTGAATGATGAGGATTTGAACGCTCTGGCTAACGAAATCCCGACGGTTGCCCTCGACACCACGGTGATAGCGGCCTTAGTTGACGCTGGCATTTGTGCTAGCAACGGCGAGGCGAAGCGCTTGATCAAGAGCGGTGCCATCAGCGTCAATGGTTCGAAAATTGCCGGCGACATGCCGCTGACCGAAATTAGCTTGCTCAAAAAAGGCAAAAACAATTTTGTTCTCGTACGATAATAAATTAAGAAGGAGAGTAGATTTATCATGAAAAAAATTATCGGTTTTGACCTGGACGACACGCTGGCGGTTAGCAAATCGGCGATTTCGCCGCGTATGGCGGATTTGCTCGCTAAATTGCTGGAAAATTATCAAGTTTGCGTCATTTCCGGCGGCAAATTTGAGCAATTCCAAAAGCAGGTCATCGACAAGATGAGCGTTTCGCCGGAATTGCTGGCGCGCTTCCATATGATGCCGACTTGTGGCACGCGTTATTATACGTTTAACGTCGATGCGAACGAGTGGCAAACGCATTATAAAGAAGATTTCACCGACGAACAAAAGCAGAAAATCACTCAGGTTCTGGAAGAATCGGCGCGCAAATTTGATCTGTGGGAGGAAAATCCGGACGGCGAGATTATCGAAGACCGCTTAAGCCAGGTGACGTATTCGGCGCTAGGCCAGCAAGCCTCGCCCGAGAAAAAATACGCTTGGGCGGAAACCAACAAAGCTGTCCGCAAGCAAATGCGCGACGATGTTGCCGCCAAATTGCCGGAATTTGAAGTGCGCCTGGGCGGCACTACCAGTGTTGACATTACTAAAATCGGTGTCGATAAAGCCTATGGCATGAAAAAGTTGATGGAAGCCACCGGCGTGAGTAAAGAGGAAATTTTGTTCTTCGGCGACAAAATAGAAGAAGGCGGCAACGACTTCCCAGTGAAAAATCTCGGCATCGACTGCATCGCGGTGGAGCGCTGGCAGGATACGGCTTACGCGCTGGAAGGGATTAATGCTGTTAGCGAGTAGTCCTGTCCCTCTTATTCAAATTCAAAGGACTATTTTGACAGAGCTATGAATCTCGCGACTAGCCTCGATCAAATCAAAGGTGTCGGTCCTAAAACCGCAGCTGAGCTGCGCCAGGCGGGGCTCGAAACGGTTGGCGATATCTTGTTGTTTTTGCCGCGCAAGCACGAAGATTTCACGCACGTGACGCCGATCGCCGAGTTGAGTCCTGGCAAGGTAACGATTCGCGCTCGCTGCCAGCAAATCAGCACTCGGCCAGTCCGCCGTGGTTTGCGTCTGACTACGGCGGTGCTGGCCGACGACACTAGCAAGCTCAACGCTATTTGGTTTAATCAACCGTATCGAACGCAGCAATTAGGCGATAGTGATGAGTGGTTTTATTTTAGCGGCGAGTTCGAGTATAACTACGGCCACTACCAGCTAACCAATCCGACGGCCGAGCTCGCCAAGGAGCTGCCAGTACAAGCCGATCGTTTGCTGCCGGTGTACCACGCGGTGCGCGGGCTTAAATCGCAAACGGTGCGCAAAATCCTCGAGCAGCTACGCCCATTGATGAGCGTTTTGCCCGAAACTCTGCCGCTAAGCGTCGTCAAGAGCGAGAAGCTGCTCGACCGCGCGGCGGCAATTTCGGCGATGCATTTTCCGCGCAACGAAAGGGAAGTTGAGCAGGCTCGTCAGCGCTTAGCGTTCGAAGAACTATTCGAACTGGTTTTGGCTAGCCAGCTCAACAAAATTGACAACCAGAAGCTAACTGGCTTCACTATTCCGTTTGAAAAGTCTGTCGTGCAGGATTTTGTCAAGAAATTACCGTTCGCGCTAACCAACGCTCAGCGACGCGCCGCCTGGGACATCTTGCAAGATTTTGAAAATGCTAGGCCGATGAACCGCTTGCTGCAAGGCGACGTTGGCAGCGGCAAGACGGTGGTGGCCGGATTGGCAGCGCGGCAGGCGGCGAGCGCTGGTTATCAGACGGCATTCATGGCGCCGACCGAGATTTTGGCGCGGCAGCACGCCGAGACGCTAGCGAAGCTTCTCGAGCCTTTCGGCGTGACGGTCGGATTGCTAATTGGCAGCGTCAAAGGCAAAGCTCGCGCTATGCTTTATCAGCAAATCGCAAACGGTGCGATTGACGTGGTCGTCGGTACGCATGTGCTCATCCAGGATAAGGTGGAGTTTCACCGTCTAGGCTTTGTGGTCATCGATGAGCAGCATCGCTTTGGTGTCGAGCAGCGGCAGAAATTGCTGATGAAGGTTAAGGACGAGGAGGTGAAGTCGAGCGCGCCGCCGGATAATAAAAAATTATCAGTAGCCGCCATGCCGCACCTCTTAGCGATGACTGCCACGCCGATCCCGCGCAGTTTGGCGCTGACAGTCTACGGCGAGCTCGACGTTAGTATACTCAACGAGCAGCCCAAAGGCCGCCAGCCGATTCTTACGCAAATCATTTCGCCACCGTCGCGCCAAACGGCTTACGCGGCGGTTGACGAGCAACTAGAACAAGGGCGCCAAGCTTATGTCGTTTGCAGTTTGATCCGCGATAGCGCCGTTAATGACCGCAAAAGCGTTGAAATGGAATTCAAAAAGCTTAAAAATAGTGTTTTCGGCCATCGCCGAATAGCTATGCTGCATGGCAAAATGCGTGCCGACGAAAAAGATCAAATCATGCAAGATTTCAAAGACAAGAAGTTTGATATTCTCGTCAGTACGACAGTCATCGAAGTCGGTGTCGATGTGCCGAATGCTACGATTATGATGATCGAAGACGCTGACAAGTTCGGTCTGGCGCAGCTGCATCAATTGCGCGGGCGCGTTGGCCGCGGCCAGCACCAAAGCTACTGCTACTTGATGATGAGCACGAACAACAAACCGTCGCAACGTTTGCGGGAAATAGAAAAATCCAACGACGGCTTCCATTTAGCAGAAGTCGACATGGCGCTGCGCGGTCCGGGCGAGATCTATGGCCGCATGCAGCACGGTGCGCTAAACTTGCAGATTGCTACGCTAGCCGACACGCGGCTGATTGCTCGCGCTCAAAAGGCCGCTAAGCGCTTCATTGAATCAGGCGAACCGCTATCAAATTACCCAACACTAGAGGCGCACGTCCGCCATAATCAGCGGTTAACGACGCTTAATTAGGTTTGCTGCCGGCGCTTTTGGTTTTTTGCCAGCTTTTTTGCCAGCCGCTGCCGGGCGGCGTGTTATAATACAATGCATGTACAGTGGTACTACTTTTCGCTCGCATTCGGGCAATTTCATAGGCGTGCATCAAAAAATCGACCGGATTGCTCGACGTGATCTGCGCAAATTGCCGGGTGCCGGCCGCGGTTTTCCGTCTGCTAAAGACATCTTGCATTTTGAAGGCAACAACGGCCCCGACGGTATCAAACGCAAAAGCCCGGGTGTCGACGAACCGTGGCATTTTATCGACCCTAGCGACCCTAGTGATACGGCGTTAGTCGAGATGATTATGGATCATTACGTCAATCTGGTGCAAGCACTAAAAAAACGCGACAAAGTACGAGCGGCGTTTGAAGCATCCTGGATGGCGCATGCGATCACTGACGGTTTGACGCCAGCGCATCATTATCCGTTAGGTGACAAAATCGAAGAACTTTGGGGCCGGCCTAAGGAAGAGCGTTTGTCGGTGGTTGAGAAGAATGTTATTAAAGGTTCGACTATGCGCGAAACTCTCAATAAAAACTGGGAGTATTGGGGCGCTAAAGGTGTCTTTGCGACGCATTTGCTGTTTGAGCTGGGTGTGGCTACTAGCATCAAGACTACAAAATTTTCCGACTCAATGCCAACCCCAGTGTGGCTTAAACTAGCAGACGAGAAGGGCTTGCAAGCGACATTCCTCGACGCTGTGCAGCAGGTGTATGCGCTTAACATGTACGAAGAATTTTGGAAGCGCGGCTGGACTGCTCGATTAGCTCAACAGACACGGCAGACGTTGATCCCGCTGATCGCTAATGTTATTACTTATTTTTGGTACCGCGCTTATCGCGAGGCACATCAATGAGTTCAATTAGGGTAATTGCTGGACGTTTCGGCGGCCGGCTATTAGATGCACCTAAAGGTAATAACAAGCAAACTAAGCCGATGGGCGAGCGTATACGCAACGCTATGTTTAATAGCTTGGGCAACGAAGTGGTTGGCGCGCGAGTTTTGGACGCTTTTGCTGGCACCGGTGCCATTGGATTGGAAGCGTTGAGTCGTGGCGCGGCGCACGTGACGTTCATCGAGCGAGACAAAATCGCTCAAAAAATTTTAAGTAATAATGTGTCATCGCTAGGTGCTCAGTGCGAGACTAAAACCATAAACGCCTCTGTCAACTCATGGATTGAATCAAGTGGTGCTGGCACTTATGACATAATTTTTGCCGATCCGCCATATAAAGACCCGCAGTTTTCCACAGTTAGTAAGCTTTTTAGACTTCTCAAACCAGGAGGTTTTATGATATTATCACATCCAGGAAGAGGTGAGGGACCAAATCTGGAAAACGGAATTGTTGTGGTGGACAATCGTAGTTATGGAAATGCTTATCTCACCTCTTTCCGCCGAGAGTTGTGAGTTTTCGTGGCTCTGGGAGTGTGAAGATGGCTCGCGCTTAGCGGGCTATTTTTTGTGAGGTCTCGTGGAAAAGCGGAACTCTCCTAAAAATGAAGCAAAAGGTGGCAGCTGACAGTCTGAATATCACTTTTCTTAAAGCAAATCCCATATCCATATTATGGTATGATACAGTTGTTGTAGAAATGCTAGTTCAAGTATGGCGTTACTTTTTATTATCAAATAGATATAATCGACATTATAATAAAGGTGCGAACAATTTATAGAGAATTAGCCAATTATATTTGGTCTAAAAAGCCGTGTTGGAAACTATTTGGTTAATTCTAAATTGTTCGCGTTCAATACGGCTTTTTGGATCTAATAGAAGGTGAAAAACATGGAAAAATACATTTTGTATGCTCGCAAGTCAACAGATACAGAAGACAAACAGGTTTTGAGCATTGAGGCTCAGTTGGTAGAGCTAAGAAAATTTGCCAAAGATAACGACTTGGTGGTGATTGACGAACTGATAGAAAAACGCACTGCCAAAATGCCTGGTCGTCCAGTCTTTAATTCCATGATTAAACGCATTGAAAATGGCGAAGCCAACGGCATTTTGGCGTGGCATCCAGATCGCTTGGCTCACAATTCTATAGATGGTGGGCAAATTATCTATTTACTCGATCAAACTACACTCAACTATTTACAGTTTCCAATTTTCCAATTTGAAAATACCTCGCAAGGCAAATTTATGCTCTCTATTATGTTTGGTCAGTCCAAGTATTATGTCGATAATTTGTCCGAGAATACCAAACGAGGATTGCGAGCCAGGGTGAGAAACGGCGATTTCCCCAGCCAAGCCCCTTTTGGCTACTTAAACGATAGTCGCAGTAAAACTATTGTTTTAGACAAACGCTATGCACCACTTGTGAAAGAGATTTTTGAAAAATATGCTCGTGGCGACCAAACCATGAGTCAGTTGGCGGATTTCTTGCGAGGCAATGGAGCAATTACTCGAACCGGTAAAGTTTTCAAAGACGATAAAGTGAAGTCTATTTTACAAAATCCCTTTTACTATGGCCATTTTCTCTATAAAGGCGAACTTTACGAAGGTCGCCACCAGCCAATTTTTTCCAAAGCTCTTTTTGATAAAGTCCAGCTAGTGATTGCCGAGCGTGGACACAAGAAACGAGCCAAAAAGGAGGCTGTGCCATTTTTGGAGCTGATTAAGTGTGCTAATTGTGGCATGAGTATTACTAGCGAAACCAAAACTAGAACTCAGAAAAACGGCAATTTTCACCGCTGGACTTATTACCGCTGTTCACGTAAGAAGCGAGCTATTAAATGCACCAACCCACCGATTAGAGAAAAAGATTTGTTGCTCCAGCTTTTGGCATTACTTGGCAAGTATACAATGAGCGAAAAAATGTTTGCTTTTATGAATGAACGAATTGAGCAAGACGAGCAAGCCGAAATCGCTGGCAATGTTTCTTTACTGGACGATTTGCGAACGCAAATCGCAAAACTAACCAATAAGCAACAAATTTTGCTGGATAGTTATTTAGATCAGGACATTGATCGCCAAACTTTTCTGACTAAAAAGAGCGAGATTTTAAGCCAAAAGAAAAGCCTAGAAGAAAGTTTGGTTAATTTACAAGTCAACCAAAATGCTTGGATAGAACCGATGACAAAGTGGCTAGAAACTGCAAAATCTATCTGTTATTTGTTAGAGTCTGATGATTTTGACGGACAAAAAGCCGTGCTTTTAGAAATCTTTGGCTCGAACCTATTTTTACATAACAAAACCATCACCCAAACCCCTACAAGTGCAAGCTCAAAAACCACTTTCCGAAAGGGAGCGGAAAGTGGTTTTTTGCCTATGGCAGGAATTAAGAAATGTAAATGAAAAAGTCGCTCTTTTAAGCGACGATTCCGAAAAAATCTGTATTCTGGTGCGGATGAAAGGACTTGAACCTTCACGCTCGAAAGCACATGCTCCTAAGGCATGCGTGTCTACCAATTCCACCACATCCGCATAGCTGAGTTGTAAATTTTGGCAAGCCGGCAACTGAGAGCTTGGTTTGTACCTGCTTACGATATTTATTATAGCAAACTTATCAAAATTAGCGAAAATTTTCCTTCGCTTATGCTAAAATAGATTTAGTATGAAAACGAGGGTGTATGAGTAAAATCGCTAATTATCTGCGCGGACATTTGTTAGGAGAGGTTGATTTTCGGCCTGATATACGGCAAATCTATACTAGCGATGCCGGTGTGCTTAGTCTGGCTCCAGAGATGGTTGTATCACCGCGCAATACTGATGATATTCGCAAAGTAGCGCGTCTGTCTTGGCAGCTGGCTGAACGCGGCCATATCAAGGCAATCACTGTACGCGGTGCAGGAAGGGGGGTGATGGGTGGTGCAATCGGTCAAGGCGCAATCGTTGCAACAACTCGCCATATGAACAATATCTATGAATATGATCCCAAGCAGCGGTTAGTTCGCTTGCAATCTGGTGCGACCGTTGGAGCACTGCGCCAAGCTCTTAATCTTCAAGGAACTGATGTACCGGCGCTTGACGGTGTAGATGCACACTGTACGGTCGGCGGAGCAATCGCTGAAAGTCTAGCTGGTCTTACTAGCGGTAAATATGGTGACTTAAGCGCATTTGTTAGCCAACTTGAGATAGTTTTAGCTAACGGCGACATCTTACAAACTGGTCAACTCAGTCGCCGCGAGCTCAGTCGCAAGAAAGGCCTGCAAACGCTTGAAGGCGACATTTATCGCGATATAGACGCTATTATTGACGAGTATCAAGATGTAATAGCTTCGCTGCCAGAATACGATAAGTCTGGCTATAGTGCTATCGCTGCTGTTAAGAACAACAGTCATTTTGACTTAACACCGCTATTTCTCGGTGCACAAGGGACTCTTGGTGTGATTAGCGAGATGATTCTGCGTACAGAGTTCCGTAGTCAAAGCGTTGACGTTTTCGCGCTAGTATTTGCTTCGACGAGCGCGGCGACTGATGCCGTGCAGACATTACGCGACGCTGGTGTTGCTTTTGCTGAATATTTCGACGCGCAGCTGTTCAACGCGGCTATTGCCGCCGGCCGACGATTCGACTGGTACGGGTTGGATAGTGCTGATCCTCAAGCGGTTATCATCGCTGGATTTGACGATTTCAATACTCGCGCTCGTTCTCGCAATATTAAGAGAATCCAAAGAGCGTTCAGTAATACTAATGGCGTCAAATTAGTCGCTGCTGGCGAGGAGACCACCGATGAAGTCTTACTGTCGGCTCTCGATGTCGCTCGCTATATCGAGCTGCCAGATAGGAATCCGGCGTTCGCTCCACGTATATACAGCGATATTCGTATACCGTCCGGACGCTTCGACGAGTTTTCTAAGTCCCTGGAAGTTTTGTCGAATAAATTGCATTGTAGTTTACCGGTATCTGGACATATTTTGGCCGAGACGTACACCATTCATCCGACATTGTCGCTACGTCAAGTCGGAGACAAGCAAAAACTGTTCAAGATATTTGACGAATTATCAAATCTAGCGTTGAAATATAACGGCGCACTTATAGGGCAGTCTGCTGAAGGACGTCTAGCGGCACACTTTGCCTATAAGCATCTAGATAATCGCACCCGTGAGATGTATGCTGCCATCAAAAAGACTTTTGATCCGTTAGGTATCATGAATCCAGGCGTCAAAGTAGGTGATAACTTGCGCTCACTAACAGGGATGATTAGCGGCGATATCCTGCCTGTGAGTGATAAATAATCAGTAAAAACACTCGCTTCCGGTTGCTCTATGGTGCGATTTTATGCTCACGCTAGAGCCCACTTTAGCACCAAATCACTGCGCCAAAAAAATAATCAGGATAAAGCCCTGTTCGGTGGGTCGGAGCGCGGGCGATCCGTCAAACAGTATTTTATCCTGATTGTTTTCCAGATTTTGGTACAGATGAGAGGACTTGAACCTCCACGCCCCGAAGGGCACTAGCACCTGAAGCTAGCGCGTCTACCAATTCCGCCACATCTGCGCATAATTAACAACCTGCCTCATTATTCTAACTGATTTCGATAAACCTGTAAAGATTCCGCAGCTGTACTCTGTGAGAGTTACGATAGAAAGGCAGTAAGTATTCATTTCACCTTAGGCTTTTCAATTCTTAACGAAAAATCTTATAATTAATAATCATGAATAATGACAAACGCAATGTTATCGACAAATACAAGGGCGCGCCTATCGACGATATCGTGCGTGATCTTGACGCGCGGGCGCACACGCTCGAGATTGCGGTTGATAATGTCGAGCGCGATTTTAATATGGGTACGATCGTTCGTAGCGCCAACGCTTTTGGAGTGCGGCGCGTCCACATCATCGGCCGCCGCCAGTGGAATAAACGCGGCGCCATGATGACCGACAAATATCTTCACCTCTGTTATTATGCGTCAGTTGACGATTTTATAGCGGTAATTGGCGACAAAACATTGATTGCTATTGATAACGTGCAAGGCTCGCAGCCGCTCAGCCAGACGATGTTGCCAGAGCAGGCGGTATTGCTTTTTGGAGCTGAACATTCAGGTATCCGCCCGGAGCTTCTCGAGAGAGCGCAAGCGATCGCCGCAATCGAGCAATTCGGCTCGACCCGCTCCATCAACGTCGGCGTGGCGGCTGGCATCGCTATGTACGAGTGGCTTCGCCGCTGTAAGCTTAATCTACTTGAAAAATAATTATATTTATGCTATAATAGACACATGATGGCACCAGCATCCAATGTAATTACCGATTCAGAAGTGCGCTATCCGGATACGGTTCGCGCTTGCCAGCTAGTAGAACAATCATGGCGCTACGCTGCGACCCTCTACGGCTACGAAGAATATGATATCGACACCGAGGCTAAATTACAAAATCGCCGTCGCTACGATATAGTGTCAGGCGCTTTTAGCGTATCAGTGTATCCTAGCGCGGCGTATCTGCTGCGTTACGAGCATGCTGGCTGCGAGTCTCCACGCGCTGATGTCGAGGCCATAGCTATCGCTAAGCGCGGTCTAGACGCTATGGGTATTAAACGTTCAGCTTACAATTTGCGGATTAATGATTCGGAAATGCTCGAACTATTGCTGAGCGAATATCTAGATCTCGACACTGTTCAGACTAGCCTAATGGCGCGTCTGCTAGCGCAAAAGCGAACCCTAGCCCCTGATAAGTTTCGTGATCGGGCTATTGATATTGTCGGTTTGTCGCATTCTGGCGAAGTTCTGCAGAAGCTGTCCAAGCTTTTGACTGCCAAATCAGCCGAAGATTTGCCAGAAGTTATTCGTCATAGCGAATGTTATGTCAATCTAGTGGCGCTGTACGAGCGGCTAGAGCGGCTTGGCATTGATAATGTTATTCTCGACATCACGCTAGCGCACCCGGAATACACAGGCGGGATTATCTTTGACTTCACCGAAGCCGATGCTATGCATAGCGCACTTCTCTACAAGGGTGGGCGCTACGTCAATAACGATTTGCAGAGCTCAGTTGGCGGGCAATCTGATATGTCGAATATTATTGAGATGCTAACACGCCATTCTAGCGTGCGGCACCTTGAGAGCGCGACGCAAGCTTATATCGTGACAGTCGGCAACGTGCTGGATGATGCCGAACGAATTGCCGAAAAGTTACGCAGTGAGCGCGTTTCGGTCGAGGTCGATTATACAGGTCGGCCAATTGATCGCCAAGTCAAAGAGGCCATCAAAAAGCGTGTTCGCTATGTTATGACTGTCGATGAGCAATCTGTAGCTAAAGGCTTATACAATTTGCAGAATATTCATGATGGCAGCGAGCAGCAGGTTAGCTTCGAACGAGTGGTTACCGCTGTTAGCGACCGTCGCCACCACGAGAGGCAAGACGAAGAAGACGACATCTTTGACTTGTCAGATATACTATAAAAGTCTTGCCAGAAAAGTAGCCGGCTTGCTAGTAATCTGTTATAATACGTCGTTATGAAGACGACTGTGAAGAAATTATCGGCAACGCGCGTCCTGGTGACGATAACCGCGGGCCAGCCGGAGCTCGAAGCGGCAGAGCAAGTTGCGCTCAAGCGAATGGCCAAAAATATCAAAGTTAACGGTTTCCGCAAGGGGCACGTGCCAATTGCTGTAGTCAAAAAACACGCCGACCCGAACACGCTTAGCCAAGAAACGCTAGAGGCGGCGATTAATCGCGCTGTCGCTGAGGCTTTCCTTAGCAACAAATTGCAAGTACTGGATCGCCCAGAGGTCGAGCTGAAGAAGTTTGTACCTGGCGAGACACTGGAATTCACGGCTGAAGCTGATGTTATGCCTGAAGTTAAGCTTGGTGATTACAAAAAGCTCAAAGCGGTAAAAAAGGCCGCCAAGGTTGCCAAGGACGATATCGACGAAGTGATCGAGCGAATCCGCAAAGGCTTGGCCGAAAAGAAAGATACTAAAGAGGCTGCCCGCGACGGCGACGAGGTGATTATTGACTTCGTCGGCAAACGTGATGGCGAAGCTTTCCAGGGCGGCACCGGCAAAGATTATCCGCTAACTCTTGGCAGCAACTCGTTTATTCCAGGCTTTGAAGAGGCGCTAGTTGGTTCGAAGGCTGGCAACAAAAAAGATATTAAGCTGACTTTTCCCAAGGACTATCATGCTAAAGATCTGGCAGGCGCTAAGGTAGTTTTCGAAACGACTGTAAAAAAAGTTAATCAAATAGAGCTGCCGGAATTGAACGACGAGTTCGCCGCCAAGGCCGGGCCATACACTTCGATGAATGATTTGCGCCAAGATATTGAGGCGGAAATCACCGCTCAGCAAGAACGCCAGGCTACCGACCAACTGAAAGACGATCTGGTCAAGCAATTGGTTGAATCTAGCGACGTTGCCGTGCCAGAGGTATTGCGCCAAGATCAGATTCGCTCGCTTGAGCAGGATTTGGTGCAGAACCTGCGGTACCGCGGTATGACGCTTGAGCAATACTACGAGTCGCGCGGTTTAGCTGATCGCGACGCCTGGCTAAAAGCCGAGGCCAACGAGGCGGCCGACGCGCGTATCAAAGCTGGCCTGGTATTGGCTGAGCTTAGCAAAGAGCTGGCAATCGAGGCGACTGCCGACGAACTGGCGTCGCACATCAATGCTTACAAACAGCAATATGCCAATAATGCGGAGATGGCTAAACGCTTTGACCAGCCAGAAGCGCAACGCGAGATTGCCAACCGCTTGATTACCGAGAAAACAGTAAATAAGCTTGTCGAGCTAAATTTGCCAGAAGATAAATCAAAGACCAAGCCAGCGAAAAGCACTATCGCTACCGACAAAGCTAACAAAAGCAGCGAGACCTCTAAGTCAGCCGCCAAGAAGCCGAACGCCAAGAGCAAAAAAGCCGCCAAATAACAAGTATTGCGCGCTAGCAAGGATAATTAGCACTCTGCCTTGACGAGTGCTAATTTTTGCGCTAGACTAGGGGTATGAAACCATCGAATTATTTAGTACCTAACGTAATCGTCCGCACGCGCGACGGCGAACGCGGCTATGATATTTATTCGCGCTTGCTAGAAGATCGCATAATCTTCCTGGGCGAGGAAGTTAATGAGGCGACAGCTAATGTCATCGTGGCGCAGCTGCTGCATCTGGCTAACGAAGATCCCGATAAAGACATTCAGCTCTACATCAACAGCCCGGGCGGCGTGGTGTACGACGGTTTGGCGATTTACGATACTATGCAATATATTAAGCCAGACGTCCAGACTATTGGCATTGGTTTGCAAGCTAGCATGGGCGCCTTCCTGCTGTCGAGCGGCGCCAAAGGCAAGCGTTTCGTGTTGCCAAATGCCCGGGTGATGATTCATCAACCATCTAGCGGTACTCAAGGCAAGGTTACTGATCAAGAAATCAGCTTGCGCGAGGCTATGGAGCTAAAGGAGCGGTTAGCGAAAATCATAGCTGGCAACACCGGTCAAAAACTCGACAAGGTCAAAGCCGACATGGAGCGCGACTACTGGATGAGCGCCGATGAAGCATTAGAATATGGTGTAGTTGACGAGGTGATCGGCCGTAAAAGCAGCAAAGGCAAGTCAGCGAAATCCGAGAAATAGTAGCCACGAATTAAGTCAGTTAGCTGGGTAGCTGCACTACAGCGGCGGTGGTTTTTGGCGGACTTATGGTTTTGGGTA
Source organism: uncultured Candidatus Saccharibacteria bacterium (assembly GCA_963528915.1). Classification (GTDB taxonomy): domain Bacteria; phylum Patescibacteriota; class Saccharimonadia; order Saccharimonadales; family Saccharimonadaceae; genus Saccharimonas. Next base: position 234,908 of record CAURWV010000001.1, read on the forward strand.
GGGGTAGTATTTTAGGGAGTAATGTGGTATAATATCAACTAGTTTGGTCATTTTAAGGAGGTGAAAAAATGATTAAACTGCTGGAGGACATTATTATGTCCTCAGTTATTGTCGGCACGATTGCAATGTTGCTCGTGCCGACGATGACTGCAGGCAGTAGACGTGCTGTCTGCGGGTTGGTTGCAGCATTTTTCTATGCTGTGACTATCGTATCTTCTACGGTCAAGTTATTGATCGTAGACAGGACATGGCTGGGAGTAATAGTCTTACTCTCGGCCACGTATCTGCTCGCACTTTTCGTGCGAGCAGAACTACGAGCTCTAGCGGCTCGCCGTGCTATACGGCGCGGCGAGGAGAGCTAGCGGTCGGGTCCATCATGCCTCCTTTTTTAAGGAGGCACTCCAGCTAGAGGGGAGTTGTCCCTAGCCACCCCGCCAGGTAAAACTGACGGGGTTTTTCTTGTTTTTATTACCAAAAACTCTTGACTCGACGACTTCGCGCAATTATAATCATAGCTAATGAAGATTGTGTAATGCGGGTTGATTGTGCACTGCGCCTGTGGCGTGGCGTTTTAGGGTGCGCGTACCTCCATTTAGTAAAGCTTCGGTGCCAACTCTGATAGCGGACAACCCGCCTCTGTCAGGGCTTAATCAAACTTAACCACAACGAGGGAGTAACATGCCAAAAGCAACGACGGCAAAACACACCCCGGTCAAGCGAGTATTCTTTACTAAAGAAGATACTGCGGTCGAGGTGCCAAATCTCTTGGCTCATCAAAAGGAATCTTGGCAAGATTTCGTCGAGACAGGCCTAAGCGAGATTTTCGCGGAACTTAATCCGATCGAAGATTATACGGGGCAGAAACTTGAACTGCGCTTCAAAGATTACAGATTTGAAGACCCAAAAAACGACGAGAAATTCGCTAAAGAAAATAACCTGACGTTTGAGGCGCCGCTCTCGGTGACAGTTGAACTGACAAACAAGGTAACTGGCGAGGTCAAAGAGCAAGAAATCTACTTGGGCGATTACCCATGGATGACCGATCGCGCGACTTTCATCATCAACGGTACGGAGCGCGTGGTGGTTAGCCAATTGATTCGTTCGGCGGGCATTTTCTACACTGCCGAGAAAGGTGCTGGGCGCAATTTGTACAACGCTAAGCTTATCCCTGGCCGCGGCGCCTGGCTAGAGTTTGAGACTAGCGCCAGCGGTGCGATCTATGTCAAGATTGACCGCCGCCGCAAGATCGCTGTGACGACGTTTTTGCGAGCTCTCGGTTATAGCAAAGTGTCGGAAATCAAGGAATTATTTGACGATATCGATACCGGCGACATCAAGTACATTGAGGCAACGCTAGAAAAAGACCCAGCACACGGCGTCAACGAAGCGCTAATTGAAGTTTACCGGCGTTTGCGCCCAGGCGACTTAGCGACGGTTGATAATGCCCGGCAAATGATCGAGCGAATGTTCTTCGACTTCAAACGCTTTGACTACAGCCGCGTCGGCCGCTACAAAATCAATAAGCGTTTAGGGCTGGACGTGCCGAATACCGCCGAAAATCGCACTTTGCAAAAAGATGATTTGGTGGCGATTATTCGCGAGCTGATTCGCATGAACAACACCCAAGAGCCAGGCGACGACATCGACGCACTCGACAACCGCCGCATTAAGCTAGTCGGCGAGCTGGTGGCGCGCCAATTCCGCGTCGGTATGCTGCGCATGCAGCGTAATGCCATGGATCGCATGAGCATGAGCGATCTAGAAAACGTCACGCCGAGCCAATTAATTAACGCCCGCCCGGTCGTTGCGGCGGTGCGCGAATTCTTTGCTTCGAGCCAGCTCAGCCAGCTACTTGACGAGGTCAACCCGATTTCGGAACTTAGCCACAAACGCCGTTTGAGCTCAATGGGGCCTGGCGGTTTGAGCCGCGAACGTGCCGGCTTTGAAGTGCGCGACGCTCATCCGACACACTACGGGCGTATCTGTTCGGTAGAAACTCCGGAAGGTGCTAACATCGGCTTGGTGCTGAACTTAGCTACTTATGCGCGTATTAACGAGTATGGCTTTATCGAGACGCCTTATCGCAAAGTTGTTGATGGCCACGTAACCGACGAAGTAGTCTATCTAGACGCTTCTGAGGAAATCAACGAAGTGATAGCTGACGCTGGCGTGAAGCTTGACGAAAATAACAATCTGAAAAGCCCGCGTGTGTCGGCTCGCAAATTCTTGCAGCCGAGTCGCGTCGATGCGTCAGAGGTTACGTTGATCGATGCTTCGCACAAGCAGATTCTAGGCTCGACCGCTAGCCTAGTGCCATTCATCGAGAAGAACCGCGTCGACCGCGCGTTGACTGGCTCCAACATGCAGCGCCAAGCAGTGCCGCTATTGCAGCCGCAAGCGCCGACAGTTGGCACTGGCATCGAGGCTAATATTGCGCGCGATTCCAGCCAGCTAATCGTCGCCGAGGCTGACGGCGAAGTCATTCGCGCCGATGGCGACAGCGTAGAAGTCAAATATGCCGATGGCGTCAAAAAGTACGATCTAATCCACTTTGCCAAGAGTAATGATGATCGCTGTATCAATCAAAAAGTTCGCGTCGAGCGCGGCGAGCAAGTTGCTAAGGGTGATATCTTGATCGAAGGCATGTCAATCGCCGAGGGTGAACTGGCGCTAGGTAAAGATTTGCTGGTCGCCTTCATGCCGTGGGGCGGCTACAACATGGAAGATGCTATCGTTATCAGTCGCCGCTTAGTCGAAGATGATACTTTGACATCTGTAAACATCAAAGATTACTCGGTCGAAGTCCGCGAAACCAAGCTTGGTCCGGAGATCGTTACTCGCGATATCCCGAACGTCAGCGAAGATAGTCTGCGCCATTTGGACGAAGACGGTATTGTCCAAGTTGGTTCAGAAGTTAAAGCTGGCGACGTGCTGGTCGGTAAAATTACGCCGAAAGGCGAACAGGAACTCTCTAGCGAGGAGCGCTTACTGCGGGCCATTTTCGGTGAGAAAGCCAAAGACGTCCGCGATACCTCGCAGCGCATGAATAACGCTGGCGGCGGCAAGGTCGTCGGTGTCAAAGTCTTCAGCCGCGAAAATGGCCATGAGCTGAAAGCTGGCGTGCTGATGCAAATCCAGATTTTTGTAGCGCAGATGCGCAAAATCAGCGTCGGCGACAAGATGGCTGGACGCCATGGTAACAAGGGTGTGGTAGCCCGCATTCTGCCAGTCGAAGATATGCCGTATCTAGCTGACGGCACGCCAGTCGATGTAGTGCTTAACCCGCTAGGCGTGCCTAGCCGCATGAACCTTGGCCAGCTGTTCGAAACGCATCTCGGTATGGCCGCCAAAGCACTCGGTTACAAAGTTGCTACGTCACCGTTTAATGGTGTTAGTAACGAGACGATTGAGGCACAGCTCGAGAAGGCTGGTTTCGCTAAGGATGGTAAGAGCCAGCTATATGACGGTCGCAGCGGCGATGCTTTCGAGGAACGCACTACAGTCGGTGTCATGCATATGATTAAATTACACCACATGGTTAGCGACAAGATTCATGCCCGCTCAACCGGCCCGTACACCATGGTGACGCAACAGCCGCTCGGCGGTAAAGCTCAAAACGGTGGTCAGCGCTTCGGTGAGATGGAGGTCTGGGCACTCGAGGCTTACGGCGCAGCAACAACTCTGCAAGAAATGCTGACGATTAAGTCCGACGATGTTTACGGACGCGCGAAAGCTTATGAATCGATTATTAAGCACGACGTTATCACCGGTCCGAAGCTACCAGAAAGCTTTAACGTTTTGGTTAAAGAGCTGCAAGGATTGTGCCTGCGCGTTGATTTGGTCGACGAGCACACTAACAACATAGATGCCGAGAACTTGATTGCGACTAGCGGCCCGGATGATAAAACTATTCCAGCTAACGGCGATGATAATGAAACTTATCTAGATGAATCTGACGGTATTGGCAATATCGACGACGGTATGAGTGTACGCGACATCAATGATAACGGTCAGATTTCGGAAGATGAAGATGATTATAACGATAACGAAGAGGAGGAGGCGTAAGATGGCGCGAGTAGTTTCTACGTCCGGTATCGCGGATTTTGACGCGGTACGCTTGGTAGTAGCCAGCGCGGAAGACGTCAACAAATGGAGCAACGGCGAAGTTACTAAGCCGGAAACAATCAATTACCGCACCCAAAAGCCAGAGCGCGATGGTTTGTTCTGCGAGCGGATTTTCGGTCCAGTCAAAGATATCAATCCGCACGATTCTAAGCTCAAAGGCGTGCGCAGCCGCGAGGCAGCGGTTGATAAAAACGGCGAGCTAGTCACCAAGTCTATTGTTCGCCGCGAGCGCATGGGTCATATCAGCCTAGCAGCGCCGGTAGCACACATTTGGTTTATGCGCGGTACGCCGAGCGCCATGAGTTTGCTGCTTGGCATCACAGTGCGCAACCTAGAGCGGATTGCTTATTTCGCAACGTACGTGATTTTGGAAGTTGATGAAGAAAAGCGCGATCAAATGTTGGCCGACCTAGAAACCGAGACCGAAGCTGGCCGCCAAGCAATCAAGATTCGCTATGAGCGTGAAGCTGCCGCCGAGGGCGCCGACATCAAGGCGCTAGCTGAAGCACAAAGTAAAGAGCTAGACGAACTAGAAGATCAGTATAATGCCAAGAAAGCTCAACTTGAGGGCTTACAAAAACATGCGCTGATGAGCGAAACCGATTATCGTAACTTGCCGGAGGCTTATGAGGAGCTCGTCGAAGTAGCGATGGGCGGTACAGCGCTCAAGAGGATGCTTGATGAGATTGATCTCGATAAGCTTATAACTGATTTGCAGGAAGAAGCTGAGAACGCTAAGGGCCAACGCGAGAAGAAACTTCTCAAGCGGCTCAAAGTGCTCGAAGGCATGCAAGCTGCCGACATCAAACCGTCCAGTCTTTGTATCACAGTCCTGCCAGTTATCCCACCAGATTTGCGGCCGATGGTATCGCTAGCAGGTGGCCGCTTCGCGACAAGCGACTTGAATGATCTTTACCGCCGCGTTATTAACCGCAACAATCGTCTCAAGAAATTGATCGAGTTAAACGCGCCGGAAGTAATTCAACGCAATGAAAAGCGCATGCTGCAGGAGGCTGTCGATAGCTTGATTGACAATTCGGCAGCGCGCGGTGGCCGGGCGGTCAACGCTACTGGTAATCGTCGCCGGCTCAAGAGTCTAAGTGATATGCTCAAAGGTAAGCAGGGCCGCTTCCGTCAGAATCTGCTCGGTAAGCGCGTCGATTATTCTGGCCGCTCGGTGATCGTTGTCGGCCCGAAGCTAAAAATCAACCAATGCGGCCTGCCAAAGCAAATGGCGATAGAGCTGTTCAAGCCGTTTGTCATTAGCTGGCTAATTGAACACGATTACGCCCACAACATTCGCAGCGCTACGCGCTTGATTGAATCGGGCGAAGCGGTTGTTTGGGATGCGCTCGACGAGGTTATTAAGGGTAAGTATGTGCTGCTTAACCGCGCGCCATCGCTTCACCGCTTAAGTATTCAGGCTTTCCAGCCAAAGCTAGTCGAGGGCAAAGCCATCCAATTGCACCCGCTAGTTTGTGCTGGTTTCAATGCCGACTTTGATGGCGATCAGATGGCGGTTCACTTGCCATTAAGCGACGAAGCGCAGGCCGAAGCTCGCGAATTGATGAGTGCTGTCAATAACTTGCTCAAGCCGGCTGATGGTAGCCCAGTGCTCAGTATCAGCCAGGATATCGTGCTCGGCAATTACTATTTGACGTACGAAAAGCCAAGCGTCCAAACCGAGACGCGCGCCGTCTTCGCTAATAGCCGCGACGCCGAGTTGGCTTATGACATGGGCAAGCTCCACTTGCAGAGCCCGATTCGCGTGCGCGCCAAAGGCGAAATTCACGATACTACACTGGGTCGCGTTTTCTTCAACGAGATCTTGCCGGATGATTTCCCGTATAATAACAATGTTCAGACCAAGAAAGAGCTCAAGAAGGTATTGGCGCAAATCTTTGATCGCTACGGCGCCGAAGAAACCGCCAAGACAGCTGACCGCATGAAAGGTTTAGCTTTCCGTTTCGCGACGGTCGCCGCCGTATCAACTGGCAAAGATGATTATGTCCACCTCGACCAAACTGAGGACATCATCAAAGAAGGCGACGAGCGCGCTGCCTTGATTGCCGAGCAATACGACCAAGGGTTGATCACCGACGACGAGCGTTACAGCTTGACGGTGGCTGCTTGGCGCAAGGTAGATAATCAAGTTACTAAGCTGTTGCAAGACAACCTCCATCACATCGATACTAGCATCTCGATCATGGTTAATTCGGGCGCACGCGGCGACATTTCCAACGTTAAGCTGGCTAGCGCCATGATTGGTATCCAGGTCGACGCTGCTAACCGCGAGATTGAACTGCCGATTCGCTCGTATTACACGCGCGGTTTGTCGAGCCTGGAGTCGTTCGTAGCGACACGCGGCTCGCGCAAAGGTCTAATCGACACCGCGCTGAAGACTGCCGACTCAGGCTATCTGACACGCCGCTTGGTTGACGTCTCGCAAGACGTCTTCACTGTCGAGGACGAAGAAGGCGACGATGAAGGCTACACGATTTATCGCAGCGAGACTGAGGAAACGATGATCAGCTTCGGCAATCGCCTATACGGTCGCTACACCCGTGATGCCGTACCAGGCTACGTTGGCGCTAACGAGCTGATTACCCGCGAGATCGCCGACAAGATTGATGCCGATCAAGACATTACTGAAGTTAAGATCCAATCGATTCTCTCGACTAACAACCTCGAAGGTATTCCGCGCCGCAGCTATGGTATCGACATGGCGACTAACGAGTTAGTTGGTGCTGCTCAGCCAGTTGGTGTCATCGCCGCGCAATCAGTCGGCGAGCCAGGCACCCAGCTGACTTTGCGTACTTTCCACAACTCTGGCGTAGCTGGTAGCGACATCACCCAAGGTTTGCCACGCGTTGAGGAGCTCTTCGAGGCACGCAATCCGAAAGGCCAAGCTTACGTTACCGAGGTTGCTGGTACGGTTGATATCTGGGAAGATGGTAAGAAATACATTGTCCAAGTCACCCCAGAATCTGGCCGTGTCGAGCGTTTGCCGCTAGACGGTCGCAAGCCGCTTTTGCAAGATGGTTCTGAGGTTAAAGTCGGCGATATCCTCGCCGAAGGAACAGGCGACAACCGTTCGCTGATCGCGCCATTCGACGGCGTAGTTGAGACAGCCGAAGACACTATTGTTATCGCTGCTAACGCCGCGGCACCAGTCAAGTACGAGATTCCAGGTACCGCTAAATTAGTAGTTTCAGTTAATGATCATGTCGAGTCAGGTGATCGCTTGACAATTGGCTCATTGAATCTGCACAACTTGATGAGACTGAAGGGCACAGAAGCGACTCAGCGTTACATCATCAACGAAGTGCTGCGCATCTATGCCGCTCAAGGTCAAGACGTCGCCGACAAGCATCTCGAGATCATTGTGCGCCAGATGTTTAGTCGCGTGCAAATAGAGGATCCAGGCGATAGTGACTTTGTGATGGGCGATATCGTGTCCAAAGCGCGCGTTGTCGCTGAGAACAAAGCGCTGGTTGCTGCCGGTAAGGAACCTGCTCAATATATGCAAATGCTACTCGGTATCACTAAAGTTTCGATCTGGAGTGATAGCTGGTTGAGTGCGGCGTCTTTCCAAGATACCACTCGTGTGTTGATCAATGCTGCTACTAGCGGCCGGGCTGATCACTTGAACGGCTTGAAGGAGAACGTCATTATCGGTCGTAAAATTCCAGTTGGTACTGGCGCTCGTGCGCTCGATGCTGATCAAGACGATTCGCCAGCTGACGAGTACGCTGAAAGTGTCGTCGAGGAAGCCGATGATATCACCCCTGATGTTGACGCCGAGTCGTAGCTAAGAGGTAAGGCGCTGAAGTCTGCAAAATATAATGCTGTCTCGCAAGGAGATAGCATTATATTTTTACCCTCGTATATCAGTGCATCTGCTCGGATATATCAAGCACATTTCTTCTCGAAAGGCGATTCGCTATTTTTGCATGTCTTGACTCGACTCGGCAGTGTCAACGTTTGCCAGTATAGATCACGGTATCTCTAGTGCTACCGCCAACCGGCTGGCATTTTTGGTCGGCATAAGCCATGTGCAGTTCGCTAGTATTATACAGCGTACAAACTACGAGAACGCCACGATTACGATCTTGGAAATAGTGCCATAGGCGATCTGGTGTTTGATAGAATAATCCTAGATTGTCTGGAGCTGTCATCCGTTGATACAATACTGTACTTACAGGAATTTCTAACAATTGGTAACCGGCCAGCGCACCTTTAGTCGGAGCAGGTTTGCCGATAAAGCCGTATTGTCCAGCAGCACTAGTCAATGGCGTATAGACTGAAGCAACTGGCTGTTGTGCTTCGGCGTATTCAGCGTATACTTTAGCATCGAGACAGCGAATTTCCATCCAATCACCAAGTTTATCACGCTGCGAAATGTCAGTACTTAATTGGCAAGTAACGTCTTCTCGAGTAAAGTCAGCGAGATAATTCGTCTTTTCACCCTCCGAGAAAACCTTACGAGTGAAACCATCATAATCCATGCTCTTTTCGATCGATTCGCGCTGCGCAGTTGCCTTATCTTTGTCGACATAGCCAGCCAAGCTGACGACTTGGTCAAGATCAGGCACGACCGTATAGAACTTTCTGCCTTTAGCTCTGACTGGAGTGGTGATTGACGATTTAGCTTTTTCTTTACCTTTGAAATAGACATTGACGTGCTTGATAGTCTCGGCGGCAGTTAAGTGAGCTACTTTGGTGTCGTCAGTTTTTTTCTCTTTAGTAGTTTCACTAGTCGAGGAGCGAGCAAACATCATCACTGAAACAACCACTACCAATGCTAGAACTGCAACAATACCAGCAATTATCATGACGATACGAAACGTCCGAAAGGGGTCGCGCGGCGGTTTATAATGTGGAGCTGGTGCTATCGGATCAGGGCGTGGTGCCTGCTCGGGGTGGCCAGCGTACTGAATGTCATTATCGTTAAGCAGATTCATACGACTATTATACTATATCGCTTGCGTTTTGCGGCACATACCGCGACTGCAGGCATCGCGAGCAGACGAAAGTACTTGCTTCTTATTCTCACCTATTTTTGTCTAAAATTCAACAAAATTGCGTAAATCTATTGACTTACGCGCTCATATATTATGATATATCAGCTTTCGTTGACAAAACGAGCAAATCGTTGTCCAGAAGCGCACTTTGACAAGCAGACAAACACGAGATGAGATCTTGGCGGGCAAGAAGAATTTTACTTGACGGTCGAGACCTCGTCTCGTGTGATATAGAGAATCACGCGTAGTCTTTGCCTCAGCCTGAGGCGGGCGGCTATTCGCCGCGAGGAAACCGAGAGGAGTCATTATGACCCACGACGTCTCTATAGAGATCAAGAAGAGCGATGGCAAGATCATCGCCATCGGCCAGATTGCTTTGCCGGAGGAGGTCGCCGTCGACGACTTCCTTGTCACGATCACCACAACCGAGCTGAAGGAGGAGCGCAACCCGCTCCACCCGGAAGCATTAGTGCTTGCCGACCTGAAGGTCGGCATGAAGATCAGGGTCAACCACGAGTACGACAATGGCTGGTCGTATTCTGCTATCGTGGTGGGTTCGCCTACCACAAACGAGTACGGCAGCACTGTCATCCCGCTTGTCCGGCTCGGAGACAAGCCTGACTATATCATGGGATACCCCAAAGACATGGGGCTGACACCGTACCAGGAGGGGTGTCGTTCCTGATGGAACCACACCTGTGATGTCGCCTCTGACATCGTGTTTTTTCTTCTTTATATCACCATCTGCTTGTCGCATTTGCTCCATAGATGCGTGTCTATGCTGATGAGTCGGAAACGACGAAAGCGAATTTCTTATCCAATCATCGCTAGTCGGGTTTATTCCTGACTCTGGATCTCAGGGGACAAGCAAAGCTTGCTTTCTGATAGGTTTTTGCTACAATAGAGCATAGAGTTTCTCTCGAGTGAAGCGGGGTTATCGGTGTAATAATGCTGCGGCTCTCGAGATGCGAGCGGATGTTTGCTGCATTAGCGCTTGCCAACCGAGCCTTTAGCAAGCTCACATTTATCATTATAATTAGGAGAAGTTGAATGCCAACTATCAATCAGCTGGTACGCAAACCTCGCCAGACGGCTAGCAAAAAATCGAAGTCGCCGGCGCTTGGTCGCATCCACAACGCCCTCAAAGTGCGTTACTACGATCAGGACGCACCACTCAAACGCGGTGTCTGCGTCAAAGTTACTACCAAAACGCCAAAGAAACCTAACTCAGCATTGCGCAAGGTTGCTCGCGTCCGCTTGACTAACGGCCATGAAGTTTGGGCTTATATCGGCGGCGAAGGTCACAATCTGCAAGAACATGCTGTAGTACTAGTGCGCGGCGGACGCGTACCGGACTTGCCGGGTGTGCGTTACCACATCGTTCGCGGAGCACTTGACTTGCAAGGTGTCTCTAAGCGCAAACAAGGCCGCAGCAAATACGGCACCAAGAAGGAGGATAAATAATCATGCCTCGCAAAGTTACCAAAAAGCTCCAGCGCCAATTGCAGCCAGATCGCAAATACCAGTCGGTTTTGGTACAGCGCTTAATCAACAAATCAATGCTCAACGGCAAGAAGCTAGTCGCCGAGCGCGCCGTTTACCATGCTCTTGAGCAAGCCGCCAAAACACTGAAAAGCGAAGATCCGCTAGAGGTTTTCGAGAAGGCTATCAGCAATATTAGCCCAAGTTTTGAGGTCAAATCTCGCCGCGTTGGTGGCGCCAACTACCAGATTCCATTTCCGATTCAGGGTCATCGCCAGCAGCATTTTGCCTTCATGTGGTTAGTCCAAGCTGCCCGCAGCAAAAGTGGCATGCCGTACAGCAAGCGCCTGGCGACAGAAATCGTTGACGCCTGCAACGAAACTGGCATTGCCTTCAAGAAAAAGGAAGACACTCACAAGATGGCTGAAGCCAACCGCGCTTTCGCACACTTCGCCCGCAGTTAATTTTTGCTGTCATGTATTTGATATCACCGCTATGCCTAGTGGTGATATTTTTATTAGACGCTTGCATAAATACTATACTTCGCATTATAGTGAAAAGTATGAACAAGGCGCCGTTAGCTGTTATCCGTCCACTTGCCGAGAATCTGCCAGCTGACGCTGCTGAGCAAGCGCTCCGCCAATTCGAATCCCGCCGCAATCCGGCGGGACTTTTTCATTCGGCGTGGAGTCATGTCGAGTATGCACTATGTCAGTCTATTGATACTGATAACGATTTGCGGCTAAATTATCTCTCTTACGCACAAGAACTACTTGGCGAAATCATCAAAGCGGATATCTCGGGTGAAATTTATGGCCAAGCGATTAGCCATCCTATATCGCAAGATCAATTGCTCGGTGCATTGACATTATCAAGCTATGTGCCGGTCTTTCGTCAGCGAGCGCTAGGCGAAGTAACTCAGCGCCGCGACTGCGTAGAACTATACGAAAGCCTCGGCCAAGCGATGAGCTACTTACGTCCGCTTGATATCGATGAACCGCCACAATGGCGTATGGCTGAGATGGCAATGCTGGCATTATCAGCACGGACGACCCAACCTGACTTCTTATTATACCCAGCGTCGCCGCGCGAAGAGAGCGCGCCGCTGAGCCGAATCAATCACGATAGTTATTTCATGAGTGCTGATAGCAAAGTGCCTCTACAGCAAAAATTGATCAATACCAACAAAGCATACGACGAGTGTGTGACAATTTTAACACTTGAGCCGCTGTTAGATAAGGGCGCTTCGCGTGCCCACTTCCGTCAAACGTCTAATCGTTCTGACAAACTAAACCGCCTATTATCACTAGTTGTCGCTGAATCGACCGGCGAGACGCTTGAAGCAGACGAAAAGTGTTTCCTGAATATGATAACGCAAGCAGTCGTAGCACACCGCTTGGCCGGCGAGCAGGTTCTAGTAGCTTGAGTGAAAACGCTATGTGACTTCTCGCTTGGCTGAAAATATGCTACAATAGTCTGCAAGAGCTATTACTAATGCTTAAAAATAGATTATAAAGGAGAAAGAGGAGCCGTATGGCAAACCCAAAAAATGTTCCGCTAGAGAACTACCGCAACATTGGTATTATCGCCCATATTGACGCGGGCAAGACAACTACCACCGAAGGTATTCTATACCGTACTGGTATTAATCACAAAATTGGCGAGGTTAAAGGTGACGGTGACGGCGCCACCACCGACTGGATGACTCAAGAAAAAGAGCGCGGTATTACCATTACCAGCGCTGCCGTGACCTGCTTCTGGAAAGGCTACAAGATTAATATCATTGATACGCCAGGGCACATCGACTTTACCGCCGAGGTGGAGCGCAGCCTACGCGTGCTCGACGGTGCGGTCACTGTGTTTGACGGCAAAATGGGCGTCGAAGCGCAATCCGAGACCGTCTGGCGCCAGGCCAACAAGTACAACGTACCGCGTATCTGTTTCATCAACAAGATCAACCAGACTGGCGGCGACTTCTACAAATCTGTCGAGTCGATCCACAGCCGCTTGTCGAAGCAAGCTTTCCCAATCCATTTGCCGATTGGCTTCGAAAAAGACGTTTGCGGCGTGGTTGATTTGGTTGATATGAAAGCCTACACTTATGACGATTACACCGACCACGAGCTGAAGGTTGGCGAGATTCCAGCCGATATGCTCGAAAAAGCCAAGCATGCCCGCAGCCTGCTAGTCGAGAATGCTGTCGAGGCCGACGACGGCCTAATGATGAAGTTTCTCGACGAAGGCGAAGAGGCGATTACCATTGACGATCTAAAGAGCGCTCTGCGCAAGCGCGTGCTAGCCGGCGACTTTTACTTGGTTACTGGTGGCGACGGCCGTGGCGTGATTGTCGAAAAACTGCTCGATCTAATGGCCGATTATCTGCCAAGTCCGCTTGATGTGGACGAAATTTGGGGCAAAAACCCGAAAACTGGCGAAGAAGTTGGCCGCAAACCGAGCGACAAAGAGCCAATGGCAGCCCTAGCTTTCAAGATTGCTGCTGACCCGTTCGTTGGCAAGCTGATTTTCATCCGCGTTTATTCTGGCGTCCTCAAAGCCGGCAGTTACGTCCTCAACACCACCACTGGCGAAAAAGAGCGCATCGGCCGCGTTGTCCGTATGTTTGCTGATAAGCGCGAAGAGATCGACCAGGTCGGCGCTGGCGATATTGCCGCTGTAGTCGGACTGAAGAATACTTTCACCGGTAATACTCTAGCCGATCTTAGCCACCCGATCGCTCTCGAGAGCATTGAGTTCCCAGATCCACCGGTATCAATCGCTGTCGAGCCGAAGACTAAGGCCGACCAAGAGAAGATGGGCATTGCTTTGCAGCGCCTCGCCGAGGAAGACCCAACCTTCCGCATTCACACCGATGAAGAAACCGGCCAAACTATCATGTCGGGCATGGGTGAATTGCACCTCGAGATTCTAATCGACCGCATGAAGCGCGAATTCAACGTCGAAGCTAATGTCGGCGAGCCGCAAGTTGCTTTCCGCGAAACTATCAAAGGCACCGCTGAGGTTCAAGGTAAGCACGCCAAACAGTCCGGTGGTCGCGGCCAGTACGGTGACGTTTGGGTACGCTTCGAGCCGAATGAGGCAGGCAAGGGCTTTGAATTCATCGACGAAATCAAGGGCGGTGTGGTACCGCAAGAGTACCGCCCAGCTGTCATGAAGGGTATCCGCGAAACGCTGGATGGCGGTGTTATCGCCGGCTACCCAGTGGTTGATATCAAGGCGACGTTGTACGATGGTTCGTACCACGACGTTGACTCTAGCGAATTAGCATTTAGCTTGGCGGCGCATTTGGCGACTCGCGCTGGCGTCAAGCAAGCCGACCCAGTCTTGCTAGAACCAGTCATGAAAGTCGAAGTCACCACGCCAGAGGAGTTCATGGGCGATATCATCGGCGACCTCAATAGCCGCCGCGGCCGCATCGAGAGTATGGACGACCTGATGGGCGGCGCTAAGCTAATCAAAGCTATCGTGCCGCTGGCTAACATGTTCGGCTATACTTCGGATATTCGCTCGATGAGCCAAGGTCGTGCCGCATCGACGATGGAGCTGGCCCATTACGAGGAAGTTCCACCGAACGTTGCTGCCGAGATTATCGAGAAGCGCAACAAATAACCTACACGATAATCGCTACTTACAAAAATAAGCCTGGATACAATTCAGGCTTATTTAATTACCACTAATTACCACGCTCTAAACTTTCTGGAGTGTGAAAGCGGATTGTCTGTTATACTTATGTTATGGAAAGGGTGCGAAGATTTTGGCAAGGTAACTACTTGCAGATACTTTGCGCGCTATATGCAGTAATTCTGGTTGCTGGAGTGTCAATCTTGATAGTACTATCCGACGACTCGCACTGGATGAGTTGGAGTCTCAGTCGTTTAGGCGAGTCTGCTGTTAATCGCCATTCAGCATTAGCTTTTAACTCTAGTGTTTTCATGTCAAGTACGGTGCTTATCGCTATCGGCATCGGCATGGCTCAGAGTTACGCCAGGTTGCAGCAATCACGTGCCGCCAAATTATCAGCCTGGATGGTCATTCTGTTGGCAATTTGCATGCTAGGTGTATCACTTTGCCCAAACGACACATTGCACTTAGCACACTTCGTTTTTTCGCGCAGCGTGATCGCGGTAATAATATTGACGATGTTGGCCCTACCGTCAAACTTCAATTATTTAACACATCGCCAGCGGCTACTATCATTTGGCTTTCCATTTTTTGCGACAATATTAACCGCCCAAGGCTATATTCTGCAGAGCTTCTGGTTCGTCGCCGTTGAAGCGATACTTGCGCTTCTTGCTATATCTTGGTTGTTTATCGTCTGCCGTCATTTAGATAAGCGTTTGCGCTTGTAAACTACTTTACACACCTCAGTCTTTCCACTATAATAAAGGGTAACGCGCGACGCGTTTTGTCGAGGTGACAGCACTTTCGGCGGTAGCTCGCGTCGTGAACAAAATAATACTAACGTTAGGAGAAATACTTCTATGGCAGACTTTGATCGCTCAAAGCCTCACATCAACGTCGGTACCATGGGTCACGTCGACCACGGTAAAACGACTTTGACCGCCGCCATTACGCATGTCTTGGCTAAGCGGCTCCCAAGCGACGTGAACAAGCCGCGCGACTACGCGGACATTGATAACGCTCCAGAGGAAAAAGCCCGCGGTATCACTATCGCGACTTCGCACCAAGAATACGAGTCCGAGAAGCGCCACTACGCACATGTCGACATGCCAGGTCACGCCGACTATGTCAAGAACATGATTACTGGTGCTGCCCAGATCGATGGCGCTATCCTCGTGGTTGCCGCCAACGACGGCCCGCTACCGCAGACCCGCGAGCACGTGCTGCTTGCTCACCAGGTTGGCGTGCCGAAGATTATCGTTTTCCTCAACAAGATGGACTTGGCTGATCCAGAGTTAGTCGAGCTTGTCGAGATGGATGTTCGCGAGCTACTAACTAACAACGGCTACGACGGAGACAATACACCAATCATCAAGGGTTCAGCTACCAAAGCTCTCGAGGGCGACAAAGAATCCGAAGATGCTATCATGGAATTGGTCAAGGCTATGGATGACTACTTCGAGTTGCCAAAGCGCGACCTAGACAAGCCATTCCTGATGCCAATCGAAGATGTATTCTCTATCAAAGGCCGCGGCACTGTTGCAACCGGTCGTATCGAACAGGGCATTATTAAGCTTAACGACCCAGTGGAGATCGTTGGTCTGAAAGCAACTCAAAGCTCGGTTGTTACCGGCATCGAAGCTTTCAAGAAGACTCTCGATCAAGGTCAAGCTGGCGACAACGCTGGTCTGCTGCTGCGCGGTATCGAGCGCGAGCAAATTGAGCGCGGCCAGGTTATCGTTGCTCCAGGTACGCTAACTCCGCACACCGAGTTCGAGGCCGAAGTCTACATCCTCAAGAAAGAGGAAGGCGGTCGCCACACTCCATTCAGCAAGGGCTACAAGCCACAGTTCTACTTCCGCACCACGGACGTAACCGGTGAAGTTGAGCTGCCAGCTGACAAGGAAATGGTCATGCCGGGCGACCAAGTGACCTTCAAGGTTAAGCTGCTCGCTCCAATCGCCATGGACAAAGGTCAAGACTTCGCTATCCGCGAAGGCGGCCGTACCGTCGGCGCTGGTGTCGTCACCAACATCATCAAGTAATCTGTATTAATAGACTACTTAGAATAAAATACCTCCGATATCTCGGGGGTATTTTTTATATAGCAGCTAAGGACAGTCTGCTAGTACAATAATTTGTTCAATCGTACAGAAAGTAAAATGCCCCGACCGGGGAGCCAAGATGGCTCAACCCAGTCGGGGTCGGGGTGACGGACGAGTGTCGTAGCTCTGACTATCGGGTAAACGCCAGAACCCACGACACGCTGATGTGTGTGGCGATGGCTGTCACCACCAAAACGGTGGCGACAAGAGCCATCAGTTCTGAGAGAGACCCAAAAGTCTCTCTCAGAACCTTTGCGAGATTACTCATAACTTCACCTCCTTCCGAGGTGTGTAGTAATTGTAAACCTATCAACTATCATCGCACATTTGGTACGATAATAGGTAATCTCCGTAGCCTCTGTCCGCAATGAGGCCACGCTTTGTATATTATAGCATACTTTCCTAAAATAATCAATACTTGCGTTGATTGCTAATTGCTGCTATAGTATCTCTGTATTAGAATAATCGTCTCGAGAACTCTGCCAGACGCTAACGCAACCGATTCGAGCGGAGGTTACGAGGCAAAAGGAGAACATATGACTGAAGATAAAGGTCTTACCATTCGTATCCGTCTCAAGGCGTACGATCACCGAGTTATCGACCAATCAGCCCAGCAAATTGTCGCTACGGCTATACGCACCGGCGCTACTGTAGCTGGTCCAGTGCCGTTGCCAACGCGTCGTAGTACTTATACGGTAGTCAAAAGCCCGCATGTCTACAAGATGGGTGGCGAATCCTTTGAAATGCGCGTCCATAAGCGCTTGATCGATATCTCTGGTGCTACGCCAAAGACGATCGACAGTCTACAGAACTTGTCGCTGCCAGCTGGCGTTGACGCTGAGATCAAGATGTAAGCTGCTATCAGTTGCATGGAACTAAGCCTCCCTGATATAGGGAGGCTTTTAAGTAGTTATAGCGCTTGTGATATACTGAGATTATGGCTTCACGGCGACACAAACAACGCACTTACGCTCGCAACCGCGTATTCAGCCGTCGCGGCAATGAAAAATTAGAACCAGATGGAGTCTATCTATTGAAGCTAACTGTGATGGCCATCGCTGGCACTTTATGGCTGAAGTTCAAGATGCCTCTAGTCTTTGGCGGATTCACAATATCAGCTTTTCCGTTAGGGCTAATCATAGGAGCGCTAGCAGTCTACATCTGGGAAAAGCACCCCAGCGATCGGCGAATATGGTATGCAGTTTTGTTGATAGTAGCAATAGTATCGTATTTCCTGCCGGCTGGCATCTTGCTGTGAGATCGTAAAAAGAGAAGACCTCGCATCATCTAATAGCCTACTGCGCACTGCTTTCATTGACTAACGAAGCCTCATTAATTCTAAGGACTTGATTTTTCCCGATAGAGTATGTTACAATAACCCCTGTAATTCTATTACGCGTAATATTAAACTTATAAGACTCGCGCGAATTGGCAAGTCCGAGCTACGGATACTACCAGCCGCCGAGGCTTTTAAATGGGAGCAAGAGGGCAATGAAAGCACTTTTCGGTACCAAGATTGGTATGACCCAAATCATCAGCGAGGATGGCACCACTATTCCGGTGACGCTTATTCAAGCTGGCCCGATGACTGTGACTCAGGTCAAGTCTGTCGAGACCGACGGCTACAACGCAGTCCAGGTGGCGTACGGTGAGGGTAAGAACCTGAGCAAGGCCGTGGCTGGACACGTCAAACCAGCCGGTGTGACCCCGAAAAAGATCGGGGAAATTCGCGTTGACGAACTTGGCGAAATCAAGGTCGGCGACACATGGGACGTCTCGGAGTTCGAGCTCGGCGACGTTATTGATGCTACCGGCATCAGCAAGGGCAAAGGTTGGGCTGGCACTATCAAGCGGCACAACTTCAAACGCCACCGCAAAACCCACGGTGGCAAGGGTAACACGCGCAAGGTCGGTTCGATCGGCAGCATGTACCCGCAAAAAATATTCAAAGGCAAGCGCATGGCTGGACACATGGGCGCCGAGCAGGTGACTATCAAGAACCTGAAAGTGGCGTACATTTCGGTCGAGAACAACTTGATCGGTGTCAAGGGCGCGGTGCCAGGTCCTAAGAAGGGCTTAATCAAATTAGGAGGTGCTAAGTAATGGCTGAGTCAACCAAGCCAGCAAAAGCAGCCTTGCCAAAAAGCGTATTCGAGGTTGATATAGCGAATCACGAGCTATTAAAGCTCGCTTACGACGCGTTCCTCGCGAACAGCCGCCAGGCAAGCGCTACCACCAAAACTCGCGGCGAAGTTCGCGGCGGCGGTAAGAAACCGTGGAGACAAAAAGGAACCGGTCGGGCGCGCTTCGGCTCGACCCGCAACCCAATCTGGCGCCACGGTGGTATCGTTTTCGGGCCGCGCGGCAACGAAAATTACACTAAAAAATTATCAAAAACCAGCAAACATGTCGCTTTGCGGCAGGCTCTAACGCTCGCTAACCAAGACAAGAAAATCCTTGTCAGCGACATCAAATCCACCGGCAAAACTGTCGAGGTCGCTAAGTTTCTTGCTTCGCAGAAGTGCAGCGAGAAAGACCGCGTCTTGCTGGTCGTCGACGACAAAACGCCAGAGCTAATGCGGGCCACGAACAACTTAGAGAATGCCCTCTTGGTGCGCGCGCAATACCTCAGCGTTTACTACATCTTGAACGCCGACAAAATCGTAATGACACCGGCTGCCGTTAAAGCTGTCGAGGCGTGGCTAGCAAAGGAGGCGAAGTAATGAAACTCGTATTAGTCACTCCGCGCGTCAGCGAAAAAGCCTACCGCTTAGTTACCGCCGAGAATACTTACATTTTCGACGTACCACTAAGCGCCAACAAAAATGAGATTAAGGCGGCTGTCGAAGCGCAATTTGACGGCGTCAAGGTCGCCAAAGTAACGACACTCGTCCAAAGCGGCAAAGCCGTCCGCTTCTCGCGCGGCAAGAATCGCTACCCGGGCACCACGCACCGCCAGGATAGCAAGAAAGCTTACGTCCGCTTGAGCGAAGGTAAAATCAAAGTCTTCGAACAAGAAGAAGTCAAGGAGGAGAAAAAGTAATGGCTGTCAAGCAATACAACCCAACCACTCCTGCCCGCCGCGGCATGACTTCGCAGGATCTTAGCGAGGTAACAACCCGCAAACCGCTCAAAAGCTTAGTCAAAGCTGGCAAGCAGAAAGCCGGCCGCAACAACACCGGCAAAATCACCGTGCGCCATCGCGGCGGCGGCGTCAAGCGGCATTATCGCTTGGTCAACCACGCGATGCCAGCCAATATGACTTTGACTGTCGAGGAAATTGAATACGACCCAGGTCGTAGCGCTCGTATCGCCCGCGTCAAAGATCAACACGGCTTGTACCACTACATTCTGGCCGACACGCAGATGGTCAAGGGTGCGGTCATCAAAACTGGTGCCGACGCGCCTGTCGAGAATAGCAACCGTATGCCGTTAACTAATATTCCGGTTGGTACGCAAATTTACGCTATAGAGATCAACCCTGGTCGCGGCGCGCAAATGGTTCGCTCAGCCGGCACCAAAGCTCAGCTGATGGCCAAGGAAGGTGGCTACGCAATGGTACGTATGCCAAGCGGCGAGGTTCGCAAGTTCCGTTTGGAATGCGAAGCTAGTCTCGGCGTAGTCGGCAACGTCCAGCATCAAAATGTTAAACTCGGTTCGGCCGGACGCCGCCGCCGTATGGGTTGGCGCCCAAGCGTCCACGGTAAAGCCATGAACCCAGCTGATCACCCGATGGGCGGCGGTGAAGGTAAGACCGGTCCGGGACGCATCCCGAAGACGCCATGGGGCAAGCCAGCTATCGGCTTCAAGACACGGCGCCGCAAATCAACTAACAAGATGATTGTCCGCAGTCGTCACGAAGCTAAGAGGAAGAGGTAGTTTATGAGTCGTTCACTCAAAAAAGGCCCATTCGTCGACGCCAAGCTTGCCAAGAAAGTAGCAAGCCTGAAAGTTGGCGACCGCACGGTTATCAAGACCTGGGCTCGCAGCAGTACGATCACGCCAGAGATGGTAGGTTTTACCTTCGCTGTACACAACGGTCGTATGCATGTACCGGTGCTTATCACCGAGAACATGGTGGGGCACAAGCTTGGCGAATTTAGCCCAACCCGCAAATTCCGCAAGCACGGTGGAAAGGATAAGAAATAATGGCCGAAGCAACAATCCACACAGTTCGCGCAATGATTAAAGGCGTCGATCAGGCGCCGCGCAAAGTCAGCCTAGTTGCCGCCTTAGTGCGAGGCCGCAGTGTAGCCGATGCCGAAGTTATCCTCGATCACACACCAAAGCGTACTGCTCTTGCTGTCAAGAAAGCTATCAAGAGCGCTGCCGCTAACGCCGTCGAGAATCACGGCTTGGATGCTCGCAGCCTGCAAATCACTACGCTTAGCGTTACTGCCGGTCCGCGAATGCGCCGCTACAAGCCAGCGTCGCGCGGCCGCGCCTTGCCGTTCGAGAAAAAATCGAGCCACATTTTGGTCGAAGTTTCTGGCGTCGAGAAAGTTATTAAGAAACCTGCCAAGAAGGCTCCAGCGAAAGCTGATAAGCCAGCAGAAAAAGAGGAGAAGAAATAGATGGGACAGAAAGTTAACCCACTGAGCTTTCGCCTCCAGACCAGCAAAGCCTGGAACTCGCGCTGGTTCGCCAGCAAGAAAGACTTTGCGGTTTGGCTCGCCGAAGATGGCAAGATCCGCGACTTGATCGAGAAGAAATTCTCGTCGCGCCCAACGATTGCCAAAGTCGTTGTCGAGCGCAGCGCTAATCTGATTACAATTACTATCCATACCGCCAAAGCCGGTGTAGTAATTGGTCGTGGTGGCGCTGGTATTGCTGAGCTCAAGAAGGAAATCGAAAAAATCGTCAGCCTACCGATTCGTATTAACGTAGAAGAGGTTCGCCGGCCAGAATTAAATGCCAAGCTGGTCGCCGAAAATATCGCGCACCAGTTAGAGCGACGCGCTAACTTCCGACGCGCTGTCAAAATGGCAATTCAAAACAGTCGCAATGCCGGTGCTAAAGGTATTCGTATCGAGGTCGCTGGCCGTCTAAACGGCGCCGAAATGAGCCGCCGCGAGAAGTTCATTGAAGGCTCGGTGCCGCTGCATACGCTGCGCGCTGATGTAGATTTTCATGTAGCTCGCGCTAACGGCCCGAACGGCACTGGTATCGTTGGCGTTAAAGTATGGATTTACAAAGGTGAAAGGAGTATGAAGTAATGTTATTACCGAAAAAAACCGCTCACCGCAAAGTCCGTATCGGCAAAAACCGCGGCAATGCTACGCGTGGTAATTACGTCGCATTCGGTGATTACGGCCTGCAAAGCCTTGACAACGAACGCATTACCAGCCGCCAAATTGAGGCTGCTCGCCAAGCGATGACTCGCTACGTCAAGCGCGGCGGCAAAATCTGGATCCGCATCTTCCCGCACACACCAGTCACCAAGAAAGCTCTCGGCTTGAAAATGGGTGGCGGTAAAGGCAACCCAGAATACTACGTCGCTAAGGTCAAAACTGGCACAGTTATGTTTGAAATGAAAGGCGTGAGAGAAGATATCGCCCGCGAAGCCATGCGCCTCGCTGGCCACAAACTACCCGTTCGCGTCCGATTCGTAAAGAGGGAGGAAGCGTAATGGCCGGAACTAAAGAAACTGCCAAGACCGCTAGCATCGTCAAACCAATCAACGAGCTACGCGCCGAACTCGCTGCCAAGCACCAAGAACTACTTGACAGCCGCCGCAGCCACAAAGCTGGAGAGCTCGTCAATCCGCGCGTGCTTGGCCAAATCCGCAAGCAAATCGCTCGCCTCAATACAGAGATCCGCGCGCAAGAGTTAGCAGAACAGGAGAATAACTAATGGCAAAGACATTGACAGGTGTTGTGACATCCGATGCCGCCAACAAAACGATTACCGTTACCGTGACTTCTCGCGAGACGCACCCAATCTACAAGAAGCAATATACTGTAACTCGTAAATACGCCGCTCATGACGAGAAGAATGACGCTCACAAAGGCGACACAGTACGTATCGTTGAAACTCGCCCGATCAGCCGCCGAAAGAGTTTTCAGCTTGATAAGATTGTCAAGCGCTCGGTTGGATCAGTCGAACTAAAGGAAGATGTTAACAGCGAAGTAAACGACAAAGTCGATCACGACCACAACGAGGAGGCGCAGGAATAGTATGATTCAACAAGAGACTCGCCTCAAAGTTACTGACAACAGCGGTGCTAAAGAGATTCTTTGTATCAAAGTACTTGGTGGCTCGCGCCGCCGCTACGCTCGTGTCGGCGATATCATCACTGCTAGCGTCAAAGACGCCAGTCCTAATGGCAACGTCAAGAAAAAATCTGTCGTCAAGGCAGTGGTCGTTCGTACGCGGCAGCAGATTCGCCGTCGTGATGGCAGCACTATTTGTTTTGACGACAACGCTGCTGTTATTATCAACGAAGACAAATCGCCAAAAGCAACCCGCGTTTTCGGGCCAGTGCCGCGTGAACTTCGTGATATGGGATACAACAAGATTATCAGCTTAGCACCGGAGGTACTATAATGGCACAGCGTATCCGCAAAGACGACACTGTTAAAATTATCGCTGGCAGCAACAAAGGTACGACTGGCAAGGTTTTGGCTGTATCGCTGAGACAAAACTCAGCGCTTATCGAGGGTGTCGGCCTCAAGACTCGCCATGTTCGCCCAAGCCAGCTCAACCCGCGCGGCGGCAAGAAAGATATTCATGTGCCGGTTTCGCTCAGCAAGCTAGCGCTAGTTGTAGACGACAAATCTAGCAAGACCAGCCGCGTCGGCTACACTACCAAAGACGGCGCTAAAGTTCGCGTCGCCCGCCAACTTAATAATAAGGAGATTAAATAATGGCAGAAGCTAAACAATCAGCCGTTTACACTCCTCGCTTGAAAGCCTTGTACAAAGAAATATACCTCAAGGAACTACAGGCCGAATTGAATCTCGACAATGTGAACCAGGTTCCTAGCCTCGAGAAAATCGTCGTGAGTGTCGGCACCGGCAAGAGCAAAGACGATAAGCGTATGCTTGCCGCCGTCAAAAACACCTTGATGCGCGTCACCGGCCAAGCACCAGTCGAACGGCTCGCCAAAAAGTCAATTGCTACGTTCAAGATTCGCAAAGGCATGGGCTCGCCAATCGGCGTGATGGTAACTTTGCGCGGTGTTCGCATGTACGAGTTTCTTGACCGCCTAGTCAACGTTAGCTTGCCGCGTGTTCGCGACTTTCACGGCGTCGGCAGCAAATTCGACAAAGCCGGCAACTACAACCTCGGCATCACCGACCAATCAATCTTTCCAGAGCTAACTTTCGAAGAAACGCAATTGGTGCACGGTATGCAAGTAACGTTTGTAATCAAAAATGGCAGCAAAGAAAATTCGCGCGCATTGCTCGAGAAGTTCGGCTTGCCATTCGAAAAGGAGGACAAATAATGGCGAAGAAATCTATGATCGCTCGCGACAAGAAACGCCAGAAGCTTATCGCCAAGTTTGCCGCTAAGCGCGCCGCTTTGAAGGAAGCTGGTGACCTTGATGGCCTACAGAAGCTACCGCGCAACTCTAGTCCATCGCGCCGCAAAAACCGTGACATGCTAGACGGCCGTCCGCGCGGCTTCATGCGCCGCTTCGGCATGAGCCGTATCCGCTTCCGTGAAGAGGCCTCCAAAGGCAATATACCAGGTGTAACAAAGAGTAGTTGGTAAAGGAAAGGAGAAAAGATATGAGTTTACAATCTACTGACCCAATCGCGGATCTCCTGACCCGCATCCGCAATGCCGCTATGGTCGGCAAAACCGAAGTACGCGTGCCTACCAGCAAGCTCAAGAAAGTTGTCGCTGAGCAACTAGTCAAGAACGGTTACCTGACAAGCGTCAAATTAGAAGAAGGTAAACCGCGTGGCACACTCGCTATTACCATCAACAATAACGGCGAAAATGCCACCTTTACCGAGCTAACTAGAGTGTCTAAGCCAGGCCGCCGCGTCTACGTCGGCGCCAGCGATATACCAAAAGTCAAAAACGGCCGCGGTATCGTTCTGGTCAGCACCTCAAAAGGCGTGATGACTGGCAGCGAAGCAATCAAAGCTAAGCTTGGCGGCGAACTACTGCTAAAGGTGTATTAATCATTCAAGCTAGCCGCGAACTATAGCAACAGGCAGGCGTTTCCGTTGGGACGCCTGTTTGTTTTTCCGACTAGAATAAGTTACGATGTAGCTGGTAACTGTAACGAAAGGGTCGTCATATCATGACAGGAACAACATCGCTTGGCCCAGCATCAGCAGCCTTCGTCCTGGCGGTGTTTTCGTACTCTGAAATCACGAGCCTGAAAAAAAACTTAAACAGAATAACTTACTGTCCTTATTTTGAGTTGTTAAAATTCAGGCTAAGTGATACGATGAGGTTTAATGGACACCGCACGATACGATAATGGCATTTCTTATGAGGCACTACAAGAAGTTTTGACGCAAACTATTGCTTATCTTACTAGCACCAAGGGTCTACATGCAAATAGTGATATAGAAAAGACTATATCTCAGCTCGTAGCTTATAAGCAAGCATTGAACATAAACGAAAAAATATATAATGAAGCATTGACTTATATGACACAAGTGAGGATGCAATGCGGACTAGCGTAGAAAATACGAGCAACACGAGCTTAGAGAGATAAGATGTTTCGTGAAATCTTCCTCACAGAAATATACCCGCGCTATTTCGAACATCTAAAGCATCCCGACGTAGACCCTGACGTGTACTTTATCGGTGGGCAACCAGGATCTGGCAAGAGTGTCCGCGAGCGCGTTCTGTATAATGATTTGAATCGCGACAGTCCAGGCACTGTTATTGAAATCAATGGCGATGATTTTCGTGCTTTTCATCCAGATTATTATCGGTTACTCACCGAAGATGACGCAACCGCAGCATCTAAGATAGATCAAGATAATAAGTTTTTTATAGAATCATGTATAAGGGCGTCCGCAGAGAAAGGTGTACATGTTATTCTAGAGGGGACTTTTCGCCAGCCAGACGTTGTACGGTCAACTGCTGATTTTTATCATGAACATGGTTATAACTCACAGGCGATTTTATTGGCGGTACACCCATTATTGAGCCGTATCGGCATTCTCCGACGCTATTGTGAACAGAAAAAATTATCGCCATTTGCAAGATATACAGAGAGAAGAGCACATGATGCGGCGTTAAATGGGTTATACAAAACTACCGAGTCTTTAATTAGCAACAAATATTTGGATAATTTCACTATAATCAAGCAAGATGGGACGATGCTTTTCCAGGCATATCTAAAGAACCTTTCAGAAGATACGTGTAGCCTTTTATCTGCTGAAGCAAAAAATACGATACAACAAACTCATAACTATTTATCGGTAGAAGAAATTAAATTTGCGCATCATGAATTAGACATTGTAGGTAAAACAATTAATGCTTTAAATATCCCAGAAATTGTAGTAAATGATTACGAACAGCTCCGACGAGACGTAGTAGCATATAGACGAACCGTTAGAACCTTGCTTTTTACCCCTAATCTATGCTAAAATACCAGGGTTAATAGCAAATCACACGAAAGGTGAGTAATGAGTCTGAGTCGAATCGGAAAACTGCCGGTGGTTATTCCGGCCGGTGTGACAATCACGGTTGACTCTGGTGACGTGGTCGTAAAGGGCCCGAAAGGTGAATTGACACAATTCATCACGCCAGCAGTTGAGGTGAAAGTCGAAGACGGACAAGTCACGGTTCATCCGAAGGATGAGTCCAAAACTGCTCGCGCCCAGCACGGTCTGATGCGCGCGCTGATCAACAACATGGTAATCGGCGTTACCAAGGGCTACGAGAAGCGTCTCGAGGTCAATGGTGTCGGTTTCCGCGTGAGTTCCAGCAACAACGAACTGGAAATGGCGCTCGGGTTTTCACACCCAGTTAAATACAAAGCCCCAGAGGGCATCACCGTTACCAACGAAAAGATGACCATCATCGTCAGCGGTATCAATAAACAGCAAGTCGGCCAAGTCGCTGCGGAAATCCGCGCGCTGAAGAAGCCTGAACCATACAAGGGCAAGGGTATCAAGTACGCCGACGAGCAAATTTTGCGCAAAGCAGGAAAGACAGGTAAGTAATCATGGTAGAAAATAAGAAATTACTCAACCGCGCTCTCCGCAAAAACCGCGTTCGCGCCAAAGTTTCAGGAACTGCGGAGCGCCCACGCCTGACGGTCACCATCAGCAATACGCACGTTAGCGTGCAGCTGATCGACGACGTAGCAGGCAAGACATTGGCTTCGGCAACCACCGTTGGTACTAAGGCAACTGGCACCATGACTGAAAAGTGCGCTGCCATCGGCACCGAAATTGCCAAGAAAGCAAAGAAGATTAAAATTAGCGCAGT
>CAURWV010000002.1:0-235790 GCA_963528915.1 uncultured Candidatus Saccharibacteria bacterium
CTGCCATCGGCACCGAAATTGCCAAGAAAGCAAAGAAGATTAAAATTAGCGCAGTAGTCTTTGACCGCAACGGCCGCCAGTACGCTGGCCGGCTAAAAGCATTGGCAGACGCTGCCCGTAAAGAAGGATTGGAGTTCTAGTATGGCAGACAAACCTGCGAATACTACCCCACGCGCCGAGGGCCGTCGCCCTCGCAGTCCGCGTGGTGGCCGCCGCGATGACCGGCGTAACCAGCGCGATGACGCGCCAAAAGAATTTGAAGAAGTAGTAATCAATATCGACCGGGTAGCTCGCGTCGTCAAGGGTGGCCGCCGCTTCCGCTTCAAGGCACTAGTCGTTGTCGGTAACCGCAAAAACAAGGTTGGCGTTGGCGTCGCCAAAGGCGCAGACGTGCAAGCTGCTATAGCCAAAGCAACCGCGATCGCCAAAAAGCACTTGATCACTATTCCGATAGTCAAAGAGACTATTCCGCACGACATGGAGGTCAAACTCTCCGGTGCTCGTATACTCATCAAACCAGCTGCGCCAGGTACAGGTATTATTGCTGGCGGCGTAGTACGAGCGGTTATCGGTGTAACCGGTATACGCAACCTACTAAGCAAAAGTCTTGGCAGCACCAATAAAGTCAATATTGCTTATGCAACCGTTGAGGCGCTGAGTAACCTAGTTCCACGCGAACAATGGATTAGTAACGAGAAAAAAACTAAAAAAGTAGCTGCTAAGGAGGAGAAGTAGTATGAAATATAACGAACTCCAAACGGTAGCTAATAAAGACCGCAAGCGCGTCGGTCGCGGTATCGCTGCAGGCGGTGGTAAAACAGCCGGCCGCGGTACTAAAGGCCAAAACGCCCGCACCGGCAAGAAGCTTCGCAGTATGTTCCAAGGCGGCCAGAACGGCATCGCTACAGCCGTGCCAAAAGCGCGCGGCTTCAAGAGCTTGCGCACACCGGCGCAAGTGGTATACAGTGATCGCTTGAATAGTCTTAAAGGCAACGCTGATAATTTCGCTCTGTACGAAGCTGGACTCATCGCCACACCATTCCATCCTGTCAAGGTGATTGCGCGCGGCGACTTGACTGCCAAAATTACCCTACAGACACAAGGTGCTTCAAAAAGTGTCATCGCTATGCTTGAAAAGGCTGGCGGCAAGTTTGAGCAAACTGCTACGCCATGGCCAAAATCAGCCAAGCAAGCCGAGACTGACGACAAAACGAAATAACAGCTAAGCTTTCGCAATATAAAAGACGCTTTCGTTACCGGCGATAGCGTCTTTTGCTATTCCTTGGCGTATCCTGTATAATACGATAAGTTAATGAATTGTTAGGGGCTAGATAATGAATTGGAGAATAATTTTCCGCTCACTGAAAAATAAAGATATGCAGAAACGCCTGTTGATTGTCTTCGGACTAATAGTGGCGTTCCGTTTCATGGCGCACATTCCCGTGCCGCTAGCTAATCCAACCCAACTGCGAACTGTCATTCAGAGCGTTATCGGCAGCAGCGACTTTGGCGGGTTTCTTAATTTAATGAGCGGCGGCGCGCTCAGTCAAATTAGCATCGTTCTGGTTGGCATGAGTCCATTTATCACCGCTAGCATTATTACCCAGCTGCTAACTAAAGCCATCCCGAAACTCGAAGAGCTCCACAAAGACGGTGAATCAGGCCGGCGCAAGATCAACCAATGGACACGCATTGTCACCGTGCCGCTAGCTATCGTCCAGTCTATTGCCTTCGTTTATATTCTTCAACAATCGGTATTAGCTAATTCGTCTACGGGCGCCGCCAGCGCTTCAGTCTGGCAATGGGTGATTTCGGTAACCGCTATGACCGCAGGCTCAATTCTACTAATGTGGATCGGCGAATTAATGACTGAACAAGGAATTGGCAACGGTATCTCGCTAATCATATTTGCCGGCATCATCAGCCAATTACCTAATACTTTTGGTACATTAATCAACTCATTATTCAACACTGCTAAAGGTAAGCTAAGTATTTTTGGTTGGTTTGATCTGCCAGTCGATCCGACAACGTTTTGGCTGTTATTAGCCCTAGGCACTGTCGGCTTGGTATTGTTATACTTCCTGGTCAAGATCAACGAGGCTCAACGAGTCATTACCATCAACTACGCTAAGCGTGTCGGCGGCAACACTAGCTACGGCGGTGTTAAGAGCATTCTACCAATTAAACTAATCGCTGCCGGTGTTATACCGGTCATCTTCGCAGTTGCCTTTCTCAGTTTGCCAGCATTCATTGGTCAAGTACTGCGCGCCATGCCGAATGCCAACCAAACAATCGCTAACAACCTAATTAAGTGGTTTCAGACGCCGACTGCCTCTAGCTTCAGCAACGGCGATTGGACAGTAGCAATTTACCCGGTATTATACTTCTTATTGGTAATCGCTTTCACTTATTTTTATACCGGCATCGTCTTCAACTCCAACGAGATCGCTGAAAACCTACAAAAACAAGGCGGCTTCATCGCAGGCATCCGCCCAGGCGCTCAAACCGAAGAGTATCTCACTCGCACTGTCAACCGCCTAATTCTATTCGGCTCTATCGCATTGGGTATTATTGCAGTTATGCCATTTGCGATCGATTATATTTTCGCACAACTGGGCTTAAACGTTTCAAATCTGTCTATCGGTGGTACTGGATTACTAATCGTAGTAACGGTCGGGCTAGAAACACTGCGTCAAATAAATTCGCGAGCTTTGATGGTAACTTACGACGACTTTAGTATCAACGATCTTGATGACTACAATAAACCGAAAAAACGCCGTTTCAAAGTACTGCGCCGGAGTGCAGCTTAGCTTTAGTTCATTAGCTTTTTCGGATTAAATTATAATTTTCTAGCAAACAGTGGTTTACAAATGATGTAAAATCATCTATAATGGTTAGCTGTATATCTATGGCGAGTCAAAAGGAAGTCATCAAACTGCGCGGCAAGGTAGTGGAAGCACTGCCTAATACTCAGTTTGTTGTCGAACTGGAGAATAGCCTAACAATTATCGCTTACATCAGCGGCAAGATGCGTAAGCACTACATCCGCTTGGTCCCAGGCGATAACGTGGAAGTCGAGTTGAGTCCTTACGATCTCACTAAGGGCAGAATCGTCTTTCGCGCACGCAATTAGTAACGCAGATTCACGACCTGATATCACCGTGAGTCTCACTAAGCACAGGTTTTTCCTGCAGGAGATTTGCGCGCTCATGAAAGTTCGTACGAGTGTCAAAAAGATCAGCCCTGATGATCAGCTGGTCCGGCGCAAAGGCCGACTCTATGTCATCAACAAGAAAAAACCTAAGAATAAGCAAAGGCAGGGTTAAGCATGGCTCGAATTGCAGGGGTAGTTATCCCAAGCGAAAAGCAAGTGCAAATCGCTCTTACCTACATCTATGGTATTGGGCCGAAGCACGCTTCGAGCATCCTTGCGGCGGCTAAAATCGAGCCGACCACTCGGGTGAAAGATCTCACCGAGGCTGAAGAGCAGAAGCTCCGCGACATTATCGACAAAGATTATGTCACTGAGGGTGATCTGCAGCGCCTGGTGACCAACAATATTAAACGTCTCAAAGACATCGGTACCTACCGAGGATTAAGACACAAGGCGGGATTGCCAACGCGTGGTCAACGGACTCGCACCAACGCGCGAACTCGCAAAGGTAAGGCAATCGCTGTCGGTGGCGCACAGCCAAAAGCAGCAAGTAAGACTTGATGAGGAAGGATTAGATAATGGCAGAAGCTAAGTCAAAGAAGAAGCAGCGCCGATCAGTCCCGACCGGTCAGCTGCATGTTCAAGCAACATTCAATAATACAATCATCACCTTTGCTGACAGCAAGGGCAATGCGCTAACCGCCGCCAGCGCCGGCGCTTGCGGTTTCCGCGGCAGCAAAAAAGGCACCGCCTACGCCGCGCAAATCGCCGCCGAAAAGGCTGCCGAAGCTGCTAAGTCCACCTACGGCTTGCGCACCGTTGACGTTTTCGTAAAAGGCGTCGGCTTGGGCCGTGATGCTGCAATCCGAGCGATGAGCAACTTCGATATCTCAATCAACAGTATTAAAGACGTCACGGGCGTACCGCATGGCGGCGTTCGTCCGCGAAAGGCAAGGAGAGCGTAATGGCACGAGATACTAGCCCAATCGTCAAACAGAGCCGCCGCGAAGGTGTTGCGCTCCATCCGAAAGCGCACAAAATCATGGCGCGCAAAAGCGGTATTCCAGGAGAACACGCCTATAGCCGCCAAGGTAAAAGAAGCATGTATTCTCAGCAACTGCGCGAAAAGCAGAAAGTCCGTCGCATGTATGGCCTGCTTGAAAAGCAGTTCGCTAAGCTAATGAACGAAGCAACTCGCAAACCAGGTCTTAGCGGCGAAAATTTGCTGCGCTTCCTAGAACTGCGCCTCGACAACGCCGTCTACCGTGCCGGCTTCGCAACCAGCCGCCGCCAGGCGCGCCAGTTAGTCAGCCACGGTCACTTTGAGCTCAACGGCCGCCGCGTCGACATTCCGTCGATCCGCGTCAAAGCCGGCGATATAATTACCGTGCGCCCAAAGAGCACCAAGTCTGGCTACTTTACCGCGATCAACGATATCTACGGCAACACCACTCAAGCGCCACTTAGCTGGCTCAAGAGTGACATCAAGAAGCTAAAGATCGAAATTACTAGTGAACCAAAGCGCGAAGAGGCCGAAACGGGCATCAACGAGCAGCTAATTGTTGAGTACTACTCACGTTAAAAAGGGAGGAAAGATTAAAATGTCTAAAGTTATTCACAACCCAGCGCTCGCCAAGATTATCGATAACAGCGATAATTCAAGCACGTTTGTCATCGAGCCGCTACACTTCAACTACGGCAACACGCTCGGTAACAGCATGCGCCGCGTCTTGCTATCAAGTATTCGCGGCGGCGCGGTCGTTGCCTTCCGCATCGAGGGCGCTACTCACGAATTCACAACTGTTCCTGGTATTCAAGAGGATGTCGTTGACATTACCTTGAATCTCAAGGGTATCAACTTCCGTATCGCTACCGACGAGCCAGTCGAATTGCGCATCGAAAAAACCGGTGCCAGCGTCATCACTGCCGCCGACATATCGGCCAATGCTGATGTCGAAGTGATGAACCCGGATCACGTTATCTGCCACGTCGACGACCTGAACAAAACCGTTGTCATCGACTTGGTTGCCGAGTCGGGGCGCGGCTATCAAACTATCGAAGAATCCAGCGACAAGCGCTTGCACAGCGACATGATCGCTATCGACGCTATGTTCAGCCCAGTTACGCGAGTACGCTTCAAGGTTGATCCAACTCGTATTGGCCAAGAAACCAACCTCGACAAGCTCGAAATGACTATCGAGACCGACGGCAGCTTGACACCGCGCGACGCATTCGAAGAAGCCGCCGCCATTCTTGTCAATCAGTACACTGCACTCGCTGGCAGCACCACTGTAGAAGCTGCACCAGCACTCGGCACCGAGACAGAGGACGACAGCGACGGCTTGAGCGCCTCGATCGAAGATCTAGGTTTAAGCGCCCGCACCGCCAACGCTTTAGTCAACAACGAGATCCGTACCGTTCACGACTTGGTCACTCTTAACGAGCAAGACTTACGCGAGCTTAAGGGTTTCGGTAGCAAAGCGTTGGATGAAGTCAAAGATAAATTAGCAGAATTGGAGCTCTAAATGCATCGACATGGATACAAAGGGCGCAAGCTCGGCCGCCAACGCGACCAGCGCCGCGCTCTCCTGAAAGGTCTAGCGACGAGCTTGGTGATGGAGGAGAGTATCGAAACAACTCTGCCCAAAGCTAAAGAGCTCGTACGCTATATCGAGAAACTAATTACTAAGGCAAAGAAAGGCGACTTAGCCAACCGCCGAGCTGTCATCGCCGGCCTGAGCACGCAAGTTGCCGCTACTAAGCTCGTCGACCAAATAGCGCCGCAGCTAACTAGCCGAACTAGCGGACATGTCCGCGTCGAACGCACTCGCTTGCGGGTTGGCGACGGTGCTCAGATGGCGATTATCGAGTTCGTTGATGAGCTCAAGCCGATGCCAAAAACAGCAAAGGAGGCGAAATAATGGCTGGTAAAACCTTTTCGCAAAAACCGGCCGACATCGCTCGCCGCTGGATTCTAATCGACGCCCGCGACGCTACGCTTGGCCGCTTATCAACTGAAATCGCTAAATATCTCACCGGCAAATACAAGCCGACTTACACGCCACATGTCGATAACGGCGACTACGTTGTTGTTGTCAACGCCAGCGAATTAGTTGTCACTGGCACTAAAGAGACCGACAAAATGTACTACCGTCACAGCGGTTTCCCGGGCGGTTTGAAAGAAGCCCAACTCAAAGATCTCCGCGCTAAGAACCCGGCAAGCGTCATCGAGAGCGCCGTCAAAGGCATGCTACCAAAGAACAAGCTTGCAGCTGGCCGTATGGCTCGCTTGCGCGTATTCCCGGGCACCGAGCACGATCACGCAGCTCAGAAACCAGAGAAAGTAGAGGTAAAGTAACATGGCTGAAGCAAAATACGACTACGGTCTCGGCCGACGCAAGAGCGCAACCGCTCGAGCTCGCCTGACCGTTGGCAAGGGCGACATCACCATCAATGGCAAAAACGCCGCTGATTATCTGTCGGGCAACAAAACCTTGCTCGCCGAAATTACCGATCCGCTAGCTGTTGTCGGCAAGCAAAAGGAATTCGACGTTAGCGTACTCGTCCGCGGCGGCGGTTTGAGCGGTCAAGTCGACGCCATCAAGCAGGCTATTGCTAAAGCGATCACCGTCGGCGCTGCCGACCTACGCGCTCCGCTGAAAAAAGCCGGCTTCATGAAACGCGACCCTCGCGAAAAGGAACGCAAAAAGTACGGTTTGCGCTCTGCCCGCAAACGCGAACAGTACTCAAAGCGCTAACCGCGCTAGGTCTAAGCCATCTACAAAAATACTCCGCAGCAGCTATAGCGGAGTATTTTCGTTGATCGAATAGATGCAGCAGCACGTTCGTAGGCTTACTAGCACTCATCACAGCACTTAAAATCGAGTTAAACTCTCTGCAGTTAATTACTTATCAAAAAGGAGTGTTATAATGTATACAATGAACCCAACCAAACCAGTCATTCTCACCGGTGTACGCGCCAACAATGATATTCACATTGGCAATTATTTTGGCGCTATTTTGCCGATTGTCGATATGGCGAAGCGCCGCTCAGCTGATTTTGATATCAATCTGTTCATCCCGGATCTTCACAGCTTCACCACGCCGATCGACCACAGTAAATTGTATGACAGCATCCTCAACAACGCCCGGATTTATACGGCCGCCGGGCTGCCGCTGGACAACCAGGCGATTCATCTGTACCGTCAAAGCCGCGTCCCAGCCCACAGCGAGCTGGCGTGGATCTTGGACTGCTTCACTGGGTTTGGCGAGATGGAAAGGATGACTCAATTCAAAGAAAAAAGTGATCAAATCCTAAATGATGCAGCACGAGCCAGGTTAAGTCAACTGTTTCAAGCGCCGCCAAGAACCCTACAAGAAGCATATGCCATTATTAACACGGAAGCTATCGCCCAGCAACGTGCCTCCGTCGGTCTCTTCAACTACCCAGTCCTGATGGCCGCCGACATCTTGCTTTACGGCGCTACCTACGTGCCGGTTGGCGACGACCAGACGCAGCACTTGGAATTCACCCGCGACATCGCCGAGCGCATGAACCGCAAATTCGGCGAATTATTCACCGTGCCCAAACCAGTGGCTGAGCAACACCAATTCTTCGGCAAAGACCAGGGTCTGCGCATCAAGGACTTGGCGAACCCGACCAAAAAGATGAGCAAGTCCGACGACACTGGCAAGGGCGTGATTTTCCTAGGCGACAACCCGCGAGTCGCCCACAAAAAAATCATGAGCGCCACCACCGATTCGCTGGGCAAGGTGCAATATGACAGGGAAAACCAACCCGGCATTTCCAACTTGCTGGAGATTTTGACGTTGGTGCGCCAGGACGCCGGACGAGACGTCACACTAGAGCAGACAATTAGCGAGTTCACTGGCATGGAGCGCTACGGCGATTTCAAGCGCATCGTTGCCGACGAAACTGCCGAATTCCTGACTAATTTCCAAGCGCGTCTGGCCGCAGTGGACGAGCCAGCGATCGAGACCAAACTCCAATCCAGCGAACAAGCCATGAACCGCATCGCCAACCAAACCTTGCACCGCGTCCAAAAAGCCGTCGGGCTCAGGAGATAAATCCTGCGATGAGTTACAAATCGGGAATCTCCAACAACCAATCTGCCAGACGAGGCGGCAAACAATGAAAATCACCGCCAGCGACTTGCTAGCGATCTTGCGCCGCTTCAATGCAGCCGGCGATGATAACCTGCCGCGCCAAATCGACCAGATCAAAAACAGCAATCCTAGCCCGATTAATCAACTAACGAGCTTTCGTTTCAACCACCAGCGTTATTTCGTGCTCATCGACGACACTGCCGAAGATCGCGAAGATTATATCATGGCACAAATATTCACCGCCAAAAGCGATGCTCGCGGCGTAATTTTCGAGAACCCGACTAGCGAACTAACAACCTATGGCTTACCCTTCAAGGGCAAGAATGTCTATCTGTTCCAACAAATTAGCGACAGTCAACGGCTTGACGTCTTGCTAGCTAAGCGTCATCCAGAAACCAGCCGCTCAACTTGGCAAAAATATATCAAATCTGGTAATATATCCGTCAACGGCAAGCCCGCCAAAAACTCTCGCCAACTAGTTACCGAAACCGACGAAATCGCTATCAACCTGCCTGAAGCCGCCGATTACAGCAATGAATCGCTGCCGATGCTCTACCTCGACGACCATGTCATCGTCATCAACAAACCGGCCGGTATCTTAACCCACAGCAAAGGCGCTCTCAACGACGAATTCACGGTCGCAGATTTCTTTCGCCGCTACACAACCGTCGGGCTCGAAACTAACCGCCCGGGCATTGTCCACCGGCTTGACCGCGATACTAGCGGTGTGATTATCGGCGCGCGCACGCCTGAGGCTTTCGACTTGCTCAAAAAACAATTCTCACAGCACCTAGCTAAAAAGACCTATATTGCCATCGTCGACGGCACACCATCGCTTAGTACCGCCAAAATTGATGTCCCGATCGGCCGCAATCCAGCAGCGCCGAGCACTTTCCGTCCTGATCCAAAAGGTAAACCAGCGCAAACCGTTTACCAAACTCTTGCCAGCAACGGCATACTAAGCGCTATCAAGCTGTGCCCGCAGACTGGCCGTACTCATCAGCTGCGCGTTCATATGAAACATTTAGGCGTGCCGATCCACGGCGACCGCGTTTATAGCAAGGCTGCCGATCGCCTCTATCTGCATGCTTACAAATTAGAAATCACCACTCAGCCTGGCAAGCGTCAGACTTTCACTGCGCCGCTGCCAAGTGAATTCACCGATCTTTTCCCGGAGCTAAACAATGAATCTAATCTTTGAACCGACCACTGAGCAGCAAATCCGCGCCCTCAGCCACCACCTACCGCAAGCGCTTCTGCTAACTGGCGCTGACGGTGCGGGTTTGCTTTCGACCGCCAAATATCTGGCAGGTTCGACGCTTGCCGAAATAATCCAGCCCACCGACAAAGACGGTCAAGCCGCCGCCAACGGTATTATCCGTATCGACCAAATTCGCCAACTGCGCCAATACACTCGCGGCATCACCAATAATCAAGCTGTTTACATCATCGATAATGCCGACAAGATGAATCATCAAACGCAAAACGCTTTTCTGAAATTACTAGAAGAGCCGTCGCGTAATGTTCACTTTATCCTGACCTCACATCAGCCTAACTTACTACTACCCACAATTACATCACGCACCGAGCGCATCGCTATCCGCCCGATTTCCGACGAAGCCAGTCGGCTATTGCTCGCCAAGCATAAGCAACTTGATACCACCACTATCGCCCAAATTTTGTTCCTTGCTAGCGGCCGACCAGCGCTGATCTCGCGCCTAGCTAACAACCCCAGCGAGCTTGCTAACATCGGCGTTACTATCAAAGACGCGCAAGCACTAGTCTCTGGCAAGCGTCGCAACAGGCTAGCCGTCATCGCTCGCTACACCGATCGCGAACAAGTCTTAGCGCTGCTGCGCTATAGCATTCTCCTGGCTCAAAGTGCTAATACCCGCCGCAGCACGCGCGCCGCTATTACCAAGCTAGCTCGCCTAACTGAAGCCTACGAACGTATCGCCGCCAACGGCAACATCAAGCTTCAGCTTGCTGCTTTGCTAGTGTAGTTGTGTGATATAATATATGCATATGTTTGGATTTTTATTGGTTCTAGCACTTGGGGCGGCGACGATTGCTTACCGCCAATCGCCAGAGGATATCGCCAGCGACCTGCCAGCGAAATTGTCATCGAAGCTCGACAAGCTCTGGGAAATAGCTCAAGAATCACTCAAAGCCCAGAAATACTTGCGAGCCGAAAAGGCGCTGCTGACCATTTTGCGAATTGATGCCAAAAATGCCAATGCTTACAACCGGCTAGGCATTCTCTACGCTAAGCAGCATGCTTACGACGACGCTATTGAGTGCTTTGAAATCGCCCAAAGTCTCGAGCCAAGCGCTTCGAGCCTGCACAACGTCGGCTTGATTTACTACGAAACCGAAAGTTACGAAAAGGCCGCCCTGGCATTCGAGCAAGCCCTAGAGATGGAGGAGGAAGTCGCTTCGCGACACATCGCCTACGCCAAAGTCCAGGAGAAACTCGGCAATCCAAAAATAGTCTTGCAGCACCTTGAGCGCGCCGTCACCCTAGAACCAAGTATTCAAAGTATCAATATTCTAGCCGACTCCTACGATCGCAACGGCGAGAAAGAAAAGGCTGCCGCCATCCGCGACAAAATCAATCGCGCCATGTCGCGCGGCCAGCACGTCGACCGCCGCGTCAAACAACCAACTGGCGCCGTCGCTCCGCAATAAATTAAGCTTGCCAAGGACGCCCGAATACGCTACACTGTTAGATGTACTTTCGGGTCGTACCTTTCAATTTATGCCGACTTAGCTCAGCTGGCTAGAGCAGCTGTTTTGTAAACAGCAGGTCCTCGGTTCGAGTCCGAGAGTCGGCTCCATAATTCGTGCCGGAGTCGTCTAGTGGCAATGACAGGAGACTGTAAATCTCCCGCTTTTTAGCTTCGTAGGTTCGAGTCCTACCTCCGGTACCATGTTGATATTTACTTGTCGTCCTCTTGAAGGGCGGCTTTTTGGTTGACTTTTTACAAACAGTATGTCATAGTAGAAACGATGTACGAGTTTTTGAAACAAGCCCTAATCGGCTGGAATTGCCAGAAAGACCAACGGCACAAATTGCAGCAAGCTTATCTGGCAGCAGTTTTCGTCGGCCTAATACTGGCTGGTTGCTTGACACTACTAAACATCCAGCAGGGAAGACTGATCGCCATGGCCGCCGCTGGTTTCGCGCTAATATTCTTGGTAAACGGCATCGCTTGGGCACTACTAGAAGCTTTCATTGCGCCAAACTTGCCGAAAGCCGAATCAAGCGCTAGCAAAACACGCCGCCGCAAGTAGCTTGCCTCCAACGGCGCAAATATGTTAAAATTCAGTAGTAGTTTGCTTAGAATAACTGGCACGCAAGGCTTGCGTCTGCGAAACCAGTAATGGCAAAGTTTGCCGCGATAGCTCAGTTGGTAGAGCGCATCCATGGTAAGGATGAGGTCTCGGGTTCAAGTCCCGATCGTGGCTCCAAATCGAACTTTTTGGAGCGAGTTTTTACTTTCGCTAGAACCTATTTCGGGGCTGGAGACTGAATTATACAGATTCAATCCTATTGCTTGTGCGAGTAATCTTACACTCACCTCATCAGAAATCCCTTTTATTATTTTTAGATTTCCCTAGCCAAATTTCTTTTTAGATTATTAAAGGTGTCTTCTGGTGGTAGCGTTTTAAATACTTAAGCTTTAATTTTGTTAGCGGATGAGTATAATAAGCTTTATGAAGATACCCGAAAGTCAACGTCAAGAGTATTTAAACCATGCGCTTGAATTAAGACCTCAAGAGATAGAAAAAATTGAAGAGTACACAGACTGGCTTCCGCCTACAATTATTGATGCGCATTCACATTCTAACCTTCCAGAACATGTAATTGATATTCCAGAAAAGGCCTACAACCATATGCTTTCTACGTTTCCAGGTTATGCCATTGAGGAATCTCAAGAAACTCACCAATTATTACACCCAGAAGTTCATATTCGCTCAATTCGCTTCGCAAAAACATTACAAAGGGATTGCTCATACTGCCGCGAATGCTTACCTACTTAAAAACTGTCCAGACGGGGATTTGGTCGCATTATACGGATTACCTGAAGATATTCCTTATACAACAGATATGCTAAAAGATCCTCGCGTCTCTGGACTCAAGATGTACTATTCGTATCTAGATCCTAGTGCTACGCACATCTATGAAATATTTAAGCCCGAAATTTTAGAAGTGGCCGAGCAAGAGTCTGTGTCAATCATTCTTCACACTCCTAGAGTCATCACTGAAAGTGTCGATGATGTATTAAATATGAAGCGAGATTTTCCGAGCTTAAAGGTCTCAATTGCCCATCTTGGCTCTTCGAAGTTTGATATACCTGGACTTCAAGACGCATACGATTCTCTTGCAGAAAGTACGGATGTAGTGCTAGATACTGCGTTAAACCCTTCTGAAGAGGTATGCTATCGCGCTATTAAAACATTCGGCATAGACCGTATATTATACGGGACTGACGAGCCTCTTAATTTACTCAGATCAGTGCCATATATACATCCGGAGAAAGGCCAGCGTATAACAACTAGCTACTTATATCATTGGCAAGATCCAAAGGAGCATTCTGAATATAAACATCTCGCCGACGGTGCAATACATGCTCATTGGTTATGTCTTGATGCGCTCAAATCAGCTATAGAGAGACTTCCTGAAGGCGAACGAGGTACAGCAAAGCAAAATATTTTTCACGATAACGCAGAGAAGTTCTTCGGTTTTGGTGAATAAACAGAGAGGATGCGGTTCACCCAACTAACCCGGAACAGCCATAGTAAACCGCAGGAATGCTATTGGACTGGCGAACAGTTCTGGCTGGTTAGCTCTAGCTATCTATTCTCGGCAAAGAGAGTCTAGCTGTCTCGTCAGGATTCTTCCGCCGAACAGCTTCCGAGCATGCCGCTTCGTCACGCTCCAGATATTCTCTCCTTGGTTGGTACCAGCAAAGCGCCCTTTGCTATGATTCCAACTCTCATGAGCGTAGCCAAGTAGTTCTAATTCGTCATACGCCCACCATTTGTCGCTCGCCACTAGGCTGCCTGCTACGATGTAGTCCTGAACAAATTGTTCAAGCGGTTGTCTATCCCGGCTGTCGGTAATGCGTAGGGCAAGGTATCGACCCAACCCTCTAAGGTGACCTTTGATCCCTCTCCTTTTTGTGTTAGCTCTTGTGCGCTTAAGTGTTTCATATTATTCTCCTTTCATTAAATTTAAAAGTCCTTGTAGCTGACATAATTTTCAGCTACAAGGACGTATAAACGTGGTGCCACCTTGCTTCGCTATAGATTTTCTATAGCCTCATTATACACTGTTACGGGTGTACCCGGAGAGTTCTAATCACAACTTGTTGCTTTCTTCTCTCGGCTCGATAGAGTCTGCTATGTCATTGCCTTTAAGTACTAGTCTAACAGAGTCTGTCTATAAAGTAAAGAAGCGGAAGCGAGAACGAAGAGCGCGGCAAATGTTATCTTATTCTTGAGTTTTGAGAACCTTCTATGGTAGTGAGACATTTGATAGATTTCAGAGACTCTGCATAATAGCTCCAGACATCTATTTTTGATGTATGATCTACATAGAGTCGTATATATGCACGAAACTCCTCCTCTCCTTGTAGACAAGAGCGGTACCGATGAGTATCGAGATTATTTCTGGGATTAATGCAACTTTTTACTGCAGTCATTAAAGCCAAGTACTCATCATCGTTCAGATGAAATGTATATTCGGTGTCACTATCGTGAGCCCTAATATATTAGAATAAAGGAGCAAGGAATGCAAATGCTTTGCATTCTCTCATGCGATAAAATCACCGCTTTTCTATTATTGGGATAGCTATTGCCTTCATTACCAAACTATTCTAACTATTATCTATATACTGAGAATGTCGTACGGTAGCTATGTCATGCGTGGCAGTCGAACCACCAGAAGACACCTTTAATAATCTAAAAAGAAATTTGGCTAGGGAAATCTAAAAATAATAAAAGGGATTTCTGATGAGGTGAGTGTAAGATTACTCGCACAAGCAATAGGATTGAATCTGTATAATTCAGTCTCCAGCCCCGAAATAGGTTCTAGCGAAAGTAAAAACTCGCTCCAAAAAGTTCGATTTGGAGCCACGATCGGGACTTGAAATTAGAGTCTTTTCATAAATTGTAGCGCAATGCGCTGCTTTTTGTTTGGCTACGCGCGGCGCAAACCAAAGCAAAAGCGACAGCTCCAAGCCGTACCGCCTGTCCGCCGAGGCGGACGCGCCCCTGTTCTGCAGGCTATGTAATTATCTACAGGCGTATAATATAGAATATGGAAATGTATAATCCAGAAAAGGAGCACTATACATGTCTAGTAAAATAACAATAAACAAGTCAACGGCATACATCATCGGAACTGTTGTCGCGCTTGCTCTTGTAGGCACATACATCGGCACAGCCTACTTTGTAGGCAAGCAATCAAATCAAACAGTAAAACAAACTGATAATTCAGTAAATGAGAAGAATCTAAATAAATACGAAAACTCCGATCTCCAAGACAAGGATACGCTTTCAAATATCATTAGCGCTTTACCAGGGGGGCAAAAATATAGATAACATAGAACCTCATACAGAAAAAAGACCATACGGATTGCGGCTGCATGGCACGAGCAAGCTTACTGCTAAGGAAATTGAGACGATGTCAGAGCAGTTACTTAAATTAGTGAGAAACTGCGAGTGGGTAGAAATCAATTCTGAGCAATTCCACGCAAAAACAACAAAAGAGGGCTTGCAAGAATTTAGTGTTGTCAATTAGCAAAGAAGTGTATGAAAGGGCGAGTAGTACTAATACAATTAGCAGTATTTCCATTTATGCTATTATATCATTTTATATTCGCGAAGTCGCCGTAAAATTTGCGCAGCGGCAGGCTTGCTTATAATAACGAGCCGATTGGTTTTATGCCTAGGGGTTTGCTAGAATAAAAGTCAGAGAATTCGAAAGAATCGCTCTGTTATAAATTCTGAGAGATGTAAGTATGCATGACCAAATTATCACTCAGTTGAATGCACTATCCCAAGGCAACGAAACCTACGCCGCCTTCAACAAACGCATCGTCAATACCAAGATGGACGTCATCGGCGTGCAAGTGCCGGATTTGCGGAGGCTGGTGGGGGAGCTGGCTGGCGACATGTCGGCGGCGGATATCAGCCGGCTACTAGCGACGCCGAGCAATCTCTACGAGTATGTTTTGCTGTGCGGTTTGCTGATTACCCGTGCCAAAATTAGCGACGAAGAGGCGATTAAGCTGACTCGGCAATATTTGCCGCGCGTTGACTCGTGGGCGCACATCGATACGTTTGTCGAGAAAAAGCGGCGCTTTGCCGGCGACATTTGGTGGGAGTTTGCGCTGGAGTGCCTGCAAAGCAGCGAGGAATTCACGGTGCGTTACGGCGTGATTTCTTTGATGGCGAACTTCCTGGATGAATCGCATATTCAGCGGGTTTTCGCGGCGCTGCGAAACGTCAAGCACGACGGCTATTATGTCAAAATGGCGCTAGCTTGGCTATATGCCACGGCAGCGGTGAACTTTTTTGAGCTGACACTGTCTGAATTAGAAAACGGGCAAATCGACGCCTGGACGCGCAACAAAGCCTACCAAAAAATGCGCGAGTCGCGGCGATTTACGCCCGAGCAGCAAGAGATTATCGCAAGGAAGAAAGGAATGGCAAATTGAGCAACAAGCGATCAGCGCCAATAAAGCGAATTTTAATCTACGGCGACTCTAACGTCTGGGGTGAGAATTTCATCGGAGCGCGCGTTCGCTATAGCGACCGCTGGGCCAACCGTTTGCGCAAGGATTTGCGCGGCAAAGCGCGCGTCATCGCCGACGGCTTGCCAGGCAGAGTCGCTGGCGAGTTCCGCACCGACAAGCCGCACAAAAACGGCAAAGCTACTTTCGCCAAATCACTAAGCGATGCAGGGCCGCTTGACTTAATCATCGTTGCGCTTGGTACCAACGATTTGCAGCAGCGTTTCGAGCGAACCGCCAGCGACATAATCGACGACTTATTGTCGTACAAAACCACTAGCTTAGTGCCAATCGTCTATATTTTGCCGCCGAATTTTCGAGTCGACGCTAGCCCGGAATTCACCGAAACTTCAGAAAAACTTCGTCAAGAGCTGCTGCGGCACCAAAACGAATTAGACGGTTCCATCGAATTGCCAAAACTGCCGCTATCAGACGGCATTCATTTCTCGCCGAAAGGCCACCGCCAAGTTTCTAAAATTGTCAGAAAAATGCTAAGATTATATATGGAATTATAAGTGTTGTGCTGGCGAAAATCCGGTGCAGACCGAGGGGAGAAACGTATGAATAAGCCGATTGTGGACGCCGAAGATATCAAAAAAGCATTGGAATTCCGCCATGCCACCAAGACGTTTGATCCTGAACGAAAAGTCTCCAACGAAAACATCAATCTGCTGTTAGAAGCGGCTCGCCTGGCGCCCAGCTCGTACGGCTTTGAACCGTGGAGTATCATCGTGGTCGACCAAGACGAACAGCTGCGCACCGATATCAAGCGTTGTGCTAGCACCAACGCCGCCCGCTTCGATGCTAGCCATATCTTGATTTTTACCGCCAAGACAGCCGACGGTTTACTGACAAAAGGTGGACACATCGACCACATTTTGCGTGATGTCAAGAAACAGAACCCAGTGACGGCGACAGGTTACAAAACTTTTTGGAAGCTGTGGGCCAAGCGAGACTTCGATATACTTGACAACCCTGACATGATTCATCAGTGGACGGCGCGACAAGCTTACATTGCGCTAGGATTCATATTGTTAGCCGCGGCGGAACGCAGCATCGATTCCTGCCCGATTGAAGGATTTTCGATCGAGAAACTTAGCGAGACTCTAGAAAAGCACCAATTAATTGACCCTAGCCAAGAGCAACCGGTTGTCATGTTAGCCTTAGGCTACCGCAACCAACGCGACACACCGGCCAGATCCCGCCGCGACCTTGATGAAATCATACGCTGGCGATAAGTATATTTCTAACTTGAAATCGCTACACCAATCTGTTATACTTAGTTACTGAAGTTTTAGAACAACATTAAAGGGAAGTTATGGCAAAGAAGAATAACACTAAGCGCAAGATTATTGC
Organism: uncultured Candidatus Saccharibacteria bacterium; assembly: GCA_963528915.1. GTDB lineage: Bacteria > Patescibacteriota > Saccharimonadia > Saccharimonadales > Saccharimonadaceae > Saccharimonas. The sequence continues at coordinate 17,440 of CAURWV010000002.1, forward strand.
ACTCGTTAGCAATCTGACGGGTCATCGTACTTATGTAACGCGCAAGAACACGGCGAATACGCCAGGCAAGCTAGTTCTGCGCAAATACGATCCGAAGGCGCGCAAGCACGCTACCTACACCGAAACCAAGAAGTCGCTTGGCCGCAACGAAGTCAAGCCGCGCAAGGGTTAAGCAAATCACCAGCGCAACTGAAGTAATGATGAATAGCCTCGCTCGAGGCTATTTTATTGCGTAGCGGTATCAATCACCTCAGCCAGCCATAGCGCATTCGAAACTAACTTTTCAATTTGCGCTTCATTCGGACGCTCGTTTTCGGTATAAAGGTATATCGTATTGTGTTCAATCTCAATATTAATCCTATCAAAGTGCGACACTAGCACTTCGGTCACCTGCGGCGATAGTATTGATTCGATCTCAATCGCATGAGTAGCAACGCCATAAATATTATATTTATTAAGAAACTCTTGCGAATAATGCGCTGTCGCGCCGAGAATAAGTGGTTGCAAGGCGCTATATGATGCCCGGTAAATTGAATCCGTCCGCTTCATGCCTATGTAGATATGCGGCAGGACTTTCTCGGTGTGCAAATCAACTGTGGCAATTAGCCAATGGCAGCGTCGGTCTTTGTATTTATGAGAGTCGCCCTGGCGTACACGGATAGTATCGCGCCGCTGTAGAATAGCTACATCATAGCTACGAATCGTACCAATACAGAGATGGTCATCGATATGCGTATGCGAAACCGTATGTCCGCGCACCAAACGATGATCATCGTCGTGCTGATTAGCGTAACCAAAATAGACTAAGCCTGCGCGATCAGCAAAACTTCGCATCGCCTGCCGCGTAGCGCGAGTCTTAGCAATATGCCGCGGCGTGGCGTGGCGAAACGCTCTGGATATTTTCAATTTTGTTTTTGAATTAAAGCCCACCATCACTGATAACGTTACCTTTTCGCTATATCTAAAATTGTTGAAGCAAATTCCGCTTGACTCCAGCAAAGCGGCGCTACCGAGCGTCCTTGCCCGGAAACTGGATCGGCTTGTTCTGGCAGAATACCAGTCGGCCAAGCTTGATTCGCCACCCACGAAACTATATGCCGTGCAGTAGCTTCGTCGCCGCGATTCAAATAGTATTGCGCCAACCACAGCGACACAATAAACCACCAGTTGCTAGGAGAATCATCCGAGCTGCGATAATAAGCATCGCCCTCATAGCGCGGCAAGCCTGGCTTATCTAGCGCAAATCCAAAACGATCAAGCGCTGTCTTCACAACATCATCAAGCTCGTTATCGCCAACCAAATCGTAGATAAAGGCGCCGTACACACCTGACATATCAATTGTTTCGTCAGGGGTGTACGTGCCGTTTTTGTTGCGGCGTAATCCTTTGCGGAAAGCCTTTTGTCGTCCGTCGTAAAGGCGTTCTTGAGCAGCTTGCTTGATATCTTCGGCGACTGTCCGCCAAGCAACGGCGCTGACTTCGTCTTGGCGCTGGTCGGCTAAGTTGGCAGCTGCAAATAGCGCCGCCTGAACAACTGCCGTAGTGTAAGTTGTCACCATAAAATGTTCTTCCCAGAGATCGTAGCTCGGTTTCGGCAGGTGAGTGCGATTATCAATATAGCTCGAGAGGAAATTCGCCATCGGCACCACTAACGGCATATAAAAACGCTGCAATAGCGCATCGTCGCGCGTTTTGTTGTAGAACTGGCAAAATAGAAAGAGCACCGAGGCGGTCTCGTCTTCCTGAATTGGCGCCGAAACCGTACCATCCGGGTGAACATACGAATGCCAGCTGCTGCCTAGCGCACCGTCGGCGCGATACTTGTGCGATAGATAGCCTCGCGAACTAAGCGCCCGCCGGCAAAAATCAAAGAAATTATAAGCCTCCTCAGTATATCCCATCCGAATCAGCGGCCAGATAGCATAAGCGCTATCGCGCGGCCAGCAGTACGCGTAAGCATCCCGCTGATAGTTCAGCGCTTCGCCGTCGCTGCTAGCAATAATGGCACCGCGCTTATCAATGTGCGCCTTGATAATCATTGTGCTATTAACGAATGTTTGGCGGTACTCTGGCTCGATACGCTGCGCTATTTTTTTAGCTGGACGAAGCCATAGCCGCCACCATTTAGCCGTGGCCGCCAACCGCTTGTGAATTGTCTGCGAAATAATACTTTTGTGAATGTAGAGCGCTTCGCGCAGGGAAGTACCGCAGGCCAGCCAATAATTTACTCGCACCGAACCATGGCCGGCAATCTCAAGTTTGAAACGAATCGTCGAGTCAACTCGCCCGTGTTCAGCCGTCGAATTCGACAGTTCGCCATCATCGGCATCGCGATAAGTACCTTCGCGCCCTTCCAGTCCAAACACACCGACAGCATACTGATCAAAGAACGCACCGCCATCAACTTGGCCTGACACCACGAACGTCCGCCGTCCGCGATAGTGCACAATAGCGTTATCGTCAGGCAAAACCTGTACGGTATCAGTGTTGCTGCCAGAGTCGCCGATAATAAAAGCTTGGTGCATAAACAACCGGATATCGCGAGCTTCGGCGCGCATATTGACAACGTGAATCGTTCGCAGCAGCGCGTTGAAATCAGTATCGACGGCATCATCGAATTCTAGCATGATGCCGAGTTGCCCGTTTGTCGCTGCAATATGGCCGATTAACGCTTCGTGGTGATAATTGTATTTAAAAGTCCAGCCGCCGTCGCTTAACCACGAAACTTGGCCGTCTACCCACACGCCGACGCGATGGCGCGTATTACTACCAATAGTGTGATTCTCTAAGCCGACGTAAGGAAAATAAACATCGCTAACCTCGCCATAGCGGCTCAATCCTACATGCAATTCGTTGTTGCTAAGAACTATCGGACGCGCCATCAATACCCCGCAATGTTATGTTCGTGTAGCCGGTAGCGTATATCGCGCAGCGCATTCATGAAATACAAAAAGGCGTCGTACGGCGAGTCGTATGGACTGAAATAGGCATGCACATCACCATCATTAAAATATTTAGTACACATATAGTAAGGATGATCGCTAGTCGTCAATTGCCGCCAGTCAGCAATTAAACCGATATCACCCGAGTCGAGAACATCGCGCTCCATCGCGTACAAATCACGCATCGCCTCGTGCTGCATGTCGTTACCCAGCCAGGCCGACAAATCACGCTCAGTATCTGCCCAAGTCGTCGTCTGCGGACAGTCGATCTCGTCGTGCGGTTCCAACGCCTGGCAAGCTCCGCTAATCGTATAGAAAGTATGATTGTACCGCCCCAGCCAGCGCTCAACAAAGTCCGCAAAAAACTCGAAGATCCCAGTGTCCGCCCAAATGTTCTCGCCAAATGTCTCGAAATCCATAAACAAATTGATGATTTCGCCGCCGTGGCCCATACTTGAGTCGACCCAATCAACGTAGGTTGGGGAAGTTAATGGATACGATTCCCAATCGCGATTACTGAAACGAAAAGCAATATCGTCGCTCAAACGGTAATTTTTCAGCAACAACTTGACATTCTGCGCGCCAGCAGGCCGATACATATAATTCGCGTTGCGCCAACCGAGAACCTTATCCCAGCCTTCAGCAATAATACCTTTGTAACCCTGGCTATCAGCCCATTGCGCCAGCTCATTGTTGTAACTCAGTTCGGTATTGCGGAAAGTCGTCGTCTCGACGCCGAACAAATCGCGGATTTTCTGGCGGTGAATATCGACTTGCCGCTGGAATTCATCGCGGCTATAGAAGAACGCCAGGCTGTGATAATAAGTTTCGCCGACAATCTCGACGCGACCAGTACTAATAATATCGCGCAGCAAATCGATTACATCTGGCGCCCAGCGCTCCGCTTGGTCAAGCAACGTCCCAGTGACAGACAGCGATACGCAAAAATCCGGATGCGTCGCCAATAGTTTGCGTAACAAAGTCAGCATCGGCCGATACGATTTGTCGGCAACTTTCTCGAATATGAAATGATTACTACGATACTTATCAGCGAAATTGTCAAAATAATCATGCTTAAGCGCAATATCAAACACCGAATACTCGCGGACCCGCCACGGCTGATGCATATGCAAGTACAAAACTACGCCGCGTTTTTTACTCATTTTTTAGCTCCTTTCCGGGTTCGGCCATAAATCTCTAAACATTTGCGAGCAACGTCATCCCAGCTGATGCGCGCATATTCCGACTTGATGCCATGTTTCATTTCATTTAGTAGCTGCGGCGACTTAGCCAAGCTGATTAGCTGATCAGCCAACTTGTGAGTGTCCCAAAAATCATAACGGAAAACCGTATCGATAACTTCGCCGACACCAGATTGGTTAGTCACAATCAGCGCCGTGTCGTAATGCGCCGCTTCTAACGCCGCCAAACCAAACGGTTCGCTGACCGAGCTCATCACGAAAACGTCAGATACGCGATACGCGTCGCGCCATTGTTTGCCGCGGACGAAGCCTGTGAAATAAACTTTATCGGCAATACCGTGGCTAGCGGCAATTCGGATCAGCTCGTCGCGCTGCTCGCCGTCGCCAGCTAGCAAGAAGACGAAACGATCGTGCTGCTGGCAAGCCTTAGCGAAGCCGCGCATCAGCTGCACTAAACCTTTCTGAGCAGTGAACCGTGTCACTGTCGAGACTACCGTGTAACCTTCGTCTTTTAGCAATTCAATGTAGCGGTAGGTCCGCCGATCGTAATCGTAATTTATCAGCGAATCAGTGTCGATAGCGTTGTGCGCAACTTCAATTTTGTCGGCAGGGATATGATACTTATGAACGATGATACCTTTGGTGATGTTGCTGACCGCAATAATTCTGTCCGCCATCATTAAGCCGTTATATTCAATCTCGTGGATAACCGGATTGCCAAACTCGCTAGCGCCAGCACGATCAAATTCTGTCGCGTGCACATGGACAACTAGCGGCGCATCAGTCAATTGCTTAGCGCGCATACCAGCTTCCATCGTTAACCAATCATGAACGTGAATAATATCCGGTTTATCAATCCGGTCGACTAGATGTTCGACATAATCAACATATTGTTTTTGCACGCCACGCATCGTCGACAAATCGCCAGCAGGCACGTCGTCGAGATTGCGCGTAGTAACTGCACCGCCGCCATAAGAGTTTAGCGCCTTGTCGCCGTGAAAAGGCGGCAGTTCGGTCGCCGAGTAAATATTAAGGAAATCTATATCGTCATGCTGAGCAGTGTAGGGAAGCACAAAGTCAATCGACACCCCTTGCTGAGCCAATACCTTAGATAGATGATAACATGCAACACCGAGGCCACCACTATTATACGGTGGGAGCTCCCACCCTAACATTAGTATCTTCATAAAAACCCTACTCGTTTACACCGTGACCTAATATCATTCCCCTTATGTTGTTTATATAACAGTATAGCGCCTTTACACTTATGATTGCAACAGAATTAAGCATTTTCGGTATTTTTCGTGAAAATTACCGTGAAAACATATAGATTTTTTGCACTAAACAGTGCATGATATAAGTATGGATAGTGAAACATCAAAATCAGTGGTTAGCGACTTGAAGAGTTTGCTGACTTCGCCCAACGCTTTTCGTTCAATGATCGTACTAATTGTATCGATGATAGTCGCATACTGGTTAAGTAAATTTCTAGCACGCGGTTTAATCCTAATCGCTCAGCGCATCGGACGACGTAGCGACAACGAATCAGATGAAGCTCGCGTTACACGGCTGCGCCAGACCGAAACATACTTAAGTGTAGCTATCGCCATCATTCGAGCACTAGTAGTCGTATCGGTTGGATATGTAGCCTGGCGGATACTCAGTCCGACCGCCTCCAACTCCAGCACCTCTGGCGGATTAGCGGCTATCGGAGCGGGAGCAATGTTTGCTTTAGTAGCCGGGCAGACCATTGGCATTATTTTGCGCGACCTCACCGCCGGAGCCATTATGATTTCTGAAGGCTGGTACAAAATCGGCGATTTCGTCAAGCTCGACCCATTCACGGATTTGAGCGGCGTCGTCGAGCGCTTCACACTAACCTCGACGCGTATTCGCGCTCTCAACGGCGAAGTCATCACCGTTCACAACCAAAACATCACTGGCGCCCGTGTCACACCACATGGAGTCCGGACAATTGCCGTCGATATCTTTGTCCGCGATAAGCGAGCTGGCGTCGCCGCTATTCGCCGAATTATCGCTGCTATCCCGAAAGGAACGATGATGCTGGCGCACCCGCTGCGCATCACTAATATAGACAAGTGGGGCGACGAACGCTGGCGCATTACCGTCACCGGACAAACGCCGCCAGGGCGCGAGTGGCTAATTGATAAGTTTTTTGTTGAAGCTGTATCGAGCCTCGATGACGACAAAGAAAAATCCGAGCGCTTGCTGTCGCTGCCGCCGATTCCGCATGCCGCTGACGAGACTGCCAACCGCCGCTTCAAGCGCGCCGTTCGCATCCGTAAAGACCAAGCGAAAGACGTCGTCATTGACGAAGATGCATAAAACCGAAATTACAATCCCTTTTTTGAGATAGTATAATCTGCTATAATTCTAATCGGAACCTAAGTAGAGGGGCATAGTACAACGGCTAGTATAACGGTCTCCAAAACCGTAGATTGAGGTTCGATTCCTCATGCCCCTGCCACGAACGGAGACCCAACAACGCTTACAGTTGTGGTTTTTAATTTTATTACGGTATAATGTCTACATGAATTCTAGCTCTATCTCCCAGCCACACGCTATCATGATGGTCGGACTGCCAGGCAGCGGCAAGACATTTTTCGCGCAGCAATTCTCTGAAATGTTCAATGCGCCGTTTATCGATTCACCTTTTGTCATACAGCGTAGTCTAGACAGCAGTGCCGGAGAGGAGATCTGCCAGCGATTTTTAAACGAGATAGTACGCACCAAACAGACTTTTATTTATGAAGGTGACAGTTTGAGCCGCGTACGACGCGCTGAGTTCGCCCGCTGGGTAAAGGGACATGGCTACAAACCGCTTATTATATGGGTACAAACTGATGAATCAACCTGTCGACGCCGTATACAAAAAACTAATTCTCTCGATGCAATGGGCTTTGATGCGGCCATAAAAAGTTTCACTGAGCCAAATTCTACCGAAAGGGCAGTCGTCATAAGTGGCAAGCATACCTACAAGACCCAAGCCCGTACCGTGTTAGCACGTTTAAGCGACAGTAACCGTGCTGGTCGACCGACTCCCGTCCTTGCGCGGCAACGCCCCGAAACGCGCCGGCGCAGCGTAGGCATCCAATAATATGCCCGCCAAAACCCAAACCATCAACGACCCGGAATTCGGCGAAATTGTTATCACGCGCCGCAATACCCGCTACACGCGTATCAAACTAGGCACTGACGGACGTTTTGTAGTTACTAGCGGCCGGTTGGTGCCGCTGGCGTTCATTCGCTCTTTTATTGAGCGATCACGCGAAGATTTGCGCAAGATGGCTAAAGCCTCATCTGTCGTTCAACCGTATACCGAAGACCAGCTCATCGGTAAAAGCCACCGGCTCGCCGTTGTGCCAACGCAAATGGTAAAGCAGCCAGAAATTCGTACCGTACGCGACAGGCTTGTAGTCAAGTTACCACCCGAATTCTCGCTCGAAGACCAAGATATCCAGCAGCAAATCCGCGACGAAGCTATCAAGATTTTGCGACGCGATGCCAAAAAATACTTACCACCGCTGTTAGAGGACTTAGCGCGCGAACACGGCTTTTCGTATCAGCGCCTGCGCTTTAGTCACGCCGGCAGCCGATGGGGAAGTTGCAGTTCTAATGGTACGATTAGCCTCAATATCGCTTTGATGAAATTGCCCGACGAGCTAGTCCGCTACGTCCTTATCCACGAGCTCTGTCACACGCGCCACATGAACCACTCCGCCGCATTTTGGCGCGAGGTCGAACGCTACGACTCACGTTACCGTTTGCACCGTCAACAACTCAAGCGCGAAACCCCGGTCGTCTAAGTCTTTTCATAAATTGCGTTTGCGGTTATACTAGTAACTAACTATGGGTGGCCAAATAAAAGATTACATCGACATTGATCCGTCGACACATCGTATGCGGATTATCCGCTGGATTGGCTTATTGATCCCGCTATTATTGGTGGCATATAGCGTTTTCATGCAGTTTTCGCCACTAAATCAACCGACGACAATCACGCCAGCATTTTATATAATTAATACCTGTTGGATTATTGTCGGATTTTGGCATTTTTTCGTGACACCAAAACGCCAAAACAGTTACATCATCGGGTTAATCTGTTACCATATTCTCGCGCTAGCATACGTGTTAACACTGTCAGGTTTTGACATGCCGCTAATTTACACTTGGTCGGCGCTATTACTGGCTAGTTCTGTTTATCTAGGCCAGACCGGTATCAATATCAGTATTGTCACGTTATTCGCTGCTGCATCTGGCAGCGTCATCCTTCACGCCAATGATGATAAGCAGGTCGTCTCGATTATCATTCATTTCCTAGGGACATTAGCTGTCAGCTATATGGTTAAGATGATCATCTCGGCGCAAGCTATTGATCAGGCCGAACTCCTACGTAGCCAAACCGCCGAACGCCTACAGCGCGACCGTATCGTTACAATAGTCAACAATCTCTCAGACGCTATTATTAGCACTAACAAGAATGGCACTATCTCGCTATACAACGCTGCAGCACTGAATCTTCTAGATACCAACATCGACATCGCCGGAAGATGCATTGATGATATCATCTCGATTGTCGATAAGAATAAAAAACCTTTTAAGTTCGCCGATAAGCTGCACTCCGCCAAAACTACGCAGTACCGCGACGACCTTACTGCCAAAATATCCGGTGAAAACATCCTGCTCAGTGCCACATATTCGCCAATTCGCAGCTCCAATAGCACTAGCGATGACGGCTATGTTGTCATTTTGCGCGATATCACTAAACAGAAGTCTCTCGATGATGAACGCGACGAGTTCATTTCAGTAGTTAGCCACGAGCTACGCACACCAATAACTATAGCTGAAGGATCATTAAGCAACGTTCTACTGATGATTAAACATCCGGATATCCCTAAAGAGAAACTAGTCGATAGCGTCAAAACTGCACACGAGCAAGTCGTCTTCCTGGCGCGAATGGTCAACGATCTCTCGACGCTAAGCCGCGCCGAACGCGGTGTCGCCGACGAGCCGGAAAATATCGACGTCCAAGCATTAATCGACGAGCTATACGCCGAATACGCGCCGCAAGCCGCCGACAAATCGCTGACATTTGATATTGATATCGCGCCGCAAGTCGGCCAAGTCTGTCAAAGCCGCCTCTACCTCAAAGAGGTCTTGCAAAACTTCATCACTAACGCGATCCGCTACACCGAAAAGGGCGGCGTCACTGTCATCGTCAAACCAGGCGAAAACAACACTATCAACTTCGCCATCAAAGACACTGGCATCGGCATCAGCCGCAGCGACCAAGCTCACTTGTACCAAAAATTCTGGCGCAGCGAAGATTACCGCACGCGCGAAACCAGCGGCACCGGGCTAGGGCTTTACGTCGTTGCCAAACTCGCTCTCAAGCTCAAAACCGAAATCAAGCTCAAAAGCCGTCTCAATCACGGCTCAACATTCAGCTTTTCGCTGCCAGCTACAAAAAAATAAGACCCCTATTATCACTTGCTATTTTTATTTGCGCGTCGTATAATTGACTTGACAGTCTGGAGCATACCAGACTATTTAATTTGGGAGGAAAAGCTATCGTGGCCAAATCCGCAAAAGGCAAGTCGAAACAAAAATCACAAAGCCACGTCACCCGCATTACCGCTGGCGACAAGGCTGCCAAACCAAAAAGACCAAGTGTCCTAAAAACCGCCAAAGAAGTCGCCGCCCAGCGATCTGCTAGCAAGAAATCTGCCAAAGCAGAGGTTAGCGCCAAAAAATCAGCCAAAACCAACGACAGAAGCGCTAAGCACGCTAAGTCAAAGCATGGCAACCCACTAAGAGCTTTAACCGGTTATTTCCGCGGTTCATGGCAGGAGATCAAACAAGTCCGTTGGCCAGACCGCCGTACGACTTGGAGCATGGTAGGCGCGTTGATAATTTTTACCGTTGCGCTGTTTTTGGTCATCATCTTGCTCGATTACGGTTTCGCTTGGCTCTTCAAACTAATAATGGGAACAAACTAGAAAGGATCTTATGTCAAAATCTAATCGTTACGACAGTTCGCGGCAGTGGTACGCTATCCACACCTACAGCGGCTACGAAGAGAAAGTCGCTGACAGCATCCGCCAGCGCGCACAAACCATTGATATGGCCGACAAGATTTTCGACGCCATTGTCCCGAAAGAAAAGCAAGTCCAAATCAAAAACGGCAAGCGTAAAATCGTCGACGCCAAGATTTTCCAGGGCTATGTGCTAGTAGAGATGAAACTAACCGACGAAACCTGGTACATCGTTCGCAACACGCCAGGAGTCACTGGATTTGTCGGCAGCGGCACTTCGCCGACACCAGTATCTGAAGCTGAGATCACTAAGATCAAAAAACGGATGGACATCGAGGATCCTAAACACCAAATCGACTTTTCAGAGGGCGAGGTCGTCAACATTATTGACGGGCCGTTCAAAGGCTTTGATGGCGCTGTCAGCGAAATTGACGCCGCCAAGGGCACTCTCAAAGTTATGGTTAGCATGTTTGGTCGCGACACGCCTGTTGAGCTTGACGCTCTTCAGGTCAAGAAAGTCTAGTGCATTTGCAAAATTGTGCAATAACAGCTATACTATAGCAGTTACGCACTAAATATTAGCTTCTCAATATATTTAGTAAAGGAAAATTATGGCAAAGAAAATTATCGGTAATTTGAAGCTTCGTATTCCGGCTGGCCGCGCCACTGCTGGGCCACCAGTAGGCTCGACGCTTGGTCAATGGGGGTTGAATATGATGGACTTCATCAATCCATTCAACGAGGCCACCAAAGACATGATGGGTAAGGACGTTATCGTCCATATTCAAGTTTACGAAGACCGCACATTCACCTGGAACTGTCTAGGCCAACCTGTCGACGACATGATTCGCAGCGCCATCGGCATCCAAAAGGGTAGTGGCAAGCCACATGTTGATAAGGTTGGCAAAATTACGCGCGCACAGCTCGAGGAAATCGCCAAATCCAAAATGGATCAACTCAATGCTATCGACCTAGAAGGCGCTGTCAAGATTGTCGCTGGCACCGCTCGCAGCATGGGCGTAGAAGTCTCCGATTAATTAATCTCCATGAAAAAGCTGCAACTACCAGAACTGTCAGACGCCGATCGAGAAGGTATTCGCGATGTGAGCAAAGCCTTCGTCTCTAGCTTAGCCATTACAGCGTTGATCGCAGGCACAGTTGCTGGTTGCGATAAAATTGCCTCGAAGAAGTTAGCTGATGCTTTTTCCCATTCGAGCTCCGAAGATGACGATAGCAGCAGATCAATCTTAGACATCATCAAGCGAGCAGATAGATAGTTTACATACCCCGACAGCTAAGCTATAATAAATCAAGCGTCGGGGTGTGGCGCAGCTTGGTAGCGCGCACCGTTCGGGACGGTGAGGTCGCTGGTTCAAATCCAGTCACCCCGACCATCGAGTCCATACTCAAACCCGTGTCATGGTGAACCCATGGCGCGGGTTTTTGTTTGGTTTTAGGGGTATTTTGGGTCTGTTCGAGTGTGTTTGGTCGTGTGCGGGAGGGGTTCATGAGGTCGGGTTTTGTGTCTGATGCGACTTGGTGACCCCCTGCCGGTGGAGTTTGCGGAACATTGGAGGTTGCGAGGTCGGTCGCCGTGGTGGTGGAAATCTCGCTGCTGGTGGCGGGTACCGGCGCGTTGTCGTCGGTGGGTTCTGTTTGGTTTTTGAGGATGGTGTCGAATGGTGGTTGGGTGCGGGCGGTGGTGGTGAGTCGTCCGGTGTGGTCGTCGGGGGTGATGTAGATCTTGTCGAAGAGGGTCTGGTTGAGTAGGCGGCGGATGTGGTCGGGTGCCCGTCGGTAGGCGTGGGCGGTGTGCTGGGCCAGGTCGAGGGCTTGGGTGATGAGCTCCTGCTTAGTGTCCAGATCCTGATTCAAGGTAGCCTGCCGTCGTTGGATGGCGGTCAGCTCGTGGGTGATGCGAGCTTGTTCGGTTTTGAGGGTCTCCAGGGGGATGGCGTCGGCGTAGTGGGCTTGGAGGAGTTTTTCTCGCTGGCGCTCCAGTCGGCGGCAGTTGGCCGTCAGGTCGTCCAGCTCCTGGGCGGTTTGCTTGGACAGTTCCGTCAGTTGGGTGTGCAGGGTCTGCTCCAGTTGTCGGCGGGCGGCGGGGTACAGGCAGAGGCGCTGGTAGATGCGAGCGACTTCATCCTCGATCTGTTCGGCCAGGGTGGCGCGGAAGGTGCAGTCGGGTTGTTTCTTGGAGTGGCGGCCCAGGCAGACGAAGTATTGGTAGGTCACGTTCCTGGGTGTGGCGTTGGTGATGATGAGTCGTGAACCGCAGATGCCGCAGTAGATGGTGGACTTCAGGTAGTGGGGGTGTTTGAGGGTGCGTTCGCCGTTGGCGTGCCCGGCCAGTACCAGCTGGACGGTGTCGAAGACCTCCCGGCTGATCAGTGGCTGGTGGTTGCCCTGGTAGATTGTGCCCCGGTAGGTGACCTGTCCGATGTAGAAGGTGTTGCGCAGCAGTTTGCCCAGGGACTGCACCGAGAGTGGTTTCTCGGGCAGTTTGGCGGTGGGTACGGTGGTCAGGCCGCGCGCTTCGAGCTCGGCGGCTAGTGATTTGAGTGTCCACTGGCCGGTGGCGTAGGCGCGGAAGGCCCAGGTCACCAGTGAGGCGCGCTGGTTGTCGATGACAACGGTGCGGGCCTCCTGGTCGTTGATGTGGGTGACGGTGTTGCGGTACCCCAGCGGGGCGCGTCCGATGCAGCCGCCGGATCGGACTTTCTCGTCCATGCCCTTTTTGACCTCGTTGGACAGGTTCGCGGAGTAGAATTCGGCGATTGAGGCCATAATGCCGTGCAGCAGCAGCCCGCCGGGAGTCTGGTCGATGTTCTCGGAGGTGGAGGCCAAGCGAACGCCCAGTTCGTCGAAGCGTCGTCCCAGGGTGGTATCGTCGTAGCGGTTGCGCACCAGACGATCGAGCTTGTGGACGATGACGTAGTCGATGGCGCGTCCGGCGGCGGTCTCCTCCTCCAGGTAGGTCAGCATGGATTGCAGGGCAGGTCGTCGGGTGGTGGTGGCGGACACGCCGCCCTCAACGAATTCCTTGGCGATAATGGCGCCCATGGCGAGGGCCTTGCGCTTGTTGGCCGCTCGTTGGGCGGGAATGGAGAATCCCTCGTCCCTTCCGCCGCGCCTGGCCTGCTCGCGGGTGGATACTCGCAGGTAGGATACTGCTCGTTTGGGGGTCAGGGTCTGGCTCATAGCGGTCAAGGGGTCGGTGGGCGGTGATGATGTCATAATGAATTTCTCCTTGTCTTGTCCGACTCTCTTCCCCGGTGATTGGGGTCGAGGATTGCTTTTCTTCTATCGCCCGGTTGCCTGGCGTGTTTTTGGCCGGACTGTTTCATCCTCTTTCTATTGAGACTCTAAATGAAATGGAAGTCAAGTGGTCGGTACTGCGGGTGGTGGTAGTGCGTCGGGGCCGTCGTGGATGAGACCGGGCAGTTGATCGGGGGTGATGACGCGGAACAGTCGGGGGTTCAGGGCGGTGTCTCGGGCGATGGCCTCTTGGAGTCGGCGACGGCGCCGGGTGTGCGGTACGACCCATACGACCAGTGGGAATACGCCGGTGCGCTGCTGGTCGGCGCCGGTATCGTGGTAGGCGGTGTAGCGGTGGCAGGCGACGATGACGCGGGCGGGGTTCTCGGTGGCTCGGTCGATTTCCAGGTAGTAGCGATCCTGGTAGTCGGGGCTGGTGATGGTCGCCGCCAGGTCGGGACGCAGTGTCAGGCGCTCGCCGCCGGCGCCTAAGTAGGTGCGCCAGCAGTTGGGTTCGGTGTCCAGTTGGAGGTCGCCTCCTCCCATGGTTCGTACGGTCTCGGTGATGATGGTGCTGGTCTCGGTGACGGCTAGCTGGTGTGCCAGGAAGCCGGTGGACAACTCGTGGGGACGTCGGCGGGCGCGGCTGCCGGTCAGGGCGCGATGCCCGTGGGTGGTCAGCGCCCATACGGTGACCGACGATCCCGCCTGCCAGCCGCCGACGCGGCGTTCCAGGCGGGTGACCAGGTCGTGGGCGCGCAGTTTGTTCAGGTGGCGCAGACTCTGTCGCAATCCAGAGCGCAGCGAGACGTAGGCGTCGACAGTCAGGCGGGCCAGCTGAGTGGTGGTGGCGAAGCGGTGGGCTGCCAGCAGGCGCAGTAGACGCAGGTGGATGGGATGAGTCAGAGCTTTGGGCAGACCGGTCATGGTTGCCTACTTCCTCTCTCCGGTCGCCGCGACCCGGTCGCCGGGTGGTGGTGACCCTTGATTGAGGGGTCAGTCACCGTCACTGGGCGGGCGTTTTCCCCGGTATCATGCGCTTTTGCCGTCCGGTTGGGCGCTTCGGCGCGTCTGCCGAACCGTCTGGCAGACAGACGCTCTTGCTCGTTGTTGGTGCGGGTGGTCATCGTCTTGTCCTTCCGATGGGCGCCGGCGTCTGGTCGCTGGCTCGCTTGGGTGGCGGGTCGATCAGGTGCAGTAGCTCGGTCTCGGTCGTCTGGGCGGGGATGCCGTAGCGGGTGTGGCTGGCGGCGTACAGGTCGGCCGGGTCGCGCAGCGGCGGCGGAGCCGTTTTGGTAGCGATGGTGAACCAGTCGGTGGGCCGGCCGTGGTGTATCAGGTGGGCGTAGGCCCGGTACCGGCCCAATAACTGAAAGTCGGCGGCCTCCAGGTCGGGTGCCAGGCGGGCGGATGCGGAGGCGTCGGTGCCGGACAGGCTGAAGTAGATCTTGTTGCGGGCGTTGGTCTCGATGGCCTGGATCATCTGCGGGCTCAGTTGGGTGCGGTACTGGTGGGCCAGGTGGAAGGCGGCTCCCAGGGAGCGGGACTGCGCCAGGGCGTCGGACAGGTCGCCGGGCAGCCCGGCCAGGAAGTCGTGCACCTCGTCGATGAATACACTGATGATGTGGCGCCGCTCGGGCGGCAGCGCCTGGCGGGACAACAGGTGGTGCCACAGCTGCGCCAGCAGCAGGCTGCCCAGCAGTCGGGCCGCTCCGGCGCCGATCCGGGCGCGATTGAGGTTGACCACCACGATGCGCCGCCTGGTGAGGATGTCGCGCAGGTCCAATCGCGGATTGCTTTGGCCGAGGACCGCCCGCAGGCCGGGGCGCATGATGAGTTGGCGCAACTTGTTGAGCACCGGCGCGATCTCAGTAGCCTGTCCTTGGGGTCTCTTGGCCTCGTAGGCCGCCCAGAAGGCGCCGGTGCCCAGCGGGTCGGGCGGTCCCATGGTCAGTACGCGGCGGCGGAAGGCTGGGTTGGTCAGTAGTGGCACCAGCCACAGCAGGTTGGCTCCCGGGGTGCGGGCCAGTGTCAGCAGAGCGGCGGACAGGACGTCGGCGGTGCGGATACCCCAGTTGTCCTTGAACAGGGCGGCCAGGATCGCCACCAGCGCTTCGGCGGTGGCCGGTGCCTGATGCTCGGGTCCGGCGAGAGGATTAAGACCGACCGGCGCCGGGTTGGCCGGGTCGATGACCACCACGTCGTCGGCCCGCTGCTCGGGGATGCGTGCCAGCAGGTCGATGGCCAGATCGCCCTTGGGGTCGAGAAGCAGCAGACCTCGCCCTTCGGCGGCGTCGGCCAGTGCCAGGGACAGCATGAGCGTGGACTTGCCCACTCCTGTCGGCCCCAGCAGATGGGTGTGGTAGACGGCATCCTGGATGGGCAGGCGCACCCGTGTCTGCCCGTTGCCCGGCGCCGCGCCGACGCCGATCACCCGACGACTCGGACCCGCACCTGTCTCGGGCGGCGGGGCGATCAGGCGCGGATGCAGGCTGCCCAGCAGCGGCAGCGGTGGCTCGCCGATGGGCCAGCCGGACAGGGCCGCCAGTTGACCCGAGCGCAGCCGCAGCGGGTAGCGCCAGGGACGCGCCGCTTTATCCAGCCGCTCGGGCGCCTCGCCGCTGAGACGAAAGCGGGCCCGGGCGGTCTCAACCACCCGCAGCGCCCCCAGTAGCCGGGCGAGGCGGTGGTGCGCCGAGTCCGGCCGTCCGGCGTATCCCAGGCGCAGGCAGGCCGCCGCACCATGCTGCTCGTCCGCGGGCTTGGTCGTCCGATGCGATGACGGTTGGGCGTCGTAGCCGTTGAGCAGCTGGTACCACAGCGGGGTCTGCGGCCGGGTGAAGAATGCCGGGCTGAGCCGGTGTCCCAGCAGCAGCTGAACGACCAGCTCCTGCTCGCCGGACAAGCCGGTCATGGCGGCGTACAGGGCTCGCACCGCCGCCGCAACGCGCTCCGACAGGTCACTGACGAAACCGCCCGCCGCCAGCAGTCGCGCCGCCCGGCACACCGGTTGGCGCCTTTCGGCCGGCGGGTGCAGTCTCACCGGCAGAAACCCGGACAGCAGCTCCGCTGCGCCGCGTTCCTGGTGCGTTCCGGTGCCGACCAGCCAGTGCGCCCCCTCGGCCCCGACCCGCAGTTCCAGGACCACCGGCCCCAGCTCGATGGCCGTGGCCAACCGCTCCAGTCCCGCTCCGGCCGCGGCCGGCGTGATGGTCCGGCACCACGTCATCTCCTGCCACTGCCAGTCGATGGTCATGACGCGCCCCCTTCTTCGGCCCCGTCCGCGACAAGGTCCCGGCCGCCGGGCCGCCCACCGGAAGGGCACGCCTCCCCGGGCTTGCCGCCGGCCTTGTTGCCCGTCTCGTTCTCGTCGTCGTGTCCGGACAGGTCGAGGGCCAGGAGCAGCAGGGCCCGTGCCAGCACCTCCATATCCACCCGGTCCCGCCAGGAGGGCACCGCCCGGAAGCGACGAGGCCGGCTATTACTGCGGCGGCTCATGGCGTTCTCCTCACTCTTCTCACCAGCGCCGGGTACGCCATCGCCACACGGCCGCAGCCGCACTGACCCCCGCGCCCAGGACCAGGACCCACCAGTAGTGGCAGGCCAACTCGACCGCCCAGACCAGTAGCACCACCCCGGCGAAGACGTACAGGCAGCTGCGGAAGAAAGCGGCCGCCAAGCCCCCGGACCCGTGTGGACTCGACATCATCTGCTCCTTTCATGACCGCTCCTTCGAATCCGCCGCAGGCCCCGTCGCCCTGGCGTCGCCGGGCACCCGGTAGCCCCAGCGGGCCAAGGAGACGGTCGAGTCCACCTCCGCGCCCCAGACGTCCCAGTGACGGTGGGACGGCGCCGGACGGCGGGCGAACAGCTCCAAGTACGGGCCCTCGCCGACCAGCCGCTCCACGATCTGGTGGATCTCCTCCGGCTTGTGCGAGTGCTCCTGCAACGGGTGGAACCCCCAGTTGGGCTGGCAGCGGAACGCCACCTTGGCCCGACCCCGCACTCCCAGAAGCAGCAACTCCCCGGCATTGCGGAAAGTGTGACCCAGACTGTAGCGCGGCTTGGCCCAGAAATAGAAGCTGGTGTAGGCGAATCCCCAGGACTCCAGTACCCGGATGCCCAACGGCACCGTCGCTGTGGTCACCCACAAGAAGCAGAACGACTGTTCGGCCGCCACCTCGCGCACCACCGCACCCAGACCCAGGATGCGCTCATCCGACATCAGGGCGTAATGATGGACCGCTCCGAAGCGCCCCGTCTGCTGCGACCGCCACGGCGGATCAGCCAGCACCGCCCGATACACGCCGGATTGCGGCTCGTGCACCACCCCAGCCACTCGTTTCCTCGTCTCGTCACTCATAATAGACTCCCTTCTCAATTACTGACGATTAGTTTCACTGTTCCCGGACGAAAACAACCGCCCTCACACCCCATTACGAACCCGGAACCCGATCCTGTGAACCCCCATCCATCCCGCAACCCCAACCGACCCGACACCCACTACAACCGACCCGGAACCCCGCCGACCAGATAACCACCCGGCCAGCCGCACTGGCACGGGCCGGCAGAAGACGGCCACCAAAACACCCGCTGTACTTTCCACAACAACCCGCCACGACAAGACCAGGGCCCTATTTGTTCCCATACCGTCGTGCTACCTGCTGTATGGCGCGGGCGGCTTGCAAGGCGGCGTGGTCCTGCTGCCACTTGAGCCTGGCGGCTCGGCGGGCGATGTCCCAGTGCTCCTGCGCCCGATCGGTGTCGATAGTGGACAAGTGGAGCGGTCGAGGGCGTCGGACCGGTGGTCTGCCATTCCTCCGCCGGGTCGGGAGCAGCAGGATCAAGGCGGCAGCCAGCAGGGCCAGGGCCGCGATGACAGCCAGGACGATGAGGGTGATGACGCCGGTGTTAGCGTTCATGATGGTTAGCCCTTCAGAACTCAGCGATGTCCTGAGCGGTGCTCAAGGCGTAGGCGCTGATGATGGCCTGGTAGTACGGAGCGCCGGCCGGAGCGATCTGGTGGGCCTGCTCGGCCAGGCCGACCAGAGCGGCAGTGTTGTTCAGGGCGCCGGTAGCCAGAACGGCGCGGGCCTGGTCCCTGGCGTGGGTCACCTCGGCCCGGCCGAGGACGGCGTCGGTCTGACGTCGGGTGGCGCGGGCTACCGCCCGAGAAGAGGGGCCGAAGAGTGCCAGGCCGGTGGCGTAGGAGTCGGGATCGGACTCCGGTACTTGAGGAATGAGGTTGGTAGGCATGGGGGCGGGTTCCTTTCGATGCTCCGTCCGGCCGCCGGAGAGCTGTCTGGCGCTTCCCCAGTGGTGATAACGGCCGATTCGGACGGAATCAAGGTAAACCGTTGGAATCCCGGGGCAAAGCATAAGCGTGATAACATCGGGCAGGCCGCGGGATACTCCGGATCCAGAACTCTCGGGACCCGGCGCCACTGTGTCTCCGCCCCGGGTTCGGGGCTCCGATTCCGTGGTTCTCGGCCCGAGGCGCGTCGTTGAGACCTCCGCGAGAGGGGCGTCTTGCGGGGCGGATGGGAGTGTGGAAATACCTCCAGCTCTCCCCGCTCGCTCAGGAACACGATGGCAGGGTTGGTTCATACAGGGAGTCGGATCCCCGGGCCAGAGGCAGTACCGGGGGCGGCATGACGGACAGCCGGAGACGAGAGAGGTAATCGAGGATGGCTGCAGAGGAGACGACGGGTGACGACGCCGAAGACACCAGGGCCGAGGTGCAGACCGCCAACCCGGCGCAGGACGAGCCGGATGCGGGACCGGCTGGCTCTCCCGTGCAGCGCTACCCCGACTACCTCATGGACTTCCCATCCGACCTGTCTCCGGAACAGGTCCGGCGCTGGCGGCGGTTCTTCGACCTGCGCGAGGACATCCTGCTGGACTACGGCTACCAGACCGCCCGGGCGTACTGGGGCGACCTGCAGGACATCTTTGAGTGGGCCGTCGCCCGCGACAAGGACGTCCTAGACCTCACCGACCGCGACCTGCGCCAGTACCGCGCCCTGCTGCGCAGGCGCAAGTACAGCGAGAACACCATCCGACGACGGATGGTGGCCTGGAGGAAGATGGAGGAGAAGATGAAGGAGGAGTGAGGAGTGGGACCCGATTGTGGTCTGAGACCTTGCGCGCGGTGCTTTGAATACCACATGGACTTGGCAAAGAGAAGTCTCAATTATGAGACTGTTGGTGAGATCGGGGTTGTGTTAGCCTAGCGCCTGACACCATGCTCTTAACTTAAGCCGCTTGTCAACCAAGGAAAATATGACTATTGAAATGTCTTCTCTGCCGATAGTAGAAAATACCGTCATGATGGTATAATAAGAAGGTCGTTAGAATATGTCAGATTTCGATGAATTCGTATTGCTCCTCAATCCTGAGTCTCCTCGTGGATTTAGCGTGTACTTGCCGAGACCGATCTCATCTCAATTCCTTGAGTTTGTCTCGAAACATATTTGTAAATTAAGTCATTTTTCTTCAGCGTCTATCCATCTTTTGGCGGTAGCAAACTCTGGAGTTCCATTAGCAACCGCTGTGTTGATGCACAGGCGATTTCATAAGTTGTCAGGATATAAGGATGACGTACTCTCAATCGTAGACCCCTATAGGCACAATTTTTTAGTTGGTTCAGAGATTAAACCTCGCATACAAATCATAGTAGATAACTCTATTAAGTCCGTTAAAACACTCAATCTGGTCCGACATCGAATGGAAGCTGAGCACCTGCCTCGCGCAAGATACGTTCTCAAACTTGTGGACTATCAAGATATATACGAATCAGAATTGCAAGAACATCTAACAGAAACAGGATTAGAGGCGCTTTCTGTGTTTGGTCTTGATAGTATTATTGAAGGAATGTCGCGGATGCGCCGAAACACGGTTCTTAAGATTCTCGAGGCATCAAATTACGAGAGGTATGTATGAATTACGTCGCTCTAGTCTCGTCACTTGCCCAGCATGGAATTACCGGCATCGGTGCAATCTCTTCTATCGTATTGGTCATTGAGTATGTCCAGTCTAGGCGTATGCAGGCGAGTTTTTCGTTCCCTCATACTGTTAGATTGCGAGTGAATCTCAGAACCTATAAAAAAGTGATAGACAGATTTGTCAAATATCTTGACACTAGTCGAAGAGCATTTGATATTGTCATAGGAATTCACTACGGAGGAATAGGAGTTGCTTCAGATCTGGCGGCAATACACCATCGTCCATTTCGCCTTATGGAGACTCACTTTAGAACTGAAAAAGATGTGATTACCTGCGAAAAGGTAATTCCACATTATAGAAAGAGCGAAGTGCGCGGCAAAAGGGTTCTGCTTGTAGATAATCGTATTCGCAGTGGACGCACCCTAAGGATGGCGAGAGATGAGTTATTGGAGGCTGGTGCTCAATCGGTACATAGTGTCGTTCTGTTTCGACCCAAAGATGCACAGGCAAACGCGGATTATGTGATATTTCAGGCAGGAAAGTGGTTTAGGTCTCGTGACTTCAGAAAGTGATCCAAATTGGAAAGTTTCAGTAAATGCTCTAATTGAAACTTCTGATGGCATACTTCTAGTAAAACCTTCGTACAAAAAAGGGTGGGACCTTCCTGGCGGAATAGTGGAATTTAACGAATCCCCAGTTGAAGGTCTTAGGCGCGAAGTTATTGAAGAATTAGGAACATCTGCAGAAATAGGTGGACTTAGATGCGTGGACTATATTCATTCGGATTGGGAGAGGCGACCGGTCATAATGCTCATTTTTTCCGCCACAATCAGTATCAATGAAGTTTGCATCGACGGCCAAGAATTGATTAATTGGCGCATTGTATCTCGCGATGTTGCACTTGATGCCGTATCTAAGAATATGAGGATTCGTCTTAATAGAATATGGTCGAATACGCTTATCTATGGCGAATCGCCCCAATGAATAAATTCTTGGTTCGTGCTTTACTTCATCAACTCCAACACCTCCATCTCCAGCTTCTCCGCCATCCTCTCTACGCTCTTCAGCGTCAGGTTGCGCTCTCCTCGCTCCACGCCGCTCATGTAGGTGCGGTGGACGCCCAGTACCTCGGCGACTGACACCCAGGACTGCGTCGTCTGGAATCATGGATACTCGAAGACAGCACCGTATCGCTTGAGCTCTTCGACAAACTTGGTTTCGTCCGCGAGGGCGCGCTCAAGAAACGATGTGTACGTCATGGCATGGCATGCATAAGTGCGCAATATATGTTAAAATTATGATATAAACCTATGATTAGAGAGGAGTTTCCGTCATGCCCGATGCTGTGTCATCTGCTAGTACTCTTGAGCGGCCGGCGGTTTTGCGACAGGTCGAGATTCCTCCAACCGACCCCGAGCACTACATCACCGGTCTGTATGCCTTGAACGTGCAGGCACCGGAGGGTACCAGTGGGGACTGGCATGATGTCTTTCACTGGCAAGAGGGCTATGACAATCCTCCTCAGGTCACCTTGGGCGGTAGCGCAGAGATTGATACCACTCCCATCTACGGCGGCTGGGGCGTGTATGAGGGTAGAGACCGTCTGCTGGCGATGAAGCTTGCCGTACCGCCAGAAGCTCGTGAGGTCTACCTAGCTAACCACACCCGGGCCATCCTGGACTTACTGTACCGGTCACTAACCCGTTGGGGACGCGTTCTCAACCTGACCGGAGCCGCTACCGACTGGCTGGACACCTACGAGCAGGGAGTCTTCCTGCTGGAGCAGGCCGAACACCTGGCCCCCCACTTCCCGGAAACGGCGCAGGATGAGCTGAGGAGGTGGATCGAGGAAGAAGCAGCCGAGTTGAGGGCGGTGTATGGACGATGATCCATACCGATTACCATCACCTGAACGCCACCTTGATGACGACCCGTTTGAGGCACAGCCGCTCAGCCCGGAACAGCAGCGTCATGTCGACTTGATGCGCCACATCGCCCAAGAGGTCACCGCGCGCACCGGCGACAACTTCGTCCTCAAAGGCGGCACCGCTCTGCTGCTGGCTTATGGTCTGCCGCGCTTCTCCACCGACTTGGACTTCGATGGCCGGCGCACCAGTGTTGACCTGTCCACCTCTCTGCGTGCTGGCGCCGAGGCTGCTGGAATGCCGATGCATAATCTCCGTACCGCCAAGAACACCTGGGCGGTACGCCGCCATATAGTGCACTACCGCGACGACGCCATGAAGCCGCTCAAAGTCGAGGTCTCCTACCGCCAGGCTAACCAGATCGACGAGACCAACGTCACTGTCATCGACGGTATACGCACCTACACGATCGACAAGCTCGCCTCGCTGAAGATCGACGCCCTGGTCAATCGCACCAAAGCCCGCGACATCTTCGACACCAGCTACCTGCTCTCCAGGTACCCGGAGGCCATCACCGACACCGATCTACAGCGCATCGACCAACTCATTGACCTCATCGGCCTCAACGACCTGGAGGCGATCATGCTCGACGATGACATCCTCAACCGCTTCGACCTGACCGACATCGCCGTACGGCTGGTAGACAACACCCTGGAGATGAAACGGCAGCGAGGACTGTAGAGGAGCGTGGCCTCCATGAGTACCAGTATTGGCTGGCACAAGACCAGACAGTCTCCACTCGTTGGTCATCGCAACCCTCGCACCAGATCGCCGGGATCGACGTCCAGGGCACGAGCGACGCGCAGGATGTTGTGGAGGCTGAGGTTGCGCTGACCGCGCTCGACCTGGCCGATGAACGTCCAGTGCAGTTCGGACTGGTCGGCCAGAGCCTCCTGGGACAGCCCCAGTTGCTGGCGCCGGACGCGCACCCGTGCCCCGAACTCGCCGGCTGCTGGCGAGATGGGCGGCTTGGGCGAGGTAGCGGGCACCTGGTCATCCCAGCGATCCCAACTTCTCGCGTCCAGAGACTATGTATCTCAAGCAAATATGTCCTATGCTGTAGGTCGTAGCCAGACGAGAGAGAGGTGATCACCATGGGAGGCTGCTGACCCGAACCTGCGTAAGCACCACGACAACACTCGTTCAGGCGGCCTCGTCTGAACGAGTGTTGTCGTGCGTCGGCCGGTGCTGCTGGCCCAGGCGACGCGGTCGAGCGGGTTGGTCAGCCTCCGTAGCCAGTGTCCAGGCGAAGACCAGTCCAGCTCGTGGGAAGAGCCAGCCGTCGTAGCGGTAGCGCACCACTGAGGTCTCGGGTTCCTCCGAGACGCGACCGCCATCACCGCGGGAGGCGAAGTCCATCAGGCGAACGCGCTTGACGGAGGAAGGGTCGTAGGTCAGTTCGACGTCTAGTCCTTTGGTCGGGCGGTCGATGTTGATGTGGACGACGTGTCCGTCACGGGGTACGAGCGTTCGGAAGCTGAATGCCACTACTGCGCTCTGGCCTTGGTCTATCGTGTCTTGTCCCAGATCGACGGTGTAGACCTGGGAGACGTCGTCGGCCTGGCGGGTGAAGTCGATGGGCCGACCGTTGATAGTGAACTGCTCCAGGGCGAAGACTTCCGGGTCGTTGATCGCCAGGCCGGGTACCGGTCGGCGGTACCACACGCTGGTCTCGCCGCGTTCGGCGACCAGTTGGTCGTAGCGTCGGCGGTCGGAGACGACGGCGAACTTGCGGAAGCGGTGTTTGGGCACCACCGTGTACTCCCAGCGGACGTATAAGTCGAAGAAAGGGTTAGAGGCTTCGCCTCTAACCCTGGGTATACCCAGGGTTGCGTCGATTCGGGCGTCGTGCCAACGCTCTTCGGCTCCGATGGCCTGGTGGCGGATGTCGCTGTAGACCTCGCGGCCGAAGGCCTTGTCGCCGAAGCGCAGTCCCAGGCTGGTCTCGGCCAGGTCGTCCAGCAGCTGGGGTGTGGCGATGCGCTCCAGGTCCTGGCGCTGGAAGCGGAATCCCTCGATTACCGCATCTCGCATCGCCGGTGCTTGTTCGTGGATAATTTGGCGGAACTGCTCGACGGTGGCTTCCTCTTGTTCCTTGCGGAAGCTGTACTCGAAGAGTGTGGATAGTAAGCCGGCGCCGAACAGGGTGCCACCAAGTTCGCCCAGGGGGATGGAGTGCAGCCACTCCCAGTCGCCGAGCTTGAGATGCTCGATCCAACCGTTCAGCATCATCAGCAGGATGCCGGCCAGGGTCAGAGAGACCGCGAGCAGTGCAGCTTTGAGTTTGCGGAGGCGATGGTTCAGATCTGTAGTTTTTCTTCGCGTCATTACTGCTTAATATTGTAGCAAACGTAAGCGCGATTGAGTAGCGGTTAGTCCGTTGTTTGTAACTAACGTTTGTGGTTAAATAAATACATGACAAATGAGGAATTAGCCAATCAAATACAAACGCTAAGCGGCAGAGTCGATAACCTCAGCAAGGTGGTGGATACTCTGGCGCAGACGGTGGCTGAAGGGTTCAAGAATGTCGATGCTCGTTTCAGTGACATCGACGAACAACTTACCGATATACACAAAGACCACAAGACTCTTGTCGATATTGTGAAAGACATGGATTTGGCAGCAGACGAACGATTCCAGGAGCTAAAGGCTGGGCAGGCTGAGTTAACAGCTGGCCAAGAGAGCTTGCGGGCTGATCTTGCTGTTGTGCGCCGCGAACTATACCATGAGTCTGGCAGCCGTGAGATGGTAGATGATACGCTCTACAGCTCACTAGATGAGCGCTTGCGCCGAGTAGAAGCCAAGTTCCCCGATTTAGCATCGAATCAGGCGACGGCCTAGGTTTGTGGCCTCTTCACAATAAACGCTATATCTTTTTCCTCATGCCCTTGTATAGCCTAATATGCCGCACATGAAGCCGAGTCCCGCGACCAATGCCTGCGATGCCTGGTTGTTGGCTAGAATTCAATCAAACTTTCCCCATCAGACAACGCAGCACGTCTATATGCTAACCGGATTCTATGTTCCAACTTTTAAATGAATTAGATTGCCGCCACACCTCACCTAGGGCGTCGAGGATTACGCCCAATCAATCGAATGATCGCTTTGAACGGGCCACCAGACTTTTTGGAACTAAGATAGTTCCCATGGCGATCGTATTTGTCCCACAGCCCCGAGATAGGGTTAAACTTCTGGAATCTACCACGGATCAAGCCACGGCGATAACCGCGACCGGTATTCTTTGCCACAATGTTTCCTTTCGTTATCTCAAGACCTGCGACTGTTTTCCCACAAGCCATCAGAGTAGTTCTATAAGTGGAATGATGTGCACGCAGATCATTTGGTAGTTTTTCCTATAAGACTGCAACTACCTTACCGCTCGATCGTCAGTAGTCCTGCTTCCGAGCGAATAGTACACCTCATCGCTGGCTGTCGCACTCAAACCACTGAGAGAAGGCGGACAGTATGTCATGCAGGAAGTGATGTCTCGGTGCGGTCGGGACGCTCGTCCTGTGCGTCCACCGCACCCGCGCCTACATGGGCGACGTGGAGCGAGGAGAGCGCAACCTGACGCTGAAGAACATGGAGAGGATGGAGGTGAAGTTGGGCATGGAGGCTAGAGATTTGCTTGGGTAGGCGGTAGACGCTTCATGTACTTTGCGTATACTTCAATCTGCCGCACTCTGCCTTGAAGACGGGGCCCCATGATTAGACTGAGTAAGCCCTGTAGTGCCTCCAGACAAGTCCAGTTAGTCTGCATTAGCTTTACGGCAAAAACGGGCGCTCACGCTTAACGCGGTGTGATGCGCCCGTTTTTGCTGCGATGTTCCTGTCGCAACTTGGTTAGACTAAACCCTGGTTAGCCCTTCGGTGGATAAGGGTCATTGCCGTAGGAGTTGCGCTCACCAATGGTGCCGTCTCGCTTTTTGATGATGTGCTCACTGTGGAGCTTCTTTGCCATCTCACGCCCTTTGGCTTGCGCTTCAGCTTTGGTGTCGAACGTATTACTAGCGCGACTGTTACCTTGAACGCGATTCTTCCACTGGCCATCCTCGCTGTATGTCTCGACGTTGCCCGTCATGTGTTACCTCCTAGTTTTGTTACGGGATGACTAGAGTATAGCAGAAAGGTTGAATCACCGGGGTGGCGGAGTCTTATTTGCAATTGATTTGTTATGGATGAGGCTGCTCATGCTCCAGCGCCCCAGAGAGATGACACTTCTCCTACCACCTAATAAGGCATAGATGTGACTCGCGGGATAGAAACAATTATGATCGTGACGATGAAGACAGCAGCTGCCACTAGACAAACTGCTGCGATACGATGCCAAGGAATCCGGCTCTGCCCTTTTGTTGCTCTCAACTTACTGAATAGTGCGATTACAACTAAAACGAGCAGGATATTCATTTCCAGACCAGCAGTAACGAGGTCAAGCCCCCAATCGCTGGTGACTGGCACTATCTGAGGAGTCTCGTGAAGGGATGAGCAATGAATACTCTCTCTTGCTGGGCTTAGCAACCAACTGACTGGGTCGTAAGTATAATATGGGGTTTCATGTCGAAATGAGCACATACAATGGGTCACGATAAGTTAATGTCTATCATGACCCATTGTATGTGCGGATCTGTTTCTTGTCAACTAGTAGGTGATATGAATGAGGTAAACACGTGCTCCCTGCTCGACCTTCTCAACCCACTCGTTGGATGACTCGGAATAGGACCAATAACGGTCGAGTTGTGCAAGGCTGTGCTGGGAGACAAGCGGATAACCTTCGGCAGTGAAGCCGGTGACTATGGCGTGGTGATCAATCACCCCATCGGCACCATTGTCCCAGTCATAGGCGATGATATCGCCAAGCTGGGCGCCTCCAGCAGTGTTATCGCTCCACGACAACTCAGTGATCGTCGCTAGACCGGTATCGGTGACCAGGTGATTCTTCAGGTAGTCTGCGCCGGTCGCGGTCCTTGGTGGATTGAGCGAAGGGAAAGCGTTGTCTGAGGTCCAGGCAGGAGATTTGGGTAGACCGCCAGCCCAAAGTGCTTGCGACACGTACCACGTGCAGTCATGTCCGTTGGTGAATTGTTCGGTGTCATACACATGAGTCTTCGCCCACTGAACGGCCGCCGTGCGATTGTACTTCTGTGCCGAGGTGTTGACCTTCGGCTTAGTTGCTGTGTCGGTGCACGCTCCCGTCACAGGTTCATCGCTGCCAGTGTAGATATAACCGTCGTTGACCCAGGCGTTGTCGTGATCCTTGAGTTTGTACCAGATGTTGGCGGCACCGTAAGGAGCATCGACCTGACTACCGTAGGAGTAGCACTCCAGAGTGACAGATGTTCCAGCGCTGAGCTGACCGAGGGTACCGTAGTTGGTACCGGGGCCGCTGCGCATCCAGACGTATCGCACCTCCGGTGTGTCAAACACTGTGGCGGTATTCTCGTCTGCTACTGCCGTAGGAGCTACTGCCACTACGCCTACCAGGGTCAGTACGGCCACCGTGGGAATCGTCAACCAACGCCAGAACTTATCCATGCATGTCATCATAATCACCTCTTATAGAGAGATTGACCTGATGGAGTGCAAGCCGGCGAGCCTTCCGGTGTAGGTGGTCTCCGTCCTCCGCGAGCATTATACATGCTAGCGTACTGTTAGAAACATACTAAGAATCTATGAGTATTTTAAGGGATATCCAATTTGTATCTATTCACCGCACATCTTTCAGGGGGTCGGCAAAGTCGGTGGGTGGTTGTCTGATCTCTAACGGGGCTGGCGTGTTGGTGCGGGAGCGGCGTACCCCGCACGGTGACGATGAAGGCATCTACTCAATCCCGTCACCAACCGAGGTCGCGCTGCGATGTCATCGGCCACCACGACCACCCTGTCACGCCGGCCCCTGGCCCAGGTTCTCAGGAGCATCACCGACTCCCGCGACCGGCGCGGGGTACGTCATGACCCACCCGCGGCCCTGTCCCTGACCGTGACCTGAGTGCTCGCAGGCTGCCGGAGCCTGACAGCCATCTGGGGGCACACCAGTGACCTGATCGCCGCCGACCTGGAGGCCCTGGGACTTCAGGCGGGCCAGGCCCTGCCCTCGGAGTCCACCATCCGCAGGTTACTCCAGGACCTGGACCCCGCAGACGTTGATGCCCACCTGACGTCGTGGTTCTACACGCGCACCGGCACCATCGCCGGCCGCAGAGTCATCGCCGTGGACGGCAAGACCATGCGCGGCGCCCACCAGGGGCAGGCGTCGTCGGCGACGCACCTCCTGTCGGCCCTGGACCAGGACAGCGGCACGGTCCTGACCCAGGCGCGGGTAGAGCGGACAAGTCCAATGAGATCCCCGCCATGAGGGAGCTTCTCGAACCGTTGGACCTGGACGGGGCGGTGGTGAGCGCCGACGCCACGGTGCACCCGAACCATCAAGAATCGTAGGATCGCAGGCAAGAACGGCAGCGGTAGCGCCAAGAGGACGACTGTGGAGGTGGTCTACCCGGTCTGCTCGCTGCCCATGGAGCAGGCTCAGCCCGAGCAGGTTGCGGCCTGGGTAAGGGCACTGGGGAATCGAGAACCGGCTCCACTGGGTCCGTGACGTGGTCTTCGACCAGGGGACCGCCACCAGCCGCGCACCGCTAACGGCCCCGAGATCATGGCCGCCCTAAGGAACCTGGCTGGCCACCCGGCCTCATCCGCCTCTTCTACGGCCCCGGCGCCTGTATCGCCTCCACCACCAGATCCCCGTCACGACAACCCAAACGAGCCATCAAGCTCATCACCCAACCAACCACCTAAGTCAACTTTGCCGACCCCGAGCGAGGAGAGCGCAACCTGACGCTGAAGAGCATGGAAAGGATGGCGGAGAAGTTGGGCGTGGAGGCTAGAGACTCCGCTGTCGCAGGCCGGGCAGGCTACGTCGGTAACGTAGATCACGAAATGTAGCCAGAGTGCGTAGTGGCCTGCTGTCATGGCCGTGTATCATGAGTCTCTGCGATGTGCGGCAGCTAGCCGCTGATTGTACGGGTAGTCTCGTGCCCACCCGCTTGCGACGCACCCACCTTCCTGCGCTACCTTGAGTCCCGACGACAAAGTTTCATTGAGCTACAACCTAGCGCAAGAAGGAATCTTTATGTAAACTCGCATCATGCCGACGGGACCAAAACACATCCATTCCTACGACTACTTGCATGACGGAATCGAAGAACATATCGAAGAGGTATGCCGTTGTATGATCGGCGAAGATCACGATGACAGTGATGAACTCTCACCCGATGAGGCCGAAGATATCTGGTTCTCAAGCGGAATGGACGAGGACTACGACTTTCGTTGATCCTGGTGCTCCGCTCCATGGAAGTTGTCAACGACTGACGTCCGAGCAACAGGTGTGGTTGGTGGTATCATTTGCTCATGACATACGTAGCCACGGTCGTTCAGGTGCTTCTCTCCAGCCCAAGTGACCTCCCTTCAGAGCATCGGAACTTGATTAATAGCACCATTCGTGTGTGGAACACGAACTACAGTCGACGGTTCGGAGTGCTTTTCTCACCTACGGATTGGCAGGAAGGGGTGAGCCCAAGTTACGGGCAAGGTCCACAGGCTTTTATCAACGAGCAGTTGGTTGCTTCGTCTGATATGGGATTAGTTGTATTCACTAGTCGGCTGGGTACGCCGACGAAGACTCACCCGTCTGGAACAGTTGAAGAAATTGAGCTGCTGCACAGCCAGGGAAAGAGAGTCGCAATCCTGAGAAATACGATGCCAAGCGCTCCGGCGACGACAACTGAGGCGATCCAGCAGTTATCTAAATTAGATGAGTATCTCAGTTCGATCCAAGATAAGGCGCTCTACAGCAGTTACTCAACGAATGAGCAGTTGACACAGATCATTAATAACACACTGAACAACGTTGCACGTGATTACGATCCCCCCAGTGAACCGAACGTTTCTCGCGCGCAAAGTTCTACTAGCGACCCCTCTTCCGGTGTTTGGCCTTCAGCCGAAACCGAGCGCTACACCGAGACTGACAGCAAGGGACGACTTAAGAACAAACGGCGACTGTATCTGACGCTTACGAACCGAACTGGGAAGCCAGCGACTAATGTTTCTTACCGATACGAAGATATTGACGATGAGTCGAGTGGGATGTTTGACCTTAACTTCGACCCAAAAAATGTCATCAGCATAATGGCACCAGACGCTATCCAGCGATACCCCATTATGCAAGTTCTCGGATCGCCGACCGAAGCCAACTGTATAGTCACCTGGACCGGCGTGGACGAAATTAGCCATGAGACGAAGGCCAGTGTGAGGATCAGTTAACAGTCTGCTAACAGGATCGTCAAAAAACGTCAGCCTTTATTTGGATCGCTGAGTGTTTTGGACACCGCTTGTTTTGTGGTCTATGGTGCCTTGATTAGGCTTTCAGGGGTTCGTGTTTCCTTTCGTTAGAGGCACGCCGTGGGGATGCTGAGCGTCAGGTCAAGATGTTCCTGTCTCATTCGAAGAGATACGACATTTGCATCCAGCTGATGTGTAAGGAGACCACGATCGGAGTGGCCACCTAGCAGGCCAGGCTGGCCCGTCTCCAAGACCTGCGAGGTCCTGGGAATGTTGTGTGATGGGAGGGATACCACCGGCGCTGAAGGTAGGAGTAACTAGACACCACTTATCGTCCCCACGGGGCCTGCGCCCCATCTCAACGACACATCATCCCCGTCAAACCAGCTCAGAGATCTTCACCCACCGACTTCGCCAACGACATCCCGAGAACGGAAGCCTCTGTGTCGTTTTCCTATACTCCTAATCCAAGAGCGCGTTAATTTTCTGAATCAGAGCCTCTGCCGCCGACAATTGCTCCTTTGACATTTCGATGACGTCTTTCATCCTCAGTAGAGCACCAGCAGGCGCGTAATGGTTGAGGTGACCTTTGTTGACGTCCCGAGCCGCAAAAGCCTCTTCCACTCGCTTGACGATCCTCGGCCCATCAGGCAACTTGTCGAGCGTAAGGGGTTTGCCAGCAAGCTCACCACGATAGGCGTCATTAACCAAATCAACATACAACTTCGCTGGCAGAAGGTCTTCGATATCAGCCTCCTCGACTCCGGAGGCATTACCGACCTGGACGATTCCAGCATCGTACAGCCTACCACTCTCCCTCAGCCTCCCAATGGTCTTATTGTTTTGTGCTGAGGAATCTGCGAGGACGCATACCTTCATCTGATTTGCTCCAAAGAGCGTCAGGAACGCAGCAAGCTTCGAAATACCGCCACCAGGAACGAGAACCCACCGATCATCAAGCCCAGGCTTCCCAGCCTTGATAAGTTCCTCAGAAAGGTACTGCAGATAAATAACATCTGACGGGCCTTCAACTAGCAGCACATTCGGCCCAACAAACAGCGTTTGCGTCAACTCAACTCCAAGCGCTGCATGCAACGGAAACGCAGACTCAGTATCTGTCTTCAGGATATCAGTCGATACGGTAGTACCCGTTTCAGGGGCATCGACTACTGTCCTCACACGTTCGAAATTCCGAGGATCGATCATGAACGGTGAGTGCGTAGTAAAAATAACCTGATGATGCGGAGCAAGACGCTCATTGATGAACCGAAGAAGATCGTGCTGCGCCGTGGCATGAAGACTCAGGCCAGGCTCATCAAGCAGCAAGATTAGTGGTTGCGTAGATTCTTCCTCTAACTTCGAGAAATACGCCAGGAAAGAGAAGAACCAGACAAATCCTCGGGAGCGCTCATCAAACGGAACGGTGACGCGATGACGTTGGTTTTTCACACGGATTTGCAGAAGTGGAGCCTCATTAAGTGGCGGTTCCGCGTTTGGCTCAAC
The DNA here is from genome assembly GCA_963528915.1 of uncultured Candidatus Saccharibacteria bacterium. GTDB lineage: Bacteria > Patescibacteriota > Saccharimonadia > Saccharimonadales > Saccharimonadaceae > Saccharimonas. The sequence continues at coordinate 49,605 of CAURWV010000002.1, forward strand.
TGTTGCAATAGTATGCAGTTCTACCTGGAGCTCCTTGTTTTGACTCCAATATTCGAAGACTTCGTCGCTGATAGCATTCGACGCGTTCTCCATCTGTCTAATGAGACGCTCGTGATTGTCTGAAGAAATAAACTCCTGGGGATCCACCCCCGCCATCGATAGGAGCGCCAAGAGAGCCTCTTCACCACGCTCAAGCGCATCGTTATCTCGGTGAGAGATCAATCTTGGGATAGAAACTTTGCCAGGCATGACATCATAGTCGCCAAAGTAGACGAATTTTGGGCGACGCCTGCACAAGACATCAATCGCAGCAAGAACAGGATCGTTGCTACGCCATGATTCGACCTTCTCTAGCGTGGCAGTAGCAGTCGGCGTTTTCGATTCAAGGCTTTGAAGAATCTCAATCAAATTGTTTATAGTTGAGGCTTTCTTCACCTTCGTCTTGTCTGCTGCAGGCAGATCGAGACCGTCGCGAAGAGAATTTAACACTCTTTCTTTGTTTACAGATATCGACCAAGTTGTTTTGTTAAACCGAAACCCCGTTGTAACAACAATGCGCTTATCATCAAGGACTTCAGGGCACAGGACTGCCTCGATAGCAGTAATATCGTCATCGTCAAGCTCGTAGGTTAGTTCAGTAACTCTAATTTGATCATTTTTTCTTAGTTCAAATGACTTGTGACTTGGGTAATCGAGATCTGGATCGAAGTTGGCGCGGTCCACTGGATTGCTCTTGTAAAGAGACTGTAGCACAGCGGTTTTGCCAGACTCATTCTTGCCGACAAGCGCTGTTACATCAGACTCCACATCAAACTCTGTTGGTTCACTGATACTGCGATACCGTTGAATGTTGGCTCGAATGAGTTTCATGTACTTCTCCTAATAACTTGTTCACTGACGTAGTGTTCTCTCCGTATATACGTCAGCCTTTATTATACACCACACAGGGTCACAATATTGGTCATGTTGCGTCTCTCCGACATATCGCCTAGGTGTGACGCACGACTTTGCCCTTGCAGCAGGGAGTCAGCAAAGTTAGCAGGTGAGAGTGCCTGAGCAGGTTTGACAGGGGTGATGTGTCGCTCGCAGCACCTTCCGCACCGTCCCCTTACTGACTCCCAACTTCTTGGCAGTGCCCTTGATCGTGCCTGTCTCAGCGTACACCTGGCGCACTCGCTGTTGGAAGGACTCGTCTGAGACGTCCGTACGAAGCTTCAGACCGGCTCGCTTGAGATGCTTGGACACTGTCGTCCGATGGAAGCCTACTCGCTCGGCGATCTCATTCACCGTGAAGCCCTCGCGACGGAGCGACACCATCTGCTCCACCACCGCACCGCTCGCGTAACGGTTGAACCGAGGCCGCAGTGAGTCACCTTCGGCGGAGGACTCACCAGAGGAGCTCGAGCCAGGAGCAGCTTCTAACCCAGCACCAGCATCAGATGGGCCGAACCAAACCGGGGGAGTGGCGTAGGTTCCGACCTCAGTACCGTCGCCATCGGACTCCGACTCCAGCCCGACGGGTGAGGCATCACCAAGCCTCTCGTCTGACCGCACCGAGTCGCCCACCTCCCGCATGACGTACCGCCACGCCTCCTCCCAACAGTTTGAGTGCGGCAGCCAGAGGCCGACCAGATTCTGCAAATAAAACAGAAAATCACCCAAATATTGGTTGATAAAGACGATTACTGTATAATAATGCTACATGACTAAAGAACACTTCAAAGCTACTGGCACTGGAGGCGAAGAGCTCGCGCCAGAAAGGGAGCTTATGGGCGAGACAGAAATGCTTGCACTTGCGACGGAGACTATTCCTTTTGATTATCCCGCCACTCCCTACAGGACGATGCACCCTGATACGGTGAACCCAGCAGACATTGCGAGCATGAATGATGAGGAGTTTAACGACTTCTTAGTGGCTCTCAACCTGATTGAGGATTATCGCACTATCCCTAAGAGTGCTCGACCATCGTCACGTCTTTAACCAATCAACTTGCAAAGATTTTCTATACAGCTAACGTTTCCTTGTGATAAAATAGATCCATACAGCTATGAAGGGTGAATTCTTGAATAAGCATAAGTTTAGCGTGCTTTTGATTACGCTAGCTTTTTCAGTAATGCTAGGTTTGGCTACTTTTGCCGGGCTAGATTATTACAAGACTGCCAAAGATATCAGCGCTAAAGAGCAAGAAACTGCCGACAAGCTCGCCGCGGCCCAGCAAAAAGTTTGGGCCGAGAAAGCAGCTCGCCGCAATAAAGTCCTGAAAGACTACAACAGCACAATCATCGTTATCAACAAAAAGCATTGCTTCGAGCCAAAAACTTGGCAGCCGAACGACCTGACGGTTATCGAGAAGGGGATTTCCTTGCGCAAAGAAGCCGCCAGCCAGTACAACGCCATGAAAGCTGCCGCTACGCAAGCAAAAATACCTCTCGCATCAACCAGTGGCTACCGGTCTTACAACGACCAGGTCGAGACTTACGATTACTGGGTCAAGCATAGCAACCAAAAGGAAGCCGACTCCGCCAGCGCCCGCCCAGGCTGCAGCGAACACCAAACCGGCCTGGCCGTCGATCTCAAAGTAGACAGTTGCGTTCTGCAATGTTTCGCTACATCGCCAGCCTACAAATGGCTGACCGAGCATGCTGCCGAATATGGCTTCATCCAACGTTACCCTGAAAATGTCAAAAACATTACCGGCTACGTAGCCGAAGCCTGGCACTGGCGTTACGTCGGTCGTGAAACTGCTCAAGATATGAAAAACCGCGAAATAAAGACCTTAGAAGAGTACTTCAACATAACTGGCGGCGACTACCAGAAATAATTCTATATGAAAAAGAGACGACTGTTACCAGACGCCTCTTGTCTATTTCGCCGCGTTTCTAAACTCTAGTATATAAACTGCCCAAATGTCCCCGGCCGCACCGTACGTTTATTATAATTACCAGCACGATAATTCCAGCCCATCTCTGAAACAGTATAACTACCATCGCCATTTACCGATTCGACGTAAGCAACATGACCATTTGTCACTGCAACTGCTCCAGCTCGCGGGGTACCGCCAGTTGATTTGCCAGCAGCTTGAGCGCTGGAAATCCAGTTATAGCCAGCGTTACCGTAAACAGCAATATCTGGACGACGGCTATGTACGTAATCGGTGCACCACATGCCATTGCCAACGTAGTAGCTTGACGAATTGATTGGCTTTGAAGTGTACGAACGTGTAGTAGTTGTATTCGCACTACGTGCCGTAACGACACTAGCAGCTTGCTGAGCAGCGATAACCTGCGTCGAACGATTCGGTAAAGTCTCTTCTGCGCGCGGTATTCGCAGTTTTTGACCAGCATTGATGATATTCGGATTATTCAACGACTCATTAGCATCAAATATACGATCCCATGTCGTACCATATCTCTCGGCAATTGCCGCCAAGCTATCGCCCGCGGCAACCGTCACATAGACTGGCTGATCGGCTGGTTTTGGTTCGCCCACCGCAGCTTTTTGCTCTGGTTTAGTTTTTTTAGCATCAGCATCAGGCGCTTCGACTGCCTTTGCTAACAAAGCTTTCTCGCCGCGCATAGCTAACAATGGCGCGCTTTTTTGAGTTGTTAATTTACTTTTATGTTGTGCGAGTAGTAGCGAGCGGCCCGTACTCGTTTCGGCGTGTGCGGTTTGCGTGTTCATAATAAGCGCAACAACAGCAATGCCGAGTGTCGTCAAGACCCCGTATAAACGCATAAATTTATTATCTCCTTGATTTAATACCCCCACGGATAGGTTATTTCAAATACTCGTGGATTTATGCCTTGATTTACTCTGCTTTCAACTGCAGGTTTTCTAAAGACACGAGACCAATCATAACAAAGCATAGTACTTTGGTCAATAATTTTATAGTTACAATTCTATGCTACCTCTGGAAAACGCTATAGACTTTAGCGATTTATTTTGATATAATTATCCGTACATTATCAAATCAATGCTGGGAGACGTCAAGTCGTTTGCACCACAGAAAGGATCAATTGGTTTTATGGCTAAGAAAGCCGAATTATTAGAAAAAGCCGCCGAGCTCAAGCTCGACGTGACCGAAAAGAACACCATTGCTGAGATTGAGGAGGCTATCGCTAACGCTGAAAAGCGCGAAGTCCGCGAAGCAACCGTCGCCAAAGCTGGCAAACGCAGCGCTAAAGCAATCGAAGAGGCTGAAGCTAAAGCCGAAAAAGAAGCTCGTAAAGCCGCCGGCGATACCACCCCGCAAGGCGATACCGAAGCCGCCATCAAGAAAGGCCCGGCGCCAAAAGTCCGCCCGCTGATTGAACGCCGCGGCAAAGCTTATCGTCAAGCTGCCGGCAAAGTCGAAAAAAACAAAACCTACTCGCTAGCCGATGCTGTCAAGCTCGCGACCGAAACCAACCCGAGCAAGTTCGATGCGAGCGTTGAGATTCACGTTCGTCTAGGCGTCGATCCGCGCCAGGCTGATCAAAATATTCGTTCAACTGTCGTTTTGCCGCATGGCACAGGTAAAGCTGTCCGTGTCGCCGTTCTAGCTGCCGACGCTGACGCCGACAAAGCTAAGGAAGCTGGCGCTGATATTGCTGGCGAAGAGGCTGTCGTCAAGCTGCTCGATAAAGGCACGCTTAACTTCGACGTCCTAATCGCTTCACCGCAGTTCATGCCAAAGCTCGGCAAATACGCCCGTCTGCTAGGACCGAAAGGTTTAATGCCGAATCCGAAGAGTGGCACCGTCTCGACAGATGTCGCCAAAGCTGTCGCCGAAGCTAAAGCCGGCAAGGTTGAATACCGCGTCGACAAGCAAGCTGCTGTACACCTCAGCGTCGGTAAGGTCAGCTTCGGTGCCGACAAACTGCTTGAAAACGCCAATGCTTTCTTCGCAAGTTTGCAATCCCAAAAGCCTGCTTCGATCAAAGGCGTCTATGTCAAATCGGTCGCTATTGCTACCACTATGGGCCCTGGCATCAAAGTCGACTACCAATCGAACTAGGATCCTGGATTCCTAGCATATGTAAAACTGCCGCTCGTCCAAAGCGGCAGTTTTCTTGTCGGTAAAATTAGATTGAGTGCCGCACCAAATGGCATAAACCGTGCTATACTAGACTCTAGGGAAGGCGAACATTGCAAGTTCGCTGCAATCCATAGAGGGGGAGTATGAGGCAATATCTAGATTTGCTTGATCACATTTTGACCGATGGCGTCAAAAAGGATGATCGCACCGGCACCGGCACGCTCAGCGTCTTCGGTCATACGATGCGTTTTGACTTGCGGCAAGGATTTCCGCTACTCACCACCAAAAAGCTCTACACTAAAGGCATCTTCGGCGAGCTAATCTGGTTTCTGCGCGGCGATACCAACATACACTGGCTTCAGGAGCGCAATATTCACATCTGGGATGAGTGGGCCGACGAAAACGGCAATCTCGGGCCTGTTTACGGCGCCCAGTGGCGGTCGTGGCCAGCTCCAAATGGCAAACATATCGATCAGATCGCAAAAGTTATAGATCAGCTGCGCACCAATCCCGATTCGCGCCGGCTAATCGTCACGGCGTGGAATCCTGCCGAAGTTGACCACATGGCGCTGCCGCCGTGCCACATGCTATTTCAATTTTACACCGCACCCGCAAAGGCCAGCGATCCTGATCAGCGGCGCTGGTTGTCATGCCGGCTTGATCAGCGATCTTGCGATACTTTTCTCGGCGTGCCATTTAATATTGCTAGTTACGCGTTATTAACCATGCTGGTCGCGCAGCAAGCCAATATGCGGCCGCGCGAATTTGTTTGGATGGGCGGTGATGTTCACTTGTACTTGAACCACATTGAGCAGGCAAAACTTCAACTAACGCGTGAGCCGCGCTCGCTGCCGACACTCGAAATCACAGCAAAGCCGTCAATTGATAATTACGATCTTGATGATTTCAAGCTAACGGGTTACGACCCGTGGCCAACTATCAAAGCGCCGATCTCCGTTTAAACTACTAGTCTTAATACAGAGAATTCTACTGCGCCGGAGCCAGTTTTTCATATATTACAAAAGTATAAGGGTGGGCGTTCGCGCTATCGGCTGCGTACATTTCTTCTGATATCCTATGCCAAGACACGTCAAGTTCTGGGAAAAACGTATCCGCTGGCAACTCCGTGTCAACTTCCGTGGCATATACTTTATTCGCTGCACCCGATTTTAGCGCTTCTGTATAAACTGCCTCTCCGCCAATTATATATATTTCGTCTCTGTCCGCCAGCTGCAAAGCCCTCTCTAATGAACCAGCCGTCGCCACACCGTCAAGGCTAAAGTGAGTTAATACAATATTTTGGCGATTCGGTAGCGGCCGGCCAATTGATTCGTAAGTTTTGCGTCCCATAATTACCGTGCCGCCAGTCGTCAGTTGGCGAAAGTGCTGCAAATCTGCCGGTAAGCTGCGCCCCCATGGCAGCTTATTATTAATACCAATACCGCGCTGGCGGTCATATGCCACTACTATACTACAATGTTTTTCTTGGTCGCGTTTCATATTCTAATGGTACCATAGCTAGTTGTATAGGCGGCTATAGAATGTATAATGATAGAGAGATGAAGACAGATCCAACAGAAGCGTCGCCTCCGACTGGTATTTATAGCGACAAAGAAATCGCTGCTGCGCTTGCTAGCGGACATATCGTCTGCGATCCAACGCCAGCGCGTATCAACGGCAGTAGCGTCGATGTTACGCTGGGGTACTATTTTTACAAAGCAGGCGGACAGGGGAATGGTAAGCTTTTCAACCCGTTTGATGAGACTGATGTTAAGCGTTACTTCGGCGACTACCAAGTTGCCAAGCCGTGGCACGAAGCTCGCCGCCAAATCGCCGATCAGTCGATCGCTAATATAGATACCCTCAACGGTATCGCCAGCGATCATCCTGTTATTGTCCTGCGTCCAAACGAGCGAATCCTGGCTCACACTCACGAATTCATTGGTATCCTACCGCCGGGTACGACTAGCATGCAAGCGCGCAGCACCACCGGTCGGATCGGCATCTCGGCCTGCTATTGCGCAGGTTGGGGCGACCCTGGCTATATCAATCGCTGGACAATGGAAATCCATAATCTTAATGAAAGCGAATACATCATACTGCCAGTCGGCTACCGCATAGCGCAAATTGTTTTCAGTGCCACGGGCCCTGTTACTACTGAATACGCTAAAGCTTCCGGCAACTACCAGTCAAATACCAGCGCTGATCTCGCTGCTGTCAAAGCTGCTTGGCGGCCCTGGATGCTACTGCCGCGCGCCTACGCTTCACCAATAGAATTGCCGTACCCAATCGACGGCCTGAGTGAAGGATTGCTCTAATGCCAGACGAATCGCCCTCGCTAGCAACAAGCGCCAGCCCAATCGACAAAGCGAGAGGCAAATATATAGTTATCGAGGGCAACGACGGCACCGGCAAATCGACGCAGGCTGAATTGTTAGCCGATTATTTTCGCGCGCAAAACGAGAAGACGCTCGTCGTCGAGGAACCAGGCAGCAGCGATCTTAGCAAATCTACGCCAGTTGCTAATTATCTACGCTCGCTCATTAAGAATGGCAACTTGGCGCGTAGCGGCGAAATCAATCTGGCACTATTCAGTGCCGCTCGTCGCGAATTGTGGCAGCAAAAAATTGCGCCCGCTCTAGAGCAGGGAATTACCGTTATATCAGCACGCAATTACCTCTCGACGCTCGTTTACCAAGGCTATGGCGAGGGGTTGAGTCTTGACTACATCCGCGATACCACCGCTCTTTTCACTAGCGAACGTTACTTGCATCCAAATCATACTATTATTTTGACGATAAATGACGAAACCGAGCGCAACAAGCGCATAGCTAAACGCGGACAGCTTACCGCTCCCGACACTTTCGAATCGCGCAGTACCTCTTTCCAACGACAACTAAACAAAGGATATTCGGTATTAGCTCGCGACTTGTGTCTGCCGATGATTGATTGTATTGCCACAGATGGCCGGCGCAAGACAGCCGAGGAAATCGCTGCCGAAATCCAAGCAATTATTATCTAGTTTCGATATAAATTTCTAGTCTTATCACTTAAGAGACAGAATACTCTGTTAAGAATTGCTCAATCTCGCCAAATAACAATTCGCCGCCATCATCAGACTGACCATTCGTATCGTAGCTGTTCGGGCTTAAGCGGCTCATGCGCTCGTAAATATCGCCCAAAACACCCACGAACAATTTGCGCGTTTTGCGAGCCCATTCTTTTAGCTCTTGCTTTTTGGCACTATCGTCAGGCAGTTCGTCGTAGTGTTCTTTCTTGAGTCTCGTGTCAATATGCTTATAAACAATATGTGCAATATCGCCAATTCGCGAACGCCGACGTTCGACTCTTGTCAAAAATTGCACCTCGACAGGAACATTAATTGTTTTGCCAGGTTCATATTTATGATCATACATCCTAATGAAAGTTGCCTTGGATACCTTCATCTTTTCGTAGCCACGTTTCTCAATATCCGACTCAGACTGAACTTTCACCTGGATTTGCGACTCGTCTATACCGGCATCGGCTAGCGCATTCTTCATAGTGTCAACATATTCGGTAGTGCCCTGTATATAAATAGCAGACTCTTTGCCGTGCGATTTTTGAAGTTTGATACCGCTTGACGGCTGATGCGACCTGTCTGTAAGATCCTTGATGAAATCAGCAAAATCACTAGCTGACGATTGTAAATCATTCGATATAGCCATGAAACCGACCATATCCATAGGCATCTCGCCATCGCAGCGTATCATCTTGTCGACAGCAGAGCCAATACTTTTTATACGCAAATTTCCCATTACTAGATCACCGTTATCCTTTTGGTAGACAAATTCGCCAACGTGAACCGGATGCTCCCCGTTGTTATCTGGCTTAACCACGAGAGACATATCGTACTTTGGATTACTAGCATCGCTGTTAGATCTATCGAAAACATCACGCAGTATAGTGTCATAGCCGATCATTTTTATATTAGATATAGTTTCTTCCACCCGGGCAATAGCGCCATAATGCTGCAATTTTTCGTGGCGAATAAGTTTTGTTTGGCCAAGTAAATTAGACCCCAGAGCTTCTAAGCCCAACACTTCGCATAACGGCGCGTAGAACGACTCCGCTTCCAAGACGTCTTGCAATACAGCCGATTCCCGCCCAGAGACCGGGTAGTGTAAGTTGTCGAGCAGTTCGCATGCCTTGATAATTACAGATTCAATATTAACTGTCTGCAGAAACCTTTTCATATATTCTGGATCAATACGCGCTTCCGATATTCCCCAAACCTCGTCCGGAATACGCCCTTCGTATCTGTTCGAGACAATGTCGACTATCAACTGGCAGCGCTCATCCGATAGGTGCGACTCACCGTCGACAGCTTCCGCTGCAAGTTCGCGCCGATGCTGGCCAGCCGCGACCTCAATCTCGTCAAAGTCCGACAAGACATCGCGCATATATTTTGCTTTTTCGTGAGATATTTGAGGGTTGGTAAAATATCTAAACAAAGTCAAGCCAGCTGAATCGCGCGATTCTTGGCTATACTTTTCATCGGAATTACGAAAACGAGACACAATGTCATGCATCATAATTGCATCATAAGAATCAGGTATTTTATCGCCAGCAAAAGCGCGAACTAGCCCGAGCACCCTATGAGCGTGTTCGATAAGATCTGGGCGTTCTCTAGAGGCGGTATCTCGATAATCTCTAACTAGAGTATCAACGGGAGCTATTAGATCGTACGACTCTCTTCCATCAGGACGAAGTATATCCACTTCATTATTCACAACCTGTGTATTATACCAAAAAATCGCACTTATGTCAATATAAACTTGCCTAATTCAGCCAAGTCTGCTATACTGCCTGCAGACATTGCCAGAGACAGTGGCGGTTAGGAGGCTAACTTAATTATGCCACCGAGGGAATCATCTTTTCCTGTAGTCTTTGGCGAGCGCCAAAGTTTTTTGTTGCTCGCCGATATGTCGATCATTAACAATGCGATCGCACGAATATCAAATTAACCAAAGGAGTATTATCGATGGCAATTTCCAAAGATAAGAAACAAGCTTTGGTTGCTGAGATGGGTCAGTTGTTTGCGGATGCAAAAAGCATCGCTGTCGCCAAATATCAAGGCACTGGCGTCGCTGATCTGCAAGAACTGCGCCGAGCCGCCCGCGAAAACAATGTAGTCGTCAAAGTCGTCAAAAACCGCCTGGTACGCGTCGCTTTTGCTGGCAGCGAGACCTTTAAAGAGACTGACACTTCTGCATTGCAGGGCCAGCTAATTTATGCTATTTCTAGCAACGATGAGGTGATGCCCGCCAAAATTCTAAACGACTTCGCGAAAACTCACCCAACAGTCGAACTGGTTGCCGGCTTTAGCGACGAAGGCCTAGCACAAAGCACTGCTGACGTAGTAGCGCTAGCCAGCCTGCCAGGTAAGAATCAACTCATCGCCGAAACCGTCGAGCAGTTGCTCAGCCCAGTACACGATGTCGTTAATGCACTTTCCGGCAACCTACATGCGTTACTAGACGGCGTCGAGACCAAAGCTACCTAGCAATTAACTTAATTAACAATAAGGAGAAAATCATGGCAGATGTAAAAAAACTCGCCGAGGAACTGACTAAACTGACAGTTCTCGAAGTAAACGAATTAAAAAATGTCCTCAAAGAAGAATACGGCATCGAGCCGGCAGCAGCTGCTGTAGCAGTTGCTGGCCCAGCTGCCGACGCTGGTGCCGCTGCCGCTGACGAGAAGACTGAGTTCACCGTCACCTTGAAAGACATGGGTTCTCAGAAAGTAGCCGTTATCAAGGCTGTTAAAGAGCTCACAGGCCTAAGCCTGGGCGAAGCAAAAGCTATCGTCGAAGGAGCTCCAGCAGCAGTCAAAGAAAAAGTTTCCAAAGACGAAGCCGAAGCGGCTAAAAAAGCTTTGGAAGATGCTGGCGCAACTGTCGAGCTCTCGTAAACTATCGCCTTCATCTTTTGCGATCGCATACATACAACAAAAAACGCCTCCGCACGCACAGAGGCGTTTTTTGTTTACACGATTTTTACAACGACTTTGCAGCAACTACTGTTAATCCTGTGGAAAGACGCTAGGGGGTTGACTTGACATAGCAGTGCGCTATAATTGAAGTTAATATATCATAAGAAACATACAAAGGATTGCGAGACTAGTATGTCAGAATTACCAGAAAAACAAGTCAAGCGGCTCAAAACACTTATTCAGGATGCCGAAACCAACTTGGCAGCCGCCAAAGAATTATTAATTAGTATCATGGGCGACGACGGGCAAGTCGTCATGCCAAGCAACAGCCGCGAGGACGTCTCAGGCAAAATCATCGAGGGGGTTTTCGACGGTCAGACTATGGTAGGCCCGGATGGCAAAAACTATCCGGTGCCAGCCAACTATGCTAGCAAGTCTAAGCTAGTTGAAGGCGATATCCTGAAGCTAACAATTGCTGACGATGGCGGCTTTATTTATAAGCAAATCGGGCCAGTCGCCCGCAAGCAGGTTATCGGCACACTGGTTCAGCACGACGGCGCTTACTATGTTGAAGCTCAAGGGAAAGAATACCGGATTTTGCTAGCCAGCGTCACTTATTTCCGTATCAATATTGGCGACCAAGTTACTATCATCGTACCGGAAGACAATCCAGAAGCTACTTGGGCGGCAGTCGAAGCAGCTCTATAGCAAATTAAATTACCGCAAGCGGAGGCTCTAGTGCATGATTTAGTCGAGGGGACTTTTCTCTTTACACGAGTTAGCTACGATCCTGACAGTAATTCGCCGTACTTGCGGATTATGAATAGCAAAGGCGAATTTCAACTCATCCAGCCGCAAGGCGATTTTACTTTGTCGTTCGACACTAATGTCAAACGATGTATCGGTTGGTATGATTTAGCGACTAAGCAATGCCACCGTTGTCCTGGCGATCGCCAAATCGATGATAAGTACGAGCAATGCCCGGAATGTCAGCAGAAAACTGGCTTCAATCCAGCATTCTACAACACCACCGATATTAGCCAACAGCAAACCGAGCTCAATAAACAACCACACATTTTGTACTTGGCCTACTTCTCGCCAGACGTGGTGAAGGTTGGCATCTCGTACGCCGAGCGCAAACTGGCGCGGCTGCTAGAGCAGGGCGCTCGCAATGCCGCTATTCTCGAGACTTTTCCTAGCGCTAACATCGCCCGCCAATACGAGGCTAAAATTGCTCGCCTGCCAGGTCTTTGCGAAAGCGTACAGCTGCGTAAGAAAGCCGCGATTCTAGCGAATGAGCATTACGATTCAGCGCTAGCTGAGCAGATATTGAGGCAAACGATTAAGCAAATTACAGAGCAGCTAGGCGTTGATTTTGATAATAACGAGCTTTTAGATTTGTCACCGCATATGTTTGCGATCGAATCGATAGACAATGACTTGACCGAGATAACTGAACCGATGATTGCCGGCCATTTTGTCGGTTTGATTGGCAGCATGCTGATCATGCAGCAAAACGACCGCTTCATTTTCTTGCCGCTCAAAAAATACATCGGATACGATATGAATATCAGTCGCACCGTTGAACAGATTGACTTAGCGCCCGTCCAGGCTTCACTATTTTAATCATCAATTCTGCGCTATAATATAGCAAATGGGTAAGGCTTTATATCGGAAGTATCGCAGCCGGTCGCTGGACGAAATTGTAGGGCAGCCGCATATTGCGGCTATTTTGCGGCGGGCGATTGCTAATGGCACAACGGCGCACGCTTATCTACTAACGGGCCCGCGCGGCGTCGGCAAAACGTCGATTGCCCGGATTTTGGCTCATGAAATTAACCAGTTGCCTTATAACGATGAATCGACCCATCTCGATATTATTGAAATTGATGCCGCTAGTAATAACTCAGTCGAAGATATTCGCGATTTGCGCGAGAAAGTTCAAGTTGCGCCTGCCCGCGCTCCCAAGAAAATCTATATAATCGATGAAGTGCATATGCTATCAAAATCGGCATTTAACGCGCTGCTCAAGACTCTCGAGGAGCCGCCCGAGCACGTTGTATTTATTCTAGCGACTACTGACGCCGACAGGCTGCCGGCAACGATTCTCAGCCGGGTGCAGCGTTTCAATTTCCGAACAATTAGCCAAGACGAAGTCGCCGCGCATTTGCGCACTATCGCCGATAGCGAGCAAATCGACATCACCGATCAGGCGCTGCAATTGATCGCGCAATACGGGCAAGGAAGCTTTCGCGACAGCATCAGCTTGCTCGACCAAATGCAAAACCTGAGCAGCGAGAAAATCACCGCTAAAATGGTCGAAGACTCGTTGGGTTTAGCGAATACCGACGAGATCCGGCAGCTGCTTGATGCTTACCGTATCGGTGACCTGCAGTCAGTAGCCGACACGCTTCATTCTCTCGAAAGCAGGGGGGTGCCAGCCAATGCTGTTAGCGACCAGCTAATCCACCAAATTCGCCGCGATGTTACTGATAGAGTAGATTGTTTACCTCTGGCTGATCGGTTATTGTCCGCGCAGAAAACCGCCTGGCCGTACGTCAAATTACTAGTGTCGCTGAGCTCCAATACCGCGCCGACGCCGCAGCAAGCACAGACAACGGTCGTTAACGAGCCAGCGCCAGCTTACACCTCGCAGCCAACCGCTAGAAAATTTGACAAGCCGCACGTTAAAAAAGAAACTGAAAAAACGGCGGACAATTCCGCTGAGTTGCCGCCAAAAAATACAGCCGCCACTGATGAACTTCCTGCGAAAAACGCGCTGCAAGAGAAAAGAAAAAACACCAAACTCAACCCAGTTACAACTAATTTCGATTGGACGAAATTCCTAAGAGCCGTCCGCCAAAACGCTGCCGGCGCCCACAGCTTTTTAGTCAATAGCGGCTATACAATTGACGAGCAGCAGCTAACAATCTTCGCTGGCAAAAAATTTGCCAAAAATCAGATTGAAAAATCCATGCCAGTACTCGCTGAAGCTTTGCAATCGCAAAATATCGACCGCGAAATTGTCGTCAGCACCAAGGCCAAACCGCCAAAGGATAGCCAAACCGCTGCCGTTCTTGATATCATGGGCGGAGGAGAAGAGGTAAAACTATAATGCCAGAAAAACAACAAGCTAACGTGCACTCGCGCAAATCGTCACCGGCAGTTGCCGCCAAAATACCGCCGCAGAGTATCGATGCCGAGATGAGCTTGCTGGGGGCAGTCTTGATCGACGACGACGTGCTAGCTGACGTCAGCGAGACTGTGAAGCATCAGGATTTTTACGATAAGCGCCACCAGCTAATCTTCAAAAATATGATGCATTTGTACGAGCAGCACAAACCAGTCGATCTGCTGACTTTGACTGAGGAGCTTAAGAAGAAAGACGATTTCGATACAGTTGGCGGCTCGACCTACTTAACTGAATTGACAAATTACGTGCCAACTGCAGCGCACGCGGCTAGCTACGCCGAGATTGTCGCCCAGAAAGCCATCCGCCGGCGCCTGATCAGAGCTAGCGGCGAAATCAGCGAAATGAGTTTCGACGAAGAAACGCCAACCCAGGAATTGCTAGAAAAGGCTGAAGCCGAGCTCTTCAATGTATCCGATCAGACTATCAAACAAGATCTAACCAGCATCGAAACAATCCTCGATGAAAGCTTTTCCCGTATCGAGGAGCTGCACCGCAACAAAGGTCAGCTACGCGGCATCCGTACCGGCTACCAAGATCTCGACAACATGACTGCTGGTTTGCAGCGCAGTGATTTGTTTGTTCTAGCGGCACGGCCGGCGATGGGCAAGACTACTTTCGTGACTAATTTAGCTTACAATGTAGCAACTATCGCCAAGTTGCCCGTACTATTTTTTAGCCTCGAGATGAGCAAGCAGCAGCTAATCGACCGTATGTTAGCTGATGCCGCCGGCGTTGACAGCTGGAATATTCGTACAGGTAACTTAAGCGACGATGACTTTGCCAAGATCAGCGAGGCAATGGGCGAGATGGCCGAGGCGCCAATCTACATTGACGACACGCCAGCGCTCAGCGTATTAAGTATGCGTACCAAGGCGCGCCGCATCGCCCACAATCAACCGCTCGGACTGATCGTTGTCGACTACTTACAGCTGATGCAAGCGAACGGTAATTATAATGGCAATCGTGTTCAAGAGGTTAGCGAGATCAGCCGCGGCTTGAAGATTATCGCTCGCGAGCTAGACGTGCCGGTCGTTGCTCTTAGCCAGCTTAGCCGCTCGGTTGAAAGCCGGACGCCGCCAATTCCGCAACTGGCTGATTTGCGCGAATCAGGCAGTATCGAGCAGGATGCTGATATTGTTACTTTCATCTACCGTCCTGGTTACTACGAACCAGACAACCCTGACGTTGCTAATATCACTGATTTAATCATCGCTAAACACCGCAATGGCCCTGTCGGCAAAGTCCAGCTTTACTTCCATCCGGAAAGGCTGCGATTTATGTCGCTCGATAAGCGCCACGAATAGCTTGCTGCGTGGTATAATCATAATTAGCATGCGTAAACCAATCACCGATTATCTTTTGTACAAGTACCGCTATGTTTTGAGCTACCTTTGCCTTGCTGCGCTGTTAATAGCCGTGCTATGGATCGGCGCTTTGAATGTCCCTGGCGGCCTGCGCGAACAAGAAATCAGATCTGTCGGACAAGCTAGCATGCTATCACGCCAAACCCTCGAACCATCGATGGTTATCAATCTACCTTACTATTTGTTGCAACGCCTCTCGATCTTTGTCTTCGGCGTGACGGAGTTCTCGATTAAGCTACCGTCGATTGTCCTTGGCACCCTAACAATGCTTGGTGTATTCTTGCTGATACGCGCTTGGTTCAAACCTAGTATAGCTGTTATTTCGACAATCGTTTTGACAGCTTCGACTCACTTTCTGTTTCAAGCGCAAGATGGCACGCCCGGTATTACTTTCAGTACTATTGCCATTTGGCTAATGGTCGCCGGTATGTACGTAACGCGCGGCAAACATTTCCATACGTTTTGGAAAGTGCTCGGCGGCGTACTGATGGGTATGGCGCTTTATTTGCCGATGGGCGCCTATCTAGATTTAATTATTATAATTGTCGCCTTAGTACACCCGCATATTCGCGCAATCATTAAACGCTTGCCTAAGAAGAAGCTACTAATTGCCATGCTGGTCGGCATAGCTGCGATGGCTCCACTGGTTTACGCATTGATCATCGAGCCGCGAGAGATTGGTAGAGCGCTATTGGGGCTACCACCAAACTTTACCAATATCAAGGCTAACGCCCTGCAATCAGCTTTTGGGTTATTCGGTTTCGCCGCTACTGATAAAGCCACCAACGGTTTGCTGCAACCGGCCTATGTTCTGCCGCTAGCTGCTATAGCACTACTTGGCTTCTGTCGCTTACTAGTAACACATTACACCGCGCGTAGCTATGTTATGATCATGCTAAGTCTAGTACTAATGCCTCTAGCATTACTCAACCCTAGCAACCAGCACTCTGTGTTCGTTCTAATGGTAATCGCAACCGCTACTGGTTTCGACTTCTTAATTGGCTATTGGTATCGACTCTTTCCGCGCAACCCTTATGCTCGCGTCGCCGGGTTAGTACCACTAAGCGTGTTAGTCGGAGGGTTGATCTACATCAGTATTGGGCAATTCTTCAACGGCTATACTTATAATCCTGCTGTAGCTAGAGCTTATAGCAGTGATCTTTCGCTCGTTAATACGCAGATACGTCAGCAGAAAAACGTAACGCTCCTAGCTGACGACAGCGAAATGCCGATTTATAGCCTGGCCGCTCACTACAACAAAGCTCTAACCGTTGCGACCGAGCCTAATCTAGAAGCAACACAAATAACCTCTACTCGCGCCGCCAGGAATAAAGTACCGAAAGGCTGGCAGCTCAAGCAAATCATTACCAATGCCCGTGCTAACGCTAGCGACCGTTTATATATCTACAAAAAATCACAATAATACGCTATAATTGATAAAGTTAATTTGAGGAAAGGGGTCAAGATGGCATTGAACCAAATGAAAATGTTGAATGATTTGCGCAAGGCGCAGAAATCACTATCAAAGGAGATTGTCGAAGTAGAAGCTGGCGATGGCGCTGTTGTCGTACAGATTACCGGTGAGCTCAAAATTAAGTCTATCAAAATCGATCCGGAATACGTCGATCTAGACGATATTCACCAGCTTGAGCACTGGATTGAAATTGCGATCCGCGATGGCATGGCTAAAGCACAAGAAATCGCTGCTGAGAAAATGAAACCGCTCATGGGTGGGCTAAACGGCTTAGGATTATAGTTACAATATGGCGCTGCTACCAAGCGCTCTCGAACGCGCAATTGAAGAGCTAGGTCATTTGCCAGGCGTCGGGCCGCGCACAGCCGAGCGCTACGCTTATTTTTTACTAAAGACTGACGCTCGCACTACCGAATCGTTAGCTCGCACCCTTCAGCAGCTGCACAAGGGTGTCAAAAACTGCCCTAAAACTTTTGCGCTAATTGACGCCGACGAAGATATCTCGCCGCTGTACAGCGACCCCAAACGTAACCGTCAACTAGTCGCCGTCGTCGAAGAACCACTCGATATTATCGCACTAGAGCGCACTGGACAATTTCACGGCACTTATCACGTCCTCGGCGGCACAATCTCGCCAATCGATGGTATCGGGCCAGAGCAACTGCACATACCAGAATTATTGAAGCGGTTATCTGACGATAAGGTCGAAGAGATCATCATCGCTACCAACTCTAGTGTCGAAGGTGAATCAACCGCACTATTCATTCAGCGCCAGATCCGAACAGCGCACATAGATACCAAAATCTCACGCTTAGCACGCGGTATCCCCGTCGGCATCGACCTAGAATATGCCGATCAAATCACCCTCAGTCATGCCTTAGCAGGACGAAGAACAGTGTAATTGCGCAAGGCTAGCAAGTCCTGTTATACTTATACCTAATGTTCGACAAGGTTATTCGTGCAATCAGCGACGCCCAAAGCGTCATTATAGTACAAGCAGAGAATCCAGACGGCGACAGCATTGGTAGCAGTTTGGCACTCGAGGAGATTTTGAGCGACCTCGGCAAGAGTGTCGCTCTGCATTGCCCGGTCAATACACCGAGATATCTGCGCTACATCAATGGCTGGGACCGCATAACAAGTGACTTCGATACGAGTGCCGACTTAGCAATAATCGTTGACACTAACGCAGAAATATTACTCAGTAGAAGCTTAGAGATGCCTGGCGTACGGCATTTTCTTGAAACGCATCCGGTGGTAGTGCTTGACCACCATGCAACCGATTCGACGCTAACGTTCGATACAATTACTGCCGGCCAGTTGGTTGTCGCGACGGGCGAGCTGATTTATAACTTGGCGCATGAGGCAGGCTGGACAATTAATCCGCAAGCTGCTGAAGACATGCTGATAGCTATAATGAGCGACAGCCTTGGCTTGACTACGCAAAATACCACTGCCGATTCGTTCCGGGTTGCCGGCGAATTAACTGCGCTCGGCGCTAGCAACGCCGCTATCGAAGAGCGCCGCCGCGAATTCATGAAAAAATCACCAGAGATCTTGACATATAAAGGCCGTTTAATTGAGCGCATTGAATATTTGCTTGGTGGCAAATTAGCGCTAGTACATGTCCCATGGGAAGAGATCCAAAAGTACAGCGACCAGTACAACCCCAGCGTTTTGGTGCTTGATGAAATGCGATTAGTTGAAGGCGTCGAGATTGCTTGCGCTATCAAAACTTATCCCGATGGCAAGCTAACAGGTAAACTACGCAGTAATGCGCCAGTATCTGAGCAGATTGCTGGCTATTTCGGCGGCGGCGGACACCCTTACGCAGCTGGATTTCGTGTGTACGAAGACTACGATACAATTGTCCGCGAACTAGTAGAAGCTAGCGACAGGGCACTAAGCCACGTAATAGAGAAAAATGAACTCGACTTCAAAACTAACCTAATTTAGCGTACAATAGAAACAATGCTCAGATTGCATAATACTTTGACGCGCCAATTCGAGAATTTTGTACCGCTTTCTGGCGAGAAAGTAACACTTTATACTTGCGGCCCAACAGTCTACGATAATTTACACGTCGGCAACTGGGCAGCGTACGTATACTGGGACACCTTAGTGCGCATATTGCAAATCGACGGTTTCACAGTTGATCGCGTGATGAATATTACCGATGTTGGGCACTTAGTGAGTGACTCTGACGAAGGAGAAGATAAACTTGAAAAAGGTGCGCGCCGCGAGAACAAAACTGCCTGGGAGATTGCCGACCATTACACGCAAAAGTTTCTCGACGGCATGCGAGAGCTCAATCTAGTAGCGCCGACTCATATCGCCAAGGCAACTGACTATATATCGCAACAAATTTCACTAGTACGCGCCCTCAAACAGCGCGGTTGCACTTACCAAACATCTGATGGCATTTATTTTGATACTAGTAGATTTCCGCACTACGCTGATTTTGCCCAGCTCGACTTGCATGCTCAAAAAGCTGGTGCTCGTGTTGACGCTAACAGCGAGAAACGTCAGCCGTGGGATTTCGCTCTCTGGAAATTCACCGAACCAGGCAAAGTCCGCGACATGGAGTGGGAAACACCCATAGATCTACTTGATACAATCCCAAGCGACAACAAGCCGATCATGGGCTTCCCGGGTTGGCATTTGGAATGCTCAGCCATTGCTATGAGCCTGCTTGGCAAGACAATTGATATCCATACTGGCGGCATCGATCATATACCAGTACATCATACCAACGAAATTGCTCAGAGCGAAGCAGCGACAGGGCAACGGTTCGCTAACTATTGGCTGCATTGTAACCACCTCAAAATCAACGGCGGCAAAATCAGTAAAAGTATCGGAAATGGCTACACGCTTGACGATCTTGCGAAACGAGGCTTTGATGCGATAGATCTCAGAATGTTCATACTGCAAGGACACTACTCCAACGAAGGTAATTTTTCATTTGAAAATCTACAAGCAGCACACAATCGATTGCAACACTGGCGCAATGTAGCTTGTTTGCGCCATCAAACACACGACGGGTTGCACAGCGACACCGATAATAACGATCTGAGACACGACTTCTCGCCGAGTGCGGCTATCGGCGCCGTCAAAGAAGCACTCAACGACAACCTCGAGACGCCGCGCGCATTGGCAGTAGTAGACCAAGCACTAACCGAGCTTGATAAAAAACCACCGCAAAAAATCTACCGCGCTGGCCTAATTGAATTTCTAGAGTTTATCGACACCGCGTTGGGCCTGCAATTAATGACTTCGACTCCAGACATTGACGATGAGTGCAAGCGTCTACTGGTTGAACGCCGACGCGCCCGTGAAAATAAAGATTGGGTAGCTTCCGACGAGCTGCGAGACGAATTGCGTGACTACGGCGTAATCGTCAAAGACACAGCACACGATACGCTATGGTCGTACGCCGACAAGAAGCCAGAATAGTCTAGGACACGGCAGCTGAGATCCGCTGGCATTGCCAGCCGAATCTCAACCGACGACCGAGCGCTCACCTTTGTTTAGTCTTCTTTCTGTTTTCGCTCTTTGCGATGAATTTGTTTGACTATGCGAGCCAACATTGTCGGCTTAGTAACCACTGGTTCTTCGTGATGCTCAACTTTCACATATTCAGCCGCCAGCACCTTGATACATCCAGCAATTGGTATTGAGATAATACCTCCGACTACGCCAAACATATACAGCCCAACCGTCACTGCCATAAGCACCATAAGCGGCGACAGCTCAATACGCTTTGACTGAATTGTCGGCGAAATCACGTTATTTTCAATCTGTTGATATATAACAAAGTAGATACCGAAAACAATAGCCGCCGGTACGCTATTAAGTGCCAGCAAGAGAATGACAATAATTCCACCAATTACCGCACCAAACATAGGAATCAGAGATAAAATAAACATGATCGCAATTGTTGGCAAAGCAATATTCGCAGGCGCAGCCGGGAACACCTGACTCAAAATGAATACCGTCAGTCCTGCAAAAGCACCGTCAAGCCCTGACACTATCAGCTGTCCGCTAACATAGCCAGCAATTACCGCATTCATGCGCCGAAAAATGATATGGTGGCGCTGCATTCGCTCATCGTCGCTATACAGGCTCCAGAAATAGCGCAGCCAGCGCGGACCTTCGACTAGCATCAAGAACGTTAATACAAGCGCCAGGGAAGCTTCCGTAATTATTGATACAGTCGTGCCGACACCGCTAAGGAAATTCTGCCCAAAATTCGCCAACCATGAGGTCGCGTTGCTCTGCAATGATGCAATCATCTGGTCAATCTGCGATTCTAAATGATAGCGCGCCACCAAGTCGCCAAAAACTTTCCATTGCGCCGACATTGTTCGCACTGTTTCAGGCAGCGTTTGGATAAAACTAACTGTCTGCTGAATAATTGGTGGCACTGCCAAGAAGAGTATCGCCGCCAGTGCCGCCACAATTACCACAAAAGCAATTGCTGTACTAAGTGACCGGCTACGGTTTGGCAGTTTAGCTGCCAGCCAGCTAACTGGCCCGTTCAGCGCCAATGCCAGAAAGGCTGCTGCACCGATAATCATTAGTGCCGTGCGCGCATTCCAAATTAAAAAACCCGCTATACCGAAGCCAATCACCACTAGCCAAAAGCGTACAAATGTGTTAGTGTCTATTTCAATTTTAACTTTCATGTTTACCAGTATAGCGCTTTACCCTGAAAAACTAAAATTTGCTATACTATGCTTATGGCTTTTTACAACAAAACTGTGAAAGAAACTCTAGCCGAGCTCGAGACGACTACTAGAGGTTTATCCGACATCGAGAGCGACGAACGGCTGCGACATTACGGTCTGAATACGATTAAAGTTAAGTCGGATCCGCTTTGGCGTAAAATTATCGAACCGTTCAAATCGATTTTCATGGCAGTGTTAGCGGTAGCTGCAACCGTTAGCTTGTGGCACAAATCATATTTCGATGCTGGATTAATTATTTTTATTATGGCGATCAACGCCTTGATTTATTATACACAGCGATTCTCAACTGAACGAATCTTACGCTCGCTGCAGAAACAATCCGTCACCGAGGTCGAAGTATTACGAAAGGACCAGCGCAAGATGATTGCCGCAACGCTATTGGTTCCGGGCGATGTGATAATCCTCGATGAAGGCGATAAAATCCCAGCCGATGCCCGCGTGCTAGAGGCGCGCTCGTTCCGCGTCGACGAGTCGCAGCTAACTGGCGAGTCTTTACCGATTGAAAAAACCAGCACTACATTGTCTAACGATCATGAAATATACGAGCAAACCAACATGGTTTTCCAAGGTTCGTTCGTGGTCGGCGGCGCAGCTACAGTAGTAGTGGTAGCAACCGCCAACGACACGGAATTCGGTCGCTTAAGCGACTTATCGTCGGGCGACCGCAGCATCAATCCTGTACAACAAAAAATCGACAAGCTAATTACCCGCATCATCGCGGTGATTTTAGGAATTGCGCTATTTGCGTTTTGGTTAGCGCTAGCCCGCGGTGTCGAGTGGAGCGAAGCTATCCGCTTCGTAATTGCTCTGAGTGTAAGTGCGGTACCCGAGAATTTACCAATCGCTATATCAGTAATATTAGTATTGGCAATGCGCCGTATGGCCCGCCGCAAAGCCTTGGTGCGAACGATGGGGTCTATAGAATCAATCGGCGCCATCACTACTATCGCCACCGATAAGACCGGCACTTTGACGCGCAACAAATTATCTGTCCAAGAAATATGGCATCCACGGCACAATCAAAAACGCGCCTTACAGACATTGGCGGCCAGCGCTCTATTAGATCAACGCAAAGTCGCCGACCCACTCGATAAGGCTTTTACAGCATTTGCTAATTCATCAGATCAGCCGCTAAAACTCGGCGAACCGCTGCGCGCATTTGCATTTGAACACTCTATGGCAATGAGCGGTAACCTAAGACATAATGGCGCCAAATACGCTCTAGCCGTCAAGGGCGCGCCAGAAAAGATAGTTGATCATTGCGATATCACTGAGGGCGAACGCGAGAAGGCCCTAGTCGAGCTGCATCACCTAACCGGGCTCGGTTTCCGCGTTATTGCGCTAGCACACGCTACTCTCAACAAGCCGATTGAATCGCTAGAAGAAATTCCTAGCGGTACACCGATGGCTTTTGATGGTTTCGTCGGCGTGGCTGATACTCTGCGCCCAGAAGCAAAAGGCGCTATTGCTCGCGCTCAAGCCGCTGGCATCAGCGTACGCATGGTGACGGGCGACCATTTCGAGACAGCGTATCATATAGGTAAGCAGCTTGGTCTAGTCGAACACCGCAATCAAGTCTTCGACAGCCGGCAAATTATCACTCTATCTGACGACGAGCTAGCCGAGAAACTGCGCGATATTCGCGTTTGCGCTCGCGTCTTGCCCGAGCATAAACACCGCATCCTTGAAGTCCTCAAACGCGATAATATCACTGCTATGACTGGCGATGGTGTAAACGATATCCCAGCGCTAACCAATGCTCATGTTGGCGTGGCTATGGGTGCCGGGGCGCAAATTGCCAAAGACGCTGGCGATATTATCTTGCTTGATAATAATTTCCGTTCAATCGTCTCGGCCATTCACGAAGGGCGCACTGTTTATGCCAATATTAAACGTATGGTAACTTATCTTCTCTCTACTAATCTAGGCGAGGTTATCGTTTCGCTAGGCGCGCTGATTTCTGGCTTGCCGTTACCGTTGGCGCCAGTTCAGATTCTGTGGATTAATTTGGTGACCGATAGCGCGATGGTCATCCCGATCGGCCTAGAGCCGGGCGAACCGCGCAACATGCTTGAAAAGCCGAAGCGCGCCAATGCGCCGCTGCTGAGTAAATTCATGATTTCGCGCATATTGCTAATAGCGGTAATTATGTCGTCAATGACGCTTGGTCTTTATGTTTATTTCAGCCAGCGTTTTAGCGCCGACTACGCCCGGACGATTGCTTTTTGTTCGTTAGTTACTGCTCAGTGGGCTAGCGCTATCGAGGCTCGCAGCGACTACGAATCGCTGCTTGGCCGCTTGCGCAAGCGTAACACGCCGTTCGCCATCGGGCTAGCTATCGCTATCGGCTTGCAAATTGCCGCCTTCACGACGCCGCTAGGCCAGTTTTTGCACATTACGCCAGTTAGTGCGACACACATCCTTGCCGTGACGGCCATGGCGCTTATCATTCCAATTATCTTGATCGAACTGCACAAATGGATCGGGCGAGCATTCTTCGGTAAGCGACCAAACCTCGGGAGAATTGCCAAGCGAATTAAGCGTCCTCTCAAGAAGAC
This sequence comes from uncultured Candidatus Saccharibacteria bacterium, assembly GCA_963528915.1. Classification (GTDB taxonomy): domain Bacteria; phylum Patescibacteriota; class Saccharimonadia; order Saccharimonadales; family Saccharimonadaceae; genus Saccharimonas. The sequence goes on from CAURWV010000002.1 coordinate 73,936, forward strand.
TAAAAAAGCAATTAGCTAGCGGCGGTGCTTAGCGTTATTGCGCAATAATTCCAGGTCGGCCAAATCTTGGCGGCGGGCAAGCTTGCGCTTAGCATTGATCAACCGGTCAATTGACACTGTCGGTATGCCATCGATCAAGTTGGCATCGCGGCGCAAAGACGCTAGCGAATTACCCATCCAGCTTTTCATCAAATTGTACTGTTCGTGCACTAAAATTCGTTTGCTGCCAGCCAGCACCACTTCGCGCCAATGTCGTTTCCGCGCAAAGTGATCATAGACATCGCGCGATACCACCAAATCGACGTTGTGCGTATCACGCAAATGCATCATATCAAGCACTGCGCCTCCCACCACGACGTACGAATCGCTGGCAATCTTGAGGTCTTTAATCATCTCGTGCGCCGAGGCTTGCTTCTCATGCGCCAGCGCCAGCGATAATGTCGTATAAATATTGCGCGCGCCAATAATATCAGTGATACCATAAATATCGAATTGGCTGCGCAATCCTGGCGACACGTGAGCAAAGGCAATTGCGATGCCATCTTCGCCAAGCTCGCGGTACAAACGTTTAAGCGTCTCAACCGCCGTATAGTCAATATCATCAATCGCGCCAGCATCAATCACCACGTACGACACTGGATGCTTCGCGTGCTCAATTGCCCGGCGCAATCGTGCTACGAAATAGTTAATATTTTCAAAAAACAGCGATTCGCCGAAAGCATAGACTAGCGTATCTTGCGACAGGCGTCCGACCTTACCGCCCAAGCGATCTGCCGCCCATTTCGATAGCACGCCATCGCGCAGCAGTACTGCATCGTCAGGACGATATTGTCGCCGCAAACGCTCCATTAACGATGCCGCTATCGCCACTAACATACCTAGTTGTACTCCCAGTATTACCGTACCAACCAGCGCCACTATCGCGATAATAAATTCCTCATGGCGCACCGACCACATATATCGCAACTCCCGGAAGCGTATCAAACGAAGACCGAGAGTACAAACAATCGCCGCTAGCGCTGCTGACGGCAGATAATGCAAAGAATCGCCGCCAAACGCCAAAATTGTCGCTAGCGTCACGCCGGTAACAACGCTGCTAAGCTGCGAACGCATACCAAGATTATCCGCCAGCTGGCTGCGCGGCGGCGAACCGCTTACTACCAAACCATGAAACAGCGAAGAGACAATATTAGCTAAACCTAGCGCTAACGTATCATGATTGGTTGCTGTCTTGTCGTCATGCTCGCTTGCTAGCGATCGCGCTGTCACTGAGCTTTGTACCAGCACCACTAGCACTATAGAGAGCACTGTTGGCAGAATCGCGCCCAGTATCTCGATCGAAAAAGTCGGTAGCAAGAACTTCGGCGCGCCGCTCGGCAACGAACCGAGAAACTCGACACCATGAGAGCCGACATTAAATATCATTGCAAATAACACCGCGGCTAAAATTCCAACAATTTCGCTAGGTATTCGTGAATTGCGCGAAAACAGCACGATACCTAGCACCAACAGCGAAAGCGTCGCGGTCATGCCATTTATTGCGCCTGCCTGCGAAACAATATCTGTGATGTGATTCCACACGCCGCCAGACGCCTTGAGGCCGAGCATTGCTGGCAGCTGCGTGATGAATAACTGTACGCCAACACCTGCCAAAAAACCAATCATTACCGGCCGCGACACCAAATCAGCTAAAAAGCCAAAACGGCACAAACCTAGAATCGCCAGCAGCAGACCAGACAACAGTGTCATCGCTGCAATCACATTCGCATATTCAGGAGTACCAGCTCGCGCCACTAGCGCTGCTCCAGATGCCAGTAACATTGCTAGCGCTGAATTTGTGCCAACCACCAAGCGCCGCGAATGACCAAGCAATCCAAAAACAATAGACCCAATAATCGTTGTATACAATCCAGTCACTAGCGGCATCCCAACGATCACCGAAAACGCCAGCGCACTAGGTATGCTTACCAGCGCCACCAACAACCCCGACAATATGTCATGTTTGAGATAATGCCGCTTATACCGCAGCACGCTCGGCAGAGAGGCTTTTCGCATACCTCTTATAGTAATGGAGTTTAGAAGTGACGTCAATCACTCAAGCTCTTGCAAAAAATACAAAAACCGCTACAGAAAAGCGGCTTCATAGTATAATCTCTTGGCTCACTTTTACGAGTTTGCTCGAACCTATTTCCAGACTATGGCACAGCATTGAAAGATAAATCAGAGCAAAGCCCTGTTCGGCGGGTCGCCCGCGCCCCGACCCGCCGAAGGTCGCTGCTGAGATTTTAGTGATTTCCATTTAAATATTGCACTTAATAAATAGCGTTGCCCCTACAGTAATACTTATGTTATTGCAGTATAATAAAACCATGAGCAAATTCCACCTACACATCGCTAACGCCAACCAAACTTTCACCGATGCCGAAATTGCCATATTCAAAAATACAGCGCAACAAGCCGAGGCTTTTGTTTCGAGCGAGTTCGCGCAGTTTGATTACGAAGTTGATGTAATTATCACTACACCTTCGTTTATGCTGCCAACTATCGCCGAGGACGGAATCGCTGGCAAAACGCTTCATTCGCGCTTGATTATGATTTCTGTTGATAAAAGCCAGCACGGGGTTAGCGAGGATTTTATTTTCGAAACGATTTGCCACGAAATGTCGCATTCGCTGCGTTGGGAAAAACTGCCTGAATATGCCGAAACTATGTTTGATGGGATGATTTTGGAGGGCTTGGCGGTCGCGCTAGAAGAGGAAGCGATGATTAAACTCGGACTGCGAAACCAACAATTTTTCTTGAGAGAAATGCAGAAAACTTCTCAAGCTGAAATTGATAAGATAATTGCCGCACTACAAGGCAATTTTGAAGACAAGGTTTACGATTATACCAAAATATTTTTCACCGGCGATGATGTTTTGCCGCGCTGGGCGGGGTATAAACTTGGGTATTACTTTGTGAAGCAACACCTACATCAAACTAGTCAGACTATTGCACAGGCGACTTTGGCAAGTTACAAGGATTTTATCCTATAAATTGAAGAGTCCCCGTCGCGATATGCGTAACAACGGGGACGAGACGTAGTTTTAAACTACGCTTTTTGTGATCGCACTATCCGCAACGTGAAGGCTACTTGCCGCAGCCGCTGCCGCAGCTATTGCCTCCGCATCCAGCGCCGCAGCTACCGCCAGCGCAGCCGCTTCCGCCGCCGGAGCCACCGCCGCAGTGGCTTCCGCCACCGCTAGCCATAGCCCGCGAAACCGGCGACACTACCACAGTGATAGTTGAGAGAGTCTTGGCGTGCATAAAATCACCTCCTTTCTGTTTGGATTCGCGAATCCATCCTGCATAATTCGCATATCAATGCAGGACAGACTCAAGCAAAATAGTGCGGCATAAGACGTGCGTCTTCTGCCGCACAAGTCAGTGAGTGATGAGAGTAGTGTCCGGCACCAAAGCCAAAGCTGATCGGAACCAGCTTAGGGCTTAGTACTTTTACAACTCTCAGTGCAGAGCGTTCTTCCGATACGTTCACGACAACCGCATCCAGCTTGCACTTTAGATCATCGATCGAAGCCGTTGCCTCAGGAGTAGTTTTTGAGATTTCACCCTCAAAAAGAAATTCCAGGTACTCATGATATAGCCTCGACTGAGCGTAAAGCGCTTCATGGTCTAGGACGCTATGAACGTATTCGGGAGTAAGCTCTCGTGTACTCTGCTCGTTTAAGCCGTAGATCAGCCTAGACTCAGCCTCTTGAAAAGCCTTGATAGCAGCCTCATCAAACGACTCCAGCGAGCTGGATGCACCACTTACAAAGCAGGGATATGAGTCGGAGGTAATCACCACTTCAATGATGACAACTCCCATCTGGCCCACATCAAGGACGGTCACATCGTGACCTCGACTGCTCCAGTACTTCGCTCTGTTTTGCAGATGTAGTGGCAGAATCGCATAATCCAGCATGCGCGGACTACGCTTTTCGTACCAGCTACGCATCAGGCTGTCTCGCTCGACGATCTCTAGCAAGCCTCGGTCAATCGCCCCAGCCATATCAGTGTAGGCTGCAAAACCCGAAGAGCAGGTGTCTACCACCAACTTTCTTTCGAGTTTTGGCGTGGAGTAGAATACAAGATCAGTCGGTACGAATACCGTTTCTCCCGCATAATCTACTCCCTTGACCCATTCAATTTCCAAATCCTCGCTGAACTTTTGCAGATGAGGAAACTGAACGTACTGCGCATCGGTAAGAGGCGCAATGACCCGTGGATCAAGCCAACGACCTGATAGTTCTCGCGCTGACGACCGAACATCATAGAAGAAATGTGACGACTGCTGTCGTTCATATCCTTCTGCGATAGTCTTGAGCTTTGCGTCAGACCACGACGTCGATATCCCACTAGCAACTTGACCATTTTGTGCAGTAGCCAAGAATTGGAAATACGACTTATCGCAGTTATCAGCAAGCGTGTCATCAGCAGACCAGGCGTGACTAACAGCCTTGTCGCCTCCGAGCATCTCGCTCTCGAGTTGCGCTAGTAATGACTGCTTTTATCTGTACTTGCGGCGGCAGGCTTGCCAAGCGCAATCGCCAGAAACAAAAGATAGTCATCAAGCTGCAACTCATCGGCAACTTCCTGTTCTCTCATGCCTCCGAGGAAGCAGGTAGCCATGCCAGACTCCACCGCTCCGAGAGCGATATTCGAAGCTCGTCAAAAAAATGTTTGAATTGTATGCGCGCGGAGATAAAACAATGGCAGATATCGCTGGTTTTTTGAAAGAAAATGGCGTGATAACGCGTGGCGGAAAATTATTCAAAGACGATAAAATAAAGTCAATCTTGCGGAACCCTTTTTATTACGGAAATTTTAGATATAACGGTGAACTTCACGAAGGCAGACATACACCCATAGTGTCAAAATCGCTATGGGACAAAGTCCAAGCCGTTATCAAGCGACGCGGACACCAGAAAATCCAAACAAAAGAGCCGATACCATTTTTAGGAACTATTCGTTGCGCGTCCTGTGGTATGGCGATAACTGCCGAAACAAAAACCAAAAAGCAAATGAATGGCAATATCCACAGCTGGACATATTATCGATGTTCGCGCAAGAACAAGTCAATTAAATGTACCGAACCAGCAATTCGTGAAAAAGATTTGCTACCGCAAATTTCGGCATTGCTTGGCACTTATCAGATGCCCAATGGGGTTTATGATTATATATCTAACAGAATAACGCAAGATGAAAAAGCCGAAAATGCGAACAATATGTCAGTTGTGGCAAATCTGAAAGACAAAATTGCCAATCTGAATGGCAAGTAAAAGATTTTGCTTGATAGTTACTTTGATCAAGACATTGATCGTCAAGCTTTTCTAGCTAAAAAATCGGAGATTTTGAGCGAAAAGAAAAGTTTAGAGGAAAATTTAACGAACCTCACAGCTAACCATAATGCTTGGATCGAGCCTATGCGAAAATGGTTAGAAATAGCAAAATCTATCTGTAGCTTGCGCGAAACCGATGATTTTAACGGACAAAAAATTGTTTTGCTTGAAATCTTTGGATCGAACCTCGCAATGCAAAACAAAACCCTCGCCACCCTCAACCACCAAAACAAGTTTGGAATTGGCTCAAAAACTGCTTTCCGAAAGGGGGCGGAAAGCAGTTTTTACCTTTGGCAAGCATTAAAAAATACAAATAGAAAAGTCGCCATTTTAGGCGACGATTCTGAAAAAATCCTTATTATGGCTGGGTCGGCAGGATTCGAACCTGCGAATGCTGGGACCAAAACCCAGTGCCTTACCACTTGGCGACGACCCACTATTATTGCACAGAGCGTGCACGAAGTATTATAGCACGCAGGCCGATAATATGGAAATCACGCTGCAACATACAGCCGTACCCACTCCTCAGGCGTCAGCTCCGACGGTTTGCGTTCGGGGTTGATGCCGCATTTAGCGCGCGGCGCGGCGGCAAAAACTTTTTGCGAGGCGTAGCATTCTGCCACAAAGCGTTGGTATTTTTTGCACTCTAGGAAAGGTAAAAGCGGCTCTGTCTGCGGTTTTAGTTCTAGTAGTACCGCGCCAACCGCTGGCGGCGGCGTGAAATTTGCTCGGCGCAGAGGGCGGCGTATGCGCGCTTGCCACCATGGTGCTATTTGCGCGCCGAGTTGCGAAGTAAAGTGCCGACTACTCGGCACTAATTTTTGCGCAAACTGCTTTTGTACGATCAAATAAATCGATCGCGGCATATGCGCTTCGTCGGTACTAGTCAGCTTCCGCACGATACTAGAGCTCAAATGAAAGGGGATGTTGGCGAAAACCTTATACGGCTCGCCCGGTAATAGCGCCTGCAGAAAATCCTGCGCTATCACTTCGACATTAGCGTATCGCTGCATGTTGCGCCGCAGCTTCTCGAGAGCAGTCGGCTCGATTTCATACGCCAAAACATGCCGTGTACGCCGCGCTAGTACCGCTGTAATCGCACCGCTGCCAGCACCGATGTCTAGCACTAGGTCATTACGTCGTACGTTACTGTGGCCGATTAGTTCAGTAATAAACCGCGGATTTCGCAAGAAATGTTGTGAATATGTCGCAACCTGGCGTTTCATAATGCGATTTTATCACGAAAATCCGGCAATCTGTTGGCAATCTTTAGCATAACCTTTATAATAGTAAGTTATGAATGTACACGAAAAACACTCGATTAAGCAATATTTGCGGGCGGCAGATTATCTGACGGTGGGGCAAATATTTTTGGCGGAAAACCATCTGCTCAAGAAAGAGCTAACTTTTGATGACGTTAAGTCGCGTATTCTCGGACACTGGGGCAGCGGGCCAGGAATTAATTTTGCTTATGCCCACTTGAGCTACTTTGCCAAGAAACACGACCAAGACATGATGTTTGTGCTAGGGCCAGGGCATGGCTTTCCGGCGTTGCAAGCCAATCTGTTTCTAGAAGAGACGCTGGCCAATTTCGACCCGTCGATGGCAACTAATCTCGACGGCATCCGCAAGCTATGCCGCGAATTCAGCTGGCCGTACGGCTTTCCGAGCCATTCTAATCCAGAAACGCCAGGCGTCATTCTAGAGGGCGGCGAGCTCGGCTACGCGCTCAGTACTAGCTATGGCGCCGCGATGGATAATCCCGATCTGATGGTAGCGTGCCTGGTTGGCGATGGCGAAGCTGAAACTGGCCCGACTGCTGGCGCTTGGCATCTTAACAAATTGCTAAATCCGCGCCGCGACGGTGTAGTGCTGCCGATTCTTCATCTTAACGGCTACAAGATTTCGGCACCAACCGTTTTCGGCCGCATGAGCAATTATGAACTAATGACACTCTTCAGCGGCTATGGCTATGAACCGCGAATCGTCGATGCTACCAAGGAAGGCGTTGATCCGCACGACGAGATGGCGAACGCGCTGGAATGGGCAAACGATTTGATTGCTGAAATCCGCGCTAGCAGCGACACAACTGCGCCGCGTATGCCAATGATCGTTATGCGCACACTAAAAGGCTGGACTGGTCCAAAAGAGGTTGAAGGTAACAAAATCGAAGGTAACTGCCTAGCACATCAGACAGTTCTGAGTGAAGCTAAGTCCGATCCAGAACAACTCAAGATTTTGAACCAGTGGCTCAAGAGTTATAAGTTCAACGAGCTTTTCAATGAAACGACAGGATTTGGCGATTTCGTCAAGGACATTTTGCCAGACAAGCTCGAGAAACGGCTGGGCATGTCACCGCACGCCCGCGGCGGCGCCGATGTTTATCAGCCGCTCAAATTACCGCGCGTCGAGGATTACGCCGAGGATGCCGAGATTCCGGGCACTATCGGTTCTAGTAGTATGCGCCGCGCCGGTGCTTACTTGGCAGAAGTTTTCCGTCTGAACGCCGACAGCAAAAATTTCCGCTTCATGAGTCCGGACGAGACTTACTCAAACAAACTTGACGAAATATTCCAAGCGACTAGCCGCAGCTGGCAGTGGCCAATCATGGATTGGGATAAGGATTTATCGCACGACGGGCGCGTCATGGAGATGCTATCTGAGCATAATATGCAAGGTTTGATGCAAGGCTACGTTTTGACTGGCCGCCACGCTATGTTTGCTAGCTACGAAGCTTTCTTGCAGGTCGTTGGCAGCATGGTTGACCAGTACGCCAAATTCTTGACCCAAAGCCGTAACGTCGAGTGGCGCGGCACCATACCGAGCCTCAACTATATCTTGACATCAAGCGGCTGGCGGCAGGACCACAACGGTTTCAGCCACCAGAATCCAGGATTTATCGACGACATTCTGCGCCGCCAAAGCAACTTTAGTGATGTATATTTCCCGTCAGACGGCAACGTCACGCTAGTTTGTCTAGAGCACATGTTGTCAAGCGTTCGCCAAATAAACGCGCTGGTCGCCGGTAAAACACTTGAGCCGCGCTGGTTGTCGACAGAGCTGGCTCGCCAGCAAGTCGACGCTGGCTTGATGGTTTGGGATTTCGCTAGCGATGAGAACCCAGATGTCGTCATGGCGGCTTGCGGCGACTACCCGACCAAAGAGACAATGGCAGCAATCGATATCGTCAAAACGCACTGTCCAAACGCCAAAATCCGCTGCGTCAATGTCTCTAGCTTGACAACTGTCGGCTTCGGCACTTTGCGCAACGTCGCCGACCAAAAGGCATTCGACAAAATATTCACCGACGACAAGCCAGTTATCTTCAACTTTCACGGTTATCCGCAAACTATCAAATCGATCTTGTTCAATTACGCCGTCGACTCGACACGCTTCGACATCCGCGGTTACAAAGAAATTGGTTCAACTACTACGCCGTTTGATATGCATGTTCGTAACGAGACTAGCCGCTATGATCTAGCAATCGCAGCTTTCCGGCAATTGGGACGCAGCGGTATTATTCCATTCGAAGAAGCCGAGCATTTAGCTTCGATCTACCAAGGCAAGATCGACGAAAATACCGCTTATATCAAGGCGAACGGCGTCGACTTGCCCGAGATTGACGCTTGGGTGTGGCCTGCCGCGCGCGGTTTGGACGAAGTACAAGAAGAAGCCTGGCACGGGCAGACGAATTAACACAAAAGAAGGGTGGGGAGATGTCATTACTACTAATCGCAAATCCAGGTAGCGCTAGCCGCAAGTACGCACTTGTCGACGATAAACTCAAAGAAGTTGCCGCGCTGCACATCGAGCAAGGCGGTAGCGGTCTGATCGCAACTCTGCGTACTAGCGGTAACTCGCGGGAGGTACCGATCGGTTTCTCGGACTTGTCTCAATCCGCTTTGCATTTGTACGAGATTCTCAACCGCGAGAAGTTACTAAATAGTCCCAGTGACATCCGCGCTATCGGCCTGCGGATTGTCGCGCCTGGCAATTACTTCCTCAAAGACCGGATTGTCGACGATGACGTCATCCAGCACATGCGCGACATCTTGCCACTCGATCCTCTTCATATATCTGGAACTCTGCAAGAATTAGAAGCGCTGCGCTCGTCGCTGCCAACCGTGCCAGTAGTGCTAATTTCTGATAGCGCCTTTCATGCCCGCAAACCGAGCTACGCTTGGAATTATGGCATCAATTTGCAAGATGCCGATCGTTTCGAGATTAAGCGTTTTGGCTATCACGGCCTGTCGGTTTCGTCTGCCGTCGATGAGTTGTGGAATCGCGGTAAATTACCACCGAAAGTTGTCGTTTGCCATCTCGGCAGCGGCTCGTCAGTTAGTGCTGTTTTTCACGGACGCAGCATCGACAACACTATGGGCTACTCGGCGCTGGAAGGGGTTATTATGGCGACTCGCGCCGGCTCAATTGATTATACCGCGGCAATTGCTCTTAAGAACAAGCTTGGCTTAGACGACAATCAGTTCGAACATTATCTCGACGAGCAAGGCGGCTTGCTAGGCTTAAGTGGCAGCAGCGATATTCGTCAGCTAGTCGATCGCGAAGCCAATGGCGATCATATTGCCCACTTGGCGTTGATGACTCTAATTCATAGCATCCATAAGGCTATCGGCGCTATGACCGTAGCGATGAACGGTGCTGACTTGCTAGTTTTCACAGGCACAGTAGGGGAACGCTCGGCTAATTTGCGTCGGCGCATTGTCGCGCATCTCGAGTGTCTTGATTTTATTATTGATGGTAACCGCAATGACACCTGCTTGGAACCAACTGAATTCACTAGTATTTCGCAAGCAGCCGTCAGTAAGCCGATCATCGTTATTCCGGCCGACGAAGGGCTAGAAATCGCGAAGCACACGGTTAAGCTATTGGCGTAAGTATCTGAAGCTCTGTTAAGTATTTTGTTATAATTGGCTTATGAAGCAGCTAATTGAGACACTTCGCCTCGAGAAAATCGTTGGTGGCGGGCAAGCGCTTGGTCAAATTACCGATGGGCGTAAAGCCTTCGTGTGGGGCGGGTTACCCGGGGAGTTGGTTACAATTCGCCTTACCAAGAAAAAATCACATTTTGTCGAAGGTGTCGTCACCGAGGTTATTGAGCCGTCACCAGAACGCATCACGCCGCGCGACCCCGACAGCTATCTTAGCACTAGCCCGTGGCAAATCATGCCGCTTGAGACCGAGCAACACTGCAAAGCTGCCCTCGTAGCTGAAGCTTTCGAACTGCACGATGTAATCTTACCAAACGCTGTTGATGTCTACACTGACAATGTAGAATATGGCTATCGCAACAAGGTTGAGTTTAGTTGGTATAGCGACGTGGACGCCACTACTGGTACTGATACGCTCGATCTGGCGTTTTTCCGCCGCGGTGGTAAAGGCAAGGTTGTTGTTGACGGCACCAGCTTGGCGCGGCCAGAAATTAATGAATTAGCAAGCGCTGTCCGCGACTTGCTGCGCCGCAAAAGTGTCTCCGCTCGCCAGCTCAAAACCTTGCTTATCCGTTGTAATCAGCAGGGAAATTGCGTGTGGCAATTGTACGTCAAAGACCGCTCGCCAGAAATTATTACCGCCAATGAAGCCGCCAGTCTGCCAGCACAGGGCGGGGAAATTATCTATTCTGATCCGCGCTCGCCAGCCAGCCGCATCACCGAGCGCTTGGCGCGTTTTGGCGACACGACACTGATCGACACCATCCTCGGCACGACGTTCCGCTACGCCTGCGAAGGCTTTTTCCAAGTTAACATCCCGGTTTATGAGCAAGCGCTGCGCGACATGCGGGAGTGGGCGCCGTGCAATAATGGCAGCAACCGACAACAAGTAATATCTCAGAAGAAACAAACAATCTATCAGCACGACTCGTCAAACTCTTTTTCCGAAGGCTTTGCCTTTCCGGCAAAGGCGCACCAAGAGCGCCAGCTAGATCAGTTGGCGGCGTGTCGGCCTGAGGAGAAAGATGTTTGCGAGACGGGCAGCCAGTCAACCCTCGACCTCTACGCTGGCGTCGGCACCATCGGCTTAACTATTGGCGGCGACAACATCACTCTGGTAGAAATCAACGAACATGCTGCCGCCGAAATGCAGCGCAATATCGCCGAACTTGGCCGCCCCAATGCCCGCGCTGTCCTCGCCCCCAGCGAGCAAGCGCTTTATTATATCACTGGCAAAGAAATCGTCATTGTCGATCCGCCACGTGCCGGTTTACATACTGATGTTATTGCAACATTGTTGCAAAAATTACCGCCGCGGATTATCTATCTCAGCTGTAATCCCGTCACCCAAGCTCGCGATGTCCGACTCCTGCAAGAAAAATACCACATCATCCATCACCGTGGCTACAATTTTTTCCCGCGCACGCCGCATATTGAGCATCTAATCATCTTCGATAGAAAAACATAACTGAACTTTTCAAAGAGACAACAGTAACGGAACTATAAATACCGCTGTCCAGCATAACGAGCTAGTCGCCATTGTATCAGCGTAGCAATTACCGTTACACCAATTACTGGCCCAAGCGTTATCAGAGTTGGGATCGTAAAATCAAAAAACCGACGCAAGGTAGGTATTGCAAAGCTGGTCAGTGCCACCACTAGTGCTGCTGTAATATACAACATTCTAGCAATCTTTGCTCGCTGGTCGAGAATCACACCCAGCATTGGCCCTGCCAAAAATACCAGATATATCCCAAAGAACGTCGCCACTAATACTGTCATCGTTGATACAACATCTTGGTCGTGCGGCTGCATGGCTCGCAACATCAAGTATACTATTGATACTGCCGCACCCGACACCAGGGCAATAGGCGTCACCGCACCCAGCGTGTCTCGCCAGAAATTATGTGGGTTAACGCGATGACGCGATGCTGGTGGGAAAAGCGTCCACATAATAGTCGGCATCGTTACCAAGAAAATATTCAGAAAAGTAATATGGCGCGGCGCGTACGGGTGCACTACTCCTAGCACCAGTGTCACTGCTAGTAGAACCAAACCATAAATAATCTTGTGAAAGAACAATATCGCAATTACCTCGATGGCTTGCATGATTTGGTTACCCAAGCGCATACCCAGCGGCAGCGAATTAAACGAATTGTTAAGCAAAATAATATCAGCCACCCGACGACTAGCTGGCGCACCAGCATGCATAGCTACACCCAGATCAGCCTTCTTGAGCGCTAGAGCATCATTCACGCCATCGCCAACCATACCGGTAAACTGCTGATTTTGCTGCGAAAAATGAGCGATTAGCCGCTCTTTCTGTTCTGGCAAGACACGCGCGAAAATCGTATTATTATCAGCGGCAGCTGCGAAAGCTGTTTCGTCAAGTTCTGCCAATTCAGCGCCGGTAATCGCCGTATCGGGATTTTTAATACCAGCAGCTCGCGCAACATATTGAACCGTCCGCGGATTATCGCCGCTAATAACGCGTATATTGACACCTTGCTGCTGAAGAAACTTCACTGTATCGACAACGCCGTCGCGCAGCGAATTACGCAGCAAAATAGCTGCAATAGGTTGGCCGTTGCCTGAGGTAAGCGATTTCAGTGGCGTTGCTTGGTCATCAAATTCAGCCAATAACAATACGCGCAGCCCTTCATCGGTCCATCGCTCAATTTGCTGTCGCTGAGTAGGCGAGAGCGGCGCCATCCGGCCTACGTATTCCGGTGCGCCCATAAGCAGTGTTCGCACCTCGCCGTCAACTTTTGCTCTGATGCCAGCAAATTTGCGCGCTGAAGAAAACGCCAATATATCATTTACGGTATATTCGTACGGTAAATCCAATGCCCCCGTAATCGCTTGGCCAGTCGCATTGCCACCGCTGGTTTCATGCGCCACCATCGCCGCCAAACGCCGCACTGCTTTCTCGTTTTTATCGCCAAAAGTCTTAACGCTATCCAAGACAATTTCATCGCTAGTCAGCGTACCGGTCTTGTCGGTACACAGTACATTAAGCAGCGCCATCGCTTCGATAGCCGACAACTTCTGTGGCAGAACCTTGGCTTGAGCCAATCGCAGCGACCCGAACGCCAGCAGCAGCGAGCTCGCTAGCAACAATCCTTCCGGCACAACAGTAATGGCGCTAGTAATGATCGTTTTAAGGATTCGCACCGACTCGAATCCGGCAATATGGTAACGCGCAAAAACTAATAGCGACAGCACAATTGCGCAATAAGTCAAGAAAGTGATCGCATTTTGTATCGCTTGCTGCAGTGGCGTCAGACGCGGCGTGTACTGCTTGAGCACAGCGCTAATTGCACCCGCCTTAGTAGCATCGCCAACCGCCGTCACTCGCACTCGCGCACTGCCCGCCACTACCGTCGTCGCGGCATAAACTTCATCATGTTTTTTCTTATCGATCGAGGCCGACTCTCCAGTCAGCATACTCTCGTCGACTTCCAACCCGCGCGCCGACAGGATCGTACCGTCCGCCGGCAGCTCGTCGCCAGTCTCTAGCAGAATTTCATCGCCGACTTGCAGCGCATCGTAAAGAACATCAAGAGTCTCGCTACCGCGCACTACGCGAGCTCGCGGCGCGCTCATCAGCTCCAGCTTTTTGAGAGCATACTTAGCCCGCACTTCCTGAACAATACCGATCAGAGTGTTAGCAGCAATAACTACCGATATAAACCAAGCATCACGCCGCTCGCCAACATACAGCAAAGCAACCGCCAACAAAAATATCGCGATAACAATCGGCGACATCAAGTTACGACGAATAATCTCTAAGTAATCTCGCATTTAGCTAGTCCGAATCCTCCTGTAAACAAATTTAGCTGCCGGCCGCCAGCCCGACCGCGCATCATGATCAGCGCAATAAATCATACCATTCTTGACCTCTTCAACCAAGAAAAGTGCCGGACAATACGGCACCAATGTCCGATAAAAACGCAGATCATCTTCGCTGATATCGTGCCGCCCTGGATAAACCTTGACGAACATCTCGCGGGCAACCTCTTCAAAGTATTGCGGCTGGCCTTTTGGCGGAAAAAATGTTTCAGGACGCACACCCATCCGCACCGCCATCTTACGAATATCGCCAAGCGTCAGTTGCGGTGAACCCTCAATAAAACCATAGAGCTGCTTTTTGGTTGAGAGAAAGAATGTCGCCTGCGCCGCCTGGCTGCAATCTATACGACGCGCCACCACCGAACCGACATCCAACGACACACCGAAGCGGTCTTTGGCTATTTGCTCAATAGCAGCAGCATCAAAGAGATCGTCATTCATATGCCAAATTATACCACAAATCACTAGGGTTTTGCTGAGCTTTTGCGCTACAATAAAATAGATGGATAAATTCAAAACTCGCTACAATAGTCTTAATTCCGCTCAAAAAAAAGCCGTTGATACTATCGACGGGCCGCTGCTAGTCGTCGCTGGCCCGGGTACTGGCAAAACTGAGCTACTTAGCATGCGCGCCGCTAACATTTTGCGTGCCACCGACACTCTGCCCGAGAACATCTTGTGCTTGACTTTTACCGACAGCGGCGCCAACGCCATGCGAGCGCGATTAGCGTCAATTATCGGCGCCGATGCTTACAAGGTAGCAATTCAAACTTTTCACAGTTTTGGCACCGAGACGATTAATCACAACAGCGAATATTTTTACCAAGGCGCCAACTTCTCGCCAGCCGATGAAGTAGCGACTTATTCAATTTTGGCCGACATCTTTGAAAAGCTTGATTACAATAATCCGCTAGCCAGCAAAATGAACGGTGACTTCACGCACTTGCGCGACACAGCGCAAGTCATCAGCGAGCTGAAGCAAGCCGGCTTGTCTAGCAGAGAGCTATTGCATATTATCGATCATAACGAAACCCTGCTCGATGCTATTGAGCCGGAACTAAAAGCCATTTTCGCTAACCGTATCAGCAAAACCACTATCGCGCTATTGCCGCCAATCGCCAACAAAATCACCGAGCTACCGGTGTCGCAACTGCCTCCAGCTATTGCGCCGCTAGCCGATGCTTTAGCGTTAAGCATGGCGCGTGCCTTCGACGAAGCAGTTGCCAACAGCAAAACTACGCCGATCACCGCTTGGCGCAACGCTTGGCTCGAAAAGGATACCAACGGCGAATTCGTCTTCAAAGACCGCAAGCGCCATGCTAAGCTGCGCGCTGTCGCGCCGATTTATGATCAATATCTCGCCGAAATGCGCCAAGCCGAACTTTTCGACTACGACGACATGATTCTCAACGTTGTGCAAGCGATTGAGCAGTATCCAGACCTGCGCTTCAACCTGCAGGAGCGCTATCAATATATCATGGTCGATGAATTTCAGGACACTAACCTGGCGCAGCTACGCATTATCTTTAATTTGACCGACACGCCGCATGGCGATGCGCCTAACATCATGGCAGTTGGCGACGACGATCAGGCGATTTATAGCTTCCAGGGCGCCGACGTCGGCAATATTCACCGCTTTCGCAAACAATATCCGAATCACGCCAGCGTCGTTTTGACCGACAATTACCGCTCGTCGCAAACCATCCTAGACTGCGCCCGCGAAATTATTACTCAGGCTAGCGGCCGCCTAGAAACCTCTATGTATATCGACAAGCATCTGCTAGCGCACGCTGATGGTACTTCCGGCCAAGTTACGTTGTCTTCTTTGCCGAGCCGCCAAGAGGAGCTCGCTTGGATCGCCGAGTCCATTCAAAAAAATATCACAGATGGTATAAAGCCGTCAGAAATTACCGTTATCGCCCGGCGCCATAGCGACTTAATTGCGCTGTTGCCGTACCTAAATCGCGCTAATATTGCCGTTAATTATGAGCGCCGCGACAATATCCTTGACGACGAACGTATCCAACTGCTAGAGCTAATGACGCGCATTTGCATCAATATCGCAGCGGGCGAGCACGACGAGACAGACAGCTTGCTACCCGAGCTAACAGCGCAACCGATGTTTGGATTTGACAGCGAAGCAATATGGCGGCTAAGCCTGCAAGCTTACCGCAACCGTACCAGCTGGCTCGAAGCCATGTTAGCCTCATCCACTTTCCGGCCACTGGCCAAATGGCTGCTCGACCGCGCCCAAGCTAGCCTAACCGAACCACTCGAAACTTTTCTTGACTCATTAATCGGCGCACCGCACACGCACGCAGCTAGCGACGACACCGACGACGACACGCCAGACAAATCGGACAAACAATCGCGCAGCAAAGCTTTCACATCGCCATTCTACCAATATTATTTTAATAACGAGACTCTCAACAATTCGCCCGACGCCTACCTAACTGCTCTAGAAGCATTGCAAACTTTGCGCGGTAAGTTGCGCGAAAACATACCAAACAACAAGCTGCTAGCCAGCAATTTCTTGACGATAATAGACACTTACCGTCAACTCGGCATTACCATCGTCAGCACCCGGCACGCCAGCGAAACTGCTCAAAACGCCATAAATCTGATGAGCGCCCACAAATCAAAAGGTCTAGAGTTCGATACTGTCTACGTCATCAACTCCATCGACTCGATGTGGGGCGAACGTGTGCGCAGCCGCAGCCGCTTGATTGGTTACCCAGAGAACTTGGCTATCTCGCCCAACGCCGACAGCTATGACGAGCGAATCCGCTTGTATTTCGTAGCGATGACCCGCGCCAAGCGGCAGCTCTACCTGACATACGCCCGCAGCGACGATGCCGGCAAAGACACACTCAAAGCCAGCTTTTTGGCTGGCGTTGGTCTAGAAGAAATCGACCGACAGCCGAGCAGCGACACTACGCTTACCACTCAGAGCGAAATCGCCTGGCACGACCGCCTAATCGCGCCGATTAGCCGCTCAATGAAAGAACTGCTCGCACCGACTCTCGAAAATTACAAACTGTCCGTCACGCATCTCAATAACTTTATCGACATCACTCGCGGTGGACCTCAAGGCTTTTTGATAAATAATCTACTGCGCTTCCCGCAAGCCAAAAGTGCTAACGCCGTTTACGGCACTCTGATTCACACTGTTCTACAGCACGCGCACAGCCATTTGACAGCCAATTGCACCCGCAAGCCAATCGAGGACATCACTAGCGAATTTATCCGCCTGTTGCAACAACAAAACTTAAGCGACACTGATCTGGCGCTATACAGCAAGCGCGGCACCGAAGCCCTCGAAGCCTTTCTCGCCGCCAAATACGACACTTTCGCGCCGTCGCAAAAACCCGAACTCAGCTTCGCTAATCAAGGAGTTGTGCTCGGCCAAGCGCGCTTAACCGGCTCGCTCGACCTAGTCGACATCGACGACCAAGCCATTACCGTCACCGATTACAAAACCGGCAAGCCGTCAACTTCGTGGACTGGCAAATCCGATTACGAAAAAATCAAGCTCCACAAATACCGCCAGCAGCTGATGTTTTACGAACTGTTGTGCGCTAACTCGCGCGACTACGCCCGCTACAAATTCGCCGGTGCCCGGCTACAATTCGTCGAGCCAGACCAGTCGACAGGCGACATCGTAGCACTCGACGACCGCTTCTCCAACGACGAGCTCACCGACTTCCAACGCTTAATTGCCACTGTTTGGCGCTGCATCACCTCCTTAGAATTGCCAGACGCCAGCCATTACGAGGCGAATTACCGGGGAGTTTTGCAGTTCGAAGAAGACTTGCTAGCGGGCAAATATCCGGCTTGCGAACAGCCAAAAACAGGCGATGAATAAGCTTAATTTCTGCCAAGTTAATAGTCTTATACCACAATCTTGACAAATTTTCTTGACATTTTGTTCTATTATTGATATACCTAAATTAGCTTTTGTGTGATGGAGCTAGTTTCTGGCAAGACGTCGCAGATGACGTTGAGTCCTGGTCATGCTTCGCACAAAAGCATGGGCTGAAAGGGAATTAGTTCTTTCTATGCCGCAACTCGCGGCGGGGAGGGGGTGAAAACCCTTGGGTCTTTTTTTTGAGGACCGTTCGGAAGCCGCTTACAGGCGGGCTGCCGAGGCGGTCCAGCGTGGCGACGCCACGCGCGAGCAGCGCGACATGAACGATCGCGCCGCTCGTCAGATGGGCCGCATGGGCAACGATGCCCGTGCGGCACAGAAGGGCGAACTGAAGAAGTAGCCCTTCCATTGACGGTCGAGGGTTGTGCGACCCCGAAACCCGCCAGTCATGAACTGGCGACAGGGCGTCCGTCCGCCCATGGGTCCGATTCGCCCAGCCGGTAATCCGGAAAAGAATCACTACCAAGCCTCCGCTACAGGTGACGTGTACTGCCTCTCACCTCCGGGTAGTACGCTGTCAGCGGCATGGTAGACACCACGACGGTCGTTAGCTTGAGAACGACCTGGTCTACCATCGGAACGGAATCTGCGCACCTGGATCGCTGCCGTTCTTAAACTTAGGGCTAGAGTTATTACACTAGCCCACATGGCGCGACTCGCGCTTCTACTCAAGGTTAAGCCAGTCTTTGGCTTATTCCCAGTAGAACCGCTAGAGTCCCCAGCTGCCCCTATCTCAATGGCGAGATAGGGGCTTTTTCTTTTTTGTGCTAAAATAACAGGGATGAAATCGTTTTGGGAGACTTTGCCGCAACCATTTTTCATCTTGGCGCCGATGGAAGCCGTCACCGACGTGGTATTCCGCCATGTCGTGAAAAAGGCTGGCGCGCCCGATGTTTTTTTCACGGAATTTGCTAATGCCACTGGCTGGGTGCACGCTGGCAACAAAGCCATCGCCGGGCGATTAATCAAAACCGATGATGAGCACCCGTTAGTTGCTCAAATCTGGGGTGGCGAGCCGGGTGACATGGAACAATTTGCTGCCCACTGCGCTCAATTAGGCTTTGATGGCATTGACATCAACATGGGCTGCCCCGCCAAATCAGCCATCAAATCGGGTGGAGCAGCGCTGATCCGCCGTCCAGAAGTCGCCGTAGCTGCCATCCAAGCCGCCAAAACCGCTGGGTTGCCAGTCAGCGTCAAAACCCGCTTGGGTTACAGCCGCGTCGATGAGTGGCATGACTGGATTGCAACATTGTTGCAACAAGATCTCGCCAACCTAACCATCCACCTGCGCACCAAAAAGGAAATGAGCAAAGTCCCAGCGCATTACGAGCTCATCGATGACATTATCGCCCTTCGTAATGAAATTGCCCCGCAAACTCTCTTGACTATAAACGGCGACATCCGCGACCGCACCCACGGCTTGGAACTCGCCCGCCAGCACCCCGGCGTGAACGGCATTATGATCGGGCGGGGGATTTTCAGCGATCCGTTTTGCTTCAGAGAAAGGGAAGCGTCGTTGGACATTGAAGATAAGCGGGTGGCAATCGGCGGGGCGGCGCCCACTTCTGAACAAATCTCTGATTTTTCAGAAGAAGGGGCGGACCGACTAGCAGGATCCGTGTCTAGCGACCTACGTGCCGTCGGAGACGGCGACGACGGGAGCGATAATAACAAAAAGGATCTTATCAACTTACTCCATTACCACCTCGACCTCTTCGACAAATGGCAGCCCCAACTCGGCCGCCCCTACGAAACCTTAAAGCGCTTCTACAAAATCTACATCCGCAGCTTCGACGGTGCCAAAGAGCTGCGCGACAAACTTATGCGCACCAGATCCACCGACGAAGCTCGCTGTCTACTTGAAAAAATATAATGTTTATGCCATAATACAGCTATGCCTGAGTACACCAGGAATAATTTATCTTATGTTCACACGCGAGACGTTACAGTGGATAATGTAGAGAACTCGCCAGAAGGAATAATATTGCTATCAAGGTCGCCAACAGCAACTCGGCCTATATCAGAAGCTGAATTGTACGCAAGACCAGGCTACATAGTGGGCAGGGAAGATAGCGTCAACGGTGTTCAATTCGCTGATCTAGTACTGCCAAGAAGATCCAGTGCGTCAACCACTCAGCCTGTAGCTATCAAACCAGTCGAATCCGCAAAACACGCCGTTCGCGAACATAAAGTAGCGAACTATCTCAACAGAAAAGGAGAGCAATTAGCTTTCCGCCCTTTAGGATTTACCAGGTGGGGAAATAACTTCAGTACGATCACCGAGTTTGACCAGGGTGTCGTCAGCTACGACAACGTTCTTTTACAGGAAACTCATAGACCGACAGAGTCAGAAATAGCAGAGTCTCTCACAGTCGCGGCGCAAACGCTAATCATTTTGAACGACAGAGGGCTAGCGCACGGCGACTTTCAAGTAAAGAATACCGCTAGTGATATTAATGGCAGGACGCGAATTATCGACCTTACAACAATGCGAAAACTTCGCGACACAGAAGACGTTTCGGACGATATCTCATTATATATGGAATCCCTTACTAGGTTCGGCACCAAAGAATCACCTGTCAATCAACAACAATTTGACGATTATTTTTTGCACAAATACGAAGAAAGTATACCTGATATTTTCCCAGAACAGAGGAAATCAGAAGTAGGCATGGCTATAACTGCCATACGCGATAGTCTAGATTTCTTAATCGGACCAAGTTCAAACTAACTATTTCTTACGGGAATTCTCGATACTCCAAGTTATCGCCGGTGATGGCGCCGCCGTAAGCCAGCCACATGCAATCGCACGCGATGGCGATCGACCAACTGGTGAGCCTTTTCAAGTTCGACTTGATCCTGAGCTTCATCGCGCATTTTGAGGGCGCGCTCTAAGGCAGCCTGAGTCTCAGCTTCGACAATATCATCTCCATGCTCAGCCTCGTCGACCAAGATACGCACACGCTTTTGATTAATCTCTACCACGCCGCCGCTAATAGCGAAATATTCTAGGTGATCATCGCTATCGGTCTTTCGGCGGCGAATTGCTACAGCACCGGAACGCGCTACCGCCACTAAAGGTTCGTGGCTAGGAAAAACTGAAATCTGCCCTTCGGTAGTCGGCAGTATCACCTCATAGACTGGCTCGTCAATCCTGACGCCAGCCAAAGTTATTAGCTGAAACTGCATCATCAGCGCTAATCCTTCTTCTCGCTTAGCGGTACTGGCGACATATAAAACCAATTTTCTGGTTTGCTATCATATTTACCAGCCAGGATATCTTTAGCATCCTTAATGGTGTCTTCTAGCTTGAAGTAGCTGCCTGGATTGCCAGTAAATTGTTCGGCCACGTGGAATGGCTGCGCCAGGAAGCGCTGAATGCGGCGAGCCCGAGCAACGATTTGCTTCTGGTCGTCCGACAATTCTTCCATACCAAGGATGGCGATAATGTCCTGCAATTCTTTATACTGCTGCAATACTCGCTGAACTTCGCGCGCCACGCGGTAATGTTCCTCGCCGACAATTTCTGGATCCAATGAATTAGAGCTAGAATCCAGCACGTCGACCGCCGGGTAAATACCAATTTCCGTCAAAGCACGGTTCATCACGATGGTCGCATCCAGGTGAGCGAAGGTCGTCGCTGGCGCCGGGTCGGTCAAGTCGTCGGCTGGCACATAGACCGCCTGGACAGAGGTAATCGAGCCTTTCTTCGTCGAGGTAATGCGCTCCTGCAGTGCGCCCATTTCTTGCTGCAAGTTTGGCTGGTAACCCACCGCACTTGGCAAACGCCCCAGCAGCGCCGACACCTCAGCACCAGCCTGGGTGAAGCGGAAAATATTGTCGATGAACAGCAGCACATCTTTACCTTCGTCGCGGAAGGCTTCCGCCATAGCTAGGCCGCTCAAAGCCACCCGCAAGCGCGCTCCAGGTGGCTCATTCATCTGACCGAAGACCAGGGAAGTCTTATCCAACACGCCGGCTTCTTCCATTTCGTAGTACAAGTCATTTCCTTCGCGAGTACGCTCGCCAACGCCAGCAAAGACGGAATTACCAGAGTGGAACTTGGCGATGTTATTAATCAACTCTTGAATCAGCACTGTCTTGCCGACACCAGCGCCGGCAAACAGCCCGGCCTTACCACCTTTAGCCAAAGGTGCGATCAGATCAATCACCTTGATGCCCGTCTCGAGAATTTCCGTTTTGTTAGACTGCTCCATCAAGGCTGGCGGTTGGCGGTGAATTGGCGCCCGTTTGACGTCCTTGGCGACAGCGCGACCATCAATCGGCTCGCCGACCACATTAAACATCCGGCCTTGCGTAGCTTCGCCGACCGGCACGCTGATCGGCGCTCCGGTAGCTACCACCTCTTGACCACGGCGCAAACCGTCAGTGCTCTGCAAGCTGATCGCCCGCACCGTCTGCTGATCCAAGTGCTGCGCTACCTCTAACGTAATCGTCGTCTTGCCGCGCTTGACCGTCAGTGCTTCATAAATCTCGGGCAACGCATCATCATCGAATTCAACATCAACCACCACGCCCATGATCTGGATAATTTTTCCTTGGTTTTTACTCATCAATTCCTCCTTGTCTGGTTTAATTGTGCGACCGCTAAACTATCGATCATTTCATCGCCTCCACGCCAGCGCTGATTTCGGTTAACTCTTGGGTAATTGCGCCTTGGCGCTCCTTGTTCATCTCTAGAGTCAAGTCATCGACCAAATCCGAAGCGTTGTCAGTGGCATTCTTCATCGCCATCATTCGCATGCTGTGTTCGCTAGCCCGCGAGTCCAACAGTGTTTGGTATAAGCGAGCACCGATTAGCCGATAGGCTATATCATCTATGATATGTTTCGGGCTTGGCTCGAACTTAGCTTCGCGGATATCACCGCTAATCTCATCGTCAGCCACAAAACCAGCCGGGAAGAGGCGTACAGTCTCAGCTCTCTGTGTCATGCTGCTAACAAAGCGCGTAAAGACTACGTCGACAGCATCAACCGTACCATCCTCAAACATATCTTTGGCAGTGTTAAGAATCGCGTGGAACTGCGCGCCAGGTACGCGGTCGGGCAGATCTTCGTATGTACCGACAATCTCAGCGTCTTTGACGCGCGTCACCGCCTGGGCAGCTTTGCGGCCAACGGCGATAGTTTTGCTAGCGATGCCAGACTGATCGTCCTGATGCAACTCGTGCAAGTAAGTTTTAATAACATTCGAATTGTACGCACCCGCCAAACCTTTATCACTCGCTACTACTATTAATAGACGCGCCCTGACCGGCCGCTGCATGAACCAGCGATGACCATCAGTAGCACCTTGCTGCGCCAGGTAGGTTAGCAATTCACGCGCCGCCGCGGTATAGGCTTGAGAGCTTTTAGTCGCTTCTTGAGTACGGCGCATTTTACTAGCTGCTACCATCTGCATGGCTTTAGTAATTTGCCTCGTATTCTTGACCGAGCGGATACGCGATTTAAGTTGCTGCGTCGACGACATCTAGCTAGTCCTCAAATCCTTTAGCAGTAGCTAACGCCACATCCTTGACTAGCTTAGCTATAATTTTGTCTTCACTGAATTTCTTATCACCTTTACCAAGATTCTTCATCTCAGTTTTGTGATTAGTCCACAGCCGAGTCAATAAGGCCGCTTGCGCGTCTTTGATTTTAACAGCTGGCACCTCATCAAAACATCCTTCGCTAACAGCGACAACGCTAACAACTTGTTCCCAGACGCTCATCGGCTGGTACTGCGGCTGTTTGAGAAGCTCAGTCAAGCGCTGGCCGCGCTCAATTTGCGCCTTGGTCTCGGCATCGAGATCGCTGCCAAACTGCGCAAAACTCGCTAGCTCGCGGAATTGGCTAAGCCCTAACTTGAGGTTGCCACTGACACTTTTTAGCGCCTTGGTCTGCGCCGCACCGCCAACGCGCGACACCGACAAACCAGCCGAAATAGCCGGGCGGATACCTTGATAAAACAGATCTGTTTCCATAAAGATCTGGCCGTCAGTGATGGAAATCACGTTGGTCGGAATGTAAGCGGAAATGTCGCCCGCCTGCGTCTCGATGATCGGCAAAGCAGTCAAGCTTCCAGCGCCCAGCTCGTCCGACAATTTCGCCGAGCGCTCCAACAAGCGCGAGTGTAGGTAAAACACGTCGCCCGGGTAGGCTTCGCGGCCCGGTGGACGGCGCAACAGCAGCGACATCTGGCGATAAGCCACCGCGTGTTTGGTCAAATCGTCATAAATCATCAGCGCGTGGCCGCCGTTGTCGCGGAAATATTCGCCCATGGCGGTGCCGGCATATGGCGCAAGGTACAGCAGGGAAGCCGCGTCCGACGGGCTCGTCGCCACCACGATGGTTTGTTCCATTACGCCTTCTTCTTTCAAGCGGTCAACCAGCCGTGCAATCTTTGATAATTTCTGTCCAATCGCCACGTAGACATTGACCACGCCGGTTTTCTGCCGCGCCTGATTTATCATGGTGTCGATAGCAATGGCAGTCTTGCCGGTCTGACGGTCGCCGATGATCAGCTCGCGCTGCCCGCGACCGATTGGGAACATAGCGTCAATCGACATAATTCCGGTCATCAATGGTTCATGCACCGATTTGCGGCCCATCACGCCGATAGCCTCGCGTTCAACTAGGCCGCGCTGCTTAGTCTTGATCTCCGGCCCGCCATCCAGCGGCCGACCCAGCGGGTCAACCACCCGGCCAAGCAACTCTTCGCCGACTGGTACGCTCAGCACTTCACCTTTTAGTTTGACTTTATCGCCAGCCGAAACACCTTGGTCGCTACCTAACAGCACCGCGCCGATTTCGTCTTCCATCAAGTTCAAAGCAAAGGCTTCAACCACGCCCTCGGCTGTTTGGATCTCCAAAACTTCGCTATAACCAGCCTCGCGCAATCCATGCACCCACGCCACGCCGTCGCCCACGCGAGTTACAATACCAACTTTTTCTAAACCTTCAGACACCTCGAGCTGGGCAATCGCCTGGCGCAATTCGTCCGACAATTCTGTCACTGTAATATCTGCCATTCTTTTCCTTTACTTTACACCCTTGAGGGCTGTTAGTTTATGTATCACTGTGCCGTCAAATTGGCTGCCTGGCAACTCAATTTTGAAGCCGCCGATAACACTCGGGTCAATTTGCTCGCGGATGTGCATTTCTGAGCCGCTCGGCGCGAACTGCTTGATAATCGCCTGGCGCAACTGGCGCGAAAGCGGGTGAGCGGTCGTGACAGTTGCCACAACTATACCGCGATCAGCTAGCTCCTCCTCGATAGCCGCGGTGATCTGATTGAGATCGCGCACCTGGCCGGTTTCAATCAAATACGCCGCTAGCTGCTCTATGATACGACCTTTGTCGCCAGCAGCTAAACAGCCAGCCGCGTACGCCGCCAGCTTTCGTTTCGAAATTGCGCCAGAAGCCATGCTACTTGACCTCCTCAAGTTGCTTTTCAATTAAGCTAGTATCTCGGCTAGGGTCAACCGTGTCAAGCGTAACTTTCTTCGTTGTGTCAACAACTAGATCTACCATTTGCCGACGCAGGTCTTCTTTGGCTTGCGAAATTTCTGTCTTGACATTATTGCGCGCCGATTCCAAGATAAAGTCCGCCTGGGATTTAGCTTTTTGCTCCGCCTCAGCAACCATATTAGACGCTTCGACTTTAGCAGTAGCGACAATAGTTTGCGATTCTTGGCGAGCTTTTTTGAGGATGACAGCAGTCCGCTCTTCGCTCTCGCTGGCTGCTTTTTTGGCTTGTTCGGCTGCTTCTAAACCTTCTTTGATTGAAGCATCTCGCTTATCAAGTACCGCTAGAATCGGCGGATAGACCCACTTCTTTAGTACTAATAGCAAAATTATGAAAGCAATCGTCTGCATCGCAAACAGCCGCCAGTCAATACCAAGCGACGCAAACAAATCGCTACCACCAGACCCTGCCGATGCAAAATATTGCAAGTTATCCACTACTCAGATCCCTTACATCACTTTACCGACAATAGCCACCACAAAACCGATAATCGCCAATGCATCAATGAACGAAATACCGAGAATCATCATCGTGCGCAAGTCGTTAATTTTCTCTGGGTTACGCCCTGCAGCGTTCATCGCCGAAGCACCAATCCAACCACAACCTAGCGCTGCAAACGCAGCTGGAATTGCATATGCAAGCGTAAATGCTAAACTTTCCATGATTTATTACTTCTCCTTTTTTAGTTATTACCTATAAATTTACTCTGCTCCTCCAGCCACTAATTTCACGCCAGAAGGAGTCGAAGTTTCAGAATGCGTATGTTTTTCCTCATCATCGCCATGATGCGTCAATCCAATCGAAATAAATACTGTCGATAGCATAAAGAAAATATATGCTTGAATACTACCAATGAACAATTCAAAAATGTAAAAAGGTTGCAAAACAGCCGTCATGGCCATTTGCGTCAAATAGGCGATCATTGCTACCAATATTTCGCCAGCCAATACATTTCCAAACAAACGAAACGACAAACTCAGCAAGCGCGACAGCTCAGCTATCAATTCCAAAATACCGACAAAAGACATAATGGGATCGCGGAATGGATTGACGAAATATCGTTTCAGATTACCGACAAAGCCCAACTCGCGCACAGCATAAACTTGCGCCATAACGATCGTTACTGCCGCTAGCGCAAAGGTCATGTTCAAGTCGGCATTCTGACCGCGAAACAGGGGAGTACTATGCTCGCCAACCGTCACCGGCCCGACAATCGGCAACAATCCTAACCAGTATTGAGCCGCAATGAAGAAAAACATTGTAATTACTAGCGGCGCTACCCGTCGCGCCCATTTCCGATCAGTAATAACCTGGTTTACGGTATCATATAGACCTTCAAAACACCATACAACCAAGCGCGTTGCAAAGTTTGCCTTCTTGCGCCCCAGCACCGCCGACCGCGTTCGAAACATCAACCAAACTAGCAGTAACAGTCCAAGTAATCCTACTAAATTAGCATTAGTAACCGGCCAACCGGCAATCGATAAAACCTCGTCAGCTTTCACTGAAATATGCGGTAAGGCTGCGAAATACATCATTTTTTACTAGTCCTTCTAATCTGACGATGCACTAACATGGCTGAAATTACTGCTCCAACAAAAAGGCCAGATGTCATCAACCATGGTCTAAAACCGAGCTGGCTGTCTAGCCATAATCCGGCAAAGAATAGTCCCAGTGTCGGCACAAACATCCGCCACGTCACGCTAATCATTGTCATAGACAACAATACAAAAACTTCGCGAGACATAATATCATCGCTGACCCGCGCCTCGGCGGCACTATCAACCTTATTACCCATACCGGATTATTGTAGCAGCATTTGCCACCGTATGTAAAGTGTATAATGGTTCATGTATGCCACGCAAAAATCGCACGCCGAAACATATACCATACCAAAACAACAGCGCCCGCGCGCCGCAGAAAAAGCGTTTCGTCAGTCGCCAAGCTGCTCAAAACGCCATCAAAGAGCTGCAAAAATATCACTTAGATCTCGAATTAGATATTTATCAATCACCGGCAGACGGCGGCTGGTACTTGACAAGCCATAAATCTAGCGTTCAAAAATAGCTTGCATACACTACATATTGTGTATATAATGGTTACCGTTACTAATAGAAGGGTAGAAATATGCAAAGTCAAGCAACCGAGCAAGTTATCATCTATAGCGCCGAGTGGTGTTCTTGGTGCAAAACCGAGAAGGAATATCTAGACCGCCTTGGCGTCAAATACACAGTTCGCGATATCGACAAAGATGGCAGCGCCATGAGTGAGCTTCTCTCTAAAGTTGGCGGCAAGACCAGCAGCGTCCCGGTAACTGATATCGGCGGCGAGATTATTCGCGGCTTTGATCGCGCCAAACTCGATGCCGCGCTAAAAGAAAAACAGCTTATCAGCTAGCTTCGCCAATTTGCACAATTACACCGCCAATTTTGCGCCGGAAATAATCGTCGTGGCTAACGTACAAAATCGCGCCGCTGTAGCGTTCCAATGCCAACTCCAATTCCTCAATTGAAGGCAAATCGAGATGATTAGTCGGTTCGTCCAAAATCAGCAGTTGCGGCTCATTCGCCAGCATACTTATGAGCTGGAATCGCGCCTTTTGACCGCCGCTTAACGAAGATAAGGGAACACTGCCATCGCTCTCGACAAACAAATAATCGCTCATCAGCTGGCGGATTTTGGTATCGTTAACTTTTAGACCGCGGTCGAGATACATCTGTTCAATCGCTTGCGCTAGCGGCAAATCCAAATAAGTCGGCGCAATCTCTTGCTCATAAACACCAATCCGAATATGCGGATCGAGATGAAGCAAGCCAGTATAAACGACAGGTGTCAGCCGAGCGGTGTCTCTATTTGCAACCTGTACGTCGAGCAGTTCTCGTATCAGCGTCGTCTTGCCAGCGCCATTACGGCCGCGCAGCTCAACAGCTTCGCCTTCACGCAAATCAATATTAACGCCTTCAAACAAAATCTGTTCGCCGAAGCCTAGCGTCAAATCGCGAACCTCAACAAGCTTGCGCTGCGACCGCATAGATCCGTCCTGTACATCCAAACGAATATTGCGAGCTTTGAACTTCTGATAACGATCCGCTACTTTATAATTCAGTTGCGCTACGTTATCGCTATCAATCCAAAAGGTCGGCTTGTCAATTTTTTCTAACTCTTCTAATTCGGCCGCTGCCTGATTTTCACGCCGCTTGAATTGCTTAATCGTATCGGGGTCGCGCGCCTTTTCTTTCATGCGGCGAAACTGCACTACTTTGTCGCGCAAATTGGCAATTCGCCGTTCAATTTGTTCGTAATCATGCATGGCATTACCAGTCGCTGAAGCATTTTGACGCAGATAATCGTCGTAATTACCCCTGTAGCTCACCGCCATACCATCGCGTAATTCGACAATTCGATCGACCTCCGCTAGCACGTCGCGATCGTGGGTGATGACCAGCATCGCTTGGTGCACGTTCTTCATCCAATCAATAAACTGCTTCTTCGCAATATAGTCCATGTGGTTAGTCGGTTCATCAATCAGCGCCAAATCTGCTTGCGCATGCATGATTTTCACCACCTCGACCAAGCGCTTTTGCCCGCCACTCAAACTTGCCAGCTGGCGTTCGCCGAAACCTTTCATTTGGAAGTTCTTTAGCTCCTCGGCTACTAGCTCTTCAATTCGGTAGAAGCCTTTCTGCCCGAAGCGATCCAGCGCCTGGCTATATTCCTCAATCTTGCGCATGTCATCGCCCATCGTTGCCGGATAAGTCGTCAAAATATGCCGCAGCCGCACGTACTCTGGCAACCCGCGCAGGATATACTCAAGTACCGTTATATCACCCAGACCATGGTGCTCTTGCGCCGTCGCCACCACCACGCTGCCGCGCCGAAAAATAATTGAGCCGTTATAATCGCTATCTGCTCCCGCCAACATACCGAATAGCGTCGACTTGCCGACGCCATTGCGACCGACCAGTCCGACCTTTTCACCGTCATCCACACCGAACTTCACCCCCGTCATCAAGACCTTCGAGCCAAAGGATTTTTCAGTTATAGAAATGTTGGCGATCATCCGGCCAATTATACCATATGCCAGAAACTCGCGCTGCCAATCTGGTATAATAAGCATTATGAAGCGTAACGCTCAAAAATCTGTCAATCCTACCATAATCAACCGACGAGCACGGTTCGACTATGAACTGGGCGACGAGATCGTGGCCGGGCTTAGCTTAACCGGGCTTGAGGTGCGAGCTGCCAGGGAAGGGCACGTCCAACTCAAAGGCTCGTATGTCACGATACGCGGCGGCGAATTGTGGCTAAATAACGCTAGTTTTAGCCTACGACAGAACGAGCGCGGCACGCCAAATGCGCGCACTGTCGATACTAGCCCGCGCAAACTGCTCGCCAGCCGGCGCCAGATCGATCAGCTCGCCGCCAGCAAGAAGGACGGCTTCACGATTGTTCCAACCAAATTGCTGACTAACGGCCGCTATATTAAACTTGTAATCGCGCTAGGCAAAGGCAAGAAGCGCTACGATAAGCGTGAAACCATCAAGCGCCGCGACCTCGAGCGCGAGCATAGCCGCATTTTGCGTAAATTCTGACAACGCTTATTCTTCAAGGGCCTTATGCGATGAAATTAGACTCTCGTACAATCCGACCATTTTCTTGGCCATCGCTGTTGAATCAAATTTCTTAGCGACATTCAAAGCGCCACGCGACAACTCTTTGATCTTCTCTGGATGCGTAAACAAATCGTTAAATACCTTGGCAAAATCTTCGCCCTCAATACCGCCAGTTAGGATAGAATTACGCTTAGTCAGCGCCTCAGTCATCCGCTCATCGCAATAAACTATCGGCAAACCGCTGGCCGCCGCCTCGAGAAAAGTCATCGGTTGATTGTCAAAATGATACGACGCCAGCGAAAATACATCAGCCTGCTTGAGCAGCGCCGCCACTTCGTCGCCTGAACGCATACCCGCAAAAATCACTCTGTCGCCGACGTTAAGTTCTTCAACACACTGGCGCAGCTCGTCTTCGTACGGACCGCCGCCGACCAGAACCAATTTGACCTTTTTGTCGCGGATACGTGGCATCGCCTCAATCAGCGTCCGCTGGCGCTTCTCGGGACTCAACCGCGCCACCGAAATGATAAACTTTTCGCCGGGACGCTTTTCAATCGGAGAATTGTCCGCTGATGCTCGCCGATAGCGTTTGGTGTCGATGCCATTCGGGAAAACGTAGCACGGCACATTTAAACCTCCGTCCTCAACCAATATGCGCTCGAGATGCTTTGACGGTGCAATACAGGCATCGCATTTATTCGCAAAAGCCGCCATTAGTCTCCAGCCCTGATGAGACATAATGTCTTTGATTGTGCTTCTATTCATTGAGCGCAACTGCTCGCGCGATGCTATTGGTAGGATCGGCTTAGTCCGTAAGACCATCGGAAACGCTGCCGTCGCTGCAATCAAGCCAGCCGTCACCATAAACGGATAGTCATTGACCAACTCAACATAAAGAGTATGGATCGTCGTCACGTGCGGTATATTCTGCCGCCGCGCCACGCTATGCGCCAGCACGCCCATATAGAATTGCATCTGGCTATGCACAATATCAAACTGATACTCGTCAAGTTTTTTAGCTAGGCCGGGGTAGATAACCGCCATCTCGCGCTTATCAAAAACATAATTCTTGGCTGACGGCAAGCGAATCACATGATCATCGTGGTCATCGTAGCCTTCGCACTTTGGTGCTACCACGAAAACCTCATGCCCAAGCGCCTCCAAAGCCTGCTTATAATTCAGAGTTGATGTTGCAACGCCGTGAACCGACGGCAAGTAGTCGTCAATAAAAAAAGCAATCCTCATAACTACATCCTTTATTATATCATATATACCGGCTTCAGGGGCGAGCACAAATATCAGAAGTCAATATCCGGATAAGCCTCAACCGCTTCAAATTGCAAGATATGACCAGCTGCAGACACATTAATTACCTGCGACTCAGGCAACAGTTGGTGTATAATATCCGGAGTTTTCGAGGTGATGACATTGTCTTTGCCGCCAAGAATAACCGCCACACGCCGTTGATCATCACTAGATACACCTTCGACAAAAGGATTATGCTCGTACAATAAAGTAGTCAAAACATCAGAATCGCGCAGAGTCAAGTAATCTTTCTTATACAGCTCTGATTCACGCAGCCACTGCCGAGCTTCCTGCCTGTGCGCTTTTAAGGCAACCACAACCCGGATATTCTGGACAAGCCGGCTGTTATAGATATACCAGCCGGGTTTTTCGGGAAATTTATTAGACAATCTTTGCAGCATATTTGCAAGATGAGTTGTATCTGGTGTCGGGCAGGCCATAATAACTTTTGCAGCAGCAGGAACTCTACCAGTGCGCAACGCATGATAAAGCATCGACGACGAAAACGAATTGCCAACAATTAAATCTGGCGTCCGCCCAATTTGCGACAAAACTCTAGCGAACCAATCATTCAAGTCATCATAATTCTCCAAAACCGGCCGCACTGAGCCGCCATGCCCCGGTAAATCAACCGAATATACTGCATATCCTAGCTCCACATATCGTTTAGCTAGCGGTATCATGTCTATTTTGCCGCCGGTTACACCGTGGAAAAGAACCGCTACTTTATCGGCATTAGTATTACATTCAAGCCAGCAGATACCGCCAGCTGTCCGGTCGCGACAATCTAACTCGTCGTATAGCTCTTTCAAAGTTGGAATTTCAGGCATGATACTATTATACTAGTTTTATGAGGATTAGCATCATCATCCCATGCAAGAACGAGGCCGGTATCGTTGAGAGCCTTCTAGATTCGCTTGTTCGGCAAACTCGCCAAGCCGACGAGATAATCGTGGTAGATTCACATTGCACCGACGACACCGTTGCTCGCGTCAAGGAATATAATAAAAAACTCCCGCTCCGAGTCACTGTCGCAGTACAGAAAGGCCCTGCGCATGCCCGCAACCATGGCGCTAGCAAAGCAACTGGCGATATGCTTGTCTTTGCCGATGCCGATCTAACATTTCCGAAACACTTTTTGCAGAATTTCGAAAAGCAAATCAACGAAAAGCACTTCCAGGCAGGTAGCTTTACCCAGATAATGCAATCTGATAAATTAAGCATCCGAGCCGGATCGCGTCTCATGAATAGTTATATGTACCTTATGCAGCACACGCCGTGGCCGATAGGCTTCAGCTGCATGTATATAACACGAACCGCCTTCAACGCGGTGCACGGCTTCGACACGAACCTATACTTAATGGAAGATTACGACCTTATGCTAAAAGCAAAGCGAGCCGGCTGCGCAGTTAATATTATCAAAATAGCCTACTTTGCGTCAGACCGTCGCTACCAGAACAGCTCGCTACGCCAAGCACTAAAGGGAATATATGGCGAGCTCTACCGCTACACGCATGGTCTTCGCGTGACAAAACCCATCTACGAGTACAAGATGGGCGGCCAGAGCGATCGGCAGAAATAGAGTAAAGTACTGGCCACGATAAGTGCCCAACCAGTCTTATCACGAAGAAATTCAGGTGTTGAAATGATAATTAGCTAGATTGTTGTATAGCTATCTGATTACGCTCGGCAGTGCGCCGTCGAGCATCATTCAACCGCATAGCACCTTCGGACGAGTTTAACTTAATAAATCTTACATATTCGCCGTTGCTATAGCCAGATACTGCTACAAGATCGAGTTGCTCATCGGCGTAAATGACACTCTCATTGCCATTATATTGAACCTTATCAAACAAAGCGATATCTAACAACGCCGTACCCCTACCATTATTCCAAGTAGCAAAGACCTTTATGTCCTTTTCAACATCGTCCGACTCAAATGGTATATTGTCATCAATATGAGAGATGGCAGGTCCAAAAAATAACGTATCAGCTTCCGGTATTATAGTCCTTAATACGTGATCCTCTGGTAATGGCACCTCTATGCCAAACTGTTTATCAGTATTATATGACAGCGGGTAAGTGCCTGGCGAGGCTTCTACTCGACTCACTTTTCGCCGCGGATCAAGAAAAGCTAATTCGGCAGGCGAATATATTGGACGAAACTCTACACCGCTATCGTTATAAGAGGCTGAATCTCCCATCACCGACAGTGTTGAAGCGTACTCGTTAATAGCAGTCCTATCATCAGTTTTTACCAGATCGCAACCATCGCTAACAAGCTTCTGAATTGTATCGGCCTCATAGAACTGAACAGTCTTGCCATCAATATCTTCCAAACGACAATTCATCATCAATTCATGGAGCATACCTTCACCTAGACCATTAGGCGCCAGTAGGTGACCGATTTCGTGTGAATAAATATTGCTACCAGCTGCTTTCGGCCGCGTAATTATTCGCGGCAGGTCTTCATCTTGATAGGCCATGCCAGCGTACCCTGGCTCTTCTATTTCAGCACAGTCGACCACTAACATCGTCATAGA
The DNA here is from genome assembly GCA_963528915.1 of uncultured Candidatus Saccharibacteria bacterium. Lineage (GTDB taxonomy): Bacteria > Patescibacteriota > Saccharimonadia > Saccharimonadales > Saccharimonadaceae > Saccharimonas. The sequence continues at coordinate 108,037 of CAURWV010000002.1, forward strand.
AGATTTACCGAGCGCATGATACTCTTTAGCAAGCTTCAGAAGTTGTTCATTTGAGTAGTATCGCTCTGTATCAAGTCCATCTTCACCAACTTGTCGTATCTGATCCGGTTCAGTGTTATCCTGGTAGATAGTCGTATCAAAGGTATAAGCCCCATCAGTCGTATGCGTAATACGCCACGTCTGTTCCATAATCTCTCTACTGATTTTCTCATCGCCGTGATACCGCTCCATGCCAGCTGCCGCTAACGCAACCACACCAAGTTTAATAGCTACAGGCGAAAACTGCGGATCTCGCTCATAAGCAACTCCTCCCGGCTGAACATCACGACCCGGATCATCACGAGCTACAAGCTCATCTATCAATACCCCTATTTCAAACAATGCCAGGTGCCGCAGGAAAGTCTGGCGCGAACAAACACTAGGATCATCCTTGAGCTCAGCTGGTTTTTCGCTGTATTCATGTTTGATAGTCATCCTCTTTATTATATACTAAAATTCAATAAAAGTCAATTACACCAGCCGCCTCAACACTCAAGATGATAACTAGTATGCTGCGCGTTTCTAGATATTAGACCCTATAATCTCAGAGTACAAACTACGATATCGCTCAACGGTCCGCTCGAAAGTATGATTATCGACAATCCACCGACGAGCAGCGCGGCTCATCTGGTGGCGGCGTGACACATCATTTAATAGCTCGTCAATTTTGTGCGCCAGATCGTCTATGTCCGGGTAATGGAAGCTAATACCATTCTCACCATCGTCTAGTAGCTCAGGCAGAGCGACTTGATCAGCAACCACTACTGGCGTACCACAAGCCAGCGCCTCCAGCGCCGCTATACACTGCAATTCGGCTGGCCCAGTCGTCGCAAACAAATCAGCTCGACGTAGCAAAGCGCGTTTTTCCTCATCACTGACAAAACCAGTAAAAATACATCGATCACCAAGTTTCGACGCTTGGCGCCGTAACGCCGCTTCTTCCAAACCTTTACCAGCAATCACCAGCTGTACATCACTACGCCTCAAATGTTCCATTGCTGCAATCAGCAGGTCGATCCGCTTCTCGCCGTCGAGCCGGCCGACATACACTACCAACGGACACTGCGAGTTAATCGCAAAACGCTGCAAAAGCTTCTCATCTGATCTTCCTGGAGCATAGAACGCCGCATTGACGCCATTCGAAATTGCTTTTGTCGGTACACACACTCCTGGCGTAGTAGCCAATGCCGCACGTGTCGGCGCAGTCATATAGGCAGTCTGATTAATAACTTTATTGATTTTGCTATCAACTATGCGAATCAGCCAACGGGCAACAGTTTTACTTTTTGCATTCATCATGAAATTCAGCGCCATGGTATGGTTAGTCGTGACTACAGGAATTTGGCGCCGGCTAGCTTGCAACACAGCTGCTTTGTGCAACCATGAAATTGGTGTCATCAAGTGAATAATATCAGGGCGATTGTCACGGAAATAGCGCCGTACGAACATTTTCGGCAAAACTGTGATACGGTTATTATCACGGTTGGCGAACCATTTTATCGCCGGCAGTCGCAACACTTTCGCGCCGTTTACCTCGTCTGTCTCGGTAAAGCAACCAAGCAGTCCTTCCGGCGAGCCAGTCATTACCGTCACTTCATCTCCAGCCTTCCGCAAACCTGTAATAAGCATATCTATTGCCGTCTGGACACCGCCGACACCCGGACGATATACCTCAGTTACTATCAGAACCTTCATGTTTAAAACATATTACCACACAAACCGGTAAACTGCACGCTGAGCCTGAATAACATCTGACGCTTTTACGCTATAATAATTATATGAAGCTATTCTCCTGGAACGTCAACGGTATCCGCGCTGTCATCAACAAGGGCGAGTTTGCGAAATTTATCGCGACTTACGACCCGGACATTCTTTGCCTGCAAGAGACCAAAGCCGCCCGCGACCAGGTCGAGATCGACTTACCTGAGTATCACGAGCATTTTTATTCGGCTGCCAAGAAGGGCTATTCTGGCACGGCGATTTTCTCGAAAATCCGACCACTGCATTGGCGCGACGGATTGCCGCCGGATATCGTCGAGCGCTTCCAGCTGACCAGCGACCAATACGGCAACCCGGCGGACGAAGGCCGCATCATCGCTGCCGAGTTCGACAATTTTTGGGTAGTGACCTGCTATACGCCGAATTCCAAAGGCGATTTGAGCCGACTAAACCTGCGCTACGAGCAGTGGGACAGGGCAGTGCTGGCGTATTTGGAGGAATTGGAATTGGTAAAACCGGTACTGTACTGCGGCGACATGAACGTAGCCCACGCCGAAATCGACCTAGCCAACCCCAAAGCCAACGCCGGCAAGCACGGCTTTACTGATGAAGAGCGCGAGGGCTTTCAGAATTACCTGGACGCTGGCTTTGTCGATACCTTCCGAGCGGCTTTTCCGGAGAGAACCGGCGCTTACACCTGGTGGACACATTGGGCGAACGCCCGGGCGCGCAACGTCGGCTGGCGGATTGATTATTGGCTAGCCTCACGCGAAATTGCCGAACGCGTCATCAACCCTGAAATCCACCCCGAACAAACGGGTAGCGACCATTGCCCGGTGAGTATTGAACTTTGATGCATTCCAGATACAACGTTTATCAGTACAAGGAACGATATTCGACTTCGCGACCCTCAAGTTCAGCACGTTCGATACCATACTGCATACCCGATGAAATTCCCCTATCTGTATACACCGCTGTTCTGGTAGCGAATTTACCATAGATAGCCCGGCTTCAATCCCCATGCTGCGCTCACGCTCATCGCCATCATCAAGCGCCTGCGGATAGAGCAAATGACTAGCAAACGGTGCTTCGCCACGATAGAGCGAATCTCGCATGGCCTCTCTAGCATAGGCAATATTATCAGCCTCTTCCACCGGCGTCTCTCCCTTGAAAGGCGACTCTATAATAACAAATTCATTTTTCATCCTTAAGACACTTCTCCTCAATTTTCACCGTAAATCCATACAATCGCTGAATACCGTTCTCTAGTTGATAATAGTGTCTGATGTAAGCAATATCAAGCACAAACAGTATTAATGTCAATGTGCCCAATAGACAATTCATTACTATATCCATCGCTGCCGTCGCCAAAAAGATCGCTAGTGCTGCCAAGAATAGCCCAACAAAGAAAAACGTCACCAGCAAGTGCACTAGTCGCTCGTGCTGGAATTCTTGAACGCGCGTGCGATGATAATGAGCGAGCTTCTCCAAATCAGTCTGTGATTTCGCCACTGCTAAACGCTCTGCGACTATTCGGTGATGTTCGGCAATTTGTTTATCCATGCCTAGATTGTACGCTAACTCCATCGCAGCGACAAGGCACTTGAGCTGACAGCGTAGTCCACGTTACAATAAGCTCATGAATTTACCATATTGGCAGCGCCAAACCACCGACCAGCCGCTCTTTCCCGACATCGAATGGAGCAAACCAGAGCAGCGGTCGCGCGCCGGCAAGCTGGGGATTATCGGCGGCAACAAGCTCGGCTTTGCGGGCGTCGCCGAAGCTTACTCGACAGCTCTCGACAGCGGGGTAGGCGAGGTACGCGTCGTCTTGCCAGATGCCCTACGCAATACCTTGCCAGCAGCCATGACCAATGTTGTTTATGCGCCTAGCAATCCCAGCGGCAGCCTGTCGCAAGATGCTATCAACGACTTACGCGCCCTTGGCGGCTGGAGCGATTGCTTACTGCTAATCGGCGACGCCGGGCGCAATAGTCAGACAGCGATCGTCTACAGCCAATTGCTGCGCGATTACGACAGGCCAGTTGTTATTACACGCGACGCCATTGATTTGGTACGCAACGATTCTAGCATGATTGCCGCTCGTCAAAATACCATGCTAATATTAAGCTTCGCCCAACTGCAAAAACTTTTCCGATCTCTATACTACCCCAAAATCCTCACCTTCAGTATGCAATTGATGCAACTGGTTGAAGCACTGCATAAATTCACCATCACCTCTCCGATCACAATTGCAACTCTGCATCAAGACACGCTAATTGCCGCTCACAGCGGGGAAGTCACCACTACGCCGTGGACCGACCCGATGCGTATCTGGCGCGGTACGGTAGCTGCACGCGCCAGCGCTTATTACACTTGGAATCCAGAGCGGCCGCTAGAAGCTCTTACCGCCAGCCTGTTAAAATAAATAAAAACAAATCCGCCCTGACAATTCAGAGCGGATTTTCTAGCTGGGGGGATTGGCTAGAGGCGTTTGCGGCTAACTACGTAGGCGCTTATTGCAGCGGTCAGTCCACCGAGACCAGCGACCGAGGCAACTATTTCGCTAGCACCAGTCTTTGGTAATTCAGCTGGAGTCGAAGGTGCTGGTGTCTTTGGACTCTCTGGCGGAGTTGCTGGAGTCTCTGCACACTTGCTCATGTCGGAAGTGTAGTCGCTGTTATTTAGGTCTTTGCGAGTAACTTCGACAACCTTCTTATCCGAGATGCGGCAAACTTTCACTTTTTCGCAGTCAGACTCATTCTTGGAATGTTTCTTGCTGTCGTAGTCGGTCTCCTTGATGGTGATTATATTACCAGTCTCAAGCTCGCAGACTTTGATCTTATTACAGTCAGAGAAGTTCTTTGAGTGCTTCTTGCTGTCATATTCGTTCTCTTTGATAGTGATTATAGTATCGGTCGAGAGATCGCAGACTTGGATTTCTTTACAGTCGTTGATGTCTTTCGAATGCTTTTTGCTATCAAACTCTTTTTCCTTGATGGTCACGATTTGCTTGCTGGTAAGATCACAAACCTGGATTTCTTTACAGTCGTTAACATCCTTGGAATGCTTATTGCTATCGTATTCATTCTCTTTGATAGTGACAATTTGCTTGCTGGTAAGATCACAGACTTGGATTTCCTTTGGTTTCCAAGTAGCGTCGCCCCAGACTGGGTTACCACAATCTTTGATGATTGCCGCGATAAACTTACCGCTGTCATCGAACCAGACGAACGCGTCGAATTGATTGTAGACAAAGCTGTTTTGCGTGGTGAACTTGTAGAACGAGTGTCCGCCAACAGTCTCGCGGCCGTATGACGAGCCAGGGTAGCGCGTGTTACGCTGAACGGTCTTGGCGTTAGTTGCCACGACTTGGCCGTCGACAACGATCCGACCGTCTTTATAAACGGTACCATTCTTCATGCCTTTGCCTTCGATCATAGCGTCGTTCATGTTGTTCCATTGGTACAACGCTTTAATATCGCTGCGGCCGTAGTAGGCGTTTTTGACGTCTTGATGGCTTGGTGTGCCACAAGTAATCACGTTAATCCATCCGTCACAGACGGACGCTTCTGACGGCTTAGCCAGCCAGACTCCACCAGCGATAGCTGCTACGATCAGCGTACCAACAATCGCCAGATTCTTAATTGATAGTTTCATTGATTTCCTCCCTGCGTGCTTCTTATCTCACGCTTATGATTCCATAGTAGCATAAACTTTTAATTATGTCAACACTTTTGCATAATATTGTTACTTATGCTTTGTTACAACCATCTGTTACAGAGGTCATATACTAAAAAAGGACGCCCACACATACGTCCGTAACTGGTACCGCGGGCCGGACTTGAACCGGCACGAGCTAATGCTCAAGAGATTTTGAGTCTCTCATGTCTACCAATTCCATCACCGCGGCAGAAAAGGTACACCTAGTATTGTAACAAATCCATGTCCGCTAGTAAATAACCGCTAATTACGCTATAATTAGCATAGAAACTATGAAGCCAGAAGATCGTTCATCGCTAACAGTTCCATCTCGAGACGGGACGTCCGACTACGACCAGCTAGCATCTCAACATCGCTCGGCTGCTGTTGGTATTGTCCGCGAGCAGATCAACTCAATTATCCAGAATGATCCACATGCTACCGCAACAGCGGACACTCACAACAAGTCGAAAAAAGGTCAACCAGCAGAAAAAACCAAGCAACAAACCGCTTATCCACAGCCATCAGGCACCATCGCCGACAACAGTAATCAATCCAGCAGCACCCCTACCGAACCAGACGCTGTTGATTCACCACAAAGCCCGTATGCCCGCACTATGAGCCAGAGTTCCAATCCATCTACTCACGACAGCTCCTGGCAAAAATATCACACAGCTTGGCAGACCTACTACCAGCAATACTACGAACGATACTACGTGTCGCAAGTCGACGCTGCTCGCAAATCACTCAAAGCTCAAGCTGCCCAAAAGCAGTCACAAAACCAAGCTAAAAAACCATCCTCGGGCAACAATACCATGTCGCAAGAAGAAGCTGTCGACGATCTACGCAACTCAATCCGCCGCAAGATTAATGACAAGGCCAAAAAAGTCCGCCGTAGCCGTCATTTCATGCCAGCTATGATCGCCTGCGCAGTAATGGTAGCTTTTTTATTCTTACAGTACAACCGTGTTCTATTCGCTTACGTCGAAGCTTACGTTTCGCCAGGTGCCGCTGAACCCGAGTCAATCATAGTATCGCCAAATACCACTGTTGCTCCGTCTAACGAAGCACGGCTATTGATACCCAAAATCGCTGTAGATGTCCCGATAATTTGGGACGCCAACGCCGCAGATACTAATTCGCTTAATAAAGCGATGGACAAAGGCATAGTCTGGTTCAATGTTCAAGGCGCCAACGCCAAGCCAGGCGAGAAAGGTAACTTTGTAGTATCCGGACACTCGTCTAACGACTGGACTGACGGCGGCAACTATAAGTTTATTTTTGCCAGACTCGAGAAAATAACTGCTGGCGACGTAGTTTATGCCAATTACAACGGCACCCGCTATACCTACAAAATCACTGGCACTAAAGTAGTCAAGCCAACTGATGTTTCAGCGCTACAAATTGGCAACGATAAGCCTTACATCACGCTGGTAACCTGTACGCCATTGGGGACAGCGCAAAACCGCCTGCTAGTCTTCGGCGAGCAAATCAGCCCGAACCCTAACGAAGCCAAAGCGGTTGAACAAAAAAGCAGCGCCTCGACTTCAACTAAGAAAATGCCGGCCAATTCGCCTACATTCTTACAACGTATATTTGGCATTAGCAACTAGTGTGTACGGATTGATTAATCATACATCTTGATGTACGAAGCAGTTATTTTACCTGAGTTGTGCTTGCGGAAATAATAGAGGAAACGATTATTCGATGATTGCATAGCCGCCGAACCGACAGCGTCAGTCGCCATCGTATGCATGTTGGTACCGTCGTAATCACCAAATTCAAACACGCCGCCAGCCACACGCATGATGTGTGAATTATCAAGCCAAGCGATCTCGCTAGTTGCAGTCGTTTTAGTCGAGACGTTTGCAATTGATTTCAGTTCTAGGTTGTAAGTAACCAAGCTCTGTCCAGCCTGCGCATACACATAGAGATGTTCATTAGGCGAGAATCCCGCATAAGAGACATCAGACGCTAGAGGCAAAGTTGCCAGCAAGTCTTGTCGAATCTGGTCAGTAGAATCGCTAGCTGGTAATTTAACTTTCTTGACGGTAGCCTCTTTGCCTTTCGTGATAAGCGCAAAAGTGTCATAATAATATTCTTCAATAGCTAGATTAAGACTGCGTCCCGACATACCCTTGAAAGTCTGCAACGCTCGCGGCTTAGAGGCTCCCTTAGACAAATAACCAACCGTTCGATCGCCGTTATTATTCGGTTTGGTGGCATAGCTAATCCAACCATTCTTAGAAACATAAAAATCGCTAACATCACTAACTAGCGGACCAGACAACGTTTTGTCCGAAAGTTTAATACGGCGCACATCACTATCGGTCGTCAGGACATAGACGGTCTGCGAATCGCTAGGATCAAAGGCAAGTTTGCTAATTTGCACACCGAGATCGCGAGTGATATTTTGTGTTTTGCCATCAAGATCAGTGACCAAATATTCTTTCGAGTCATCGTAAGTATGGCTAATCAATACTAGTTTATTGTCTCTACTCCAGGACTCAACTGTAAAAGCATGATTAGCGACGCCATCATTAGTGTAGCTGTCGGTCGTCAGCGTTCGTTGTTTGCGCTCGATCTTGTCGTTATCAACTTTGAGAAAATCAACTGCTGGCTGCTGCTTGTTCTGGATAATTGCAAAGCGCGACTTATCGGGAGCGGGCACGGCACTATCTAGGCCGCTCAGATCCATCGCATCCTTAACATCAATATTTGTCGGCACTAACTTGACATAGTTCAACCAGAGAATTGAACCAGCTTTGACGTTAACCTGCTTCTGCCAAGGCACAAAACCATCTTTAGAAATCGTTACAGTGTGCTGCCCGGAAGTCGCTACGATGCGTGTCGCTGTCCGATTAGCCAAGGTAGCCGCATCAATCTGAATAGTTGCGCCATCTGGCCGCGAGTCAAACTGCACCATACCACCCTGCCGAACAGTGCCTTTATTGAAATCCAAACGATAACCTTGTACTAGCATTAAACAAATTACCACCAACACTAACGTCGCGATAGTCATTACTGCATAGGTAAAAGCCAACCTAATACGCTGTCTAAGCCGAACTTTCTGCTGATTCATGATTATACATTATACCACTTACTATTGCGCGCCAACGAAAATTAGGCTATTATTAATAACAAGCACGAGTAGTATCGCGGAACATAGGCAAGGGGAAAATGACAAAAAATAGCGTAACTATCAACGGTAATGTCTACGACGCTGAGAGCGGCAGCATTCTTAGCGCTCGACCATCCGGGCGTTCACCAGCCGCTACCGACTTTCATAACAGCACTCAAAAATCTCAGACCTTGCAACGCAAATACATAAATAAGCCACGTGTCATCGACTCTGTAGCGTCTACCTCGCGTAGCACTCAGCCACGCCAGCTGACAGTAGCCGAACGCACGCCACGGATTATCCACCATAGTAAGCGAGTTCGCGCCGCTCAAGATATCCAGCGTTCGACGAGCATCACTCGCTTTGCCAAGGAACCGCCGGTTAAACATCCCGATGTAGCCGACACTCCAGACATCGCGCCAACTACCAACCATCTCGAACAAGTCGCTCGCCAACGGCAAACTGCCATCAAAAAACAACAGCAGCCACGCGCTGTGTTGCCATCGCAAGTCATCAAGCAGCAGGCTATCCGAGAAGCCACTGCCAAGATGGTGCCGCGCCAACAACGCAAAGAAATTAAGCCAGCGAGAAACTCCTTATTTTGGCAACGACTGGTCAGTGTTGGCAGCGTTACGTTAGCGGTTTTATTAATCGGCGCTTACTTCACCTACATCAATATGCCCGCACTCAGTACGCGAGTAGCTGCCGCACAAGCCGGCATCAATGCTTCTTATCCGGGATACCGGCCATCTGGCTATAGCCTCGACGGCCCGGTTGCTTATCAGCAGGGCAGCGTGATCATGAAATTTGCCGCCAACGGTAGCAAAGAGAATTTCACTCTAGCGCAAACTCGCTCCGAATGGGATTCGTCCGCCGTCCTCGAGAACTACGTCAAACCAAAATCTAACAACAAATACTCTACCACCGCTACCAACGGTCTGACTATCTATACTTACGGTACCAATGCTGCCTGGGTCAACGCTGGCATACTCTACACCGTCAATGGCGATGCTGAGTTGGCGCCAGAACAAGTACAGAAATTAGCCACTAGTTTGTAACTTGCGCGAATTAAAGGTATTTAAGACGAACTTTGCACTCGCCAGTCGCCCTGTTTGCTATAATTAAACTATGAACGATATTTTGAAAGAAACCTGCTCGCAGCTAAAAGCAGCATTAAAGACCACGTCAGATACAATAGACATCAAGTTAAATCTGCTCAACCGCCGCGCTACTAAGCTAGAAAAAGAGCGTGCCTCATGACCATACGTACGCGTTTCGCGCCCAGCCCGACTGGCTATATTCATGTCGGCAATGTTCGCAGCGCTTTATATCCATACTTGATTGCTCGCCAGACAAGCGGCCAGTTTATCTTGCGAATTGAAGACACTGATCAAGCGCGATTTGTTGAAGGCGCCGAGGATTTAATCAAGGATACGCTAAATTGGCTAGGGCTGAATTGGGACGAAGGTCCGGTTTTTGGCCAGACGGACAAAGAGACAGGCGACTTCGGTCCGTATCATCAGACTAGTCGCCGAGAGATTTATTTGAAATGGGCTAGAGAGCTAATCGATAGAGGTTTAGCTTATGCGGATCCATATTCACCCGAAGAGGTCCAGGCTTTTCGCGATCAAGCCAAATCCGAGAAGCGCGCTTTCTTATACCGCCAGCACCGGCCAAACAATCCGCCAGAGTGGCACCTAGGCATGCCGCTGCGCTTTCGCGTGCCCGAGATTAAACGCTACACTTGGCGCGATGCGGTCATGGGCGAGATGTCTGCCGGTCCAGAGGCGCTAGACGATTTTATCTTGATCAAAGCCGATGGACTGCCGACTTACAATTTCGCGCACATCGTCGACGACTTTGAAATGAAAATCACGCACGTCATCCGCGGCGCCGAATATGTCGCATCAATGCCGAAATATTTATCGCTATATGAAGCACTGGGATTTGACATGAGCCAGTCCGATGCTCATCAAGTAATAGAGCAAGGCGACAAATCGACTTCAACGCCACAGCCAGACAAACCACGCCTGCCAATCTTCGCACACGTGCCGCACATTTTGGCGCCTAGCGGCAACAAGAAACTTGGTAAACGCGACGGCGCCAAGAGCGTCACTGAATACCGCGATGAAGGCATTTTACCAGAGGCGATGATTAATTTCCTGGCACAGCTCGGCTGGAATGACGGCACCGAGCAAGACGTCTATTCGCTTAACGAGCTAATCGAAAAATTCTCGCTCGACCGCGTGCAGCGCTCCGGCGCCCGTTTCGACGAGCAGCGATTGATCTGGCTGAACGGGCAATGGATTCGCCGGCTAGAGTTGGACGATTTGTACGATAGGGTAAGCGACCTATGGTCGGACAGCGCTATTAATTATGACGAGGCTTACAAGCGCCAAGTTCTAGTATTGGCTCAAGATCGCCTGAAAACACTATGCGACCTGCCAAACCTAACTAGCTACTTTTTCGAAGAACCACCAATTGACGAAGACCTCATCACTAATAACAAGCAGCTTCGCAAACTAACCGCCGAAGAACGGCGAGATTTGCTGGAAACCGCCCGCACCGAGCTCGCCAAAATCGCCGGCTGGACGCCGGAAGACATCCAGAATTGCCTAAATGAATTATTAGAAATTACCGGTCAAAAACCCGGCATTCTATTCAGCCTCATCCGCATAGTCGTCACCTGGGCGCCGTTCAGCCCGCAGCTGAATGACACACTGGCGCTGATCGGCCGGGAGCGCACATTAATACGCCTTCAAGAATATCTCAATTTATAAAGAATACTAACCGCTCTAGGTAGACTACTGTATTTTCGAATTGCCGTCCTCGGTCACGTCAACGTTTTTACGAGATTTTTTCACGAGCTTTTTGCGTTCTCTCTCGGTCATGCCACCCCAGATACCGCTTTCCTTATGCCTAATGGCATAAAGTAAACATTCGTTTATTACAGGGCATTCGCGACAGATTTCTTTAGCATATCGTTCACGAGTCTTCTTTGCTATTGAGGTATCACCAGGCTCGCTAGAGAAGAACTCAGCCGTATCAGCATCGCAAGCCGCCCGCAATCGCCAGCTCAAATCCTCATGTCTAATTGCAGACTGCCCAAGCCTAACATCATATTTGTGCCGTCGAGGAATTTTTTCTTTATGCGAAGTCATGAACAACTTGTATTTTATCACCAGCTTAGCGCTACCCAAAACATAACCAATTATTAGCAATTATGCTATAATTTTACACAGATGCATAAGCGAAATAGACAGCCAAGCCCACTAGTTACGCAACATTATTCTCATAATAGCAAGCAGTCGCGCTTCCAGCAGCTGCACGCTTTCATTAATCGCCATCGTATTGCAACAATGTGCATTTGCGGCGTTATACTGATTGCTATCGGCGGTGCAGCAGCTTTCATATTGACATACCGCGCTCCGGTCGCTGACAACAACTATACAGCGCCGATCAAGAAGAAACTAGCGCCCGAAAAATACTATTCCAAACTCAACGGCATACAAGTCGCTGCCCAATCAGATCTATCCAAACCAGTCACCGCTATTATGATCGAGAACTCACCTGACGCCCGACCGCACTCCGGTATCAAGCAAGCCGAAGTTATCTATGAAGCCATCGCCGAAGGCGGAATCACGCGCTTTCTAGTATTATATCAGCAGCACAAACCACAGTTGATCGGCCCAGTTCGCAGTTTGCGTATGTATTACGTCGACTGGCTAGCACCGTATGATGCTAGCGTCGCTCATGTCGGCGGCAGCCACGCTTCACTGCAAGAAGTCCGTAACGGCGGTTACCGCGATATTGATCAATTCTTCAACGGCGGCTCATACTGGCGCGCTGGCGATCGACGACCGCCGCACAACGTTTATACTAGTTTCGAGAGGCTTGATGCCCTCAATGCCAGCAAAGGCTATAAATCTTCAAACTTCACTAGCCTTACTCGTACCGACGGCAAAGCCAACGACAAACCAAACGCCACTAGTATCAATATCAATTTTTCTAGCAGCTGGTACAATACGCATTACGACTACGACAAAGCTAGCAACTCTTATCTGCGCAGTATCGGCGGCCAGCCTAGTAACGATCGTGAAGAGGGCAGGTTGGCGCCAAGCGTCGTCGTCGCACTGCATGTCAACGAGACCACCGTTATGGAAGATGGCTGGCGGCAAAGTATCGTTACTACCGGCACCGGCAAAGCTACCGTTTTCCAGAATGGCACCGTCGCTGAATACACTTGGCGCAAGAATGGTCGCAAGAATCCGCTTGAAATCATCGACAGCGCAGGCAAGCCCGTAGCGCTAAACCGCGGTCAGACCTGGATTGCTGCCGTGCCGAATAGCGGCGGGGGCGTTTCGTGGCAGTAAGCGACGCCAAACCAGCCAAGCGCACGCCGGAAATGCGCGATTTTTGGCGCATCCACCGCAGCAAAGTCGCGACAATATCCATTTTAGTGCAACTGCTAGTCGCTTTATCAATCATTGCAATAATGATCATTTTGCAATTCCGCTTAGATATTTTTCTTATTGCAACAATTATCATTTCGCTGTTAATTATCTCTACTGCAACAAATCTCGCTGTGCTATCTTTTGCACTGGCACCTTTGCGCGACTTATCGACAGCGCTTATCAATGCTGCCGGCCAAAAAACTGACCAAAAACTACCAAATCCGAACAGCAAAGACTACAAAGCCACCGGCTTTAGCGACATGTTGCTATCAATCTACAGGGAGCACATCGAGGACAACCCAAACAAAGCCAATACCAGCGACGAACTGACCAGTGCCCTTAACCTGACCAGTACTGGAATTATCGTTCTCGACAAAAACAACGGCGTAATTTTTGCTAATCGCGCCGCGCCAGTCTCGCTCGATGCAAAAGGCGCTTATCATTTCGATTTACTATTCGACGACGGCACCGACTTGGTAGAGTGGCTCAATCAACGCCGCGCCGACAGTGTCCGTGCTCGCAAAATTTGGCTGCGCGTCCCCAATAAAGTCATCGGACAAGAAGGCCGCCGCATCTTCAATATCACCGCCGAGTTCGAACAAGGCAATGCCGCCGACACTGTTATCACCGCCTACGACGAAACTGAGGTTTACCAGCCGGAAGACGACGACCTTGACTTTATCTCATTCGCCGCCCACGAGCTGCGCGGACCAATCACTGTTATCCGTGGTTATCTTGACGTGCTCGCTCTTGAACTCGATAATAAGCTCGAGCCCGACCAAAAAGAGTTATTCCAGCGCCTAATCGTCAGCGGCAACCGTCTATCGGGCTATATCAATAATATCCTCAACACTAGCCGATACGACCGCCGCCATCTTAAGCTTCAACTACACGAAGATTCACTAGCGACAATCTACGATGCTATCCGCGATGACATGGAACTACGTGCCCGCTCGCAACACCGTTTATTGTCAGTTGACATTCCGAAAGACTTACCAACCGTTGCCGCTGACCGCTCTAGTATTTCCGAAGTAATGTCCAACCTTATAGATAACGCCATTAAGTACTCTGACGAAGGCGGCGCCGTCCACGTCACTGCTAGAGTCAAAGACAAACACGTAGAGGTATCGGTCACCGATAACGGTATCGGCATCCCAGCTAGCGTCATTAACAATCTCTTCCATAAGTTTTATCGCAGCCACCGCAGCCGCGAGACAGTTGCCGGCACCGGTATCGGCCTATACCTTAGCAAGGCTATCGTCGAAAGTCACGGTGGTACCATCGGTGTATCAAGCGTCGAAGGGCAGGGAGCTACCTTTACTTTCACACTGCCGATCTACGCTGCAGTCTCCGATAAGCTGCACGATGTCGGCAACTCCAACACCGAAATCATCTCGACAGGCAAAAGCTGGATCAAAAATCACACTAAATACACAGGATAGCAAAGGGGAATATATATGGCAATATCAACAATTCTAGTCATCGAAGACGACCGTTTCATCGGCGAGATGTACGTTCGCAGTCTCAAGATGGCCGGTTATAACGTCGAGTGGGCCGTCGACGGCCATGACGGCTTAGTGATGGCTACCAACCAGCACTACGATTTGATACTGCTTGATATCATGCTGCCCGAAATGCGCGGCACCGAAATCATGACAGCTATCCGCAAATTCGAAAAGGAGAATGGGGAAAGGTCGCATATCATTGTTATGACCAATTTCGACCAAGACGAAAAGAGCCGCACCGCACTCGAGAACGACGCTGACGCCTATCTCATCAAAGCCGAAATTACACCGCGCCGCCTGATCGAAATCATCCAGCAGCTCGACAACTAACTGGACAATCTCCGCGCTTATTGCTATAATTCGGTAGTCTGGCTCTATCGTCTAGCGGTTAGGACACCGGGTTCTCATCCCGGCAACCCGGGTTCGATTCCCGGTAGAGTCACCAAATCGGAACTAAAACGGAAACGGTCGCCCGAACGGGCGGCTTTTTCGCTGGCAGCGCGCAACGCCGACCAGCGATTTTTCTGGGGGGAGTTAAGAAATTGGTCGTCATTTATGACGACTTCTTTTTGTCGTATTTGTAGGTTCGACCCGAAAATTTCAAGACACAAGGATTTTTTCGCATCGAGATCATCGCCCTTTGCGATTTTACAGATAGAAACGGCAGTTTCTATCCATTGTTTCATCGGTTCGCCCCAAGTCGAAACGCCAAGCGTAGCTTGCTCGATTTTTTCTTCGAGGAGCTTCTTTTTGCCTAGTATTTCTGCACGCTTGTCTTGGTATAATTCGCGCTCGACGTCACCGTTCAGGTAGCTATCGAGTAACCGTTGCATTTTCTCGGACAGGCGGGTGATAGTCTTCTTGTCGCCAGCCACACGGTGCGCAAAGTCAGTTTTCTCGTTTGCTTCATCTTTGTCTATCAGCTCGCGCAGTTTGTCCGCCCACGAGGTAGGCATAGCATAACGAAGTAAAAGCGCAGACAGTTGCTTGTCTAACTCCTCGGCGCGAATATGCGGCTCTCGACAAACAACCGCCTTGCTTTTGCGAGTGCAACGGTAATACACATAAACATGCACATTGCCATTTTTCTGTCGTTTTAT
This sequence comes from uncultured Candidatus Saccharibacteria bacterium, assembly GCA_963528915.1. Taxonomy (GTDB): domain Bacteria; phylum Patescibacteriota; class Saccharimonadia; order Saccharimonadales; family Saccharimonadaceae; genus Saccharimonas. The sequence continues at coordinate 123,677 of CAURWV010000002.1, forward strand.
GCGTGTTTCTGCTGTAAACATCATGCCGCACGAGCAATACACCAAGCCACACAGTAGCAAAGGGTCGTTGGTTTTTCTAGTTGGCTTGCCGCGCCGTTCCAAAACCGTTTGCACTCGGTCAAATAACTGTTTTGAGATAATGCCTTTGTGCTTGCCCTCGTGTATTTCGCCTAAGTAGCGAAAGTGTCCATAGTAAAACGGATTTGCCAGCATGCGCGCCACGCGTGTGCGCGAATGGGGTTTATTGCCAGTCGTTTTCTTGCCGCACACCATACCTTTTTTGGTATGTATACCGTGGGCAAACAAAAAGTCAGCGATTTCATCCAATCGTTTATCTCCGCGAGCGTACAGCTCAAACGCTTGTCGCACAATCGGGGCAATTTTTCGATCGATCTTGATGGTTTTACTGCGCATATCGTTGTAGTATCCTAGCGGTGCGCCTCGCGGATAGCCCCGTCTATAACGTATACTGGTATCTAGATATTAGAATAGATTCTAGTGAGGATACCATATATGCACAACAACGAATTATGGCAAATTTACAATAACAACGGCACGCCTGTAGACGGCAAAGGCGCGCCCAAGGAAGAGTTTAACTCTGATAAAAGCCTAATCATGAGCAACGCTCATGTGTGGTTTTGGAAGATTGACGAAGGCGGGGTGAGCATACTGCTACAAAAGCGTTCATTGACAAAACCCAATAAGCCAGGCTGGTTTCATATTTCGGCAGGCGGGCATATCAATATCGGAGAAACACCAGTGCAAGCAGCTGTGCGAGAGACTAAAGAGGAAATGGGGCTTGCGATTGATGAATCTAAGCTGCATTTTGTGCAAGCTGTTCGCATCATCGAGAAAGACCCACGAGACATCGTAAATGTGTTTCTTTACCAGCTCAGTGGCGACGAAAACTTCACCTTTGTCGATGGCGAGGTTGATTCGTACGAATGGCGCTCGCTAGATAATTTCAAAGAAATCACCCGGGACGCGGCGGCTAATAACTTAGTGCCTCAAGGTGAATTGTATTTCGGAACACTTATCGCGGCACTTGAGTATGTTAGTCAGTAATAGGTAGCACCCGCCCAGAAAACCCTTTACCTTTTTCTAATAAAATTACGGCGGGGGAAATTACAAAAATATGCAAAGGGTTTTCTGGGCTGGAGCGCGGCACGGCTAAAATCATTTGGCTTTTGTCTCAAAACAGGTTCGAGCTTGGGCGTAAAATCGCACCAAATCAGCACGATTTTGGAAATTGCCGCCCGTTCGGGCGGCTTTTTCTCTGGCAGACGAGCTGTTTTTGTGGTTTCCAAACAACATCTTTATTTTCCAAGAACAGTGCCGCATAATATATTTCGTGATACGCAGAAAAATAAGATTGCTACTTCCGATACTTTGGATGGTTGTTATTTTCGTATTGTCGCATCAGCCAGCCGCGGTATCAAGCGGGCAGAGCGGCGTATTTGTGGAGCAACTACATCACATTGTTCCGGGCATTGACCGACAGCTATTAACTTTCATGATTCGTAAGAGCGCACATATTTTTGCGTATTTTGTGCTAGGCATATTGGTATTCAATGCCTTGCACCAACAACCAAAACTACACAAGCAAAAAGCCCATGCAGCACAGCTTGCGATCACTATCTGCATTCTCTATGCTGCTAGCGATGAGTTTCATCAATTGTTCATTAGTGGCAGAAGCGGCGAAGTAGGTGATATCGCAATCGATAGTATAGCAGCCAGTATCGGTATCATATTAACCAGTTGTATACGAAAGTACCTGGAGAGAATTTCACCGCGTCTACGGTAAGCTATTTAGACTCTGTCTTGGCAGCCTTTTTCATACAGCGAACGACAACTTTACGCGTCCGTTCGCGGATAGCATGAGTGGCTATCGTTAGTGAGTGCAGAGTAATATGCGAATTGTTCTTGGCAAGGTTTTTAAGGTTTTTCTCGACGATAAATGGGTCGAGCTTACCATAAATAATATCAGTATCGATATCAGTATCGGCTATTTTACGGCCAGCGCTCTGGCTAATAATACCCGCCAGCAGCGTGTCGCGAAAAGCAGTGAAATTGTCGCGAGTCAATCGCGTCTCTGAGAAGCCAGCTAGCCCAAGCTTAGAGTACAGATCATAGCCCGTAACGACAGTTTTAGGCGTCTTGAGCGCTTGGCGGTAAATATCGCGCAGCAAACTATCTTGGCGCAGACGAGCTGCACCCTTCTTGGAGTTATCGCGATAAATCGGCGGTGCTACCAGGATACATTGCTTGACAATACCTTTGTACATGCTAGCAAATTCAATCGCTACCAGCGAACCAAACGAATGCCCGACCAGCACTACCGGCCCGCTCAGGCCATTAGTCAGGCAAGTGGTCAAGAGATGGCGCGCTTGCTCGCGAGCGCTGTACATCCGTCGCGTCTGCGCGATATACGAATCACCGTGGCCCAGCAAATCAACCACGATATAATTACATTTACTAGGTACATTGTCAAGAAAAGGCCGCCACAACTCACCAGTATCTGCCAACCCGTGAATAAAAACATACGTCACCGCAAAAGGACGGCCTAACCGCCTGTAGCGGACGCGCAATCGATAGGGTACATGCAGCATTTCGTGCAGAATCCGGTCGCGAAACTTACGCTTAGCAGCCACCAGCACTACCTGTCTAACTCTTTCAGGCGGGCAATTCGCGACTCGGTCGACGGATGGGTCGAGAATAACGCTTGCAAACCGCCCAGCGAAAACATATTCGAGAACATTAAATGCGCCGAAGCTTCCTCACTAGGCGACGGCTGAATTGGCGGTACGCTAGCTTTCCAATTATCAAGTTTCGCTAGCGCCGACGCCAAATCGTTGCCCGTACCAAGCATATCGTGGCTATATTGGTCGGCTGCATACTCGCGGCTGCGCGACACTGCCATCTGAATTAGCATAGCCGCAATCGGAGCCAAAATCACCGAAGCCAGCACCGCAAAAATGTTACCACCGCCGTCATCATCGTCAGAAGAACCACCGAACAGGAAAGCCAGCTGCGCCAAGTAGCTGATAGCGCCCGCCAGCGTCGCTGCGATAGTCGAGATCAGCATGTCGCGGTGTTTGACATGCCCAAGCTCGTGCGCCAGCACCGCCCGCAACTCATCTTCGTTCAGAATCTCCATAATACCAGTTGTCACAGCCACCGCTGCATGCTGCGGCGAACGTCCCGTCGCAAAAGCATTAGGAATCGGCGTCTCGACATAATAAAGTTTCGGCATCGGCAAATCTGCTTGCACGGTCAACTGGCGGACAATGTGCTCGACCTGCGGATAGCGATCGCCGAGCGGCTGAGCGCCTTGCATCTTGATAACCAACGATGAACTGAAAAAGTACATAAAGAAATTTGACAGCGACGCCAATCCCAGCGCTATCAACATACCTTGCTGGCCGCCCAACGCATAGCCAACCGCCATGAACAGCCCTGTCAAAATTGCCATGAGAAGGGTAGTTTTGAAAATCTGCTTCATATCTAGTTATTTATTATACCAAGATTGCTTAAAGTTGTCTTAAAAACCTAGCGGACACTTGCAGAGAAGTGCCTGGTCGATATATACTAAGCGTAAGTAATTCTAAATTAGGGGGCAGTACGTCTAACTCCATTGATCAGTTTTGGCACCGGCGGGCAAGCGAAGCAATTACGTTCTTGTCACTCATTATCACTGGACTATTTGCCTGGTCTGCTTGGAGTGGCAAAGTGCCGGGTAACCCACTTTATATTTCGACTATACCCGGAATACTAGCGGCGATTACCCTTACCGTTACTTTGATATCATATTTCGCCGTCAAACAGAACTTTTACCGATCATTGTTAATCAGCTACGCTATGCTTGTAGCAACGTGTTGGCTGCTAGTTTTTACTTCGGGCGATCAGAACACAACACTATATCTAGCATTGTTTGCGGTAATCACCGCCGCTGGGCCACTGCTAGGCATATACGGCTTGTTGACATCTATAATTGCCGCCGGGTCGTCAGTTGCTGAACGTTTTCTCATTGACCATATACAGTTAGAGCCGTTAATCACGCTAGCTGCAGTGTTATTTACACCTATCATTGCTGCCGGACTCTTATGGCTACGCCAACGCTATGCAATTAACGACAATCTACCGCAACACGAAAGCTTAACTACTGTCGCTGGCGTACAGGCTTCCGATATCGTCATTAACGCCATCGGCGACGGCGTAATCGCTATCGATGCCAAGGGCACCGTCACTCTAATAAATCCAGCGGCGCAACAATTAGTCGGTTGGGACAACCAAGACGCCATCGGCTTATCGTACAAATCAGTTATCAGATTAGTTGACCAGAAGAACAGTATCATCAAAGAGGATGACAACAGCGATATCATTGCTCGAGTTCTCAGCACCAACAATCCGCTCAAGACTGATGAGTGCAAAATTAAAACTCAATCAGATAAGATTTTCATGGCCAGCATATCAGTCAAGCCAATTAGTAGCAAAAGTAACGACGGTGCCGTTATAGTTTTCCGCGACATCACCGCCGAACGCGATGATGAACGCCAGCGCGCCGAATTTATCAGCACGGCCAGCCACGAGATGCGTACGCCAGTTGCCAGTATTGAAGGCTACCTGGGATTGGCGCTCAACCCGCAAACCGCTAACGTCGACTCGCGTGCTCGTAACTATATCACCAAGGCCCATCAATCGGCCGAACACCTCGGTCGGCTTTTCCAAGATCTGCTGGACATTAGCAAAGCTGACGACCACCGTCTCAGCAATAATCCTAAAATCGTTAACGTCATCGATTTTATCAAAGATATTGCTGGCGGTTTAACGCCAAAAGCCGAGAAAAAAGGCCTTGCACTCCATTTCGTCCCGTCGAACAGTAGCGTTTCCAGCAAAGACACTCAAAACCGGCGGATCAATCCTATCTTATACGCTAACGTCGATAACGACCATCTCCGTGAAATTGTCCAAAACCTTATCGAAAACGCTATCAAATATACACCGTCAGGAGACATCACCGTTGACATCACCAGCAACGACGACCAAATAACCATTAGTGTTACTGACACCGGTATCGGCATACCACCAGAGGACGTTGGGCATCTTTTCCAAAAATTCTACCGTGTCGACAATAGCGACACTCGCGAAATCGGCGGTACTGGATTGGGCCTTTATTTGTGTCGAAGACTGGCCGAAACTATCGGCGGACGCCTGTGGGTAGAAAGCGAGTACAGGCACGGCAGCACATTTTTCTTATCAATTCCGCGCGTCGACTATACTGAAGCTAACTTCTTAAGTGAGAACAACAATGATGAAACAGGTAGCAGCAAATTGTCTGCCGAAGACATGCTAGCCGCCAGCGCACCAGAAATCCTGTCTGTTGCACCAGCTGCCGCCGAATTCGAACAAACACCTCTATCAACACCAATAGCGCCAGCCGAAGCGGTGACTGACACAAGTTTACTTAATTATCCGCCGGCGCCATCGCCAAATGTAGCGCCGAACACTAGCAGTTTTACAAATACACCGCTAAACGACATCGAAGCGTCTCCCGACAAATACGCCGAACAACTACGCAAAGAAATCAAGCTAAACGTTCCGCCACGGAGAAACTAGGCAAGGGTATAGCATTTTTTAACCATAACCGTTAAAATGAGGAGTAAGATGACTAAAATACTACTAGTAGAAGACGACAAAAGCCTTAGCGAGATCTACGACGTTCGATTACGCGCTGAAGGATACGATATACTATCAGCTAGCGACGGCGAGCAAGCCCTAGCCCTAGCTATCAAGGAAGTGCCAGATCTAATCATCAGTGATGTGATGATGCCGAATATTAGCGGTTTTGATATGCTTGATATTCTACGTAGCACTACTGAGACACGTGGCATTCATGTCATCATGATGACTGCGCTTTCGAGCGACGAGCAACGACAGCGCGGCATGGCGCTTGGCGCTGATCGCTATTTGATAAAGTCGCAAGTTGGTATTGAAGACGTCGTTCGTACAGTGCATGAAGTGCTAGGTGACGCATCGGTGCCTAGTCCAGCCCCACTAGTCAACGAACAAGCCAAGCGGGCAACTATTGAGCCAGGTCCTGGTGGTTCTAAAGCCAGCGTAGTAGCAGATTCAGAAAAAATGAAGACTAACACTAATATTGCTCCAGACAAACCGTCACCGGAGTTAAATCCTAGCGAACCAATAGCAGAGAAATCGAGTCCGAGTCCGAGCTCTGCTTCGACGAATAGCGCCCCCGTTATCGTCCCGTCCAGGCCAGCAACCAAACCAACTTCCTCTGTACCTGTAACGTCAAATCCTCCGGTAACTCCGGCAGCCCCCGTAGCGCCCGGACCAATGGTTGTAGTCCCAAATACAGCCTCTACAAACCCAAATCCAAATCCGACCCCAACTGCGCCTGTCAATACAACACCAGCTACGGTGTCGACTACACCCCCAGCACCAATAACAAATACAGCAACTAATAATGCAGCAGTCGACTCTGACAACCAGGCGGTTACCTCAACAACCAATCCAGCACCACAGCAGAAGATGACCCCACCACTACAGCAAACTGTTGCTGTATCAAGCGTTCCGAACCCTAGTACCTTGCCGCAGCCAATTGCACCATTCTCAACTAACCGCCCAGGCTCGTCTGGCCGCATTATTCAACCCATCACACCTCCCGACCAGTCTAAAACCGTAGACTACACCGCCCGCATGAGCGAAGAGCTTGCTAGCTACCAAGATCTTAGCAACATTCCTACACCGCAGGTTAATCCTGCCTTTCCGGCAGCTCCAGCTCCAACGGTGGCGAATCAAGCACCAACCCCCCAACAAAACCCAGTTGCAGCTCCATCTACACAGGTGGTCAGCTCGACACCCGCTACCACACCACCAGCACAAACAACTACTGCCGTCGAGCCTGCATTAACGGCCAGCACCAGTACTACACCGCCCGCCAATACTGCAATATCCATGCCTGCAGCTACGCCCGCAACAGCTCCTGTAGTCCCAAATAACACGGCTACTTCCTCCGCCAGCCAGGCGACCCCCGCTGTACCAGCAGTAACACAACCAAGTCCAACACCTGTTCAGCCTACACAGACAGCCCCAGGAGCTACACCCACTACGCCGGTCGTCACCGAATTAAAGTTCGAAGAAACTACATTGCCGCCAAACCAACCAAAATAATTCATGCCTGATCAGAGCTCTCCTAGGAACGCCGAGAAACTACTTCGCCTTAATAAATATTTGGCATTGCAGCTTGGCATTTCGCGGCGCCAAGCAGATAATCTCATATCGACCGGTACTGTCACCATAGACGGCGAAACCGCTAGCCTCGGTGCTCAAATATCGCCGAATGCTGTGGTTGAAGTTTCTGGCAAAAATGTTAGCGCCAATGCCACCGCGAAGATTTATATTGCTCTCAACAAACCAACCGGCTACGTCTGTTCGCGCCGACAGCAGGGTAATACGCCGACAATTTATTCGCTATTACCGCCAAGCCTGCATCACCTCAAGCCGGTCGGCCGTCTCGACAAAGACAGTTCCGGCCTGATCCTATTGACCAATGACGGCGACTTCGCACACCGCATGACACACCCAAGCTTTCACAAAACCAAAATCTACAAAGCTCACCTCGACCAGCCACTTGAGCCACTACACCAACAGATGATTAGCGATTTTGGCGTCAATCTTGAGGACGGACGCAGCCAGCTGACGCTAGAACGTCTTGGCGATTCGCGCCGCGATTGGCAAATCACCATGAGCGAAGGTCGCAACCGTCAAATCCGCCGCACCTTCGCCGCCCTCGGCTACACCGTCACCAAACTCCACCGTACCGACTTTGGCAATTATGCCCTCGGTGACATCAAACGCGGGGAATTCGTTAAGCAACCTTTCACTGATTAGCCCAGGCCAAAAACGCCGAAAAAGGCATATTATGACACATTTTTGACAAAATCCATTGTCATTTTATTCTATTAGTGATATATATATATATTAGCTTTTGCTCAGAGTTTGGAATAATGGGCGGAAGTCGCCCTTTAGCTTTGAGCAAATCCTTGGAAGGGGAAGAGTGTGAAAGGCATGAAAGGCGCTATCGCAACGATCGTGTGGGGCTTCTGCCTCAGCTTTATTTGTTACGGTGCAGTGAGTCTTCTGGCTCACTGCACGAAGCTATTCCCACCGTTGCCGCTATATGCGACAACGGTCATCGGCTTCTCCATAGCTATCATTGACGAGAGCAAGGACAAGGGCTAACAACCCACCGAAAATAGCTCGCCGTATGCGCTCAATCTGATTGAGACAATGTGATGTTGTCTCTCGGGTTGAAGAACTTGCATACAGCTTGAGCTCGTTCGGTGGGCTATTTTCATTGCCTCCCGCAACACGCCTGTGCTATACTGCCACCATGTGTATGTCTGACATTAATCCGTTTTCACCTGACGTTCCATATCACTGGAAGGAAAGCTACTTTAATTTTCACCACGCGTTCACTTACCCAGAAGATTTCATAACGTTTGTCATCACGCCGATTCGTGAACGCAAAGTCTGCCTTTTCAACAAAGAGCAAGCCTACATCGCCGAGCCGCACGTCATCCCACTGGGGCATCATCAACCAAAATTCGGATTTAACTTATACGCACTCGGCATCGAAATAATCATCTTGGCCGGGCTCATCATCTTCGCCATCATCGCCCGACGTCGCGCCAAACGTATCGAGAAGTCATCAATCAAACACGCCTGGCGCGGCGGCAGCTGCCTACTGTTCTTTCTGGCGATCCTCTTCATCGGCAGCGTCGTCTATTACTCGCTGTATCGCCTCGGTCTCCTCGGCCGTATTATATAATACCTATCCTCGCCAAATCGCCGCGTCTCTGTTATAATAAGCGTAATTATGGCAAGCAAATTACCAACTGTCGCTATCATCGGCCGCGCCAACGCTGGCAAAAGTTCGTTGTTTAACCGCATCATGCGCTCGCAGCAAGCCATCGTCGCCCGCGAGGCCGGCACCACTCGCGACAGCGTCATCGGCAAAGCGTCGTATCACGGCCGCGAGTTTTGGCTAGTCGACACTGCCGGTCTGAAGCCTGCCGAGGACGAGTTCGAAGCCAGCATCCAAGATCAGATCGCCGACGCCGCAACGGCCGCCGACGTTATTTTGGTTGTCGTCGATAGTACCGAATATCCCAGCGACGAAGACCGTCGCGTCGCCAAGACTGCCCTAAAAAGCCGCAAGCCAGTCATTCTCGTCGCCAACAAAACCGATTTGAGAGGCAGCCTGCCAGACAGCGAATTCTTGCGCCTAGGCATTAAACCAATCGCTCGTACCAGCGCCGAGCACAATTCTGGCATTACCGACCTGCTCGACGAAATCTGCCAGCACATACCAGAAAAACGCCAAGCCGAGCCTGACAACATTCTCAGAATCGCCCTAATTGGCCGGCCGAACGCCGGTAAATCTAGCTTGTTCAACACTCTAGCCGGCAAGCAGCAAGCTATCGTCGCTAGCGTCGCTGGCACCACTCGCGACGTCAACCGCGTCCGTTTGCGCTACGAGAGCCGCGACATCGAGCTGCTCGATACCGCCGGCATCCGCCGCCAGGGCAAGCAAGAAGCCGGCATCGAAAAGTTCTCGGTCCTGCGCACCATGCAGGCCATCAACGAAGCCGATATTTGTTTTCTACTAATGGACGTCAACGAATTGAGTACCGCCCTCGATCAAAAGCTGGCCGGCATCATCGCTGAAGCAGGTAAGGGGCTGGTCCTAGTTGTTAGCAAGTGGGATGCCGCCCTCGGCAAAGACGCTTACACTCGCGATGCACTGGCGCCAAAAATCGCCGGACAGTTCGACTTCACGCCATGGGCGCCACTGATCTTCACATCAGCCGCCACCGGCCAGAATGTCACTAAATTATTTGATCTTGCCCTTAATATCAATACTCGGCGCCAGCAAAAAACCGCCACTCGCAAGCTCAACGACCTCCTGCAGCGCTCCATCCAAAAACACCCACCGGCTGGCCTCAAAAATACTCATCCGAAGCTTCGCTACATCGTCCAGACCGACACCAACCCGCCGTGGTTCGTCATCTACGGCAGTAATTTGAAATTTGTTCATTGGAGTTACAAACGCTACTTAGAACGCCAAATCCGCGAAACTTTCGACTACACTGGCACACCTATCGAACTGTCATTCCGCGACGAAAAGCAGCTCAAGGCCAACCGCGAACGCGTCGCCCGCGGCCTGGCACCCGTCACCAAAGCTTACAAACAAGCCAAAGAAGCCGAGAAATCTATCAAGCAAGACAGAAGCACTTCGTCATGAATCGATTAAAGAAATTCATCACTATCAACCCGCTACTAGCCTGCGTCGCCGTCTACGCTATCTGCTACTTTTTCCGCCTAATTGAATATCTGGTCTTGCGGACAGACGAGAGTATATTCGGCGAGAACCTCGTTCACAAAATCGCCGGCATTGCGATAATTTTCATAATCCTGCGCATGCTCCATTTGCGGTGGCGAGATATTGGTTTCAGGTCCAAACATTGGCTTAAGAGCATCGGGTTGGGGCTGTGTCTTGGTGCTTTTTTCTACATCATCGCTTACGCTGTTGAACTTGTCGTCCTCTACTATCAGGGAGCTAACCCCGTGCTAAAGCTTACTACCGACAACTTTTCTCTAACCAAGAGTAACGATTTCGTTAGCGTAGGTATCGGTTTCATTATCCTATTCAACGTCTTTAATGCATGGATGGAGGAAGGATTATTCCGCGGATTGTTCGTCCGCATCTTAAAGCGAAAATACACCTTCGCGAAAGCTATTCTTGCTAGCGCCTTATTGTTTGGCTTGTGGCACTTGGCGATGCCGCTACGCGCTTTTCTCGATGGTAAATTGTCATTGAGTGGTATGTTACTACTAAGCGTCAGCTATGTTTTGTTTTCTTTTGTAGCTGGGATAAAGCTAAGCCTTTTATATAAAGCAACTGGAAGTCTGTGGCCGGGATTAGCAGAGCATTTCCTAACCAATATAATTATCAACCTCATTCATGTCGAATCAGCACAAGGATACGACAATCTACGAAGCATCCGGATTGCCTTGGCACAACTGCTGTCATTAGTTTTTGTATATATAATTTTTACATACATGAAGAGGCGAGATAAATCGAAAGTCGCCCAAAGCGATAACTATTCATAAGGTGCGCGCCTATGCTGATGAGTCGGAAACGACGAAAGCGAATTTATGAATTGAGCCGCCCGCTCAAACATTAGCCAAACATCATCAACTGCATCTGCAGCACATCTCGTGTAATTTCATCTGCCCGCTGACCGATAAACACGATTTTGGCGGCCTCGTCGGGGCGCGCGGTGCCGATCTCGATTTGATATTCCGTCGCTTCGACGTGCCGCCGCACGCCGTTTTCGCCGGCAAAACAGCCCTTCATCCGCCTGAGACCGTACGCTTTGAACAGCTCCGGCCATAATTTTTCGAGCACCTCCTCACTGATTGGCAGCGTTGACACATCAACCACGCTATACTTCGGGTTATCCGGCACGGCTAATTCGCCGTCATAGGTATCGAAGAAACTTAACAATCCTGACGGCGTCGATAGCGCGCCAAGGTCGAACTCGCCATGCGGCGCGCTCAGTACTTTGACGTAGGGCAGGGCACGCAATTTTTCCTGGTACTCGGCGCGTTCGCCATCGCCAAGCAAATCTTCCTTAGTCACCAAAATCGCATCCGCCGCTTGCAGCTCAACTTCATGCGCCGGTTCAATGCCATTTAGTATTTCGTGCGCCTCAATCACATAGAAACTTTGCATCAACTCATACTTATTGAAGATTTGTGCATTTATCAATTTCTCGACCAAATTCATCGTCCGCGCCACACCCGTCGCTTCAATAAACACCGGAGCAGGGGAATTGCGGCAAAAATCCAGTAGCATCCTGGTTAGCGCGTGCTTCGACGAGCAGCAGACGCAGTCGCCAGCCAACGTCGTCACCATCTCCGCCAATCCTTCCAGCCGGTAGCCGTCAACATTTTCGTTAGCATACTCATTTTCAATCACTCGCGCGCCCTTATAGCAACTTTGTTGCAATAAGAATTCCAACACGCTGGTCTTGCCGGCACCCAGCGAGCCGTTCACTAAATACAGCGGCACCTTGTCAACAACCGCCCGCGCCTCGTCAAACGCCGCATTAACACTAAATTCCAAATCATCATCGCGTTTCGCCATACATCTATTATACGTCATCCTGGCCGAGGTGATATACTAAGACTATGAAAGTCATTCTGGCCCTCGGCAATCCTGGCGAAAAGTATGCTTACACGCGGCATAACGCTGGTTTTTTAGTAATTGACCAGTTGGCAGCAGGGCAGAGTGCACAATTTAGCAATAAGCCGAAATTCTCGGCTAATATCGCCGAATTGAACATGTCTGGAGAAAAAATTCTCCTCGTCAAACCGACCACCTATTACAATGACATCGGTATTTCCGCGCGAACGATCTTGGATTTTTATAAACTAGCGCTTGATGATTTACTAATTATTCACGACGATACAGCACTTGATTTCGGCAAAATTCGCGTCCGCAAAGGCGGCGAAAGCGCTGGCAATAACGGATTGAAATCGCTACACCAGCACATTGGCGAGAACTTCTGGCATATTCGTATCGGTACTGATAATTTACTGCGCCGGCAAATTGGCGATGTTGATTTCGTCCTTAGTAAATTCAATGCCGACGAACAAAAAATTCTCCGCGGCTGGACAGTCCCAGAATCAGTCAAGCTAATCGAGAAATTCCTTGATGGCACAATTGAGCCGTTTAGTATCAAACTCTAAATGCAACATTGTCGCAATTAGCAAACAGCTCAAAGAAACCTAGCTCAATCTCCAAGTCTACCGAACCTATCGCAAAACCCTAGCGCCGTTTCCGCGGTATCATCTTTTCTGCACCGCGTTTCAGCTGCCGCTCGGCATGATGCAACTTCGCTGCCGTTGCTTCTTGCAGATTGATCGCTCGCGCCTCCAGCATGCTACTGCCAACCGCCAAGCTCACAAACAGCAGCCCCAAGCCTCCCGTCGCCCATTCCGGCAGTTCCAGATGAAACAGCTTAGCAATCATCATCATACCCAGCGCCATAATCGCCCAGTGCGCACCGTTTTCCAGATATTTATACTTGCCAAGCACGCCCGTCCGCAGCAAATACACCGTCAGCGAACGCACCCAAATCGCTCCGGCGCCGAGCCCCGCCACGATCAGCAACACACTGCTGGTGATGGCAAAAGCGCCAATCACGCCGTCAAAGCTAAAGCTGGCGTCCAACACTTCCAGATACAGCAGACTAGCAAACGCCGCCCAGCCCGTCTTGACCTTGACCGACTGCACATTATCCCCATGAAAGAACGAGCCGAACAACTCCAGCCCGATATGCAGCAAAATCCCCAGCACCGAAGAAATCAGAATCAGCGACTGATGCTGCGGCTCGACCGTGAAATATAACACCGCCGCCACACCGAGCATCAAACAAACCTTGAAATTCTCGAACCGGCCAGCCTTGGACAACCACGGCTCGACATGCCGCATCCAGTGCACACGCTTATTGTAATCAATGAAATAACTGAGGCCGATCATAATCAAAAACGCTCCACCAAACGCATCGATCATCGGCGACGCCTCGTGCAAAATATGCCCGTACTCGACCGGCTTGTTCAGCGCCAAATCGACCACCTCCATAAAGCCGTGGCCGCTCGCCACCATCACGATGATAATAGGCAGCACAAACCGCACCACGAACACTGCCACAAAAATCCCAACCGTCAAGAAAACTCTCTGCCACGCCTGGCCCATCCCAGCCAGCACCTTGCTATTGATTACCGCATTGTCAAAGCTGAACGTCACCTCCAACACCACCAAAACTGCGAATAGCCACAGACCGTTCGGACCCAGATGGCCGAAAATCAGCCCGCCCAAGCCCAGCGTCAACAGCGCCGAAAACCAAAAAATCCGAAATGGATGGTGTGGGTGCCAGAGGTGTTTCATACTGATTTAGTATAGCACAAGCTTGCTGCTATAATTTATAAGTATGGCAAAAAACCAGAGCAAAAAGCCTAGCACAAGCGAATTAGTCAGCATAATCCAAATATTTGCCGGTTGGATAATTGCAATAATATTGATCGTAGTAATATATCTTTACAGTCCTCAATTAGGATTATGGCTAATCAGCGACAAATCGAGCGTTTGGTTTAGCGAAACTGCAACAATGTTGCAGGATTTTCTGACAATTACGCTTAGTATTATTATCGAAGCCCTACCTTTCCTCATCCTCGGAATTATCATTTCAGCCTTAATCCGCCGCTTTATATCGACAGCAAAACTTGCCAAAATTTTGCCGAATAACCCGTTTTTGCGCCGATTTATATTATCTATATCCGGCTTAGCGTTACCAGTTTGCGAATGTGGCAACATGCCCGTTGCTCGCAGTTTGCTAGCGCAAGGATTAAAGCCCGCCGATGTTGTCAGTTTTTTATTCGCCGCACCTATCCTCAACCCGATTACTATTATTGCAACAATGACCGCTTTCAGCTTTCAACCCTACATGATTTGGTGGCGAATCATCTTTGCGCTAATAATTGTCCAACTGACGGCTTTCGCTGTTAGTTTCCTAAAAGAAGATAAAGTTATTCGACCCGCCTTCAAAGAATATTGCCGCGCACACAAGCATAATCACGGATTTAAAGAAATACTTAGCTCTTCGCGCAACGAATTCTGGAAGCTGTTCACTATGTTAAGTATCGGTGCTGTGATTGCCGCTGCCACTCAAGTTTTCATACCACGCACAATCATCAACACTATCGGCAACGACATCATCCTATCAGTTGTTGCTATGATCGTCTTGAGTTTCGTCGTCTCGATTTGTTCTAGTATCGACGCCTTTTTTGCCTTGGCCTACGCGCGCAGTTTCACTACAGGTTCGATTTTATCATTCTTACTGGCTGGTCCGATGATCGACATTAAACTAATCATGCTGATGCGAACTACTTTCAGCTGGCGTTTTATCGCGGCAGTTATGCTAATAATTTTCACGTTATCGTTTACAGCAGGCATAGGAGCAAATCTGCTTTATGCGATCTAGTCTAGCGAAATCTTTAGGTGGAATTGCTGCCTGCGGGTATGTCCTGCTACTAGCTTGCCGCGGCCAGCTTGGCTTTTATATCCATCCGCGCTATCACGCTTTCGCAGTCATTTTGAGTATAATAGGTATAGTTTTTCTGATTATTGACACAATGTTGCAATTAAAGACTAGCCGGCTATCCGCGCTGTTCGGCCTAAAGTTCGATCGCATCAAGTTCGCATCATGCTTAGTCGTCTTAATCTTGTTAGCAGGCTATCTGCTACCACCAAAAACATTATCGCTAAGCAGCGTGGCTCAAAGAGAAAGCTCCATCGCCTCTGGACAAACGAACTATTGCAACATTCCTAAACCCAAAGAGGGCGAATCTAGCGTATCCATCAACCGCTGGCGAGCAGCCTTCAACGCCTGCCAAAAATTGTCATATTTTGACAATACAAGCATAACAATAACCGGTTTCGTCTCGAGTAGCGCACTACAGAATTACGGCTACGACTACTTTGAATTAGCACGCTATGTCATAAGTTGTTGCGCCGCCGACAGCATACCAATGAAAATTCTCGTAGAAAAAAGCTCCGCACTCGCTTACCGCGACGGCACCTGGTTAACCATCAAAGGGAAATTGATGCAAAAAGTCATCAATGGCAGGGCAGAGTACGTTATCACCGGAGCGACCGCCACCGAAGTAACTCAACCGGCGAACCCTTACGAATTATTTGGTTTGTAGTTTTGCCACTTTCTAGCGGCACCATCTTCCTGATAATATTCATGCGCTCGCCAACTAGCCAAAAACTTCGCGTCTTGTTCAATCTCGTCAAGCAAAGAAAAAATATTATCAAGCAACATGTCGTCTGGATATGTTTGATTGTCTGTCAGGGGGTTTTGTTTCTTATTGCACAAATATGCATTAAGAAACAAAAAGCGTTTAGTGCAAATATAGCCCGGCTTCGAACAGTGCAGGCGAAAGTCGTGCATAGTTCGAATCGGCTGCGCTTCATCTTTATACGCCTCAAATTTGTACATCGCCCAGATCAACGGCGTGTCAAAAGTCATCGCGTCGGATAACTGCTGCTGGTTTTGCCGCAAACCATCAAGCTCCGCTTTCGCCTGCTTGATATCACCATTTTTCAGCCTTGCCAATGCCACGCGGCGCTCAGCGGCAGTAATTTCTGCTGCTAACGTCTTATATTCATCATACATATTTAATAGCTTGTCGACTGCTGTTCTGGCTTTATTCATCGCTCAGCCCCCTTGCTACTACTGCTCGCGTAATGTCGCGCGCCCGTTCGCCAATCACCACCAGTTTCAACGGCTCGTCAGTGGCAACCTCTGCAACAACGCACTGCTGCGGCGTCGCCTCAATGTGATACGTTTTGCCGCCGCTAGAGACCGCGCCCTTCATTCGCCTAAGACCGTAATTATTTTGCAAGCCCTCCCAAACCGCTTCAATATCCTTAGCGTTAATATCCAACTCCGACACGTCAATCACGCTATAATTCAGCTTATTCTCAGCCGTATTTGCAGCAGGCTCGTGCGCCAACAAGTAGTCCAAACTACGCGACTCATCACCGAGCTGTGTCATATCAAAACTTCCACGATCGACCTCGACAACATTCGCTAACCCTAATTGCAACAATGTTTCAATAAGCTGCTCACGCTTGCTACTAGCTAATAAATCTAATTTACTAACCAGCACCAAATCAGCCGCCCGAGCTTCCGCCAGGAGCGTCTCTGGGATATCATCGGCGTCAGTCTCGGCTCCGTCTAAAACATACAGCGACTGCGCCAAATCATACGACTCAAAAATATCGCTGGCTAGTAATTTTTCGACCACTCGCAGCGTATTAGCGACACCTGTTGATTCAATAATTACTGGCGCCGCACAACTTATTGCAAATTTGTGCAATATATCAATTAGCTCCTCGCCACTACTGCAGCAAATGCATTCGCCGGCAATCGTCGCCACTTCATCGACCCGCTGCGCCAGAGTGCAGCTATCAACGCTAACCGATGCAAATTCGTTTTCAATCACTCGCGCGCCGGCAAACTCCGGCTGCCGCACCAGGTAGTCTACCAGTGTCGTCTTGCCAGCGCCCAGCGCGCCGTTCACCAGATATAATTTAATCTTTTTGCTCATTTTGACCTTTCTTATACACGTACACCGAATTGATAATTTCGTCATCAGGATTATACTCGACCAGCAACTGCACGCGCCGCAAACTATCAGGCGCGAACGCCGGATAAAGCAGCATTTTGGCGCCATGCGCGCCGCGCACTATCAGCCGCCCGCCAGGCCGCAGCGCCGGTAAAATATTATCGATAATCTGCTGCTTGACCTTGACTGAATCGCCCGCCAGACCAGCCACATAAATAGCATCATAAGCATTTGCCGCCAGATTTACCGCCGCGCCATCAGCTGCGATACATTCGCCAACCGGCCAAGCAATCGCTTGTGCCAACTCGCGCGACTGCGCCAAAGCTGACTCTGAAATATCCACCAGATCAACCGCCGCGCCAGTTTGCTGCCACAAGCACCACGCCGTCAAGGGTAGGGGGCCGCTGCCGACCATCGCCGCGCGGCTACGTTCATTCAAAAACAATCCCGAACCGGCCAGCAAACCGACTTCGCGCCGCACCAGCTCGCGGTAATTATCAATATACCAAAACCGCTCCAGCTCTTGAGACGGCTGCGCCGAACTCGTAATCCGCCGCGACCAATACATTTCCATTTCCGACTCTGACAAAGCGCAGCGTCGCTGCACCTCGCGCTGCACATCATCACCGCACCAGCTCGGCAAGCTAGCAGCCTGCACCGCTGCCGCCACCAAACCGGAAAAAGCCGCATTGACGACCGGTGAAGGTGTAAATTCATGTAAATTCATCACTGTTTTAATTGCCGTATCCATAACTTTTCATAATGTCAAACTCTTATTCTTATTGCAAATTTGTTGCAATAAGGTGTATAATTGCAACATCATGACGCTAGACGAACTCCTAAAAAAGCACGGTTTACGCTTAACTAAATCACGCCAGCAAGTGTTTAATGCGCTGCGAGAATCAAGCATCCCACTTGCTATCGGTGATATTACCAAGCGCTGCCCGCAAGCAGATCGCACCAGCGTCTACCGCGCACTGCTAACTTTCGGTAACCTCAGAATTGTCAATGTCGTCCATATAGGTTGGAAAAACTACTATGAGTTAGCAGAACCTTTCATTCCACACCACCACCATCTCTACTGCATACGCTGCATGAATGCTATACCAATCCAAACGCCAGAACTTGAGCAGCTTATCAATTATCTCAGCAAAAAATATAATTTTATCGTAACTGATCACCATTTTGAACTAGAAGGAATTTGCCAACAATGTCAACTCAAAAAAGAGCAGGAGAGCCAAGAGTCGAAAGCCAGAAGTAGCAGGGGAGCGACTGAAGGCGACAAGCTATCGCCAAAAACTAGAGAAGGGAAGTAATCGCTCCATCAACTAATCGCTAATCATAGCTAGCAGCATTTCACGTTCACGTACCAATTCGCGGTAGCGTTTCAGTGAGTTCATGATTTCATTACGCTGAGCGTTACTTAGATCAAACACCGCCAGCAGCACACCATCAATCTCCTTGACAGCTTTTTGCGTATCCGACAAATTAGACAAGCCCGGCACCGTACCAAGGTAATCGGTACGCAATTTCTCGGTTTTTTTCTCATATAAAGCCAACCGCTTAGCCGGGCTATTAGCAGATTTCTTACTAAGCCGCGCCAAGGCTTTTTCGTACTCCTGCCGTGCCGCTAACACTGTCACGTAATCAATTTTCAAGCCAAACAGGCGGGCAACCAAGCCGTTCTGGATCTGTTCTATTTCGGCAGCAGAGTCGTCGATTTCTTTTAACCGGCGCTGCGCCGTACGCACCAAGCGACGAACCTGATGGCGCTCTATTCTCGACTGAAACACACGTAGTATACAATGCGCCTGCGGATCGCGTATTGTCATGTCCATTTCGTCAGCTACTACCCGATATAGCAAATAATTAATAAAAGAATCGACTTGTTGAGCACACTGATCAATAGGCTGATTGACAAAATCTAGCGCCAAACGATACAGAGCCTTTTCACCTTCAGAATAGTGCTGCGCAGCAAAGCGAGAGCGTTCAATTGCTTGGCTTTGTTGTGCCAAGTTTTGCAACAATGTTGCACTATACTTGTCATCCAGCAAGAAGTTGTCATTCATCAATTTGATAACCGTTTTTTGCTGTGGCGCTCGATCGATCTTGCGCAACCTTGGTAAACAATCATCACGCCAAGCCAAGAAAAACTCTAGAGCCATCGGCACACTCCTATTAAATCGCCGCGCCATCCGTCGTAACGACCGCGGGCAGGCCGCATAAGCCGCTGTTGCTTGCTGGCGAAACTGTAGCGGACGCGATTCAGCCAACTTCAGCAAACGACTATACCGTGCCGGAAAAATCTTATTGATATCATTCATAGCGTACTTGCACCTTTCTAAATGAATAACTTAACAATTTCTGCCACGAAGCACCTCGCTGATTAAATCGCCGAATTTCGCCGTCGACAGACGCCACCTTGACTAACGCCGGACTGTACGGCACTTTGCGGCTATACATCCAAACATCATCATAATTCCAACGGCGCAACGACGGGTAGACTTTTTGCAGCAGCTCCACGCCATGACGGTAGAAATATTGCTGGTCAGCCTCTGGCGGTAAAAACTTTTCAGCAGTTAGCCCCATGCTCTTGACTATATGACGAACGTCTTCTAGGGTTTGCTCAGTGCCATTTTCGGCGACCAATAGAGCATAAACGCTGCTGCGGCTACGAAAAATCACTGCGTATGAATCGCGCCCTGTCTCGATATCGTCGAATAAGAATTCGTCGACCGGCATCTCAACATGGAAAACCCGCGGAATTAGCTCTTGGCACTCCTCGCGACGCATCTGATCATATTTAAAGTCGTTAGCAGTCATACTTCCGTTATACTATTTTTATGACGAAAAGTCAATATTATTAGATAACAAAAAAGCGCTAGGTAAGGGTGGGCATCACCTAGCGCCATTCTGCCCTTCGTCCCACCCTATCGGGTATACGTGATCCACCTCACACATACTGGTGATCCGCTGGACAAAGGGGTTAGTATACGCTAAAAAGTTATCTAAGGCACGAAAGTGGAGGGTAGATTACTGCCGTGCGCCTTTTAGCGCAACCTAACATAAGTTAAAATAGGGGGTATAAGGTGCTTGATTCACCACCTCGGGTCAATCAATCATCTCCAATATTAGCACACCTTTGACAACATGTCAATACTTTTTAACAGGAATTTGTATGAAAATCAATAAAGTAGTACCAGATAGCAATCCTTATCTCAAAGAGTTAGCTAATATTGACAATAAACCACAAGCATTATATTACTTAGGTGAAATTCCTAAACAGCGCCAGCCAACCATCGCTATCGTCGGCACCCGCAAGCCAACCAGCTACGGCGTCGAGGTAACAAGCCGGTTAGCCAGTGAGCTAACCAAACGCGGCTTTATCATCGTTAGCGGGTTAGCGCTCGGTACCGACGCGCTAGCCCATCGCGCCTGCCTAGACGCGGGCGGCACCACTATCGCTATCATACCTAGCCAGCTGCCAAACATTTATCCGCGCAGCAATAGCGCGTTGGCGCGGCGGATTGTCGAAAAGGGCGGGGCAGTACTGTCCGAACACTCGGTCGACGATACCGAACCTTATATCCTCGGCCGTTGGAGTTTTCTAGAGCGTAACCGCCTGGTCTCTGGTGTTGCTGATGCCGTCCTCATCACCGAAGCTAGCAAACGCAGCGGCACCCTCAATACTGCTGCTCACGCTCTGGCTCAAGGCAAAGATGTCTTCGTCGTGCCAGGTAACATCACTAGCCCGCAGAGTGCTGGTTGCAACGCGCTAATCAAACAAGGCGCCACACCAGTAACTTGCGCCGAAGACATCATCTCGGTTGTCGCGCCAGAAGCTATGCCGGCCGCCTCGCAGCCAAAGTTGCCACTCGGCACCACGCCAGCCGAGACCATTATCATCGAGCAGCTTGCTAGAGGCATCCGCGATGGCGATGAACTACAAAAAGCGGCTAAATTGTCAGCGACAGAATTTAGCACTGCTTTAACCATGCTAGAGTTGAGTGGCGCTATTCGTTCGCTTGGCGCCAATCAATGGACGCTTCTTTGATCAGACAATCCGTAAACTACTTAAGCTTTTTGTAAGTTTGTCATTTTTATCGTATAGATGTAGAATACGATTTAGCATGGTCGCCAGATCCCGTGAAAAACCACCAAAGTTCGACCCTCGAACAGATATACTCACCATTCCCAACGTCATGAGTTTAGCTGGCGCAGTCTTGGCTTGGCGTGGTGCCAAGCGCATTAACACTACAGCTGGCGTAGCGCAAGTCGTCGCCGGAAGATTGATCGACACATTAGATGGTACAGTCGCTCGACAAACAGGGCAGACTAGTAATTTTGGCGCCATAGTCGACGCCGGACTCGACAAAACCACCACCGCCAAACTTCTCTACGAAATGTGGCGTCAAGACATTGCTCCAAAAGAAGTACTAGGATTAATAGCTGCTTTTAATACAGTAAACGCTATTGCTAGTACCAAATCCGCCATTGACATTGCTGACGAAACCGTCCGACCGGATATTTCTGGCAAATTGGCTTTGGCTTTTGAGACAGGATAGCTATTCGCGCATGCAATCAGCGCTAGACTAGAAGCAAGCGGCAAAAGCAATCAAGCCAACCTTGCTCGCAATATCGGTAATCTATCTTTCGTCGCCGCACTACCGCTAGCAGTTAAATCAACAAGTTCATACATCAAACGCGCTTGCCAGCAAAGCAATCAATCCAACCAATAATCAATACTGGCAAGCGGCAAATAGCGATCACCGAAATAAATTGATCACCTCTACAACCGCTAAAAACCTTCGCTGGTTGTGGTTGTGTAGTGATTTGGTATAATATAACACATTATGAAAAATCTCGTCATTGTCGAGTCGCCAGCCAAAGCTAAAACTATCGAGAAATACCTCGGCAATGATTTTCATGTTTTGTCAAGCGTAGGACATATCCGCGCTATCGCCAAGAAAACCAAAGACGGCACACCGCCGATTGACGTGAAAAACGGTTTCAAAACGACTTACGAAATCGACCCGGAAAAGAAAAAGGTAATTACCGAGCTGAAAAAGGCTGTCAAAGAAGTAGGCGCCGGCAACGTTTGGCTGGCTACCGATGAAGACCGCGAGGGCGAGGCGATTGCTTGGCATCTGTGCGAGGTCCTAAAGCTTGACCCCAAAACCACCAAACGCATCACTTTTCACGAAATCACCAAATCTGCTATTGAAGAAGCCATCAAGCATCCGCGCACCGTCGATATGAAATTAGTCGAAGCACAGCAAGCCCGGCAAATCCTTGACCGCATCGTTGGTTTCGAGCTTAGCCCGGTTGTCTGGCAGAAAGTTCCTGGCGGCAAGTCGGCCGGCCGCGTCCAAAGCCCGGCGGTACGGCTGCTAGTTGAGCGCGAGCACGAAATCGACGCATTTGCTAGCAGCTCGCAATTCAAAGTTACTGCCATATTCGCCGCTGGCGGCCAAGAATTAAAAGCCGAGCTAAAACAGCGTTTCGACAGCGAGGATGCAGCCCGAGCTTTTCTCGAATCGCTGGCTGGCGCCACTTTCACCGTTACCGACATCAGTACCAGCCCGTCAAGCCGCAATCCGGCCGCACCGTTCACGACCAGTACTCTGCAACAAGAGGCCAACAGCAAGCTAGGCATGGGCTCGCGCGCTACCATGGCCAGCGCCCAAAAACTATATCAAGAGGGCCGCATTACTTACATGCGTACCGACAGCGTCAACTTATCAAGCCAGGCCATCGCTGCTAGCGCCGATTATATCAAACGCTTATACGGCGTTGAATACTCGCATATCCGCAAGTTCAAAACTAAATCCGCTGGCGCCCAAGAAGCTCACGAAGCTATCCGACCGACCGACGTTACCCGCGAATCAGTCAGCGGCAGCGACTACGACCAGCGTCTCTATGACCTCATCCGCCGGCGTACGCTTGCCAGCCAAATGGCACCAGCGAAGTTAGAAAACACAACGATTACGATTAATATAAAAAACAAGAAGCTAGCAGATCGCGACAAAACATCTTCGAAAAAGCCTGCTAATCCATCATTATTCTTTGAAGCCAAAGGCCAAGTTGTCCTCTTCGACGGTTTCTTGCGCGTCTATGGCGGCAGTAAGGACGACACCATACTACCAGCCGTCAAGTCCGGCGACCAGCTGCAACGCCACAGCGTTGAAGCTCGCCAAGTTTTCGCGCGGCCGCCAGCTCGCTACACCGAAGGTACGCTTGTCAAAAAGCTTGAAGAGCTCGGCATCGGCCGGCCAAGCACTTACGCTACTATCATGAACACTATCCAAACTCGCGGTTACGCCGAAAAAGGCGACTCCGAAGGCACGCCGCGCGACGTTATCTTGTTGCAGCTTATCGACGATAAAGTTGACCGCGAAACCGTCCAGGAAAAAACCGGCTCCAACAAAGGCAAGCTCGTGCCGACACCAGCCGGCGAGCTGATTAGTGGCTTTTTAACCGACCACTTCGACCGTGTTGTCGACTACAGCTTCACTGCCAACGTCGAGAAAGATTTCGACGATATCGCTGGCGATCGCTTAGCGCGCAACAAAATGCTCGAGAAGTTTTATACGCCATTTCACGAACTAATCGAACAATCCAGCAGCATTGACCGCAGCACTGTCGGCGGCAGCAGGGAAGTCGGTAATGACCCTAAATCCGGCAGGCCGATCATCGCCCGCTTTGGACGCTTCGGCCCTATGCTGCAACTCGGCTCCAGCGACGACAAAGCTAACAAACCGCAGTTCGCGCCGCTGCCAAAGGGCGCCAAGATCGAAACCGTCACCCTCGAGCAAGCTCTGCACGCATTTGAGCTGCCGCGCCTAGTTGGCCATACCGAGGACGGGCAAGATATCAAAGCCAATATTGGACGCTTCGGCCCGTATATTCAAGTCGGCAAGCTCTATGTTTCGATCAAGGACCTCGACCCGCGCGATATTACGCTCGAGCAAGCTCGCGAACTATACGCCGCCAAGCTCCAAGCCGAAGCCGAGAAGAACATTGCCGATTTTGGCGACGGCATCAAAGTGCTTAACGGTCGTTTCGGCCCGTACGTCACTGATGGTAGCAAGAACGCCAAGGTTCCCAAGGACACCGACCCCAAAACCGTCACTCGCGACCAAGCCGTAGAACTGCTCGCCAACGCCCCGCAAAAAAGGACCGCGCGACGCCAAACGCGGCGCAAGAAATAGCTTATGTCCGCTAAGATTCAGCAGATTCGACGTATACGACGCTGGATGATATTGCTGCTAATCACCATAGCTATCGTTATTTTATTCTCACTAAACATCCACCGATCGTATAGCAGCAATGATCATCCGCGTCTCGGCAATGTATCAGATGTTACTGCCGACATACCTTACTGCACCGGCCACGATAAGCAAACTTTCGATCTTTACACGCCTATCAATAGCCTACTCAATACTTACACGACACCATATCCGCTAGTCATTTACATTCATGGCGGCGGTTGGCAAAAAGGCGATAAGCGTAACTCGCTACTTGACTACTACGGCTCAAGCTTGACGGCGGCCGGCTTCGCGGTGGCATCAATCAACTACCGCTTAGCACCAAAACATCACTACCCAGCACAAAATAATGACGTGGCTTGCGCTATTAATACCATTGCTAAGCTGGCCAACTCCCACAACATAGACGTTAATAATACAATTCTATTCGGCGATAGCGCTGGCGGGTTACTAGCCAGCGATTATGTTTTGACACGCAAAGATACGCCGATCACTGTTCGCGGCGTCATTAGCTTCTACGGCGTAACTGATCTTATCAATCAGTTACGATATACCAAGCGCAACCCAAATGCTTACAAATTCTTAGGCACGCGCAACGTAGACACTGCTCGCAGCGCCAGCCCGCTCTACCAGCCAATCGCCAAAACGCCACCACCATTTCTATTTTTCCATGGCACCAGAGACAGCGTCGTATCTATCGAACAAGCTTACAAATTCTATCAGCGCATTCTAGCCCACCAGCCAAGCAGTCGCTTTATCCGTGTTACCAATGCTGGCCATGGTTTTAATAGTAGCGGACACAGCACCAAACCAACTAGTGACGAAATTCGCCGTACTCTTACGCTATTTGCCCTTAAGCATATCAGCGACAATAACCATCGGCCAGATGAAGCTAAAACCACCGAACAAGCTCAAATTATACTAGACAATAATTAAGCCACCTAGCCAGACGTTCACAGCATCATATTTGTCTAAACTATTTATGACAACGATGATTTATGTCATAATATACAGCAGTATTAGAGCGCTTCGTCGTGACATTAACACTTTACATTTTGACAAATATACATAAATATTACTAGCTTGACCATCATTTTTAAGTAAAGAAAGTAGCAAAAAAGTATTTACCACAAGCGTCTATATTGTGATACAATATAACTAGTTAGTATTTGATTTGACAATCCATCTACTATGTATTATAATCAGATATGAAATTACGATATCAATTTAACTGCTCCAGGGGCGGGAATGGAGATAAAAGGATAAATACTGTATGACCGAAACTACCGGTACACCTGCTGTCGAGATTATTAAGACGGCGATAGAGGAAATCCTCAAGACTATAGAGCAAGAACGCGAGCGTGAGATTGTCACCCGTCGCTTCGGTCTGTACGACCGCCGCGAAACTCTAGAGCAAATCGGTGAACTTCTTGGTATTACTCGCGAGCGCGTCCGCCAGCTTGAAAAAGCCATTCTAGCCCGTCTCAAATCCGCTGCTGCCGATGGTAAAATCCCAGCTATTAGCGATGCTGAGCGCCTCATCATACGAGATCTTTCCGAAAATGGTCGAGTCGGCCGCGTTCAAGATGTAGCCAACCGCCTCTCGAATTCCAAAGCTTCCAACGATACCCGCGCTCACATTGCTTTTGTCGGCGAGTTGTCAGCGCGTTTTATTATCATCAACGAAACCGACAACTATTACCAAGGCATCAGTATCGCCGAGAATGGTAATGAGAAAAAAATCCGTAGTGATGTCGATATCATTGTCAAAACTATCAAAAAACATGGACAACCAATCGACGTCGAAAACCTACACGGCGTACTAACATTTGAGAGTCCGGCCCAGGTACGCGGTCTAGCTAGCTTATCCAAACAATTAGCCAACCTTAAAGATGTTTGGGGCTTGGTCAAATGGCCGACTGTTAACCCTAAAAATATCCGCGACAAAATCTACGTAGTCCTAGCTGACAACGGCAAGCCAATGCACTTCTCGGAGATCTCCAAAACCATCAAAGAGAGCGATTTCAAGCGTAAGAATGTCACCGTACAAGCTATTCATAATGAACTCATCAAAGACAAGCGTTTTGTCTTAATCGGTCGCGGCATTTATGCTCTCGACACCTGGGGCTACAGCAAAGGTACCGTCTCGGATATTATCGCCGACATTTTACGCAAAGCTGGCGAGCCGCTTCATCGCGACGAGATCGTCAAGCGTGTCCTCAAAAGCCGTCAGGTCAAAGAGACAACCATTCTGCTCAATCTGCAGAGCAAGGCAATCTTCAAGCGGGTTGCTAAAGCCACTTATACTATTATTGAGCCACAGCAATAACCCTTTCAGCAATCCGCTTGCTCTTGCAAAAACAGTAAAGGTATGATATAATGAAAGTGTAGTTATGTCATTTATTACTTCTGTAATTACTTTGTTGTTGCAATGGTATGTGTGGGGGCCTCTAGTCATCGTGCTATCGTATCTGACTTGGCGCAATTATCGCAGTATCGACATGGTCAAAGATATCGAAAGTGTACTTTTGATCCTAGAGATTCCAAAAACCAACGACAAATCCGAATTAGCCGCCGAACAGATGTTTGCTAGTCTTCACGGCATTTTGCGTGATGCTCGCGAGCTCAAAGCTAATAATGGTTACCAAGAGCACCTGAGCTTCGAAATTGCTTCGGTCGGCGGCCGCATTCAATTCTACGTATGGACACCGAAATCACTGCAAAGCTTCGTTGAAGGGCAGATCTATGCTCAGTATCCTCAGGTACAGATCCATAAGACTGAAGAGGATTACGTCTCGCACGAACGCCACCACAGTGTCACTTACTCAGCTGAAATCACCCTGACTGATAAGGAGTTCTTGCCAATTAAAACTTTCCAAAGCTTCGAAGTTGACCCGCTAGCTGGTGTCACTGGCACGCTCGCCAAGCTAGAAGACACCGATGAAGAGATCTGGATTCAGCTGCTAGTACGTCCGGTCGCCGATAATTGGCACAAAGAGGCCGACGCCTGGATTCAGTCGGTCAGGGCAGGGGGCTTCAACTTGTTTGGTACTGACGGCATTGGGAAATGGTTAGCTGGGCTCTTCTCGGCACTCTGGCAACCGCCAGAGCAGGGAACTGGCACAACAACAGCTGAACTATCAGATCGCGATAAAACGCGTATTACTGAAGCGGAGAAAAAGGCTACCAAACTAGGCTACCAAGTGAAAATCCGTGTTGTTTACCTGGGCGAAAAAACTAGTGATGCTAAATTACGCATGCAAGGGATTGTCGGTACCTTCAAACAGTTTAATTCAACTAACCTAAATGGTTTCAAAATGTCGAACGACAGTTTTGCTAAAGAAGCACTTACTAAGTACAAGACTCGACTTTTTGCCGACCGTGGTTATTTGATGAATATCGAGGAAGTCGCTAGCGTCTACCACTTACCACATACCAACGTCGAAACACCAAACATCGTTTGGGCTAGCACCAAAACCGCCGAACCACCAGCCAAATTACCGGTCCTAACTGGCGATCCGGCTTACGATGAAAATATCTCCGCCTTTGGCATGACTAATTTCCGTGGCATCAACCACCAATTCGGTATGCTGCGCTATGACCGCTCGCGCCATGTTTATATTATCGGCCAAACAGGAGCAGGGAAGAGCGGCTTGCTCGAGCTATTCGCTTTGAGCGATATTTTCCATGGACAAGGCTACGCTATTATCGACCCACATGGCGACTTTGCTATCAATAATATGCGCTTTATACCAGGCTCGCGGCTGCAAGACGTCGTCTACTTCAATCCAGCCGACACTCAGTATCCGCTAGGCTTCAACCCGCTAGAGGTCACCAATCCGTCTCAAAAAACTAATATCTCATCAGAAGTTATCGGCGTACTGAAGCGTATGTTCGGCGACTCCTGGGGGCCGCGCCTCGAGTACATTTTGCGTTACACCATCCTAGCACTACTAGACCGGCCCGAGACCACCATGCTCGATATTACTCGCATGCTCACCGACAAAAAGTTCCGCAAAGACACTCTCAGTTATTGCAAAGATACGGTAGTGCTGCAATTTTGGAACGTCGAGTTCGCCAGCTGGACTGATAAATTCCAAGCCGAGGCCATCGCGCCAGTCCTCAACAAAGTCGGCGCCTTTACCGCTAATCCAGTCATCCGCAACATTATCGGCCAACCGAAATCGACTTTTAACATTCGCCAAATCATGGACGAAGGTAAAATCCTGGTCGTCAATCTTTCCAAAGGTTTAATCGGCGAGGATAATGCTGGCATTCTTGGCTCGTTCCTGGTCACCAAAATCCAGCTAGCTGCCATGAGCCGTTCCGATATCCCTGATATCAAGGATCGTCGCCCATTCTATCTATACGTCGACGAGTTCCAAAACTTCGCTACTGATTCATTCGCCACTATCTTGTCGGAAGCGCGCAAATACGGTCTTAACCTGACTGTCGCCAACCAGTACATTAGCCAGATGGAAGAAACAGTCCGTGATGCCGTTTTCGGCAACGTTGGCACCGTAATTAGCTTCCGTGTTTCTGCTGATGATAGTCCTATCCTCGCCAAGCAATTTGAACCACAGTTCGAGCCAAATGACCTACTACAGATGCACAATCGTAACTTTATAATCAACATGGTTATCAACGGCGAGAAAGCGCCGGCTTTCAGCGCCAAGACACTCAACCTACCCGTCGCCCAGGACGACAACACCGGCCGTATCATTCAGTGGACGCGCGAAAATTATAGCCGCAACCGCAGCGATATCGAAACTGATATTGCCAGCCGAATATTACCACCAGATAATTTAACCGTCAAAAAGCCCGGCCCGGCCTACACGCCACCAAAAACACCAGAACAACGCGCCGCCGATCGAGCTGCTCGCACCGCCACCAAACAGCAACAAGAGTTAACACAGCCTATCGCCAAGCAGCCGTCGGTTAAGCTTGACAAAGGTGCAGTAGGGCTGCTACAAATAGACCACGGCCAAAACAACAAAAACGCTACAAAAGCCGCGACAGACAATGTCCCTAACGTATCAGACCCTACTAAGACTACTAGCGATAGCAATAAGCCAAAGCGCAAACGTACTCGCAGTCGCCGGCGTAAATCTACAACTACTACCAACCCGAATTAAAGAATCTTTAAACAAATGTCTTTACCTTTGAAAATAGTGGCAACACCTCATGCCCACGATGCACAGATTGTCCTCATCGACGATTTATTACGCAAGCCAAGTATTTACGGTCCAGCTTCGCGTTTATTAGGCGAAGCTTTCACAAATTACGTTGATAACTTGCCACAGAGATTACGCATAGGCGAACGTGCCGCTGCGTTGGCTAAATACGGCGACAAGCCTGTTGGCACAATTGTATACAACCAAAACCCGAAAGACCCTAATACTACCTTCTTAGAATTAATTGCTACACGAGAAAAATATCGTCGCCAAAAAGTTGGAACGCGACTACTACAACTAGTCGAGACTGAAACAGCATTACGCGGCGCAGCACAATTACAAGCATCTGTGCCTCGAGAAATGACAGATTTGCAATGGTTCTTATCTAGAAATGACTTCAGATTCAGACAGATTGTTGCAGGTGAGAGCACTTTGTTATTGCAGTATCAGAAAAACGTTGACGACATTGCAGACATTGCAAAAACATAAAAATCTCGTACCATAAAGTCGCATCGGCATGTGACCAGCTTGGTTGCTACGGCGCTACCGGAGATTTGAGTTCGTGCTGTCATAGTTGGTTAGGCGAATATTAGTAGCGGTGATGGCTGCATCTTCTGTATAAATACCAATCTTGCCGCCGATAATCGGCCGCTCCTTATCGGTGAAGGTAGTCAGGTGCTTGCCGTTAACGCTGACTGACATAGTGCTATCTTTTTGCTTAACGACGAAATTGTTGGCAGCTTTGATATCAAACTTAGTGTCGCTACCAGTTGCCAAGAAGCGCTGGCCACCAGGGTATGCCGGGTCTCGCTTACCAAGCTCCCAGCCATTTTTCTTCGGCACGATATAGTAAAAGTGGTCGTTATCCTTGTAGTTCCAGACGGCCCAAGCGGTCTCCCAGGCATTTGGCTGTGAGTTTTGACGCAGCTGCCGGATAGTCGACATGGTACCGCTGTAGGTGAATGATTTACCGACGTCTGGGCCGACAACCAATGTTGCAGCGGTATCGCCGCTGTTAGTGACTGACCGTGGTCGTAGCTCAAGGACATTTTGTTGACCGTGGCTCTTCTTGACTCGAACACAGCCGTAGCCAGTGAAGACTACCTTCCATTGGCCGATAGTGCTGCCGTCAGTGTGTTCTGAGCACCCCTGTGAAGTCGGATACTTGGTAAAATTTTCTTCGATAACAGTCTGCGGTGCGGCCGAGCTAGAATGCGACAGAACTAGTGTGCCAACGACAGCCAAGACTGTTGCGTAAAGGACTTTCTTCATAATAGGGTCTCCCTTCATATTAAGAAATACTACAAGCAACATTATACCACAGTGCCTCCATGGTATAAATAAAGTTTGATAGTGAACAAATATAGAACACTTTAACAATCCGTCCAGAAGAATTCAAGCACAGAAGATTTGGATATTTACAGATTTCAGTCGTAACCATAAATGTATACATAACATAAATAAAATCTAGCAAAATTAGCTTAAGGAAAACAAAGATAAAATTGCACATATATAAAGGCGTAAAGCGAGGGGAACATAAAACAACTAAAGAATTCTGAAACAATAAATCTTCGAAAGCAATCAAATAGGCAACAGCAGAATGGTCAGAGGATATTATATTATATTTACATTACATACATTTTACACACAGACTTAACGTCGCACAATGTCCGTTTTACGTCTTTTAATATCTATAATCCAGATGATTCATCATCCATCTATAATTATTAAACTTATTATGATTTTTGGTAATTTTGCATACATACTCATAAGAAAAGAGGGGTTGATGACTCTCTGTCTGCTACTTAATTAAAAGCTAGCATAAAATAGCAAATAGCAGACCATCTTTTCAAAACAAATTTCTTTATCACTATACCGCTTGCGTGCCTAACGAATTACCACTATCGCAGCCGGAGAGCTTTATTGTAGTAATTAACACACAATATAAAACCTAAACTTAAGTTATTTAAGTTATCCACATAAAAATATTTGAATGCATAAACATTATTAAACATTTGCATTTTTTCAAAAATTATTATCCCCTATTGTTTTCCCTACTTTATTTTAATATATTTGACTTTTAGTAGCTTATGTTGCATTAATATAATATTATATATTCAGTATGTCTACTTCACGAACAAAAATAGAACACTACCCGCCAGAGTAGGGCGACAAACCATTCCTACCTATAGAAGGCTCGCCTGCTTACCCGCACATCAATATACTTCGCTGCTATTCCCCTGCCAGACAAGTAACTCACAGCTCGTATCGCATCCTCAACCTGACCGGCCGCTGGTCGATCAACCGTCATTTTTATCGTATACCCTACCCCATCGATGCTAATCAATAGCTGGCGAGTCGTATCAGCCGGCAAAGCTATCTTGGTGACAATCAGATTGTTTTCTTTAAAATAACCGACTGCTTTACCTATAAATTGAAGGAACCGACTGCTGATAACCGAATTACCAGCGTCAGCACTAATACCGGTCTGATCTTCGACTGCGATAACCGAACCCCCAAGAACATTACGATCAAAAACAATACCAGCGTTATCGACATAAGCTTTTGTGTTTCCAGACTGCCAATATACCACCGGCGAGCGCAAGTTGACCGCGAAAGTAGCCGTCCAGAGTGAAACTTTAGCCGGCGGTGAGACGCTAGCCACCTCCGGAAACCTGCTCTGAATAATACGATTCAGATTGCGAGGGTTTATGTTAATAGTAAGTCGTTCAAGAGGATTGTCCGATAGATAATCTTGTATAGCTGCAGTGTAATCACGAGTTGCCGCTTGCGCCAGTGTATTATTATCATCGGTACCGACAATCTGTACTTTTGGCACAACGATAATTTGAACCAATAACCAACTTAGTGCCGCAATCAACGCTAGCGCACTTAGTAGCGCCAAGCGAATAGAGCGACGTTTGCGCTTCAAATTATGAGTCTGTACTCGCGGCGACTGCAGACTAGCGGATTGCTCGTTCGGGCTTGGTACAGACGAAATTAAGCTACCTGTTAATGTACGGTTACGCCGAAATAACGCGCTAGAAGACGAGGAGCTATCATCAGTTGCAGCGCGACGCCGTACAGGCTGTGCGGCGGCAGCACGTCGGTTTTTTGTTTTTATGCCAAACATGTTTATGGTACTTATTATATCATTCTGCTTGAGGGTGGCGAGCGGCATCAAGAATCATACTGGCCATATCTTTGGCAGCATCAGGATGAGCAAACGACAGAAAGGCTTTGCCCATTCGCTGCGCAACATCAGGGCTGTCTATAATAGCTTTGATTTCATCGATCAAGATTTGCGGTGTTTTTTCCATTTGCATCTCATCGAGTACGCGAACAGCGCCTTTGTCTTCGTATACTTTAGCGTTTTTGATTTGATGTCCGCCAGTCAAGAAACCGTTAGGCACCAAAATAGTCGGTTTAGCTAGCGCTGCCAGCTCAAGAATAGTAGTCGCACCAGCTCGTGCCACAACGACATCGGCAGCACCTAGCATATCTATCATGCCGTCGCTGACAAAGTCATAAACTTTAATTCGATCCGTATCTTCTGGCAGCTTACGACGGATTTCAGCATACTGACCCGCACCAGTAATTAAAATAACGTTAGTGATCTGTGTCAATTCAATAGCCGAATCAGTAACTGCATTATTCAGCCGCTCCGCCCCCAAGCCACCGCCAGTAACAACTACTAGTGGGCGGCTGCTCACAAAGCCTAACCTCTCCTTAACTTGGCGCCGTTTATGCTCATCATACGGTTTGAAACCTTCGCGAATTGGTACGCCGACATAGCGACTAATCGACTTCGGATAAGGGTAATACTCAAGCGGCGCGCCCGTACCAATCCTATCCGCCCAACGAGCCAGCACGCGGTTCGTTAGCCCCGGATGCGCATCTGAGTCGTGGATTACTAGCGGAATATGCAGTACATGCGCCGCCAATCCAACCGGCATACAAACGTAGCCGCCTTTGGTAAAAATCACATCAGGACGCCACGCCATTAGCTTGACCAAACTCTGGGCAAAGCCAATACAAACTTTAATCGCATCAACAAAATTCGGCCAAACTATCGTTCGGAATCGCAGCAATTGGCGTAAAACACTTAGGTTGTGATAGCGACGTAACTTACCGCTAGTGATAACATCAACCCGCACCGTGTTATCAAAACCAGCCATTACATTGCGAGCTTGCTTGCTGAACTTCCGGTCCACCCAAAACCGCACTTCAGCATCTGGCTGCTTTTTTTTAACTTCTCGCAACACGGCGACGACCGGAGTAACGTGACCCCCCGATCCGCCGCCTACGGCTAATATCCGCATCGTGGTCTCCTATCTTTATTGGTTTATGCGCAGTATATCGTGACAGCTGAAAAACAACCCCTAAAGCAGCACCAGAGAACAACATACTACTACCCCCTGCACTCAGGAATGGCAGCGTAATCCCTGTCAATGGCGCTAAATGAATCATTGATGCAATATTCATGAAAAAATGTGCAAGTATCCAGCCAAACACCCCGGCTACCGTCAAACGCTTTGTCATATCAGGAGAATATTCCATCACACGCAATACGCGCAATAATAGCACTACGAACAATATTACCACCAAAACCGTTCCGACAAAGCCGAAAATCTCGCCGATCACAGCAAAGATTGAGTCATTGATCGCTTCCGGCAAATAGCCTGTAGATTGGATACTCTTACCAACACCCCGCCCCACTAGGCCGCCAGTACCCAGTGCAATCATTGCATTTTTGATATGGTAGTCATTATCATCACGGGTCATCGATTCTTCTGACCCGAAAAACGTTATAATACGCTCCATCCGATGCGGCGAAGTTACCGTTGCTATAACTAGACACAACACGCCTACCAGAGCAATCCTCATCAGCGTCTTCGCGTTTATAGTACTGACTAGGAATATAGACGCTGCCGCCGACGCTATCGCTACGCCTGATCCCATATCTTTCTGCAGCCATACTACTACTACCAGCAGTATGCCGACTAATCCAACCATCGGATAAACAGTTTCCTTTAGATTATCTATCTTGCCTTGGCGATAACGCTTTCCTAAAAAAACTGCCATATACAAGATCATTGCCAATTTTAACAATTCAGATGGCTGAAAAGTTATTGGCCCCAAGTGAAACCATCTGTAAGCACCCAGAGTATTTTGCGCTATTGCATCAATATGCAAAACATTACCCATCAAAAATAGTAGAGCCGACATACCAACGCCAATCATCATCAATTGCACAACGTGCCTTTTTAGATAATCAAACGACGTCAATGTTAACGCTACGAAACCACCAATCGCTAGAGCGATACCGACCAACTGCTTAATAAAAAAGTATGAAGAAGAATAATTGCTACCATACGCATTATTTTGCAGGTTAGCATATTGTGGCCCGACCGAATAAACTATTATCATTCCTATCAGCATTAATAACGCTGCACACAAAACCAACCAATAATCGGGTCGATGCTTGCGCTGCACCCCACCGTCGTCAAGCTGAATATACGCATCGTGGCGCCGTCCAGAACCAATCACGGCGCGATATGTCCTCCGGTCATCGCCAGGGCAATGCCAACAAAGGCCGTCACGCCGGCTATCACCCAAAAGCGCATGGTCACCTTGGCTTCTGGCCAGCCAGATGCCTCGAGATGATGATGGATTGGCGCCGACAAGAATATCTTACGGTGGAAGAGCTTTTTGCTCGTCATCTGCAGCAAGCTAGATCCCGCCTCAACCACAAACAGCACGCCGATGATTGGCAGCAAAAACAGCGTATTCGTCATCATCGCCACCACACCCAAGCTTGTTCCAAAGGCAAAGCTGCCGACATCGCCCATGAAAAATCGCGCCGGGAAAATATTAAACCACAAGTAGCTCAGTAAAGCGCCAACCACCGTAAAGCAGAACGCTGCCAGCTTTAGCTGACCTTGTAATAGCGCAATCACACCAAACGCCGAGAACGACATCACCAGCAAACCGCCCGCCAAGCCGTCTAGCCCATCGCTAATATTGACCGCATTACCGGTCGCTACTACGGCGAACACAAACAACCCGACAATCCACGCGCCCATCTGCCAATCACCAACATAAGGTACGTGCACCGATGAGTAACCAAGTTTATAGAAGAAAAACCAACCCAGCACTAGCCCGACGCCAATAATCATAGCAAACTTCACCCAGCTACGCAGACCAGCATCCTTACGATTCGAGCCGAACACATTTAGAATATCGTCAATTAAACCAATCGCTGCCCCGCCCATCAGCGCCGCTAGTGGCAACCACGTCTGCGCCCGATCAAGATTAAATGCCAACGTTACCGCCACAATCGCCGTCACCGCCACAATACCGGCCATCGTCGGGATATGCCGCTCGATTTTTTTCTTATGCAACAGATTGAAAATTTTCAGCCGTTCGCCCGTTACCGCCGAAGTTCGCTGAGTTTTCCAAAATTTATATTTGTAAGCAAAGTATGTATAGACTGGCGTCAGCAGCATCGCTAGCAAAAACGCCAGCAAGCTCATCAGGAAGACTAAGTTTAATTCATTTCCGAAAGTTACAATAGACATATTCTCATTATACTCCCTGCCCTACTCTCTCGGGGCCAATTTTAAGTATTTTATCATCCAGTTGGATATCTCGTTAAAAATCGGCTTAGCGTCCGAGCCACCGCCCATGCCGCGCCCATCAGCAGCAATCTCAACCATGATGACATAACGTGGAATCTTGCCGTATTCACCACCAAAGCCCAGGTATGTACCAATCGTCTCGTTATCGTCATATTTGCCGTTAACAATCACCTGTGAGGTACCTGTCTTGCCGCCGACTAACCAGCGCTCCGAATCATCGTGCGGCTTATACGTCGCGTAATGCGCCTGATGCACCATCTCGCGCACGGTTTGCGACGAGGCTTCACTGATAGCGGGAGCACTGGCTTTTTGCGCCGCTGCCGTAAATTTGCCATTACTATCCATTGTACCGTTAATCACCGTAGGCATGTGATATGTACCGCCATTAACCACCGAACAAAAGCCGCTCGCCACCTGGATCATCGTCACATTCATGCCCTGGCCGAACACCATATTACTATAGCGCACCGCATTACCTTCTTGCTGAGTCGGCGAAATTACCACGCCGCCAGCCTCATTGGCTAGCTCGACACCAGTCAGTTGACCTAATCGAAACCGGTTATAAAAATAATCATAAATCGTATCACGCGCGCCGCGAGTAATATACGAACCATTGCCCAACCGCTGCGCAATTGTCACCATACCGGTGTTAAGCGACCAATTCAGCGCTGTCTGCATCGTAATGTCGCCGTTAAGAAAACTATTTTTAGAGGCATTATTGATGGTAATGTCCTCGACTTTAATCTTACCAGTATTATTGTAAGTGCTATTCGGCGTAATCGCGCCTTTATCAATACCCGTAGCCACTGTGAAGGTTTTAACGTCAGAGCCTGCCTCATACGGGCGAGATATCGTATCGTTATTGAAGACCGACACATCAGAAGTATTGATATTCGACGGATCATACGCTGGCATATTTGCCATCGCCAAAATTTTGCCGGTACTCGGCTCCATGACGATAGCGCTCGCCTTAGTGGCCTTACTGCGTTTAACGCCGTTCTCAAGCGCTGATTCTACCTGAGTCTGAATATTGCGGTCGATCGTCAGAACAATGTTTTGGCCGTTAACGGCTGGCTGGCGGACATTTTTATCGCCAATCGTTAGCGGCACGTCGCGCGCGTCTGTCACTGTCTTGAGCATACCGTCGCGCCCCGACAACGCCTGATTATTAGCCTGCTCAAAGCCATAAACTCCCTTGCCTTCATGATTAACAAAGCCCAAAACCTGGCTGGCCAGCCTGCCTTCTGGATAGACTCGGCGCGTTCCTATCTCGAAACCAATACCAGACAACTTTTTCTTTTTGATGAGTTCAGCTTGTGTCCGCGTAATATACTTTGTTAGAACTTGATAGCGACTAGGTTTCTTGTCGATTAACGATGAAAAATTATTGACTACATTACCACCAGCCACACTGTTTAGAGTATCAATTATTGCTTGCTTATTAGTAATTTGCGTCGGGTCAGCCCAAACCTTGTAAACCGTCTCGTTCATGACCAGCGGCTTCGGGTCACTGCCGTCCATCGCGTATATTTCTCCGCGTTCAGCCCTTAGCTTAAATTTCTTAATCTGTTCGCTATCCGCCTGCGTAACATAATAATCATGCTGCACGACTTGTACTATAAAAAGCTGCACTACAAAAACAGCAGCAATACAAGCCACCGCCCCAAACAAAATACCAACTCTCAGGTCTCGAAAATAGCGAGTTGGCAATATACTCATCTAGTCAAAACTCCTACTTATTTGCTTACATATTGAGTATCAGCAGGAGCAGCCATTCTCTGAGCTACACTACTATCCTTAACCGATTGCAATGCTGTTAAGCGAGCATTCTCTACTGCTAAATCGCTCTTTTGCTCAGTTAATGTCGAAATCTTATTACTAATATCATTCGACTCGTAGTCATAGCTCGATACGCTGCCCGCCTGCGTCAAGTATAGCAGACCCAGCAACGTCAAGAGAAGCGCAATAATAATCGCATTCGAGATTGGACCAAGCTTGACAGCCGATGCGAAAGCAACTGTATTGCGGTTACGACCAAAATTACCTTGGCGCCGGCTATTAAATTGTGTTGTTCGTGAATATGATGTCATGTGGTGGATTTATGTTTTTAACTTATTGTTTGCTCAAGACACCATAGAAAACAGAGAAGCGCACCAAGAGGATATAAGCGCTCCCCTGTTCTTCAGTGCCGATTTTGGTTTACCCTAAGCAGCGCGACGCACGACAGCTATGTCATGCTGAACGTCAGCTTGGACTTGTACTTGGATGCGGCGAGTCATGGCTGCACCCTCCTTTCTGTTTTTATGTTTTCACAGCGACACGAAGCTTAGCACTTCGCGAGCGCGGGTTGTGAACATCTTCTACTGCTCCGTCGACAGGACGCTTCGTTACAACACGAAGTTCCGCCTCGTAGCCGCTTCTATTTTGCTCGGCAAAGTACCGCTTGACGATACGATCCTCTAAGCTATGGAAGCTAATTACGCCTACTCGCCCGCCCTGCCGAAGCAGTTCAGGTAATAATGGCATAATTGTTCGTACTTGCTCAAGCTCATCGTTGACAAAAATCCGAATCGCCTGAAAAGTACGTGTTGCCGGATGTGTTCGCTGACGCCGTCCGACATGTGCCTTCAAGACAGCTGATGCTAGATCCTCAGTTGTCGCTAGCGGTCTAGCCTTAACAATTGCTGCAGCATAGCGCCGCGCAATATTTGGCCGCTCTTCGCCGTAATCGCGAATAATCCGCTCCAGCTCGCCCTGCGAATAGGTGTTAACCACCTGCTCTGCAGTTAAAGCTTGCCGCCGATCCATCCGCATATCCAGCGGACCGTTATGCGAAAATGAAAATCCTCGCTCAGCCCTATCAAGCTGTGGTGACGACACCCCCAAATCAATCAATATCATATCAAACCGCTTGCCTACCGCAATCAGCTGCCGGGCAGCACTGACAAAATCAGCGTGTATAAATTCTGCCCCTCTGCCAACAAAAGCCGCAAGGTTAGCGCGCGCAAAATCATCGCGATCAACCAGAGTCATCTCGCGGTAATTCTGTGTTCGTTCGACAATGGCGCTAGCGTGTCCGCCGTATCCAGCCGTCAGGTCGAGATAACTCTCGCCCTCTTTAGGATTTAGCAACCGCACAACGTCATCAAGTAATACTGGAACATGAAGTGGTGGATGTTCTTTAATACTCATTCCCCCATCATACCACATGGTCTGATAGAGGTCTCGAGATCACCAATCTGACAGCGAGCTGTTTGTTTTCGCATAGGAGTTTTTGTTTTTGTATAGTCAAGCATGCTTAAAATCACGAGGGTTGTCTAACAACTCATATTTCATTTAAGCATACCTTTGAGAGACTTGTGTGTGAGGTGGAGTTTTTGGGAGGTGTTGTTTTGGAGGAAAGAACTTTCGGCTATTTTAGCGTGGGCCGATATTCCACTGCTCACTATCAGGTTATTGATCTCGAGGATGTCTAACGTTAAATTGTTAAGGTACGGCAAACTCGCCCGCTACGCGCCCAAAGACAGCGTTGCGCGCGATGCGTAAACATCAGGTACGCAAACCAAGACGCCCGCTCTACCGTACATAGATTGGCTAGTGCTACCGTCAGTCATTTGACTACCCTACTTTCTTTTGTTATTTTTACGCGGTGGTGTTTGTTTTAGCTCGAGAATTATCTCTTGCCTTTGCCACTGGCTTTATCATACAACGTTTTATAATGCTTGTGCAATACCTTTCTTACTAAAAATAATAACTTCTTTACT
This sequence comes from uncultured Candidatus Saccharibacteria bacterium, assembly GCA_963528915.1. Classification (GTDB taxonomy): domain Bacteria; phylum Patescibacteriota; class Saccharimonadia; order Saccharimonadales; family Saccharimonadaceae; genus Saccharimonas. Next base: position 163,810 of record CAURWV010000002.1, read on the forward strand.
TTTCCACAAAAACGTGGAAAACTATAGTGTTTATATAAGCAGATAGACGCTATATGTAGCGTCTATAGAGGTCAGCAATGACAGAAAACGTCATTTATGCAAAATATAGGCGCATCAGCTGGCGCGCCACCGCATCTGGATCATGCCGGATAAAACTACGTACTGCAGCAATCGGGTCGCTTGATTGCGCACCCGTCCATATATTTTTAGCTAAGATACCAGCCCCGCGAAACTCATAGTGCTGGCGTTTAAGTTCGCTAATATCATATTGCACCATATGTTCACCGTCGTGGGCATACTTCGCCATTAGTTCTTTCGATGGTTCGTCGGTATTGAAGACGACATAATCAAGGAATTCGCTACCCGCCAAACGCTCAATTTCGCTGGCAAAATCTGCCACGCTCAAACCATCCGTCGGGCCGGGTTTGGTTACTAGATTACAAACAAAAACACATTTCGCCCGCGTCGCTGCCAATGCTTCCTGAATTTCGCCAATTACCAGCGCTGGCGCCAAACTACCGTAGAGATTACCCGGCGCAATCACCACCATATCTGCTTCCAAAATTGCCCGAACTGCCGCTGGATGCGCCACCGCCTCCGGTTCTAGCCATACCTTTGGCTGCTTAGCGATATCGGCATGTGCGATCTTGAATTGCCCTTTGATCGGCTCGCCCGAAGCACTCTCGACGCACAGCGTAATATCAGTTAGAGTTGTCGGGATTACTCTACCTTGAATATTGAGAACTTGGCTAGCCAGCTGCACCGCCTCGCCAAAGCTGCCAGTCATTTTCTCGAGTGCTGTCAAAAACAGATTACCGAAAGCATGCCCCTTCAAACTACCATCGTCAAAACGATAATTAAACAAATCGCGCACCCGCGGGCTATCGCTCAGCGCTACTAAGCACTGTCGCACATCGCCCGGCGGCAGCACGCCAAGTTCGTCGCGCAGCTGTCCCGTTGATCCGCCATCATCTGCCATATTGACCAGCGCTGTCAAATCAGACACGTATTTTTTGAGACCTGTTAGCAGCGTGAAGCTGCCAGTGCCGCCTCCGATAACTACAATTTTTGCTCCGCTGTCGCCATGTTCTTCGCTCATCATTCCCCTTCTGGCGTATTCACTCCGCTGTCGCCGCGCAGCTCCTTCTTGCCTTTTAATTCATACTTGATACCAGTCATATCGCTAGTCATATAGTCGTCGTTGAGCAGATTGACAAACTTCGCCGCATCCTTGGCATCCATGATAATAATCTCGCCCGTCGCATCGTCCGTCATTAGTTCCAAGCCCATATCATCGGCTTGCTCGACAACCTGATCCTGCGTCACCAGACCGACGTCGACTTTTTGCAGCTTAGTTACTAACGATTTAGTATCGCGCACCAAGGCGTCAAACGTCATGCCTTCAGGGAACTTTAACTTAAAATGCTTTTCAATCTCGGTAATCTTTTCTTCGGCAACAGCAAATTGTTTAGCGTCGTAGCCAAACAAACGGATAAATTTCGGTTCGCTAAAGGCAAAAATATCATTGTTCGCGATCAATACCTGATTATCCGGCGTAATTTTTAGGCCGACATCAGCGCTAAACGGCTGGAACGAATCGCCATTATACATCCAAGCGGTCGCTCCTTTGAGCACTTGTGACTGCGGTAAAATCTTAGCCACAAAAAACGGCTCGGCCCCCTGGCGGCTGAAGCGCGCTACAATCCCTTTTACCTTCTTGAATTCATGGTCGCCTTCACGGAAAACCTCCAACGTTTCCTCGCCGTAACGAATTTGCTCTATCACTTCTTGCGCGTGATCGACTCTATCTAGCGTCGTCCGCTCTAACGCATTGTCTTCGGCTGCAGCCGCCTCAAAATCGCGCACCTGCATGCCAGTAGCCGCACCAGTCTGGACTTGGCTGATCATCTCATAGAGAAACAGCACTTTGAGCTGCGCCTTGAGCTCCTTGGCATAATTAGTAGCATAAACCGTATAGCCTTTCGTAAAGAGAAAGAGGTCGATTTCGAGTTCGTCCTTATGCGCGTCAGCTTGATTCGCCCAGAGAAAAATATCGGTAGGCTCGGGCATTTGGTCGTCAGTTTGTAAATTTTGGTCGGTATTCATACGCTTTAGTTTACTACAAAAACATTCTGGTTTTCCAGTAATTTTCAAGCCGTGTTAGAACCAACCCTCTGTGCTATTTTCCAACCATCATCACTGCACCGCATCCTCGCCGAAATGCTTTTGCAAGCGCATTTTGATGGAGCCGTGATGGCGGCCGAGTTTTTGGCTGAGACTGGCAATGGTCTCGCCTTGCAAGAAACCTTGTTTGAGAATCTCGTCGTCGCTTTTCGCCCATGGTCTATAGGCATTCGGATAGGTTTCGCGCATTTTGGCAATCTTAGCCGCCCAACCAGAGCTCGCCTTATTCGCTTTTTGGGCGGACTTTTTGAGATGACCTGCCGATCGCTTGTCGGCTTTTGGCTGCAAGCGAGCAAACTTTTTAGCGTCATCCGCTGCCCGCGCCCGCAATCGCTCGTCAATCGCGTAAGCTTCGTCGCTCATCTGCAAAGCCATGCGATTAATACCCGTCAAATACAGGTTATCGATATCGCGCACCCGGCTAAGCGCCACATAACCCATTCCTGGCACAAATGCTTTGCGCAGATCAATCCGCGCACTATCTAGCGTCATACCTTGGCTTTTGTGAACTGTGATAGCCCACGCTAGGCGCAACGGAATCTGGCTGATACTAGCACGCTTCCTTGTGCCGTCACGCAACTCCCAAGTGTCAGGCTGCATAGTCACAATTTTGCCATTACGAAACTCCACTACCGGATAATCGGTTACCGGCTCGAAGTCAACTACCATGCCGACGCTGCCATTAGCATAACGCCGCGCCTGATCGTTTTTGACCGCCATCACTAATGCGCCTATTTTGAGCGTCAGCACCTCTGGCGCTAGCACGCTGCGCTGCAAGTTCTCAACATAATTATCACTACCCTTAGTGTGACGCTGATACACAACTTCATCGCCCGTTAGCTCTGCCAGTCTCGCCTCGTTAATCCGATCGACATCGACATTTACTGTATGCAGCTCTGTCAAATCAGCTCCGGCCGGCGGCTGAAATTCGGTCCGCTCAAGCAATTGCTCAGCATGGCGGCGACGTAAATCGTTAGCCCGCATTGCCGTCAAGATCTCCAGCAAAACATCATCGTCGCGCTGGCGAAATTGCTCATCCAAATACAAAATCGCCGGATCAAGTTCGCACCAAACTTGCGAACCTACAACGAAACCGCCCTCGCGACTTTCCGACCGATTAACTGGCGGCAGCTGGAAAAAGTCGCCGCTCAAAACCACCTGGATTCCACCGAACGGCTCATCGACTCGCTTCCGCACTAACCGGCAAACTTCATCAACCATATCCAACCGATAATCGTGCAGCATGCTAATCTCATCGATAATAAGAATGTCGGTTTTCTCGATAATCTCGCGCCGAGTTTTGCTAACACGATCAGCAAAACCGCTCGGCAAGCGGTCATTCACGCCGATACCAGCCCAAGCGTGGATCGTTGAGCCGCCCAAATGCGTTGCCGCCAGCCCCGTCGTCGCTGTCACCGACACATACTTGCCGTCAGCTTTGCTCAAACCTATGAATTGGTTCAGCACAAACGTTTTACCGGTCCCCGCCGGCCCGGTCAACAGCGCGCTCTCACCGCTTAATAATATTTCTAGCGCTAGATTTTGCCTCATTTCCTTTATTATACACGCTAGGAAGGCTACTTATCCCAAGCAAAACCGTTACCAAAATGCCCGTACCGCGCTGTCTGCTCATACTGAGGCTGCGTTAATTGTAAGGCATCAATGATACCATACGGGCTAAGATCATAGCCTTTGATAGGCTTTTCCGAACCATCAACAACCGCTGTAGCCTCGACCGGCTGGTCATGCCCAATAGCATAAGCTAAACGCACCAGCACCTCCTGCGCCTGAAATTCCTTAAGATAATCAACTGCGATCCGCCGCGCCATATAAGCACCGCTACGATCAACTTTGGTAGCATCTTTACCGCTAAACGCGCCACCGCCTAAAGGAATCCGCGGTCCATAATTATCTACCGCTAATTTACGTCCGGTCAAACCAGCATCCGCCGCGAAACCGCCAATTTGCCAATCACCAGCCGGATTGATGTGCAACGAAATACCAGCAAAATCGCATGTCGTATATTCTTGCTGTACGGACCACTCTTCGACCGCCGCCGCTAAGTCATCATGCGGCGCGTTTTGGAAGCTCGCTACAATCGCCGCAATTTGCCCACCATAGGTCGTCACCTGCGTTTTACCATCATATGGCCATCTGTCGTACAAGAAGCGATTCAAATCACGCGCCAGCGTATACTCTAGCGGTAGCAGCTCTGGCGTCTCAGCGCAAGCATAACCAATCATTACTCCTTGGTCGCCCGCACCACCAATATCAACGCCTTGAGCAATTTCTGGACTCTGCTGCGCAATCCGCTCGATGATTTCGATATCATCACCAGCTAATCGCCGTGCTATTCGCTGAACATCAACCACTTCGCTAGACGAAACTTCGCCCGTCAAAAATAACGCGCCATGACCGCCGCAAGATTCAATGGCTACGCGCGCCTGCGGATCTTTAGCCAAATACGCATCCAAAATTGCATCGCTAATTTGGTCGCAAATCTTGTCGGGATGGCGCGGCGAAACGCTTTCAGCCGTACGATAATTTGCTTGATTAGTAAATTCTACAGACATAAAAAACTCCTTTCTATCTGCCCCGCTATTGAGGCCGAGAAAGGAGTCGCAAAGGCAATATCTTTCCTAGCTACGCAAGCAGGCTGGAATTAGCACCTTGCCTTTTACTAATTGGCAGGTTGCCGGCGAGTCGTCGGGCCAGTCCCTCATCGCGCTCTGGATATTAATTGTTAATAACTACAATTGTAACACACTAACACTTTTCACGTAAGTAACTGATAGCAAAATCAATACTTACTGAACTATAAACGGATGCCAGTTCGCGCTTTATTCGCCCACTCGTCCGCCAATTCATTTTGCTCATGGCCGACATGACCGCGCACCCAGACAAGCTGCGGCCGCACCGACCGATAAAGCTCGTAAGCTTGCTGCACGATATCAAGGTTTTTAATTTCGCCGCCTTTTTTGTGCCAACCCTTAGCAGCCCAACCTGGCGCCCATTTGGTTAGCACATTAATCCAAAATTCACTATCGCTATGAATTTCGCACGGATCACCACCAGCTAGCTTCATCGCCGCAATCAGCGCCATACCTTCCATACGAATATTCGTCGTCTGGCCATCTTCGCTTCCCAGCGCTACCGGTCGGCCATTTTCAATCACTGCATAACCGCCTGGACCCGGATTCGGACTAGCACTACCATCTGTAAAGAATACTCTCATCTCTCTTGTCTCTAGATGTCACGCACTGGCCGCAACAACTTTAACTCTTCTGGCATACACCATTTGTTACCGTGACTGTCCTGCTCGTACTTATACTCTATCATGTGGTCAGCTTGAAAATAATCGCCCGTGCCGACAATCTTGTACTGAATATACATCCTGCGAATAATATCGTTCTGCGGCATAGCACCACGATACATACGCAGCTCAAAAATCTCACCAGGCTTAAGAAATTTATTAAGATCGCCGCGCTGGCCTAGGAGCTCGTATTTATCAAGTTCAATATCGAAACTCGCATGATTGCGAATGTGAGCCCATATCTCCAAATATTTATTATCTCCAGAAGGATGGGACTCTATACGTTCGACCTCTATTTCGGGTATGACTTTCTGTCCGTTAGCTGAATGATATTGATCAGGTTTAGTACTATTATCGGACGAGACATTAGGCCTGCCCCCTTCTTCATCGTCTCTAGGCTGCATCATATTAGCATCGTTGTTAAGACGCGCCAGATAATCACTATCGTCATCTGGTTCGCCAAAAATTAAGTTACGTAACCATCCCATACCTACATTATACCGCATTCCCAACACGCTACCCATACGCTATATATAGCGCCACTACATATAGCGTATATGGTAATGTGGAAAATTCCGTAAAACTTTTCACCTACGCTAGACTACTGTTATTTCGTTTATGTTTGGCACTCTTGACACGAGAGTGCCAACAGCTATATACTGTAAATAGAGCCAAAGCTCGCCAAACCATAAACGAAAGGAGTAACAAATGAGTAAACTCGTTCGATTCGACCCGTTTGCCGAAATGGATGCCCTGCAGCGCCATTTTTTTAACGACGATGGCTGGATGCCGCGCCAAATGCGCTCGGTTAGCCTGCCTACCACCGATGTCTATATGAAGGACAACTCGCTAGTTGTTGAGGCGCATTTGCCGAATTTTAGCGAAGACGATGTCAATATTTCGATAGAGCATGGCAACCTGGTAGTCCAAGCCCAACGCCACGAAAAAGAAGAAGATAAAGAGAAGAAATACGTCGTACGCGAATCCAGCAGCAGCTTCTACCGCAGCATCCAGCTGCCAGAACGCGCTGACACTGACGCTATTGAAGCACACCTGGACGATGGCGTCCTCAAAGTCACTATACCGGTCACGCCGGCGCCAGAGCCAAAGAAAATCGCCGTCAAATCGCGCGGCAAGAAGAAAGAATAAATCTTTTCCGGCTCTAACAGCCAAAAAAGCCTCGGTGTATCCGAGGCTTTTCGCTAGTAAAATAAGCCCTATCGCAGCCTAATTAGAAAGCGCCGAACTATTCTGTGTATTTCTCGACGAACCGCCTCAATATCTTGACCGGCTCGGTTACCGATCTCGACTCGCGGTACGCTGCATCGATCAGATCTTGCGCTTCCTCTGGCGAGAAATAGCCAGCGTGCCTATAAATATCAATCCGCAATGCCAAGCCATCAGCATCAAGCTCAGGATGGAACTGTGCTGAATACACATTTTGTCCGGCGCGTAATAATTGTATACAGGCCACAGAACGCGCCAACACTACGCTGTTCGGTGGCGCCGTATCTGTCCCCTCTTTGTGTCCGACGAAGCCACGAAAACTAGCCGGCAAACCAACCAGCAGCGGATCGTCCTGCGCTTCCGGTGTCAAATTTATATCCACCGCGCAAACCGGCTCGCCATGATCGAAGTCCGTCCGGCCACCCAGCGCCGTTACCAGCGCGCCCACGCCCAAGCAAGTGCCTAAAAACGGTTTGTCCTCGGCTATAATCCGGCGAAGCAGCGGCATAATATAATCTTCAAACTGCAATTGTTCCGGCGATTTTTGCGCTTCGTCATACGCGAAATTAGCCGGACCACCGCCCATGATGATCCCAGTATAATCATCCAAATTCACCGCTGGCTCATCACCGCGTTCTAGCCTCAGCCGCACCAATTGATCAGCCTCTAGCCCACCAAATTTCAAAAATGCTTGATATTCATCATCTGACGCTTCAGCCTCAGAACGTGATTGTAGTAGTAAGAACGGTTTCGTCATGGAATAATTATAACACCTTCATGTGGTCGTTAACCTCTTGCCATTTCACATGCGCCGCATATGCCCGGGCTGGCGCGTCAACCTCGCTTTTCTGAAGCAATAACTCCTCAGGGTCAATAAACACCACCTCATCGCCCTCTTCACCTGGCATAAAATCAAAATTCTCCGGCCAGACGCGACAATAAAAATAAATTTGATTAGCATCAATCCGCTCAATATACATCTCGTCCGACGCATCAAAAAGCTGATAACGCAAATCGCCCTTGTAGCCAACTTCTTCGTACAGTTCGCGTTTCAGTGACGACTCAATCATCTCGCCAAAATCCATACCACCACCAGGCAAATCCCAATATGTCCGATCAATTTCCTTGACAACCAAAATTTGTCCAGCATCGTTATAAATCAAGGCTTTGAGCGAGATACGATACAAACAATCCAGATGGTCCGTTCCATCTAGATTCTGCGTAATGATATGTCCTTTGGTGATTTTTGACATGAAAGTCATTATACTACACCCGAACGCCAGATAGCTGATACCATTTCACCTACAGTATATTCTGTCTTTCCAATATCCATGATTAACTACTCATTGGGTGTTAACACGTTGGGGATTATCTAATTGTGATACTCTTTTATTTTACTGGCATATTCAGTCAAAAGATTCTTTGAATAAATTTTTTCATTTTTTGAATTTCTAACTTCTTTCCAAAGAATAGAAGCTACTTTTAATTTGTTCGAATAGTTGCGACTATTTTCGTCTGCACTAAAATCCTTTAAAAATTGATTCCATTGACAAACCGAATTATCATACTTGGCATAATCTGATTTCCCATAATAAACCTTTAGCATATCTTGAATTGTAAAACTCAAATCATTTTCTCTCTTTACTTTTCTCCAAGCAGTAGCCATATCAGCAGTAAATTTAAAAGGTGTAATACCTGTTACGGCGGAGAAATATTCTCTAAATTTTACGTTAAAGGAAAACCCACATTCAAGTAATGGAGTATCTAAAGTAATATTCTCAACTTGCTTTTTTTCATTTTTTATTGATGACTTTTTAATCAAATTACCCTTAAAGTACTGCTCAATAATGTGATTGAGTTCCTGTTTTGTGCCTTTATATTCTAATCCTAATCGCTTGCATATCTGTGAAAGTTCTTCACGATACCAATAGTATTTATTAAACTCGTCAAACGATGTGATTTTATCAAACTCAGGTCTACTTTCTATCATTATTTTATCTCCTCAAAACCAATTTGCTTTTTCATCTCTAGTATCTATAGCTCCTCAACCTTCACTCGCCGCTGCTCCGTCGTATCCCGCTCGCGCACGGTGACGGTGCCGTCCTCCAGCGTCTGGAAGTCGATGACCACGCAGTGCGGCGTGCCGATTTCGTCTTGGCGGCGGTAGCGCTTGCCGATGTTGCCATTGTCGTCCCACATCACCCGACCTGGATTGGCCTTGGCGAGTTCGACATAAACTTCGCGGGCTTTTTTCACCAATTCTGGCTTGTTCTTCAGTAGTGGCGAGACGGCAAATCTAACTGGCGCCAGATGCTCCGGCAACGCCAAGTAGACGCGCTTCTCACCATTCTGCTCATCCTCGCGGTAGGCACTCGACAGCACCGCCATCAGCGCCCGCTCCACACCGAAGCTCGGCTCAATGACGTGCGGAACAAATTTTGTGTTCGTCCCCTTGACGGTGTATTCCATGCTCTTGCCGCTGGCGCGCTGGATATTCATCAGGTCGAAGTCCGTGCGGTAAGCCAAGCCAAACATTTCCTCGCGACCGATCGGATAGTCAAACTCAAAGTCGATGGTCCGCTTGCTGTAATGTGCCCGATCCGCCCCTGGTACCTCTAGCTCGTGCACCTTATCCTGCGGCAAGCCCAGCGCCTCGCACCACTGGTGCCCCAGTTCGCGCCACTTCTCGAACTCCGCCTGCCAATTAGCTGGATCAATAAAGTATTCAATCTCCATCTGCTCAAACTCGCGGCTGCGGAAGACGAAATCGCGCGGCGCAATTTCATTACGAAACGCCTTGCCCTGCTGAGCGATACCAAACGGCAGGTTTGGGTAGAAACTATCAACGACGTTTTTGAAATTAGTGAAGATACCTTGGGCGGTTTCGGGGCGGAGGTAAGAAATACTATCATCACTCTCAGTCGCGCCAACGTGCGTCTTGAACATCATGTTGAAGGTGCGCGATTTGCTGAGTGGATTGCCATCCGGGCTGGTGATGCCTTTTTCCGCAATCGCCGCGTCCATCTCCGCCATCGTCATGCCGTCCGCATCAATGCCATTGTCCTTGAGAATATGATCAGTACGATAGCGACGATGATTGACCGTATCTTCGCACAGCGGATCGACAAACGTATCCACATGCCCGCTCGCCTGCCACACCTTCTGATTCATCAAAATCGCCGCGTCGACGCCGTACATATCATCGCGCTCATCAACAAACATTCGCCACCACAGCTGCATGATGTTGCGCTTCAGCTGCACGCCCAGCGGGCCATAATCCCAAGTTCCAGAAAGGCCGCCATAAACGTCCGACCCCTGATAAATAAAGCCTCGCCGCTTGCACAGGCTAATAATATCTTCCATTTTTGCTTGACTCACGAAAGCTCCTTTTCTCCGCATTGGCGGGCGCTGACGATGTTATTCTTAAATATCAGTATAACATAATAAGAGGCATGAAGCTTTTCAGATAGCAGCGTGCTGGCGAGCTAATAGCCAACAGTCCGGCAATACCTGTTCGACGCCGCCAACTTGCGCCACCACACGCAACGGCTTACTCGCTGCCAGACGCAAAAACTTAATGTGATCAGCTGTAATTTCGCCCTGCTCGCTCAGCCGCAAGCCGCGATCAATTGAATCGTACATATAATGTTTCTGGCTATCAAGCGCTTGCCCCGCGACATCATTGACTAGACTAAGTTCATAGCCAGTCAACTCGGCATAATGCAAATAAAACCACGTCTGCACCAATTGCAACGGCGTAGCACCGCCCAGCCCAGCCAAAGTCTCCTGCAACACCTCGAACCATTCTGGCGCATCAATATCGCGGCTAGCGCGTTCAACCAGCTTGATACATTCGTAACCAAACTGCAAACGATCGTAATCTTGCAAGATGTTGCGATAAAAGCAATCTAAACGCGCTTGCGTCACTATATACAAGCCGCCCCTGCCGCGCTGCAGCACCACATCGCTCACTGCAAACAGCTCAATACCGCCCGCCAAACGGCTCTTTTCACGGCGTACGCCGCGCGCTATAGCGCTACGCTGCCCTAGCGGCGTCAATAGCGTCAAAATACGATCGGCCTCGCCATAATTAGTCCGGCGCAAGATTATCGCTTTAGTGCGTTCAACAGCGCTCATGGTAGCACTTTCCGCACCGCCGCCATTATATCGTCTGGCTGCATAGTTGTCTTATCTAATAACAATCGTACACCATACGGCCGCAGCTGCTCAAGCGTCACTTCTCGCGCGCTCGTTGTGCATACGACAACAGGTATACGTCCCAAATCGTCGTGCGATTGCAGTTCATGCAGCAATACTAAGCCATTTGGCCCCGGCATCAGCAGATCAAGAATAATAACATTCGGATGAAAATCGTCTATCAAATCAAGCGCCTTGATAGAATTCAAAGCAACCCGCACCGTCAAACCGCCATGTTCAAGGCGCCGCGCCAGTAGCTTCGCCAGCCATTCATCGTCGTCGATCACCAATACTCGCGGCGTCATAGCAGCCTCAATTGCATTGATGCCGGCACATCAACGTAAAATGTCGCGCCATCGCGGTGGCGAATTGCGCCAATCTGCCCGCCAATTGCCGCCGCAAACTCGCTAGCTACAAACATGCCAAGTCCGCTGCTGCCAGGGCGATTATGCAGAGGTAGCGGCTCTTTCAACCCCTGTTTCAACATCCGCCAAGCGCGCGCCGGAACCGCCGGCCCAAAGTCGCGCACACCGATCCGTACTCGCTCGTCGCCATTAAGCGCCTGTACTGATATAGTAACTGGCGAGCTGCCAGCGCTATAATGAAGAGCATTGTCAGCAAAATTAAGAATAATTCGTCGTAGTAAATCGCGATTAGCAATTGTCAACGACCGGCGAGATTTCGACTGAATCTCCAGCCGCTTACCATGGGCACAGTACAGCGGCTGCAGTTCATCTACCGCTTCGCTGCATACACTCGTAGCATCGACTGGTTCAAGCGTAAAAAGCGCATCTTCTAAGCGGCGCGCTTTTGTCAAATCTGTCGTCAAACGAAGCGCTCGTTCCGCCGTCAAGGTAATACGCTGCGACAAAACAGCCCGCTCAACATCCGTGTAATTACCCGCCTCTAGTTCAAGCGCTAACTGGCGAATCAGCGCAAGCGGCGCCTTTAGCTCGTGCGCCGCCACGAATGATAGCGACTCCAGCCACGAACCAGCTTGCACCTTACCCTCCTGCATAACTCTAGTTTAGCATGGCCGCAACTGACTATTCTAGCACTAGCAGTAACGTAATTATTCGTTGAATTTAAGTGTTTTGAGCAGCTTCTCGTAATCCGCCGTAAAAACATCACCGTCAGTGCGCATTGTCAGCGTACGGTCGCGCATTTTCAGCAGCACCGCTGTACCGTAAGTATCCTTGTCAAAGTTACCAACAAGCCTAGTGCCAGTATGCTTGCCGTCATTGTAGACGCTAGACTTCAAGTCGCCTTTCTTAATAAACGGATCATACACTGCAACCGATTTATCATAAGTCTTCTGTTCAATAGTTATCCGCAGCGCAATCTTTGACCCCTTAGTAATTGGCGGAATCGTCACTGGGTTTAGATAAGCTTCATAGGTCACGCCACCACCCTTGCTGATATCGGTTGCCTGATAAGCGCTCCAGGTCTTAGGGTACTCAAACGTTAAAGATCCATAATCCGATGGGCCATTAAACTGCCGGTTCGGTTCCTTTTCGCGCTTTTCAAAGTCGCTCTCCAGCTTTTCGCTGTTCTCTTTGACTGCCTGAGCCTTTGCGGTCTCTACCTTTTCGTCAACGTTTTCCTTTTGGTCGATGTACTGCAGATACGACCAAATACTGAAACCGCCAAAACCCAACACTAGCACTACCAGTACCGCGATAGCCACGATACTACCGGTAATTGCGCCTTTTTCTTTATAATGCCTACTCTTCATGCTTATGATTATACTTTGTCGAGGCTAATTATGCAAAAGTTTAGCGCTCGGGTCGCAGCAGATAAAGATTATGAGCGCCAACCGTCCGTTTCAATTCCAAATCAGCCGCCTCAAAACCGTAGCTTATCAGCCAAATATCGCGGCCGATGTGGTTAGTCTGGCACTGGAGATACTGCACCATTTTGGCAATATCGCGGCCGTCGCCAAACAGATACACTACCGTCGTATCGTCTGGCAGCGGCGTACGCCAAAAATTCGCTAGCCGCACCGACACTTTTTTGTCGCCTCGCGATAGCCAGCGCGACAACAGCACCAGCAGCGGATGCAGTTCATAGCCAATTGCCCGCGCGCCGCGGCGGCTCGCCTCGCGCAGCACTACGCCATCGCCAGATCCGATATCCACCAAAATATCCGCTTCTTTCAGCTGGTAGAGCTCGTTAAATGCCCGCTGCAAGTCGCGCCGGCGCGACGGCACATACGGAGCACCCGTAAACGCTACAAAGCCAAACATCGCCACCACGACCGCAAAAACGGCGAAAATCATGCAAATTTTTCCTTAAGAATCGTCACTTTGTTGCGCAAACCGTCCAAATCTTTCTCAATCTCGCCAGCTAGCTTTTCCGCTGCCTGATAACGTTCAATCGCTTGCTCGATATCAAAATCGTCGCTCTCGAACCAGGCTGCCATTTGGCGCAATTCTTCAATTTTTTGGCTGATTGTTTTTTCACTTTTGCTTGACATTTTTGACCTCCGCGTTAATTATCACCTTTTCCTTTTCTATACTGACAGTTTCGCCGATTTTCGCTGTACCACGGACAATCGCATAGCCGCGCTTCAGCGCTAACCGCGGATCATACGCTGCCATCACTCGCCGAAACTGCTCAATTTCGCTAGCTAGGCCGTCAATCCTGCCGCCAATATTCAAGATTACTCGCTGGCGCAAATCACGCACTTCGCCGCTTAGATCATTTATAGCGGCTTCTGTACGATAAGCTATACCATTAGTTAGCGTTTGCATCTCTCGCAATAATTCGCGCCGATCAGGTACGATAATTTGCGCCGCATTACTCGGTGTTGCCGCTCGCACGTCCGCCGCCAAATCGGCCAGCGTCGTATCAACCTCGTGCCCCACGCCAACCAATGTCGGTACGCGGCTGGCAGCGATCGCTCGCACTAGCAATTCATCATTAAACACGCTCAAATCATCCGCGCTACCACCGCCGCGAATAATCGCTATCACCTCTGGCGGCACTGCGCGCTCGTTGAAATATTTGATTGCCGCAATAATCTGATCAGCCGCCGCGCTGCCTTGCACTTGCACGTGCGCTACCTCAATCTGCAAACCGCGCAGGCGTTCGTTGATAATTTTGATAAAGTCCGCATAGCCTGCCGCCTGCGTGCTGCTGATCATGCCAATCCGCGCCGGAATCCGCGGCAACGGGCGCTTACGCTCTTCAGTGAACAACCCTTCCTTGTCCAGTTTGGCGCGCAACAGCTCGAAACTCTTCAGCAAACTACCTTCGCCGCTCGGTCGGTAATCCTGCACAGTCACGCTGAATTTACCCCATTTTGTCACCTTTGGCTGAGCACGCACTATCAATTTCATGCCATCAGCAATCGGAGTTCGCAATTGATAAACCGACATGAAGCAACCTACGCTTGACTCCTCATCTTTCAGGTCGAAAAATACCCATTTCCCCTGATTTACCTTGAAGCTAGCCACTTCGCCTTCAATCTCAACAGTGCTGCACGAAAATTCCAGCACCTGGTTGATTAGCTCGACGAAACCGCTAACGCCGAATCTTGGAATCGGATTTTCGTCCATACTTCACAATTGTTAGCTGATAGAATACATATCCCAACAATAGCGCCGTCAGCAGCACAATCACCCGATAAAGTACAATCGCTGCAATCGATTGGCCGCTACCAATGCCCGACAGCGCCAAAACGCTAACCATAATCGCTTCATAAGCGCCCGTTCCGCCCGGCGTCACTACAATGAACCCGGCGACAGTCGCCATACCGTACGCAATCAAAATCGACGCCGGGTTAACAGTCATCCCCAGCGCCTGAAAAGTTATCCAAATCGGTGCAATCTCTGACGCTGTAAATAGCATCGCCCATAGAAACGGCTTGATCAGCAAATGTTTATCTTTCTTTAGCTCCTTGAAGTCATCATGCATATCGTTAAAGAACTTCTCGACCGAATCAGCCTTCAAAACTACGCGCTGCCGCCTAGCAAAAAACGAAGCTGTGCCATTGGTTATCGACGTAATCTTTTCAGCCAACTTATACATGCGGCTGGCGCTATTCAAAAAATACGCCCCGAGCAATGTCGCTACCACCAGCAAAAACACCAGTGTCGAACTCATCAAAATAATCCAGCGGTTAACCCGCCCGTCAATAGTCACCATCAAAACTGAAACTGCCAAAAACACGGCAATCGCCATGAACCCCACCACGTAGCGGACAAATTGCGCCATCGTCGCCCGTCCGATCGGCACGCCGTACTTGCCAAGGCGCCAGTTAGCATAAGATATCCCGCTAACGCCGCCGCTCGGGAAAGCATGATTAACGAAATTTAGTTCCAGCGATATCCGCGCCAGAGTCATCGGATTAATATTTTTGACAAAGCCTTTTTGCCGCAAATACGAAAAAACCATCTCGCCAGTCGCCATATAGCCTATCACTATAAACGGCAGTATCCATACTAATTTGCCAAAATCAATCTTCTCTAGCAATCCCCAGGCATAAACCAGCTCGCCTCTAGCGAAGAAAAGGATCAAAGCGATCAGCAGCAGCGTCACAACACTCAACCACAACCGAAAAGACAACCTCTTTTTCATACAATCTAGTATACTATATTTATGCATATCGCAATACTCGGCCGCCAGCCAGCACTCAGCGTAGCCGAATTAGAACGTTTGTACGGCACTCACGCCGTTCGCTGGTTCTCCGAGCAAGCAGCCCTGGTAGATTCGCCTAATTTTAACTTCGAAATACTAGGCGGCAGCCAAAAAGCTGGCAAGGTCATTTTCGAACTCAATCACCGCAACTGGCTAGCAGCCAGCCGCAAGATTGTTCAGCATTATACCGGCAAGTGGCAGGCTCGCGAGCACAAAATTACGCTCGGCATTAGCGTTTACGGCTTTAATATCTCACCGCGCGACGTTCAAAAAACCGGCTTGATTATCAAGAAAAAATTACGCGAGACTAACACCAGCCTGCGCTTAATTCCCAATGCCAGTCTCGCGCTCAATACCGCTACCAGCCACCATAACAAGCTTGGTCTTTCGCCAAATAAAATCGAGTTGCTCATCGTTCGCGCCTCTAACGGCCACGTTATCGTCGCCGAAAGTATTGGTGCGCAGAATATCACCGCCTTGGCTGCCCGCGATCAAGCCCGGCCTAAGACCGATGCTTTTGTCGGTATGCTGCCGCCAAAGTTGGCGCGAATCATGTTGAATATGACTGGCGCCGCCAAGCATTCTCTTATCCTCGACCCGTTCTGCGGCACTGGCACTGTCCTCCAAGAAGCTCTGCTAGATGGTTATTCAGTCATCGGCTCTGATCTTAGCCAAAAAATGGTCGACTACTCATCCGAGAACCTCGCTTGGTTGCAGAAAGAGTTCAACACACCCGGTAAAATTATAAGCGTTCACCAGGCCGATGCCACCTCTCATCACTGGGATAATATCGGTAACGCTGGCGCTATCGTCTGCGAGACCTATCTAGGACAGCCCTTCTCTGCTCCGCCCGAAGCTAGTAAGCTCAAAAGTGTCCGCGACAATTGCAATCATATCATCAGTCAATTTCTCACCAACATCCACCCACAAATTAACCCCAAAACCACACTCGTCATCGCCGTGCCGGCTTGGCGCGACCAAAGTAGCAATTTCACGCACTTACCGCTAATCAAGCAATTACCCGACTTAGGTTATCGCCGCGTAAGCCTCAATCTAGTCAACGACAACCAGTTACTGTACTACCGCGAGAACCAGGTCGTAGCGCGCGAACTGCTTATCCTGAAACCACTCTAGCTGCTCCGCCTCTAAACCTCTGTATTCAAATGCTAATCGCTTGACTTTTCTAATAATCTCGCGTAGAATGGTATAGATTGTTTATATTAGATTAAAGGAGTTATATGTCACACGTTAAAGCCGGTGGTTCAAGTAAAAACAACCACAATAACGCTGGTCGACGCGACGGTGTCAAACGCTATGGTGGCCAGAAAGTCAACCAGGGCGCGGTTATAGTGCGCCAAGCTGGCAGCACCAAGATTGCCGGCCCGGGCACTTATATTAGCCGCAACTATACGATTCACGCCGCTAAAGCCGGTACTGTTAGTTTCAAGAAAGTCAAGAAGCTATCGTTCACTGGCAATACACACAAGCGTACACAAGTTTGCGTCGAGTAGATAAAAATTAGATATAGGCATTACACTGGCTAGCTACGCTACCACAACGGTAAGGACTTTAAGCCTTCTTCTACGCAGCCATTCCTAGATGATGCCGCACACGCTCGATTACGTCATCAATGACCACTTGAGATTTCACGAGATAATCATCAACACCGAGCTGTTCGGCTCGCTCTTTGTCCTTCGGCTGGCTGAGCGCCGTCAACATAATCACCCGGATGTTAGTAGTCTCTGGCGTATTGCGCAAGATATCAAGCACGTCAAAACCGCTAATTTTTGGCATCATCACGTCTAACAAGACCAGATCAGGATGCTCGGACACCGCTAGCGATAGCGCGTCCTCGCCGTTATTTGCTTCGCAGACGTCAAAACCTTCCAGTTCGAGACGCGACCGATATACTGATGCTAGCGCAGTGTCGTCTTCTACTAGCAAAATTTTACGTTTGTGAGTATTATTCATAATCTATATAGTATACCAGCCCGGCAATAAGCACAAGGGCTATGCTGCCAATTCCTTAGCGCGCGCCATCTGCGGATCGCGACCAGCATTGGTATCATCCGAACTCATCTTGACCGTCTGGTTTGGCTGAATACCCTCTTTGGTGATGTTCCTGTCGTGCGGCGTATACCAGCGAGCCACCGTCACTTTGAGAATACGACCATCAGACAAATTTATCACCTTTTGCACTGTCCCCTTGCCGAATGTTTTCTCGCCGACTAGTGTGGCAACTTGATAATCCTTCAGCGCTCCAGCCACAATCTCACTAGCACTAGCCGAATTGCCGTTGACAAGTACAATCGTCTTCTTGCCTTTAAACGTCGGACTACCCGATGCTTTAATCGTGTCTGTTACCTTACCGCGGCTTTTCTCGGTAACAACCATTTTACCATCATCTAGCCACAAACTCGCTACCTCTTGCGCCGCTGTCAAATAACCGCCACCGTTATTACGCAGGTCAACTATAACACCCTTGACGCCTTTGTTCGTGAATTCACTAGCCGCTTTACGAGCTAACGAGCCAGTGTTCTCATCAAAACGCGAAATCGTCAATATGCCGACATTATCGCTAACCGACCAGCGAACGCTTGGATCATTAATCTGAGCCCGCGTAATCGAAAAATCTAGCGACTCACCGCTACGGCGCACGGTCAATTTGACGGTTGTACCCGCCTCACCAGTGACCTTGTCAGCCACATCACCAGCAGTCTCGCCAGCGACCGACGTACCGTTAACAGCCACAAAAACATCCCCAGCTTTGAGACCAGCTTTTTTAGCCGGAGAATCATCAATGACTCGTAGTACTGTCGGTTGGAGACCACGCATTCCAATCTCAGCACCAATACCAGAAATTTCGCCATTTAAGTCTTTGTTAAACTCAGCCGCTTCTTTCTTGTCCATAAACGACGTATAATCGTCGCCGACTGCCTTGGTCATGCCGCGAGCAGCGCCGTCAGATAGTTTATCGACATCTAAGTCACCATCGTAGTTTGCTACTAACTCACGATATACTTCATTCATTATTTCAGTATTCAGCGGTTGTTTAGCTACCTTGACGCCGAAAATAGGTGCGACTATATGATATAATTCATCGCTACGCATACCAGCCACGAACGAAATAACTGCCACCAATGCTAGCGATGCTAGAAAAACACCCTGCGAGACCCTCCGCGGCAAACGTTTTTGCGCCATAGTCCCGGTTCCTTGCTCATTTGCCATAATCATAATTATAGCGCACTCTGATTGAGTACGCTATATAATTTTCGTGATTATCCTGTGTGCTTTTTAATATTAAAAGTAAATGTAGGTCAGCCCTGCAGCCGAACGCGTGTAATAGTGGTAACGCCCCCAGCCTAGACCATCCATGTTGTTGTTATAATCGCTAACGGTGATAGTACCATCGCCGTTAACTGCCTCAACATACATAGCGTGCCCGTACGCACCAACGTACCATATAGCCACTGAACCAGCCTTTGGCGTAGAGCCATTAGCGATACCGTAGCGTGCCGTAGTGCTTGGCCACTGGTTAGCGTTACCTGCTCCACCAAAATGCGGCACATACCGACCAGTACTGGCAACTTTCCAAGCGGTATAGCTAACACACTCACGGTTATATAGACCCCAGTTATCGACTAACGTATCTTGTTCGGCATTAGCCCAAATTGCCGGATAACCACCGCCACTCGCCGAGCCAGCGCCAATATTCAACGAACCACCTGTTGACTGACGAGCAGCAGCAGCCATTGCCGCCGCCTGTTGCGCACGAACGCTGCTAATTTCGTTATTACGCTTGGCAACCAGACCATTGTAGGCTGATTCTTCGCCGCGCGTGTCAGAAACTAACTTAGCTTGTTCAGCCTCTTTAGCGGCTAGCGCATTTTTTTGCGACTTCTGGTCACGAAGAACATTCTCGACCTGCTTCTTTTGCTTCTCTAGCTGCGATCTAAGTGATTTGATCTGTTTAATCGTCGAGTTCAGATTATCCTGCATTGACGAGCGATATTCTTGCTTGTCGACATAATCGCCGATATTTTTACTGCTAGCCAGCATTTCTAGCGGCGAAATTGAACTATCAACGTACATGTCAGCCACAATTTCACCAAGCGCTTCTTTGTTTATTGCAATTTTTTTCTCGGTAGCAGCAATATCCTTCTCAAGCTTGTTGCGCTTAGCCTGGCTAGTATTGATCTGCGCTTGGATTTCATTCTTCTGCTTGGTCAAGGTATCCAACTGCGCTTGCAGTGTTGAAGCTAATACACCAAGCGTACTCGCCCGCTGCTGATAAGAGTCAGCCTCCGACTGAAGTTTTTTGACTTGATCATCGTACTTGTCAGCCAACACGTTTTGCGCGAAGGCAACCGGTATACTTGCGCTCATCAAAACAGCTGCCGCAACAATGGAAGACTTTGCAACGTGCTGTTTCGACGAAACTGGTGTGGTGGACCTATGTTTCATAACTCTAGTGTAGCAAAGCGTTAGCACCTTGTCAATAAAATAATTCCGTATAAAACCCTCCTTTCTTTATAACTTGAGATAACGACGCGTAGCTAGGGTTGATGAAACAATCCCTATCAACGAACCAAGCAACATCATACCTAGCAAGACAAAGGCCAAATTATTAATCAAGAACTGCGAAGTTGCTGCTGATGCGATACCATACGCTTGTAATTTATCAGAAATCATTGCAGTGAAAACCCCAGCACCAACACCAGTCGCTATGATGGCTGCAATGCAACCATACGCCATCGCCTCCACCAAGAACGGCCCGCGAATAAAGCTTTTGTCAGCACCGATCAACTTCATCATCTCAATTTCACTTTTACGGTTAAATATCGCCATGCGGATAGTATTAAACACTATAAGTGACGAGATTACCACAAATAGCACGCTCGCTGCCAAACCAGCTCGTTGCGCGAAGTCCGTCCAGCGACCGATATTCTCGATAGCATCACGCTTGTCGCCAGCGAACGACGGCTCGCGCTTATCATCAATAATCTTTTTGAGAGGCTTGTTTGCTTTGACGAAGTTGCTAAGACTATTCGTATCGTTAATATTATCGAGATTAACACGAATGACTGCCGGTATTTTGTTGGTTGCTTGGTTAAGAGCTTCTAGAACATCTTGGTCGGCTTTATTATTCTCAGCGCTTTGCTGGCGCGCCTTTTCCGAGGAAATGAACTCAACCTTCTTGACATTCGGTAATTTACGCAAATCTGCCATAATCGGCTCAGCTTGCTCCTCAGATGTACCGGTTTTGAGATAAATCGACATATCGACTTTCTTACTGAGCTCGGTCACGGAATCAGCCAGCACATTACGCGCCACCACCGTCGTAAATATGATCAATAACGTAATCGTCATCACCGCTGTAGCAGCAATAGTCAACCAAGCATTACGAGTAAAATTGTTGACGCCGTATCGGCACATCCGCACAAACGTTAGCCATTTGCGTTGACGGCTGTGCTTTTGACGAGTTAACGCCCGCGGTCCGGAGTTTTTTCTGCTTTCACTCTTACCTTTTTTACTTGTGACTGGTTTATTCTTATTGCTCTGTCTCATTGTCGATAGCTCCCCTGCGCTTGGTCGCTAGTAATTTTACCGTGGTCGACCGTAATCACGCGGCGTTTCAATCTATTGACAATATCTACATTATGAGTCGTAAGTATAACTGTCGTGCCATATCGATTGATTTTTTCAAGTAAGCGAACGATGTCCCAGCTATGTTTCGGATCGAGATTGCCAGTCGGTTCGTCGGCTATCAAGATTTTCGGCTGACGCACTACCGCCCTAGCAATCGCTACCCGCTGGCGCTCACCGCCCGACAGCTGATGTGGGAACTGCTTCTCTTTGCCTTTTAGCCCCACTAACTCAATAACTTTTGGTACAGTATTCTTGATCTCGCGGTTAGTCATGCCAGCAATTTCCAGCGCAAATGCTATATTTTCGAACACTGTGCGCTGCGGTAATAGTTTGAAATCCTGAAAGACTACACCAATCTTGCGGCGCAGCAGTGGAATGTGCTTGTCTTTAAGCGAATCATAATCAATACCGCCGACAACAATCTTGCCGTTAGTCGGTTTCTCTTCGCGCGTCAGTAGTTTGAGCAGGGTCGATTTGCCAGCTCCGCTCGTCCCGACAATAATCACGAATTCATTTGGCTCAACATGCAAATTAACACGATCAAGCGCCGGCTTACTGCCCTTACCATACACCTTAGTGACTCTATCCAACAAAATCATCACTATCTAGTATAGCATAAGCCAGTTTGCAATGATAGACACCTACTTCGCTGTCTGCTGTTCAAGATAAGCCTCAATAAAATCGTCGATGTCGCCGTCGAGTACTCCTTTGGCGTTATGAGTCTCAAACTTGGTTCGCGTATCCTTGACCAGAGTGTAAGGATGAAGTACGTAATTGCGGATTTGCGCTCCCCAGCTAGCCGATTCCCCAGCACGCAGATCAGCCAAAGTTTCAGCATGCTGCTCGAGCTGCATTTGCGCCAAGCGGCTTTTAAGGATTTTTAGCGCCGTTTCTTTATTTTGAATCTGGCTGCGCTCATTTTGGATTGCCACCACCGTACCGGTCGGGATGTGTGTAACCCGCACTGCCGAATCAGTCGTATTAACCCCTTGCCCGCCGTTACCGCCGCTGCGATAGATATCGATTCGCAAATCCTTATCATCAATCTCGACCTCGCCCGGCACATCCATTTCCGGCATGATTTCGACCAGCGCAAAGCTAGTCTGCCGCAAGTTATCAGCATTGAACGGGCTAAGCCGCACTAGCCGGTGAACGCCGTGCTCGCTTCTCAGTTTTCCGTAAGCAAAAGCGCCACGAACGATGTAAGTAGCATTTTTGATACCAGCCTCCTCGCCAGTCGAACGTTCAACCAGCTCGGCTTGCATATCGTGCTTCTCAGCCCAGCGCAGATACATCCGCTCTAGCATTTCTGCCCAATCCTGAGCATCAGTACCACCAGCGCCAGCGCTTAGTTTGAGTATTGCTGCCTTGCTATCATATTCGCCCGAAAACAGCAGATCCTTGCGCCGCTCCTGATATTCTGCCTCGAAAGCCGTTAGCTGCTCGGTGAACTCTGCCAGCATTGAGTCGTCACCTAAATCCATTAGCTCAATAATATCGGAAATTTGCGAGCGCAAAATCTGCCACGGTTCAATCTGCGAGCGTAGACTAGCCGCCTCTCGCGTCAACATTTGTGCCCGTTTAACATTCGACCAAACATTCGAATCGGCCAATTGTTCATCAATTACAGCTAGCTCCTCGGTTCTCGCATCAATACGCAAAGCCTGGCAAGCGTTTAGAACGCGTTCGTAGAGATCTTTGGCTTGCTTCTTTAGCGGCTGCATATAGAATTACTCAGCGGCTTCAGCTTCATCCTCAGAAGCCATATTTTCGCGATCAGCAGCTTTAGTTTTCTTAGCTGGTGTACTTTCTTCAACTGTTACAGACTCGCTAGCGTTTTGAGTAGCATCTTGTGTAGTCGTTGACTGCGTCGACATATCTTGAGGCTCCACCACGTTCTTCCAACGATCAATATGGCTCAAACGTCGTACCAAATATGGATGGTTACTAAGCGTCTGCGCCAGGTGATTCATCGGCCGCTCAGCAGTATACTGCAACCATTGACGAGCAACATCATTCATACTTTCTGCCACATCTGGACCAACATGGACTTTAATTAGCGCGCTTTTAACCAGTTCGCTATCACTCAGGTACATCAGCGCTAAGCGATCAGCTGTTAGCTCAGCGCGCCGCTGCCAAAAGCCAGCAATCCAACTACCAGCAACACTAATTACAGGTATCATCAGAAATGGCGCTAAATAAACATTAGCGTCGGTATGGTGATACTTAATATGTGCCATTTCGTGTACTACTATCACTTTAAGTTCATCCTTGGTTAGATAGCGAATCGAGCCAGATTGCAGAACAATTGTATATGGCCGCGCAAACCCAAAGGCATAAGCATTCATCACCGGATTCTGCGTCACAAAAATCTCAACGCGCGGCATCTCTAGATCGGCTGACACTTCGTTTGCCCAATCACGCAGCCAAGCATAGTCGCTATACTCAACTTGTAGTGAATTACCAAGCATTTGTTGCCGTGTCATCCGTACCAAAAACATACCAATCCCAAGCATAATCCCTAGCATTACCACCATAACAACAATCGCTACCAATACACCTATTACTCCCTCGCTAAATGACAACTCGGTACGTCTACCAAAGTTATCAATCGACATCTGGCGCAGCGTCGTGAAAATAAAATAAATGCTAGATATCAAACAAAAAACAGTCACTGTAATTGCCAAAACAACATTGTCGCTAGTACTGCGCGCTCGTGCTACCGCAATCTGGCCCCTTGTTTGCGGCTGCGACGACTGCTGATACTGTTGGTATTGCTGATATGGCTGTTGGTTCATAAACCCTCCGTTAGATACTTTCTCAAGACTCGCGCCTATTTCACTACATTATAGCAGTTTTAATGACTGAGCGACAAGATAACTGCCCTCTCTATGCTATTTATATATTATAGAAAACACTTTCTTTAGATTAAAGTGCCTTAACTGACGACACGAATTGGTCACCTCTGTCGACATAGTTTTTGTACTGATCGAAGCTAGCTGCTGCTGGACTCAAGATCACCACATCGCCAGATTGCGCTTTACGCCGAGCAGCTTCGATGATTCCTGTCATTGTTGCCATGCCTAATTTCACGATT
Organism: uncultured Candidatus Saccharibacteria bacterium; assembly: GCA_963528915.1. GTDB lineage: Bacteria > Patescibacteriota > Saccharimonadia > Saccharimonadales > Saccharimonadaceae > Saccharimonas. The sequence goes on from CAURWV010000002.1 coordinate 188,118, forward strand.
TCGCACATGACTTTCTGCCGACACAAAACTTCGGCAAGCTCATCAACATTTGAGCCAATTAATATCACCGCACGCATATTTTGAATAGCAATCTCCTGTGCTAATCCAGCATAATCCGCACCCTTGCTGGCTCCACCAATTATTAAGATTTTCGACTCAGTAAACGATCTTAGTGCCGCGATAGCGCTGCCTGGCGTCGTCGAAATGCTATCGTCGTAGTATTTGATGCCGTCTTTCTCGGCAACGAATTTCAAGCGGTGCGGCAGACCAGTAAAACCCTCCAGCCCTTTGGCGTACTGCTCGTTTATTACCTCTATATTCAACTCTGTTACCGCGCTCATCGCCGCACAAGCGTTGTCTAGGTTGTGCACTCCCGGCAATCGCAAATGGCTGGTGCTGCAAATCTGCCGATTCTGTACGCAAAAATAGCCATCTTTGACATAAACCTGACCGTCATCGGCAATAGCATAGCGCTGCGCAAAATCTAGCGCATCGCCGTGATTACACTTCGCACCATTGCTTTTATCAAGCGGCGTAGCGGCTACTTCCTGCGCATATTTATTCGTCGGGTGATATAAACAAACATCGCCAAGCTGCTGGTGGCGGCGAATATTTTTCTTGGCATTGAGGTAGTCGGCGAAATCCGTATGGACATTCAGATGATCCGGCTCGATCATCAGCACCACCGCAATGTGCGGCGACTTTTCTAGATCCCACAGCTGGAAGCTGGACAATTCGTAAACCACAATATCGTCTTTTTTGATTTTTGGCAAAACATCCAGCGCCGGCACGCCAATATTGCCGACCAAATGTACCGTTTGCCCGGCTTGCTGCAATATTGATGCAATAAGACTACAGGTCGTCCCCTTGCCCTTCGTCCCTGTTACGCCGATAATCGGCGCTGGACATTTATCAAAAAACTCGTTGGTTGCCGACCAAATCTTGCCGCTAGTCTTGATGTTACGCGGCGGCAAACTGGCCGTTCGCACCACCAAATCAGCGCCATCCAGCTGCTCTTGGAAGACGCTTTTGCCAGTTACCAGCTTCACATCATCCGGAATTGCCAGCAGTTTATCCGCTGGCCGCTCATCCGCCACCACAAACTCAGCATCCGGAAACTTCCGCCGGAAATATATCAGATTTGATATACCTTCTACGCCGTAGCCAGCGATAATAATCTTCATACCGACTATTATAGCACGCGCCTAACCCGCTAAAATACCAGTATTTCACGCCTTGATTTGACAACAAAATCATTTATTGATATATATTATATTAATCTTTTGCGCCGACCCGCAGGAGATAGAACGTTTCCGTTTTTTATTCCTACTTGATAGGAGCGTGCCACCTCATGGGGTTGTTTCTGCTTTTTTGGGCTGTAATCGCTACGATTACAGGCTTTATAGCCGGTGGTATACTGGCATGTCTTATCGATGACGCATTCAATAATAAGATGAAGGTCAGTGCTATCATAGCTCTGACCTCAGTGATAATGATCGCGATGTATGCAACCGTCAATATGAAAATATACCACCTGCCCTCAAACAAAGAGAGGGTAGCAAGTTTCACAGAGGCAGCGGCGCTGCACGAGTTTTCCAGCGGATCTGAGTACCCACTGGAAATCGGCGCTCGCTCGATTTCTGCCACAGGGGAAACTTCCGTTAGTGGCGGTATTTTTTCTATTAGCGCCTATGCCAAGATGCAGGCAGGCGCCAGTATTTTGGTTGATTATCGGCACGGGGACGGCACTCACGAAGTGCTAGAAATCCCCTTATCAACCATTAAGTTTAACATCATCGGCGACGGCGAAATGTCGTCGATGGTGATAAACCTCACTGATCTCCCAGGTGCCGAGGGGTATGTCGCCAAGGACACCCTCGGTGACTGCCACCCCAGTATCCAGTGGGGTTGGTGGCTGAGAGATTGCGCGACTATTAAAAACACCCAAGTCACCTCGACAATAGGTGACGAGGGACTGGCAGGCCTTTTCCAGAAGGCCCTTTCCAGTAACCCTGGCAAGTTCGTGACAATGAACGTCACCGAGGCCGAGTATCAGCAGATCCTCGGCTCTGCCAACACTCAGACGGAAACACCAACTCCGTCGCCCACCCAACGTTAGAGTAAAATGCTCCGCTGGGTCGGCGGCGGAGCATTTTACTTTTCAAGGGCTAATTAGAATAACTTTTCGAGTTTATCATTGAGCTGAACAAGCATCGTTTTGTCGCTAGCGCTCACCCCCGCCAGCACCCAAGTATTCGCACCAACAAATTCGCGCGCTGTCGCTACCATCCGTTCGCGGGTGATGTTGCGAATTGCCTCGGGAACGCGCTCATAGTCCTTAACGAAACCGTCGCCAAAATAGCGTCCGCTATAAAAATTACTAATTTGCGCCACAGTCTGCGCGCCCATTTGATGGCGGCCGAGCGCGTAAGACTGCGCTGCTGCCAGTTCTTCTTCACTAATCTGACCGTCCAGCACTGCTTTCATTTCGCGAGCGATAATGTCAAATAGCCGATCCGCTGTCTCGACATTGACTTGCCCACCAAAATCCCAACTACTATCATGAAAACCGGCGCTTGCCTCGCTAAACATACCATATGCCAGCCCTTTCTTTCTGGCTGCACCAAAGATGCGCGAATGCATTGTACCAGTCAAAATATGGTTTAAACACGACATCGCTTCTGATTCGGCGTCGTTAATCTCGCGCGGCAACGACATACTCCAGCCAAACGTCAGATTAGTCGCTTCTTTGCGGCGGATAAGCGTCGGATTAGCCTTCTTCAGCATATCGCGCGGCACCGCAAAACGCTCGCCTCGTGGTAATTCCCAGCTCTCAAGCAAACGCTTAATCTGCGCGCGTCTCCCGTCTAATTTGCCAGCGATTACGAAACGCAGATTATCCGAAGTGTGTGTTTTCTGATGATGGCGCTGAATATCTTCAAGCTTAATATTATTAATTGTCTGCAGACGCTGCCAAAACGTGTAAACATCTTCACCCAACAGCTGTTGAATCTTCGGCCATAGTACATGGCCATGATTATTGAGATACCCTGTTAGCTCACTACGTACATTGCCTTTCTCAGCCATTAGCTCGTTTTGCTGAAAATGCGGTTGGCAAATTGCCACTCGTTGCAGCTCGAGTATTCTCTCCCATTCAAAATCGGCGCAATCAGCTACATAAACCATCGACAGATCACTGGTCCAAGCATTGTGGTAAGCTCCATTTTTAGTAAACTCTGCCTCATAAGCATGCTCGCTCGGAAATCGAGCATTTGCACCAAATGCCATGTGCTCCATTACATGAGCGGTTTCGTAAATATCTTTGCGTTCGACATACCGATTACCAGCACGGAATTGAAATTGAAAGCTCATCACGGTAGCGCCAGGCACATCTATAAGCAGCCCACGCGCACCGTTGTTGAGCCGCACCTCTATAACTGTATGTTTCATCTAGCGACTCTTTTTTCGATTCTGGCGTTGCGCTTTTTTCTTTTTACGAGCAACGTTGCGTTTACGGTTGGTCTCAGCTGTCTTCGGCGCTCTTTTAATAGAGCCATCAAAGTCGTGGTCGCGGTTCTCTTCGCCGCCAGTGATTTCATTGACTCCGTGTTCGACCGACGTTTCAGCGAGCTTTGTTAACTCTGTCTGATGATCATCGTCAATTGATTCGCGGCTAATCGCATCGGTTGCGCGCACGTGATAAATGGCACGCAGTACTTCCTCGCGCAGCGTTGCCTGCAGACTATCGAATAGTTTCTGCGACTCGCTACGATACTCAACCAGAGGATCGCGCTGGCCGACACTGCGCCAATGAATACCCTCGCGCAGATGCTGCATATTCTCGAGGTGCTGCATCCACAGAGTATCCAAAACTTGCAAATAGACCTCACGCTCAACTCGACGGATTAGATCCTCGCCCAGTTCCTTTTCCTTAGCTGTATACATTTTTTGTGCAGCAGCTAGAGCTTTGTCGCGGCGCTGACTATCTTTTTTGATCGCACCAATCTTTTTAATCTCGTCAGTACCAAGAGGAATAACTACCTCGAATTCCTCAACAAAATCCGGGTTATTTTTAGCAGGCACTTCTGTTAAGCTGTTAACCATCGCTCTTAACAAGCGTTGCACCTCCGGTTTAATATTGTCACCTTCGAGAATCTTGCGACGTACCGTATAGACGACTTTACGATGGCGGTTAATGACATTATCATATTGAACAACATTTTTGCGCGTATCGAAATTATATCCTTCAACTCGTTTCTGCGCTGCCTCCAGAGTCTTACTGACGGCACGATTCTGAATCGCCGTTTCTTCGTCGACACCAAGACGTTCTAGCACGCTAGCAATACGCTCCCCCTGAAAAATACGCATTAAATCGTCCTCAGTCGAAACGTAAAATTGAGTATCGCCCGGGTCGCCTTGTCGACCACCACGACCGCGCAACTGGTTATCGATACGACGCGATTCATGCCGCTCTGAGCCAATCACTACCAGCCCGCCCAACTCTTTCACGCCAGGCCCGAGTTTGATGTCGGTACCGCGGCCGGCAATGTTAGTCGCTAAAGTGATCGCGCCTTTTTCACCAGCGTGCGAGATAATCTCTGCCTCGTGTTCGTTATTTTTAGCATTCAAGATCTCGTATTTAATTCCTTCACTGTCTAAGTACTTGGCAATCATTTCGTTTTTGGCAATCGAGCCAGAGCCAACCAGAACCGGACGGCCTTCATTGTGATACTCCTTGATAGCTTGTGCAACTGCCTTCAGCTTGCCTTTTTCAGTCTTATAAATCAAATCCTGATGGTCCTGGCGAACAATTGGTTTATTCGGTGGCACTACTACCACATCGAGTGAATAAATTTGTTGGAACTCCTCTGCCTCAGTGAAAGCAGTACCGGTCATACCGCTCAATTTTTTATACAGGCGGAAATAATTTTGGAAAGAAATTGTAGCCAATGTCATGCTTTCCTGCAGCACCGGCACACCTTCTTTGGCCTCAATTGCCTGGTGCAGTCCTTCGCTGTAGCGGTTACCCTGCTTAAGGCGACCAGTGTGTTCATCGACAATAATCACCTCGCCGTCGTTCGTCACGACGTAGTCCTTATCACGCTTGAACAAGGTCTGCGCCCGCAAAGCTTGATCCATGTGATAAACGCTGCGCACATATTCTGGAGTGTATAAGTTTTTTATGCCCAACATCTTCTGCACCTTCTCAACGCCTTCGTCAGTCAAGGCAACTTGTTTGCGTTTCTCCTCCAGGATATAGTCTTCTGGCGTGAGTTTTGCAGCAATCTTAGCGAACTGGTAGTAATTATCTGGATTTTCAGCTGCCGGGGCGCTGATGATTAACGGCGTTCGCGCTTCGTCAATTAAAATTGAATCGACCTCGTCGACAATCGCAAAATTTAGCTCGCGCTGACGCACCAATTCGATATCATTGACCATGTTATCGCGCAGATAGTCAAAGCCGAATTCGTTATTAGTGCCATAAGTGATATCAGCCAAATAAGCTTCTTTACGCGCACAAGGACGGAGCTTTTTCATACGCGGATCAGTGTGCTCTTCGTTATCGTAATCATCATCATAGAGAAAAGAAGCTTCATTAATAATTACACCTGTAGATAATCCTAAGGTAGCATATATTCGACCCATCCAGCCGGCATCACGTTGCGCCAAATAATCATTGACTGTCACAATATGTACACCTTTGCCTTCTAGCGCATTCAAGTAAGCCGCCAATGTAGACATCAGCGTCTTGCCTTCACCGGTCTTCAGCTCAGCTACATTACCTTCATGCAATACCATTGAGCCGATCAACTGGACATCATAATGCCGCTCGCCAATCACCCTATCGGCCATCTCGCGCACCACTGCAAAGGCATCAGGCAAAATTGTATCAAGCGTCTCAGTTTTCTTGCCTAGTCGCTTGCGCAATACGGATGTCTGGTTAGACAGCTCTTCGTCAGACATCTTCTTATACTTTGGGCCAAGCTTGTTAATCTCGTCGACTTTTTTCTGCAAACGCTTCAAAATCCGCTTCTGCGGATCTCCGAAAACCTTAGTCAACACCTTCTGTTGTGTTATCGCCATAACGTCAAATCTCCCTCACTTTCAGGTATTTTCCAAAAACTCCCCTAATTATAACTGTTTTCGGGGAGTTTTGGAAGAGGTTCGCCATTAATCACTACTGCGTTTCGCGGCCAAAGCTGCGCTTGAAACGAGCCAAGACGTTACGGCGGCCAACATGCGCTAGCGAATTCTGCTTGTATTTGCGAAGTTGCCCGGCTAGTTTACGCTCGACTATGTCAGTCGCTGCCATCACGTTCATTGTTGAATCTTTAGCCTTGATGACATGATCTGGCACATTAATAATAACTTCGACTTCGTATTTGTTACCGTTGTCGCGATTAACCTCTTCGATTTTGACCGAAGCGTTTATAGTCTTGCGAGCGTGTCGAGTCACCATGCGGTCCAGTCGGCCAATTTTTTTGCTTATGTACTTTTTCGTCGGCTCATCCAAAACGTAACCACCTACGCCAGTTATATCAATGTCTGCAATCATCTTGATCCCTTTCGTTAAACCGGTAATGTATCTTAATTATAGCATTTACCTGCGGTGAGCGCTACCAACAGCCTCGGTAATATTCTGAAAACCATCGCGGTCGAGCAGCTTGACTAAACCTTCGTTAATCTCGCCTACTACTTGCGGGCCTTCAAACATAAGCGCCGTAACCATAGCTACCAGGCTAGCACCGGCGCGAATCTTCTCGTAAGCATCTTCGGCTGTAAATACACCGCCAACGCCAATAATTATGAAGCGGCTGCGATACTTACCGTATGTTTTGTAAATCAAATCAGTAGTAATTTTCTGTGCTGGCTTGCCACTCAAATTGCCTTCAATATTGTCGCCCAAGACTTTCGGGTTTTGCAAAGCCAAACGGTCTTTGATAAGGTTACCAATAGTCAATCCAGCAACTTTATGCCGATCCGCTACCTCTAGTAATTTCGCGAAATCAGGCCATTTTTTGTCCGTCGGCATTTTGATGAAAATCGGCCGCGTTAAGTGCAGATCGTCAATCGCGTTCAACAATTTTTCTAGTCGCGCTGGCGTTGTAAACGGTTCGCCGCCGTAAGTATTCGGACAACTGATGTTAATTTCGTAAAGCGGCGCATAGCCCGCCCGCTCCAGCTGGCGCAAACTGTCACAATAATCGGCAATCGCCTCCCTGTCGCTAGCGTTCTCGGGATTATTCGTCTTGGCAACCGAGACGCTTAAGGGGAAATCGTGCCACAGGCGTCGCGGATATTTCTGAATCCGTTCAATGTTGCGCGTAATGCCATTGTTCGCCAAGCCGACATTCACCACAATAGATTTCTCGCTCGGCAAGCGACGGAACCACGGCCGCGGATTGCCCGCGCAAACCTGCGCCGTCGTCGAACCGCCAATCTCGAACCCTAGACCAATGCGCTTCGCTATCGGCGGCAAGTCAAAGTTCTTGTCCAGACCGGCTGACATACCTAGCGGATTTTTGAATTTCAAACCTAGCAATTCCTGCTCTAACCGCGGATTTTTGTAATTCCATACCCGCAAGATATTTTCACCGCGCATTTGATGCAGCAATCGCGCCGTTTTGATCATATTTTCGTGCGCTTTATCTGGATGTTGTCGAAAAAGCAACGGTTTAGCAAGTTTTTGGTAGCCGCTGCGCGAGATTTTGCGTACTGTCCGCTTCATTCTACAGTTCTCCGCGGCCGCCCATATATGGCCGCAGTACCTCTGGCACTCGCAATTTGCCATCGTCTGTCTGGTAATTTTCGATAATCGCCACTAGCGAGCGCGCCAAACTCACCGCCGTACCGTTAAGCGTATGCAACACCTGCAGCGAGCCGTCATTGCGGCGCACGCGAATATTGAGGTTGCGCGCTTGAAAATCAGTGCAATTCGAGCAACTGGTCAGCTCGCGGTACTTACCGTCAACCGGCGACCAATACTCGATATCGTATTTTTTGGCTGCTGGTGCACCCAAGTCGCCCGCCGCAATATTAATCACATGATACGGTACGCCGAGATTTTGCCAAATCTCTTCCTCAATCGACAGGATTTTTTCGTGCATATCGCGCGATTGCTCGGGTGTGCAGAAAATATACATTTCTAGCTTATTGAACTGATGTACACGGAACAGCCCGTGGCTAAACTTACCAGCCGCCCCCGCCTCTTTGCGGTAGCACGGGCTATAGCCGATATACAGCAGCGGCAAGTCTTTCTCATCGATGATTTCATCGGCATGAAAGCCAGTCAGCGGCGCTTCAGCCGTACCGATTAGCATCGTGTCTTCGCCATCTATAAAATACTCGTTACTTTCTTTGTGGCTTTTGGGGGTAAATCCCGAACCGCGAGCTACCCGCCCCGAAACCATATGTGGCACAGTCATCGGGGTAAAACCTTTACTGACCAATAAATTTAATGCGTACTGATAAATTGCATTCTCAAGCAGCATCAAATCGCCCTTAACATAATAGAACTTAGTGCCAGCCACCTTGGCGCCACGCTCAAAGTCTAGCCAGCCGCGCCGCGTCGCAAAATTAAGGTGGTCTTCTGCCGATTGGCGCTTGTCTCCCCACGCTTTGATTTCAACGCTATCTTCCTCGCCCCCCAGCGGTACGTCCTCGAGTGTTACATTAGGCACAGCGTCCATCTGCGCTTGGAAATCCGCGTCAATATCGTGCAGTTCGCTTTCTAATTCCACTAGCTTTTCCTTCAGGAATCGGCCTTTTTCGACTAATTCTGGCGTAGGCTTGCCGCCCTTCATCTGGCTAGCAATTTCGTTGCGCTGCATACGCAATTTATCAACCTGCTGTTGCAGCTGACGACGTTGTTTGTCTGTCTCTAGCAAACTAGCAATTGATATATTATAACCTTTATTTTTTGCCGATTCTTGCACGCGATCGGCATTCTCTCGAATACAGCGAATGTCTAACATAACCCTAGTATATCATCTAGCAATGAGGCATGCTACCACATAATCATTCTGTTCGTAGCGCCTCAATCGGATCAAGTTTAGCAGCCTTGCGACTCGGTAGCCAACCAGCTACAATCGCCACCAGCATCAGCGCCAACACTACCACGACGGCGTTTATCGGTTGGAAAATTAGCAAACTATACTTGCCTAGACCCAACGTATTAGAGATTGCCGGATTAACCAGTGTACCAGCCCCCCAAGCGCCTAGCACACCAAGCATACCACCCAAGAAACCGACCCACGCCGCCTCATAGCGAAACAGCCGCCCGATATCACGCTTTGACGCACCCAAGGCTTTCATCAAACCAATCTGTTGCGTCCGCTCTAGCACCGAAATATACATAGTATTAACAATACCAAAAACGCTGACTACCAACGCCAAGATACCAAACCCCATGACAATGGTCTGCAAGATATTCACGAAAGTAAAAATCATACTCTGTACATCTTTCGAAGTCATCGACGGATAACCGGCATTTTTCAAGCTATCACGAACCTCCTCGGGAGTTTTACCGCCAGTGGCGGTCGCATTAGCAAAAATATATTTCTGATAAGAACCCGTCCCAGCGGTACTAAAATCAGTTAGTTCCTTAGCGTCACTCGAGTCGATATATAAAATAGGCCGGCTTACCATCTGATCTGGCGATTTCTTAACAACCGCCACAACTTTAAACTGCTTATTTAGGGTCTTACCGCTTAGCAGCTCTCTCACGCCGGCTTCGCCTTTCTCAGCATATACCCGTTGGATTGTCGCACTATCTACCTGTTGCGGCTGTTGGTTAACGGTGATCGTTAGCGTCGAGCCAACCATTTCTGCCGCTGTTTTGCCTAATTTTTCAGTATAGCTCTCTGGTATAAGTGCTTCGCCTGAAGCCAATTTCGCTCCCGACTTAATCTCGCGACCAGCCGCAGTCTCTAGCTGCAAACTATTATCGCGCATCATGACTTGAGCGACGTATTTTTTGTCGCCTTTTACGCTAAAAGTTACGTACTTCGGCTGCAGTTGGTAGCCCGGCTCAACATTTTTGAGGTCTTTGCGCTGGCGCAGCTTTTCGATATCGCTTTGAGTGAGCGTGTCGTAATCTTGACCGTAATATGACTTTGCATTCGGATTGTACTCGGTTAGCTCATTTCTGCTGCCAGTGGCTGCACCGGCAGCAGCAACCCGCTTATCTTTGGCAATAATCAAGCCGTTCGGATCAATATTACTGCTGATTATCCGATCAACGTACTGCCTAGCGCCTTCCCCGACCATCAAGCTAGCCATGATCGCAAAACCGCCCACCGCAATAGCTACGCTGGTCAAAATCGTTCGCATTTTGGCGCGGCGCAAATTGCGGCCAGCTCTAATAACAATATCAGTCGTTTTCATTATTTTGCCTCCTTTGTAGACTTATCAGCCAGTTTGCTTACATTAGCAGACCCATCTGATTTTCTATTCTGCTTTCTAACAACAGAATCCGACTCGATTTTGCCATCTTTGATACGAATCACGCGCTGGCATTTTTGCGCCAAATCCTCATCGTGAGTAACAATTATCAGCGTAGCCTTGTTTTCTTTGCAGTAATCAAACAATAGCTTCTCGATCACCTTTGAGGTCGTTGAATCTAGATTGCCGGTCGGCTCGTCGGCAAACAAAATCTGCGGCCGAGCGACAATCGCCCGCGCTATCGCCAAACGCTGCTTTTGCCCGCCTGACAAATCTTTGGCGCGCGATTTAATTTTATCGCCCAAATCAACCGCTTCCAGCGCTTCAATGACCCGTTTCTTGCGACCAGCTCTTGCCACGCCAGCCGTTTCTAACGCCAAGCTGACATTGTCATAGCAGTTTTCGCCGCCTTCGACAAAGAAACTTTGGAATATAAAGCCCATTTTTCGCGCCCGAAACCTATCAGTCGCCCGCGGTTTCAGCCGTAAAATATCTTCGCCGTCAATCAGCACTTTGCCTTTTTGCGGCTTATCGAGGCCGGAAATCGCGTGCATTAATGTCGACTTGCCGCTGCCGGATTTACCCAGAATAGCTACCATTGAGCCTTCCCTTATATCTAGGTTAACATCATCCAGCGCTGTAAAGGCACTCTTCTTTTTGCCATATATCTTGGTAATATTTTTGACTTCAATCATAATCCCCCTCTGTCTATATTGCAGTTATAGCACCAGCCGCTAGCAAAACTATTATTAACGCGCCCAGCCCTACACGATACTTGATAAACAACGAGAAATCATTATTAGATACGAATTTCAATAGCCAAGCAATCGAGAAGTAGCCAACCACAAACGATACGATCGTTGCCAGAATTGTCGAACCCCAACCGACGCCACCAGCAATATATTTATGTTCTGTTACCACCTCTAGTAAACCAGCAGCTACCAGCGCCGGAATCCCCAAGAAAAAGCTAAGTTTAGTCACCGTAACTCTATCAAAACCACGGAACAAGCCAATCGAGATCGTCGCTCCTGAGCGCGACACGCCTGGAATTAACGCCAAGCACTGGCCAAAGCCAATCGCCAACGTATCTCGCCAGTTAGTCTGTTTCTCTCCGCGCCGGACTGCGCTGTGTTTATCAGCTATCCACATCACCACGCTCCATCCGATTAGAGCAAACGCCACAAACCACAAGCTGCGCAGAACCGTTTCAACCTCATCTTTGAACAAATATCCAACGATAGCAATCGGCACCGACCCGATAATAATCGCCCAGCCATACTTATAGTCAAATTGTCGGCGAGCTCGCTTCCACCACAGACCGCGCCACCAAGCACTCAACACGCGCCAAATATCATCCCAAAAGTAGACAATAGCAGCAATAATTGCGCCGACTTGAATAATCGCCGTAAAAGCGGTTAGACTAGGATCGTTAATCCTCATGCCCATCAGTTTTTCGACGATCGTTAGATGACCCGTTGATGATACTGGCAAAAATTCCGTTACCCCTTCAACGATCCCTAATATAATCGCTTGCCACCACTCCATAATTATTTTTCCTTTGCATTAACCTCGCTAATAACCCTGAAGCACACTACCCCGTATACTAGACATACATCAAGTATACCATTTGCAGCAGTAATAATAAAACATGGTCTAATTACCACCCTGACTATTGACATAAGCACAATTTTTTGGTACGGTACAAGTATAAATACTAAAAGCCAATACAAACAAAGGCTCTAAAGATGCGAAAAACAGCAACAGAACAACCTCTACATCGCGCTAATACCGCTACATACACTGAAGAGTATAACAACATCACCAGTCCGTCATACCAGACCAGCCCTGAAGCTAACTATATAGCTAAGCCCGAGGAAGAATTTAGCAAAACGAACCTCAATAACGCTAGTATTGAAAATGTAGATGAAGACCTAGACAAGCTTGACGCCGTCGAAGAGACTGACGCCACGACTCTCGAAGCAGAAAAAGAGCCCGCCTACCTGAGCGAAAACGTCGAAGATGCTGCCGAGGTGCAGGGAGACGAGACGCTTCGCACTGATGCTGAAATCCTTGGTAAGCACTACCCTATTAGACAGCTAACCGAAAAAGCTGGCAATGCACGCATGGGAGCTATTGAATACACGAAGGCAAGTTGGGAGAATGCGAAAGATACGCCAGGTCTCATAGCGAGACATTTAGCATTCAAGCTTGCCGAGAGCTCATACAACCGCCGCAAAAATAAGGTCGATCAAGTCGCCCATCTTAGCGACAATCATCCGCTTAAGAGGTTCCGTATGAAGAAGTTAGCTAAGGCTGAGGCGCGGCTAAATAGACGTAAGGCTAGCTTTGAAAATCGAAGAAACCAGATGTTCGGCCGTCTAAATGAAGTCAAGAGCAATATGGAATCTCGTCGCGACGCAACTGTTGCCGAGCTAGCCGATAGGCGCAAAGCTGCTCTAACTCGCAGAGCTACTCGCCACGTACTGTCTAAAGAAGGCGCTGGTTGGCGCGAGAGACACCAAGTCGCCAAAGAACACGTTGATTCTATGCCAAAAGAGCAGCGTGATCGCATCGCTAACGCCCTACTAAACGCTGTCGAAGCCGACAAGTACTCACGAGAAGCTAGCCAGCAAACACGGTCCGCCGCCTCTGCCTCTATCGAGGCAAACAACCAGGTCGAAGCTATCAGCGGACAACTCGAACATACTAGAACCGAACTAAATAGTACACGCCAGCAAGCTGGAGAAATTACAGACATGGAAGCAGATCTTGTCTCGGTCAAGGAGAACGCTACCAAGCTTCAAGAAAAGGCCGATTCGCTATCTGATGATAACGCTAATAAATTTGCGGCAATGAACGAAGCTGCCAATGCTCAGCGGGAACAAGAAGAAATGGAGAAAACGATAGCCGATCACCATAAGCGCTTAGCTGAATTACAGCAACAGGAGGAGCAACTTACACAGTCGCTAATTCAATCTCAAAAAGACATCGAAAAGACCAGGAAGGCGCTCGAAGTCAGCAAACAAAACGAGGCCATTGCAAAGAAAAAAGCCGAAGAAGCCCAACGAGCACAGAGCCAGCGTGTCAATGAAACTTTTGTCTAAAATATAAAAGAAAGGAAATAAAATTATGCCAATTCTAAACCGTACCCTTCTTGAAGACCTGGGAATAAACTTGTCCGATGCAGACTACCAATCGCTAGCCGAACATTTTGAATCGACGCTCGAAGAGCGAGTCATCAATGAAATCGTACTCGAGCTGTCGCCAGAGCAAGCCGAACAGCTGTCGCATATGCAAGAATCAAGCGATGATCAAATTGTCGACTGGGTTCGCGCTAATGTGCCTGACTTCGCCGACATCGTCTCAGACGAAGTTGATATCCTGTTAGGCGAACTGGCTGAGGATAGCGAGAAAATGGTCACAGATCAACAACAGTAAGCTAATCCTCCGCTTCCCTTACTGCTAAAAAAATACACAGCAGTACCCCTATATCTCATCGTCATATTCATCCTCAATTTCCTGACCCAAAATCTCCTCAATCACGTCCTCCAAGGTGATGATACCTTGCTCATCTTCCCCATCTACTACCACAAACAAATGATTATGTGTTTGAATAAAGCGGCTCAGCACCGTGTCCAGCCGCGACCGCGCATCGATGTCGTGAATTTTATCGCGGTACAACTGGCTGATCGGCAGCGGCAGCTCGCGCCCCACTACATCTTTGACATACAAAATCCCCACCAAATGGCCGTCACTACGCACCGGAATTCGCGAGTGTCCCGCGTGTTTGATATGCGCCAACAGTGTGGCATCTAGCTCGTCATCCAAATCGACCGCAAACACCTCATCCATCGGCGTCACCAAATCGCCCGCCGTTTTCTTACTAAATTGCAGCGCACCCGCCGCGATCCGGCTTTCATCATAATCAACCGGACTATCCGACCGCTCGGCGTGCTCGTGAATAATCTGCTCCAACTCCTGATGAGAGTATAACTGCGGCGTCTCCTTACCCACCCAACGATTGAGCAATTTGGACATCGGCTTCGCCAGCGGCCAAAACAGCACATAAATCACATCCAGCAGCCAGAAGAAATAGCGCGTAATCTGATAGCCACGCTGCGTAAAAATCGCTTGCGGCAAAATCTCGCCAAACATAGTGATCAGCAGCGTAGCAATCAGCCCGCCAATCACGCCATTCGTCATATTACCCAGCAAAATCGACATCGCGGTATTCACCCCAACATTACCCAGCAAAATACAAAATATCAGATAATAGCCATCCTTGCGGTAGCGGTATACCCGCGCCGCAATAGCGTCGCCTTGCCTAGCCTTACGCTTCAAGTCATCCGGCCGCGCCATCATCAGCCCGATATTCAACCCCGAAAACGCACCCGACAGAGCCAGCAGAACTGCCGCCATAGCCAACAACAAAATATCAGGCATAATTACCAGCCGCCGCCTCCACCACCGCCGCCTCCACCGCCAGCGAAGCCGCCGCCAGTTGAGCCGCCAGAGGTCGAAGAATAATCGCTTGCACTACTGACTGTGCTTGACAGGCTATTCATGCCTGCCGCAAACGCCGCTGCATTAAATGCACCCTGGCCATTATACCAATCCGGCTGCTCACCAACTTGCTCATAATATTTGCCCAATTGTTTGCTCCATTCTTTTTCCTGTCCAAATAATACTGCATACGGTAATACCCGCTCATACAATTTCACCAACTGCTTCTCATCACTAGCATCAACCTTTACTTTTTCTGCGCCTTCAGGGCTTTGCAACATCTGTAGGCGCTCAGCCTCAGCCACGCCGATATACATTTTCAACCCCGCCAAATACCGCCTCAAAGCCAAACCCTCATCAGTCAATGACCAGCCAAACGAAAATACAAAAACTATCGCTGCTACCACCAATAACATCGGCGACAGCAGCAACACACCAACAACACAAACCCCCAAGGCCCACTTCTGCACTGTCCGCTTATTCGCCGTATTCTGTTCGCATAAAGCATAATCGTCGCAAACCAGATTTTTCAGATTATTATCGTCATCACGTGTCCGCGACGCATACGACCAATTATTTTGCAATTTTTTCAGATTCAACCGCTGACCTGGTTCCGGCATTGACTCACCAAACATATCCTGAATAATCTCAGATTCTTCAGGCTTCAATTTCTTCAAATCCTTCACAATCTCAATCTCATACTGCGCTGACCGCCAGAATGAAGCTTTCTTCACTTCGTACAATTTAATATAATGTCGCACCGCCAAATCTAACAGCTGAGCCGCTTTCGCCGAACCTTTGATCATCAACGCATTATATTTTCTCAATATATACGCCGAGGTCAGTACACTTGCCTGCTTTGGCGGTAAATACTCTGGTGGAGTTGGCTTCAGCTCAGCTTGCCGGCCGAATAACCGTCGATATCGCCAGCTGAGCAACGCTATCAACATAACCGCCAGGATAGTTGCCGGTATCTGCACAACTAACCATATCCTGATCAATTTTTCAGCTAACGTCTCCTGGTAGCTGGCAAAGGTGCCGCTGTTAAAGCCAACCGCCACCGTCATACCTTCTTGACGATCCAACCGATTCATACTGGTGATGATTTCACCTTTATTACCACTCACGCTGCATCGATTAGTTGAACCTTGCCTACCAGCGTAACAAAACGCCTCGCCAGTCCGCGCCGTCTGCAGCGACTCGTCAAACTTCACCGAGACCCGCACATTCTCCATCGGCACACGCCACTCGTTACCAATGACGTCCCAGTAGAATTCATCACGCCCCGTATTACTATATTGTTTAGTGACATCACGCTGCGTAAACTTGATAACATACGTTTTTTCACCATTAACATACGTATTTTTATTGCCAATCCGCAGCTCGTCATCATCCCAAGAGTGTTCCAGAGGCGTACCATGCTCGTCAGTCACCGATTGAAAAGAAAAACTCGTCGGATGCCCATCATAATTTTTCACAAAAACTGGCGCAATCCCCCGGTTTTGGTTCGGCGGAAAATTAGCAGTAATTCGCCAGATTGCCGCCAACGTTGAACGGTTTTCACTGTCGCGACCCAACGAATATTCCGCATCAAATTTAGTGATGGTAAAATTATCTGTCTGCGACGCAAATGCCACTTGGCCAGATCCAACCAACAAAGATCCAGCGATTAGTATTCCCAATATAAATCGCTTCATGCTCCCATTATATCAAGAAAATCCGCGAAAAGAGACGGGCAACCACCACACTATCCTGCCTTGTCAAAAATTGTTGCCATCAGCTTACCGAACTGCTCCTTTAATGGGATAGCAATACCGCGATTCTCGTCACTCAATACGATTAGCGTATCACCCGGCTTAATATCAAATATCTGGCGCGCCTGTTTAGGTATAACGATTTGCCCACGCTCACCCACTTTTACCGTCCAGGCGCACCTCCCCTCAGGAAAACTTTTCTTATTTAACTGCGCGTCTTTTTTTGCTTTATCCATAAATAATCTCACCTCTTCTTACTTGCGTATTATAGCATACTCATCTATAGTTAAATTCATATAAATCATATTTTTCATACAAATGGAGATATCGTTGTTATGAACAAACCGTCCACGGACAATACCAAACCAACGAAAAAACACCCGCGAAGGAGGCGTATCGTGTATATAATTGCAATCACTATAGCGCTAGTCGGAATTGGTCTCGCGTTTTACGCTCACCGCAACTTGACCTATGACCACGACACACAGGCAAAATTACAGCAAGCTGGCTTTCAGGAGAAACAAGCAAAATTACCAGACGGCTCAGTACTCAACTACGGTGAAGGCCCAGCAAACGGTCCGGCATTAGTTTTGTTACACGGACAACAAGTTTCATGGGAAGATTACGCGCCAGTTTTACCTGAACTTGCCAAGCGGTACCATATCTATGCCATTGACTATTATGGACACGGCGGCTCCAGCAAGAACCCAGCGAAGTATTCAGCCATAGCCATTAGCACCGATATTAGCTGGTTCATTCGCCAACACATCAAGCAGTCAGTTATCATTTCAGGACATTCGTCAGGCGGTTTATTAGCCAGCTTAATCACCGCTGATGCGCCCGACATGGTGCGCGGCTTAATCATCGAGGACGCGCCGTTCTTTACTACCGAAAAAGGCCGTGCCGAATCAACTTTTGCCTGGAGAAGCTTTAAAGACATGCACGATTTCCTGGTGAGCGGACAGTCGAATTTTACGCAGTATTGGCTCGATCATACATACATGCAGACTCTGTTTAATACCAAAGGTCCAAACGCTTGGGATAAAATCGTCAAGAAACCAGCTCTTCAATATATGAAGCAACATCCTGGCAAAATCCCGCGTATTTGGTACTATCCTCCAGAGCTACAAGTCAATACCTTGTTCGATCTCACTGCAAACATGCAAGACAAAACTGGCGAATATGACCTACGATTTGGTCAAACCTTTTATAACTTTAGCTGGTTTAATAAATTTGATCAAACAGCAACCCTAAAACGTATCACCAAGCCGTCAATTCTACTCCACGTGGCGCCGCCAACACAATCTGGGAGCTACTATGACGAACACGGCGTACTAGCCAGTGCTATGGACGATAAAGACGCCCAGCGCGTACACGAATTATTGGGTTCTAAAAATAAGCTGATTGACAATATCAAATCATCGCATGACATCCATAAAGACCAGCCAAAAGTTTTCATCGAGGCAATTGACGAAATTGCCCGCCACTAAGCTACAACTTCACCTGCGGATAGATCGCCCGTGTCGTCTCGTCGATTTCACTTCTTAGCTGTGGAAACGGCACGCCCTCACGCGCCGTTACGCCTTCAAAAATCCAGAATACCCGCTCAGAATATCCCCAACCACAAGCTGGCGGCATACCGTACTCCAGCATCTCCACAAAGTCGATATCCAGCATCATCGCTTCTTCGTCTCCAGCATCGCGCATCTGTTGCTGCTCAACAAACCGGTTCAGCTGATCAATCGGGTCATTCAATTCCGAGAAGCCATTGCCCAGCTCCGACCCAGCAATCACTGGCTGGAAGCGCTCGACGGCCTGCGGGTTATCGGGGTTAGTCTTTGACAGCGGCGAGATGAACTTCGGCGTATTCACCAGCCAGACCGGCCCAGCCACGTTTTTACGGATATTCTTCCACAATTTATCAATACCGCGCGGGATGGAATCAGTCTTTTCCACCTCTAGATTATATTCCTTCAGCTTGGCGGCAACTTCCTCAATCGTTGTATTATACACATCAATGCCATAATGTTTTTTGATCACTTCAGCATAATCCCAGACTTTCCATTCACCGCTCATATCAACATTGAACTTACCGAGTTGGAACTGCAATGTACCGAACGTCTTCTGTAAAACATCCTTATACATCGCCTCCATGAAGCGCATACCAGCTCGCCAATCCCAATATGCCGCGTACCACTCCATGGCGATGTGCTCCGGCAGATGCTCGTCCGAATAATTCTCGTTACGAAAGCGCGGACCCAGGTCGTACACCTTCTCAAAACCAGCGCCAATCAACCGTTTCAGCGGCAATTCATGACTAATCCTTAGGTAAAATTGCTGATCATCCAGCGCATCCATGTGTGTCACAAACGGGTTGGCGTCCGCCCCGCCAGTGGTATGCTCCAGCACTGGCACGTTGACCTCGGTAAAACCGTGGCTATTCAAATAATCACGCGTCGCCTGCCAGAACTTGCTGCGGCGGATAAACCGTTGGCGTACCCCAGGATTAACATTCATATCGACGTAGCGGCGGCGAAAACGCTCTTCTTTGTTCTCGAGTTTTTCCGGCATCGGCCGCAAGGATTTGGTCAACAGACGAAGCTCACGCACACCAACCGATTTCTCACCAGTTTGCGTCGTCGTCATCACGCCACGCGCCTCGACAAAGTCGCCCGTATCAAGAAGCTTCAGCTGTTTCATACCCAATACACCGCGACTAGCGTCCAATTCTGCCACATCATCGCGCTGCAAATATAGCTGCACCTCGCCAGATTGATCGCGCAGCTTGATAAACGCCAATTTGCCAAAACTGCGAATTGACACAATTCTCCCAGCGACCACCACCTCGTGCCCAGCCAGCTCATCGTACTTTTCCAAAACCTCAGCGCAAGCATGCGTCCGCGCCGACTTCGCCGGATACGGGTCAACGCCTAGCTGGCGCAGCGCCTCTAATTTTCGTAAACGTTCGTTGCGGTAATCTTGTAGGGTAGCCATAATGTATCCATTATAGCACTCCTATACTACAGGCTAAACAATAGCTATGACTGTATAGGTGGTTTCACCTCTTGGCGTATTAATAGCAACCACATCGCCAACAGTTTTGCCAATCAGCACTGTACCTAGTGGAGACTCATCCGAGATCTTGCCATTAATAGGGTCAGCCTCAACCGGTCCAACAATCGTATATTCGTAGGTCTTACCATTTGACTCGAGTGTCACGCAACTGCCCAGGTTTACTTCGTGCGCAGTACCGCTCTTGATATCTTCAGCATTTTGTAGAATATCCTCAATCTCAGCAATGCGCGTCTCAACCAAACCTTGCTCCTCGCGCGCTTGATCATACTCGGCGTTCTCGCTAAGGTCACCATAACCGCGAGCTTCAGCAATTTTCTCAGCAATTTCGCCACGTCGCCCCTTCAAGTTAGTCAGCTCGTTTTCAAGCTCTTTTCTTCCATTCTCGGTAATTTGATACGCTTTCTTCATGAATTATATTCTCCTTTCGTTATACCACGTCCGAAAGTTTCTCTAACCAGAGATACTTCAGCCCCTCCAATACAAAATATTCTAGGTTAGTTCAGTGTAGCAAGCAACTCCTCAGGCGTCAAGAGCTGCTGCTCGCCAGTTCGCCGCGATACTACCTCCCATTTGCCGTCACCAACCAAGCGGTCACTCACCGTCACCCGATACGGAATACCTAGCAGTTCGGCGTCGGCAAATTTCACGCCCGGACGCTCATCGCGATCATCGTACAAAGTTTCGATTCCAGCTGCTTGCAGTTTATCGTATAGCTCGTCGGCAGCAGCCCGCGATTTATCGCCAATTTGCACCAAGTACACCTTGGCAGGCGCGATACCCTCTGGCCACACCAAACCCTTTTCATCAGCAAATTTCTCGACAATCACTCCCATCACCCGCGTAATACCGATACCATAGCTGCCCATATAAGCGTACCGCTCACGGCCGTCCGCATCAGTAAAGACTAGGCGCATTTCCTCGGACTTTTGCGTACCAAAGTTAAAAATATTACCAACTTCAGCAGTTTTTACTCTTTCTAGCTCGCTGCGATTAATGCCAAGCTCCTTGACAGCATCGTCAAGCACTTCCTCGTTGATAGCGATATTCTTGCTGCGATGCAAATATATATAATCTTCGCCAGCACCGCAAATCGTCTGAAATTCGTGACTGAATTTGGTAAAAGCGCCGCCAGAGGCAAATGTCACATAAGTTTCGCCACCAATGCCGAAACGGTCGTAGCACCGCTTATACGCCTCGATCACAGCCTGGTAATAATTATCAAGACCCTCTTTGCTAGCGTGCACCGAGTACATGTCTTTCATAATAAACTCGCGGCCACGCATGATACCGCTTTTAGCGCGCAGTTCGTTGCGCAGTTTATTCTGGAACTGATAAACGCTAATCGGCAAATCCTTATAACTCTTCAAATAACCGCGCAGCAGCTCGATGATTGGCTCTTCGTGCGTCCAGCCAAAGCCGACATCAGTGCCGTCTTGCAGTTTCGATTTGAACCACACATCAACCAGTTCGTCACTCCAGCGGCCAGTCTCTTGCCAAAGATCTTTGCGCTGGAGCGTGCTCATGACTAGCTCTTGACTGTCAAGTTTATTCACCTCCTCACGCACAATTTGCTTGATATTCTCGAGTACGCGCAGTCCCAGCGGCAGATACGAATACGCTCCCGCCATGGTTTTGTGCACATAGCCAGCGCGAATCAACAATTGAGCGTTACGCGCCACCTCGTCGGCTGGTGCTTGTTTAAGTGTCCGAGTAAAATTTTTGCTTAATTTCATAACAACCCCTATTCTATCGTGAATTATTCATATCAACAAATCACCACAGAGTTGTCGCAATATACAGAGCATAAAAAGCTATACTATTCTTGATCAAATGCAACAAAAAGCCTGCCCAGATAGACCCAGTATACTCACGTAGTGCGCAAAGTACTAAGCTGAGCGCAAATGTATCGATACCGACATTCCATTGGCCATGCGCTACACCGAAAAGTATACTAACAAAAACCGTACAGAGCACCGCCGATATCTTAGCAGCACGCAATCTACCATACAATATGCCACGAAAGAGTAGCTCCTCACACAATGGCACTACTATTACTAATATAGCAAAAGCAAGAGCCAAGTCTAGCGAGAATAATTTGTCCGGCGCACCAATATCCTGACGTTGACTCGGATCAAATCCCGGTATGATTGATTGCGCTATATACGACAAAATAACCGTTAAAACCAGATACGCTATAGCACCTATAGCCGCCAAGCCAATGTCACGCCATTCAATCAAGCGCTGTACGCCAACTTGCTTTATTGATAAAGGTCTCTTAACTCGCCAAGCTACTAAACAAACAACAATCACTGTCACAATATGAACAAACCCTTGCGACACCAAATTGACCACTGACGCATTGATCTGTGATAGCCAATCAGCCTTCACCATTAGCCATGCGATACCCGCCACAGCATAGGTCGATAGTACCATAGCCAGCACTATTAGCGCCACCCAGCCAAGACAAACTGTTACCTGCTGCCGGCTAAGACGAATCGATAATTTGCCCACCTGCCAACGTTTCATCGAAATAGTTTCCCGACATCAGAAATTGTTATTAGTACTACTAGCACCATCAAAATCAAAAAACCTATACCGTGAATCTTCTCTTCTGTGTCCTTATTAAGAGGTTTTTTTATCAGATGAAATAACGCTGTCACAAACCACCGCCCGCCGTCAAGTGCCGGAATTGGCAAAATGTTCATTACCGCTAACGACAACGCTATCAAGCCGGCAATCATCAAAACATATCGCCCGCCAGCCTCACCTGCCGCCGGGAAGAGCATGCCGAATATCGTCACCGGACCGCCGACACTGTTGCCAACCGTCGCTAATTTTTGATTAGCTTGCTGCTGCGCCTGGTCATTCGGCACGATTTTCATCGCCAAACCAGTAACGCCATCATACACAACTTGCCCAAGTCCTTGAATTGTTAAGCCTGTCAGCTGAGTAGTCAGACCCACGCCGACAACCGGCGCCGACCAAGTCGAACGCATCAAAATTTCTTGCGATAAGCTAGCACCTAAATAGCCGCGCTTATCATTATTATTGGAACGCAGCGCCACTGGCAACGTCGCTTCTCGGCCATTCCGCGAATAACGAATTTCGACTGTCTTACCCTTTTCGCGAGCTAATCTTTTAGTCAGCTCATCTGGCGTCTTTACTTTGTCGCCATTAACCGACAAGACGTCATCACCAGCTTTGAGTCCGCTTTTTTGCGCCGGCAAACCGTTTTCTATGCCAGCAATTTTGACTTCTTTGCCAGATGTCACCGTATCGCTCGCCACCGTGAACTGATTCTGCACCAGCGGCGGTATACCCCACCATGCCAAAACGGTGAATACCAGCACCGCGCTCAACCAGTTTACCGCCACGCCCGCCAGCAGAATCTGCGTTTTTTGCCAGAATGTCGCCGCACCGTAATCTCCTGGCTTTTTGTCATCGTCATGCTCGCCCTGCAGTTTGACAAAACCGCCCAATGGCAACCAGTTAACACTATAGTTAACATTTTTGCCCAAAAAACTCTTCTTGACCTTCTTTTTGTAGGCTGCTGGCGGAAAGCCTATGCCGAACTCCTCGACGCGCACATTATAGCGGCGCGCCACCAAAGCATGACCTAATTCGTGCGTAACCACGAGAATAGTCAGCACAATTATCCCGATAATGATACCAAAAATTATACTCATTTACCCTCCAAATCGCCGCGAACGCTTGGCGTACTCCTTTAGTATAGCGGTTACATCTCGCTTTGTCATGTCCGGCCAAGCCTTCTTAACAAAAATTAGTTCGCTATAAGCGCTGCGCCAAAGCATGAAGTTACTGAGACGCTGCTCGCCGCTAGTGCGCACAATTAAGTCGCAAGGCGGCACATCTGGCGTATACAAAAATTGTTCAAAGATCTGGGCTGTCACTTTTTTATGAGCTGACAAGGTCTTGCGCAAGGTATTGACGGCATCGATAATCTCCTGATGCCCGCCATAATTAAACGACAAAATCGCCGTACCGTGTGTCAAATGTTTAGTGGCCGCTTCCGCTTCGTCGATAGCTTTTTTGACTCGGCGACTAAGCCGTAAGCGCGTTCCCGCCACTCTAAGCCGTATACCGTGTTCTACAAAAATGTGCAGATCACGCGTCAACATTTGCACTACCAGATCCATCAAATGCTTAACTTCTGGCCCGCTGCGATGCCAATTTTCGGTACTAAAGATATAGGCGCTAACATACGGTACACCTCGATCAATCGTATCGATGATAATTTCGCGCAGCTTCTCGTAACCAGCACTGTGTCCTTCTTGCGCCGACAATCCCTGACCTTTAGCCCAGCGTCGATTACCATCAACAATATAACCAACGTGTGTCGGCAGAGTTTTTTCGCTCATCAGATTGTCAGGATGTCCTTTTCTTTAGTCTTGAAGGCCGTTTCAAGCTTATCCTGATACTCGCCCATCAGACGATCGAACTCTTTTTCGATCCGTTTAAGGTCGTCTTCGCTAAGTTCTTTAGATTCTTTCATCTTCTTGGCGTCTTTGATACCATCCTGGCGAACGTTGCGCAGAGCAATCCGCGCTTCTTCTAGTTTGTCTGACGCCTGGCGCACTAATTGCTTGCGGCGCTCCTCTGTCAGCGCTGGTACTGGTACACGTACCACCCGGCCGTCGTCGCTCGGGTTAAAGCCAAGGCTTTGATCGTTGCGAATCGCCGCAGCGATATTTTGCAGATTGCTTGGATCAAACGGTGTTACCAGTAGCATCTGGGCCTCTGGAGCAGTCACATTAGCCACTTGATTAAGCGGCATACTAGCACCATACGCTTCAACTAGTACTCCTTCCAACATCCCCGGATGCGCCCGGCCAGTACGGATTTTGCGCAGCTCCTCGCCGAAATGCTCCAGCGCGCCTGTCATCTTTGATTCATATTCGTCTGTACTAAACATATATTCTCCTTTACTCTATTGTAACATCAATCGTTAATTTATCTGCGCTACGCCTAGCAGGCTGGCTCGCCTATCAAACCCTTTGCGCAACCGATACGCTTGGCGGAAATCTAGCGACCCGTCCGCCTCTTGATAGGCCTTAGCGTCAAAAATAAGCCACACATCTAGCGGATAGTGCGGCCGCTCCGCCACCCGCG
This sequence comes from uncultured Candidatus Saccharibacteria bacterium, assembly GCA_963528915.1. GTDB lineage: Bacteria > Patescibacteriota > Saccharimonadia > Saccharimonadales > Saccharimonadaceae > Saccharimonas. The sequence continues at coordinate 213,023 of CAURWV010000002.1, forward strand.
GCATTATAGTATGATATAGCCGGAAAAACGCGTCAGTCGTGTGGTACGGCATATACGGCACAAACGCCCGCCCCAAAATATCAGGTTTATCACCATTATTATCTAGTGGCAAACCGCCAGTTTCGCGAATGTGTTTGACGAACGACGCCCGCCCCGGTTCGCCGACGAACTTACGCGATTGCGATCCGCAAACAATAATATCTTGATACATAAACCGGTGCAAGAACACTACATCTATATAGCGAGAAATCTCATAAGTCTTCACACGGCGCGATCCCAGCCCAACAAAAGGATTATCAGCGAAATCATACTGATACGCCGGAATATCAATGTGAATTATCCCATCTGTATCCTCGCTCAGCTGATCACGCAAATCGTTAAGTTGATCATCGATATCTTTGCCATTATCGATACGCTCATGATCTTGAAAGACCTCGCTCTCGGGCCGCAAATCAATCTCGTCTAACTCTCCTGAATGCTCTAAATCAACATTTTTTGGTTTCTCGCTGTCATAAAAATTAAATCCGCCCGACTCAAAATTACGCATTTTCGACCGCCCTCCAGCTATTCATAATCTTATGATATCAAAATAACCGCTACATTTCAGCGGTTATTTTAGCTCTATTTAGACACGTGCCGTTATTCAGTAACGCCAAGTTCAATACGCTTGAACTGGCTGACTCGCACGTTCTCGCCGCGCAGTGCCACTTGCTCTTTGATTAGCTCGCCAACGGTCTTGCTGTCATCGAGCACAAAGGCCTGCTCGGACAAAACTTGCTCAGCGAAGTGCTTTTTGAGCTGGCCAGCAACAATTTGCTCGCGCATGTTTTCCGGTTTGTTCTGCAGGCTTTCGCTGGCAAGCAATTCCTGCTTTTTCGCCTCGTAAATATCGCTCGGAATATCTTCAGCCGTCGCATACTTCGGCGCCATTGCTGCAATTTGCATAGCTATTTGGTGCGCAAATTCTTTGAACTCTGGCAAACGCGCTACAAAATCCGTCTCGCAGTTCACTTCGACAATCACGCCAATTCGCCCACTGTGGACATAGCTTTCGATCAAGCCTTCACGAGTCTCGCGATCGCCTTTTTTCTCAGCCTTGGTCAAACCTTTTTTGCGCAGCGCCTCCAGAGCTTTGTCGAAGTCGCCTTCGGCTTCAACCAGCGCCCTTTTAGCATCAGTCAGGCCGATACCGCTTAATTCTTTCAATCTTTTAATGTCTTCAACTGCTACGCCCATCCTATTTTTCCTCCTTCTTTGACTTGCCTTCATTGACAGCTGCTACGAAGTAATCAACTAGCAGCTGCAATCCTTTGATCGCATCATCATTGCCTGGAATCGGATACTCAACCTTACTCGGATCGGTATTCGTATCAGTAATCGCTACTACTGGAATACCCAAACTTTTTGCCTCAGCAATAGCATTTTTATCAACTAGCATATCGAGAACTATCAAAGCGCCAGGCTTACCGTTCAATTCCTTGATGCCACCGTATTTGAAGTTCAAGCTATCAATTTCTTCTTGATAATGCTGAACTTCCAGCTTGTTATAGCGCTTTTCGAGGTCACCATTACCCATACGACGCTCGAGATCACGCAGTTTTTTAATCTGTGCATTGGTAGTGGTGACATTGGTCAGCATACCGCCAATCCAACGGTTTACCACATACGGTTGGCCGGCCGCCTCGGCAGCCGTCTTGACGATATCTTTGGCTTGCTTTTTAGTGCCGACGAACAACACTTTCTTGCCGCTAGCAACAGTTTTAGTGATAAATGGCAGCGCTTTATCTAAAGCCTCAACTGTCTTTGCCAAGTCAATAATATGGCTATCTTGGCGTTTACTGTGAATATATGGCGCCATCTTCGGGTGCCAACGGCTAGTTTTGTGTCCAAAATGAACACCAGCCTCAAACAAGGCTTTCATGTCTACTTCTACAGACATTGAATTACTCCTTTTCCTCGCCCACCACTATTTGGAGTTTATGATGGACTGCGTCGTTAATGATTTATTACCACTACAGTATAGCATTACTAGCTACCTTATTCAAGACTAGAAGAATCTGCCAGACCACCTTATAACATATAACATTTTGCCAATGTTTATATTTCTGTTATGCTTACAAGTATGAAAGAACACTTCCGCAAAATTTCGTCACGCGCATCGACACTAGCCGGATCGGCCGGAGTATTTATACTTGCAGCAATCTCAATTGTTATTTGGTTTATCTCCGGCCCAATATTTAGTTTTTCTGATACTTGGCAATTAGTTATTAATACTGGTACAACGATTGTCACTTTCTTAATGGTATTTCTCATCCAAAATACCCAAAATCGCGACAGCAAAGCTATCCAGCTCAAACTCGACGAGCTAATCCGCTCAACCAAAGGTGCCCGCATGCGCTATGTCGGCCTCGAGGACTTCAGCGATGAAGATTTAGCCGATATTGAGGAAGAAATCCGCGCTATTACTCAATTACCAGCCTCACAACGCGCCTTGCGCAAACTTCATGACAAAATCAGCACCGAGAAGGAACGCCGGCGCAATGACAAGCAACACAAACTACACTTTTGACATTCGCTTAAGTTTTTGTTAGAATACTACAGTTATGAAAAGCAGTATTCACCCACAAGACTATCGCCTGGTCGTATTTAGCGACGAACAAGCAGGCTTTGCGTTTTTGACTCGTTCAACAGCGCCATCTACAGAAACAATCAAATGGAAAGACGGCGAAACCTATCCGTTAGTGAAAGTTCATATTTCGTCAGCTTCACATCCATTCTTTACTGGCGAAGAAAAGATCATCGATACTGAAGGCCGTGTCGACCGCTTCAAGGCTCGCTGGGCCGCCGCCGCCAAGCACCGTGCCGAGCTGGCCAACAAAGCTAAGAAAAAGAACGCACAAAAAACCGTTAAGAGCGATAAGAGCAAACTAAATAAAAACGATTTTGCCAAAGCTGCCTAAATACATGTAATCTTACAATCGAAACCGCCGCATTCTCTCGCGGCGGTTTTATTGAATAGTCAAGAATAGCAAAGTGGCTAGCTACGACGCAGCTTGTTCGTTAAATGCCTGTTGCACGTTGAACACATCTCTGTCACCATCAGTATTTTGATAGCCAAAACCCTCCTGCAGCATCGTATCTAGTTCCTCACTATACGGCATCAAGACTCGATTACCAGCTGCATCAGTAGCAGCAATACATGTCTCTTCACCATTACTAAACGTGACCTTGGTCTTAGAGTAAAGACCAACTTCCCCGGCACGTGCCTCGATATCCTCTTTTTCAGTAAGTTGATTACCGCGCGATAGAACCAACCCGACAGGGCGACCATCCTTCTCTAATTGTTCCAGCGAACCCGTAGCTAGCACATTCATGAGCCCGAGCTCCTCCAATCTCTTTCGCTGATCATCGGTTACGTGCACAGCATCTGGCAACGTCATTCCATTCTCAATAGCAACAAAATTGAAATATGCGCTGCGCATGAAATCTAAGTCATTCTGTATGTCTCCTTTTAGCTGAGTCTCTACGGTAGAATCATGATGAGAAGGAGTAATCTCTGGATTAATCACAACCAAAAAATCAGATTCAGAGGGTCCTTTTACTGCTAGAAAACCATTAACCCTCAGGGAATCTCCTGTTGCAAGATTGCTCTCTTTCACTTCGTAGGTTTTCTGTAATCGACCTATTTGATTCGTCACAATCTTTTCGTGTATTTTTTCTTGTTTCGGTGTTTTGTTTTCGTTCATACTAGCTGTATTATACCATCATGCTTGTACTATTGTCAATAGAGACACGCTACGACTATATATAATCGTTTATTAGCTGTGCTTCGACTGGTATTCCATCCTGTACTACCACCTGTAGTTGGCCTACGCTATCACCAACCAACGAATGTTGATAATCAGTCACTGCATACTCATCAGTTACACGCCCTCCTTTACCACCACCCGGACGAGTAAAATCCTCCACAAAGACATTCCTTAATGTCGGTCGAAGATCCATAGTTTTCACCCCATCCGCCGTTCCTTCTGGCAAGAGTAAGATAAAGTCAGTTTCTTTACGAGGATTAGGCTCGCTTAGTATCGGGCTAGTACAATCCGCATATTCTGGCGCTTGATTAGCCTTAAACACTAAGCCGTCTTTACTATCCTCGTCATTATCTACCGCAAGCACTTCTAAATTGCCCCAGTTAATTCGGACTCTATCCATTGTAGCACCGGCGTCACGCATTATCGGATCGTCGTACTTGTCGCCTTTCTCAATACCGAGATGCAGGACAACCGCCGGTCTCCTATTCGTCTGACTCGCGCTCTCCCGAACTGGATATGATGGATCAACACTACTAAAAACCCACGCCTCGACATCTGCATGAGTTCATGCTTTTTGTTCTTGTTTGTGTGACATGTATAAGCTTCCTTTGTTGCGTCGTTCGCTTTACGCTATATTAACCTATATACTACTATACATATAGTAATTTGTCAAGTATTGTGCAGTACCGCGTTTTGGCATACGCTTGCAAGAAGAGATCAACATTTCTTTATGCTATAATATTATATAGGTTATGCCGAAAATTTCTCTCAACCTTAGTGATTTGAGAGCCGAGTATGCTGATCTCGGCAATTTTTTAGCGCAACCTAAAGCTTATAGCTCACCGAATTTTACTGCTAAAAATAAGCGCTTTACCGAGTTAGAGACGATCATTACTATCGCCAGCGAGCGCGACGAGGCTGAACACCGGCTGACTGAGGCTAAAGCTCTCGCCCAAGGCGACGGTGAACTCATTGAACTCGCTAAAGCAGAAATTTCGGAGAACGAAGCAAGAATCACTGAGCTTGACGAGAAATTATTCATTCTATTAACACCAAAAGACCCCAACGACGAGAAGAATATAATTATGGAAATTCGCGCCGGCGCTGGCGGCGACGAAGCATCTCTATTTGCGGCAGAGCTCTACCGTATGTACCTGCGATGGTGCGAAACCAACGGTTATAAAACCAAATTAATTAGCGAGTCGAGTAACGATTCTGGCGGTTACAAAGAAGTGATTTTCAAGATATCAGGCGATGCACCATATGCCAAACTTAAATTTGAAGGAGGCGTTCACCGCGTTCAACGCGTACCCGCTACCGAGAGCCAAGGCCGTATCCACACTAGCACCGCCACTGTGGCTGTCTTACCTGAAGCCGAAGAGACTGACATTGAGATCAATCCGAACGATTTGCGCGTCGATATTTACCGCTCTAGCGGTCACGGCGGACAATCTGTTAATACCACCGACTCGGCAGTGCGTATTACTCATCTGCCAACAGGAATGGTTGTTACTAATCAAGATGAAAAATCGCAAATCAAAAATCGTGAAAAAGCTATGAGCGTACTGCGATCACGTTTGCTACAAATGAAAATTGATGAAGAAAACGCTAAGCTATCAGCTGAACGCCGCGCTTTAGTCGGCACTGGTGATCGCAGCGAGAAAATTCGCACTTATAATTTCCCACAAGACCGGATTACCGACCACCGCATTCACTATTCGCGTAGCAATATACCCGCAGCTATGAACGGTGATATCAACGACATTATTGAGAGGCTACAAGCCTATGAACGCGAGCTGAAGGCAAAGAACGTCAATTAATATAATCAAATGAACATATCAACTTGGTTGAAAAATGCTGCAGAGACGCTGAAACGTTCTAATATTTCTTCATCTAAGTTAGACGCTGAGCTAATTTTATCAAACACCCTGCGTAAAGATCGTACTTTTTTGCATGCGCACCCCGATGAGAAGATCGACCCACGGCGCGTGGATATCGCCGATGCGCGGCTCATGCTACGACTAGACCGCACGCCTCTCGCGTATATTTTGGGATATAGAGATTTTTATGGCCGCGAATTCAAAGTATCACCGCAAGTTTTGATACCTCGACCTGAGTCAGAGGTTATTATAGAAATACTAAAAGAAATCCAAGTTTCTGGTAAATTACTCGATGTCGGCACTGGCAGTGGCTGTTTAGGAATCACCGCCAAACTGGAGATTCCTAAACTTAGCGTAATTTTGTCCGACATTAGCCAACAAGCTCTGCGAGTAGCCAGCGAGAACGCCGCCAAATTTAACGCTGATGTTGCCTTAATTGAAAGCGATTTATTACGCTCTGTGCCTGGAAAATTCGACATAATAACAGCCAACCTACCTTATGTTGACCGCTCATGGCAACGCTCACCCGAAACTAATCACGAACCCGAATTAGCACTTTTTGCTGACAATGAAGGTTTAGCGCTGATTTACCGATTGATTGACCAGCTGCCATGTCATTTGAGTTCCGGCTCTCTAGTACTTATCGAAGCTGACCTCAGACAACACGGCGCAATAATAGCTTATGCTGCTTCGCGCCAATTACATCACAAATTGACGCGCGGCCTTAGCATAGTATTGCAATCATGAGCCAACATATTCTCGGTATGCCGCCAATGTCACCTTAATGACTATTGTCCTGCCGCCATGAATTACTGTCAAATTAATACTATCTCCCGGCTGATATTGGCCAAGAGCACTAGACAAATTGCCTTGAGGGCCTAGCTCGACACCGTTAACTTTGGTAATAATATCCTTATCTTGAAGACCTGCCTTGGCAGCTGGGCTATCAGCAGTTACGCTAGCACTATCGCTGCGGCCTCTAGCTACATACGCACCATATTTTGACGGCAAGTTATAATGCTTTGCTAACTCTGGTGTGATATCTGTATAATTAACACCCAAATACGCTCGTTGGACCCCTTTGCCAGCCAGCACTTGCTTGATTGTGCCTTTAGCGGCATTAATCGGAATCGAGAAGCCAATCCCTTCAGCACCGGAAGCAACTGCCGTATTGATACCTATAACTTGTCCGCTATAATTTATCAGCGGCCCGCCTGAATTACCGGAATTGATCGCCGTATCAGTTTGAATCATATCAGTGAGTGATTCTTGCTCTTCACCATTACTATTGCCTGCCGAGACCACCCGTCCCTTACCAGATATTATTCCTTTTGAAACTGTATTTTGGTACTGCCCTAGTGCATTACCGATAGCTATGACGCTCTGCCCGACTCGCGCCGTAGATGAATTACCTATAGATGCCGGCGTGAGATTATTGACATTTTTTATCTTTAGATATGCCAAGTCGTTCAGGGGATCGGTGCCTATAAGCGACACTGAATCATAGATTGAACCATCCGAAGCTACTATAGTCACAGATTGAGCATTTGATACCACATGTTTATTAGTCAAAATATATCCGTCTTTACTAATGATAATACCTGTACCTGCTGCCCGCGTCTGTCTAGTGTCACCAAATAACGATTGCGATCTACCATTGGTCACAATTGACACCACGCTTGGCGATACTTTATCCACTATATCAGAAACAGAAACTTCTCTGGTGTTGGCCGCCAAATTGCCGTCAATAAACCTGTCTGATAAGATCAATCCTCTCATCAATAAAATACACACCACTCCACCAATTGATAAAATCAATGATGCCACTACAATAGCCACCGACAACCAAATCATATTGTTTTGACGGGGTTTTTCCATTACTGCGCCCTGCGGCGGTTTCGGCTGAGCTGTACTATCTAAGTTCATTATCTTCCTCACTATGCATACAAAAACTTAAGTTATCCTTAATCCTCACCAACTTACGGCTTACAATGCGTCGCTGCCGTTCAGAACCGCGAAAATATACGCTACAATCATCGTCAGCGCTGTCAATAGTATCGGCATGGCTATATCAGCACTTCGAATCTTACCATACTTATGATAGCTACGCGCCGCCCTCTCGGCCACGAAACCAATTAGCACGGAAAATATCGCGAACTGAGGTATTTTAATCGTGCTAAGCCCCGGTATAGAATACGCTATCATCCAATGGTACGATATCCAGCCCAGCTCAGCACACACTAGCGCTGCCGACATAGCATAAAGATTAACGCTAACGCCTTTGTAGTGACTAACAACATGGCGAGCCGATGCATACGCAATAACCCAAATTACCGCTACAAAATAGAACGAATCCCATGCATACGCCATCAACGATAAGGTCGACAAACCTAGAAATAATGCGACACCCGCCTGGATAACTATGTAAATATACTTCGAGCGCGGTTTGATAAGCAACAACCAAACGATATGAAAGGCGGTCAAGACCAGCTGTATCGCCATATAGCCGCCAGATAGCCAAATCAGTAGCACGAAACTGATACTGACGATCACATCAACTAAATTGACTAAGATATTAGCCACCCAAAAACGCGGTCGCACCGAAAAGATCCGCCATTTGCCGAGAGCTACTAGTATTAAGGCAAAAATCGGCGAGCTTGTCACATAAATCGTTCCAAACACCGCAAGCGCCAGCAAAACATTGAACAGCATATACGCCAGCGAGCTCGCTTTGGAACGATATTTATGCGTCTTCGTTGAACTCATACTGTTTAATTATACCACCCAGATGTTATTTTACCCACCATACTACTAGCGCCTATTCACCCGCGCTTGGTTTAGTTGCTACGATAACCACATAGTCTACTTCTGCGCTATACTTGACACCAGGTATGCTTTCAGCTACCTCTGGTGCGACGCCATAGAGCGACTTCAGCTTTACTGACGTAGCAGTTTTGGCGCGGGTAGAAACTTTGTATATTTTGTTGCTTGGATAAGCGTTGCCTTGCGGTGCGTTACCAACTTTACTAACCGTCATACCTAACTCAGTTAGCTTATTAGCCTGTTTTTGCGCCACTCCCGAAATTCCGGTAGCGTTAAGTACGACAATGTTAGCATTCTCTCTGGTAATATCCGTAGCGTAGAGATTCTTTTTGATATAAGATCGCAACTGGCTATAATCATAAGTACCTGCCGTCGGCACTACCGAACTCGCACCACCATAGACACCAGTAGTTAATATAGTCGGCTCAGCGTCAATCAGGCTAACACTCTTAATGTTATCACCCTTGATATCACGTGCTAGCTCTACTAGCGTGCGTACCTCGCTTTTTTCGAAATTTGTCCGCAAATTTTTTCCAATAGCGTCAATAATACCTGAGACTTTGGTGAAGTCTGTCAGCGTACCAGCACTTAGTGCTTTATCACGAATAGCTACCATAATTTTCTGTTGGTTTTTCTCGCGATCGAAGTTCGACTGTTCAAAACCGTACGTCGGCGCTTTATCACCACGAGCCATCGCTAAATACAGGGCATGCTCAGCATCCAGCTCTACCTCGCCATTCGGATAGCTAATGTAGTGGCCGCGCGGACAACGCTGAGATTTCTCGGCAGAAGTCGTACCGCATTTCCAATCGAAATTGCTGTCCATGACACCGTTTGGATTGCGGCTATCAATAGTAATTTTGATGCCGCCAAGCGCTCCAACTAAGTCTCGCATCACACTATAATTCAAATGTACCGAGTATTGAACATCTATACCAAAAATGTTGCCAACAAAAGATCGCGTTGCTGTCTGACGTTCTTCCTCAGCACTATCGCTAGACCAGTTGTCATTAACACAGTTAAAATAAGCATTAATTTTACCTGAATAACCAGCCTGACAACTCTTACCGTATTTGACATATAAATCGCGCGGCACGCTAACCATATAGGCGTTTTTCTTGTTCTGGTCAATACTCAAAATCATCATAGAGTCAGTCAAGTATCCCGCCTCGTGACCAGCATCGTCCTCTGATGTACCGAGTATCAAAATATTACTGCGGCCGTTAGCATCTTGCTTGAGCGGCTTTTTTTGAACAAAACCAAAAATATCGCCTTTGAAAACCGCATTACCCGCCATCAGGGCACGCACACCAAGAAAGATGCCAATACCCAGCACAATCACTACAATCGCAATCACTGCACGCTTAGCGATCTTCTTCCAGTCGCGTTTTAACCGCCCATTTTTTGGTTGCTTGCTACCACTGACTGGTTTTGATAGATCTAAACTATTACCAATCTCACGCAATGATTCATCAATGTCACTGCGAATACTATTTGTAGCTGAAGTAGCAGGACGTTGCTGCAACGGTAATTGTTGCTTTCGTACAGGTACAGCATGCCCCATATCGCCAAAATCGACTGCCTTATTTCGTTCATTAACAGTCGGTCTATGCACAGAGTCGTCGCGCGGCACGAAACCGTCTATTGCTCGCTTCACCATATCTATGTACTATAAATGATTTTGAGCAAAAAATAAACATCATGCTTATCGCTAAGTTGGTTTTTATGTATTAGCGGAGTATAATAAATAGAATGGAAGCAAGCTACCTTACTCGCCATCCTCGTATTCGAGATCTGATTAATTTTGGGATACTTGTTATTGCAGTACTCATTGGCACACTACTGCTCAACACTTACGTATTCCGTAGCTTTTCCGTGTCGGGACACAGCATGGATAATACTCTGTCAGACGGCGACCGGCTAATCATCAACCGTATACCAGTAACTATCGCGCAGATTCATAACAAGAATTATTTACCGAATCGTGGACAAATCATTGTTTTTACGAATCCGGTCTACACGCCAGGGTCAGCTGACCGCTATATAGTTAAGCGTGTTATCGCCTTTCCCGGTGAACGCGTTGTTGTTAAAGATGGTGTTTTAACAGTATACAATAATGACCACCCTGACGGTTTTCAACCAGACAAGACAACACGCAAAAATAACGTCGGACCAAAATCGCCGACAAGCCACGACGGTGACTGGACAGTACCAGATGGCTCGGTCTTCGTATCTGGCGACAATCGTGTTGGCGATAACTCGTTCGACTCGCGTAGTGGTCTTGGCTTTATTCCGACTTACGACATAATCGGTCCAGTAGTGCTGCGCATTTTTCCGCTGACAAAAGTCGACTCGTTTCGATAATATAGAATACTAGCAAGATCAACAAGACGACTTACTTAGAACCAAGCTTAGCTACTTAATTCTCTTCTCGCTATTTGTATTTATTCAGTAATTTAGCAATACGCTCAAAGTCCAGCTGATTCTTGAAAGGTATAATAATTTGCCCTGACCCTTTGCGCGTCTCTTTAACAACAACTGGCGTACCAAAGAGCTTAGAGAAACACTCTTCATCATGCACAAAACGCGAATTAACAGGTTTTTTGCCTTTAGCAGAGGTGCTATTATGTGTCACTTTGTAATTAGAAACGTAACGCTCAACTGTACGCGCACTCCATTGCTCTCTGACTATTTTCGGAACTATTCGCAGAATTTCTTTTTCGGGAAGACTAGTCAACGTCCGTGCTTGCCCTTCGCTCAACTCGCCGCGAGCTACTACTTCACGCACCCGTTCAGGCAAACGCAACAAGCGCATTGTATTAGCAACTGCTGCCGAAGTTTTACCAACACGCTGACCAATACCATCAAGCGTCAGATTAAACTGATCGCGCAACTTCAAATACGCTGTCGCTGTTTCTAATGGGTTGAGGTCGCGGCGCTGCAAATTTTCAATTAAAGATAGCTCTAAACGATGTTGATTTGACAACGTCCGCACTAGCGCTGGTATCTTATCTAGCTTAGCTATTTTGGAAGCGCGAAAACGGCGCTCGCCTGCCACAATCATGTAGCCATCGCCATGCGGCCGCACCACCACCGGCTGCAATATACCATGTTTCTTGATTGATTCACTCAATTCATTCAAAGCATCATCGTCAAAGTCGCGACGCGGCTGTTCCGGATCAGGCACAATCGAAGATATTTTGATATAGCGCAAATCGCTAACGCGCTCGTCCTGCTCAGCCGTCGGGTCAAACGATTCGTCCAAAAGCTCTGTCGGTATTAGCGAATCAAAACCTCGTCCCAAACCTTTTTTAGCCGACACGATCGATTACCTCCTTTGCTAATGACTTGTAGGCTCGCGCGCCTTTACTAAACCTGTCGTAAGCACCAATCGGCAGGCCATGGCTCGGCGCCTCTGCGAGACGTACATTGCGCGGTATTTTAGTCTTGAACACCTTAGCTGGAAAATGCTTAGAGATCTCGTCTAATACCTGAGTAGATAGTGAGGTGCGGTTATCAACCATTGTCGGCAACACACCTACCAAGTCTAGCGTCGGATTAAGGTTTTTGCGCACCAACTTCATCGTTTCGAGCAATTGACTCAATCCTTCCAGCGCATAGAACTCAGCCTGTACTGGCAATAACACATACTGAGCAGCAATTAGAGCGTTTACCGTCAACAAACTAAGGCTCGGCGGACAATCAATAATTATGTAATCGTACTCAATCGTACAAGTCTTGATGGCATATTTCAAGCGACTAAATCTATATTCAGTCTGAGCTAACTCTACCTCAGTATTAGCTAGCATCGGCACAGCTGGTACTAACGACAAATTATTAAAATCAGTTGGAATCGTTACTTCTACTAATTTCTTGCGGCCGAGGATAGCGTCGGCAACAGTTACCTCTAGTTCTTGTTTGTCAACGCCTAAACCGCTAGTAGCATTACCTTGCGGGTCAAAATCAATCAACAACGTTCGTTTGCCCATTCTAGCTAAGTAGTATGCCAAGTTGATTGACGTTGTCGTCTTGCCGACGCCACCTTTCTGATTGGTAACTGTTATGATAGATGCCACTGTTTATCTGCCCTCTCTTCGCTTACGTTTGATTATACCACAAATCATGCCACAAATATAAAATTACCCCGCTTTCTAAGCGAGGCAATTTTAGCTGTACAAATTATTTGATCGACGTGATCTGGATTCTACTGTACTTCTGACGATGACCGTTTTCTTTGTGAACACGCTTCTTGGCTTTGTAGCGAATGACGCGAACTTTGTCGCCTTTAACTTCGGCTTCCACGACTTTCGCTTTTACTGCAACACCTTTGACGGTCGGCGTACCAACTTTTGTTTTATCACCATCAATCACTAAAAGTGCGTCGAGAGTGAGTTCTTTTGTGCCTTCAGGGAGGAGATCCACCAAGAGGGACTCTTTTTCGCTGACAATGTATTGCTTGCCAGAGATTTTTACGACTGCTTTCATTTCGTTCCTTAAATATAATTGTTATCAGTAGTCAATTATAACAGAGACGGCAAGCTTATGCAACCAGCTCAGCCATCGCGTTATTCGCCTTTAGCCAGCCGCTTGGCGAGCCGCATTCCATATAGTCGCCTTTGGCTTCGCCGACAGCGATGACGCCGCCACCGGCGATATACGCGTTGATAGCATCGGTAAGCTCAAATTCGCCGCGCTGCAGGTTGGCAGGCAGCGTCCGTGCTAGTTCGAAGATTTTTTTGTTGAGGACATAAAAGCTGGAATTGCTGAGATTACTTGGTGCTTCCTCCAGTTTCGGTTTTTCAATGATTCGCACAAAATTGCCTTGCTCGTCCGTCTCGATGATACCAGTTTGTGGGATGAATTCCTCGTCAACAGGATTGCCTAGCAGACCAGCAGTCAAACCACGCAACTCGACCAACTCCGCCAAATCCGCCGCATTTGAACCGCCGTCAACACGCCAGAAAAACTGATCGCCCATCACCACGAAAGCCGATTCGCCCGGCTCAATAAATTCGCTCGCCAACCCCACCGGGATGCTTGTACCGTAACCGCCAGTTCCCGGTTGGGTTAAAAAATGTATTCGCACGCCCTGCAACGGTGCCACCAATGATAATTTATCCTCTTTGCCTGCGCGCCGCAAGTAATCATTCAGTTGAATGTTCGACCGATAATAGCTCTGTACCTGGGTGCTTTGTTCGCCAACCACAAAATAAATGTCCTTGACGCCAGCCCGAACAATATCCTGCACTATATAATCAACCACCGGCCGTGTCCCCACTGGCAACATGCATTTCTCAATTGATTTGGTGATTGGCAGCATCCTGGTGCCCCAACCGGCCACGGGAATAATGGCTTTAGTAATCATAGTTATATGTTACCATTTTATTTGTTAGCGCGAAACAAAGAGCGCCCGTTTACACGAACGCTCAATATTGTTACGGTAAATTACACTGCTTTTTTCAGGAAAATAACCGCGTCTTTACCGTCAACCTTGACTTCTTGTTTGAACATGTCGTCCGCCGCAGAGCCTAGCTTTACAGCCAGCGTCTCGGACTTGATGGTATCAGCAAACATATCGACAGCCTGGGTGATTTCTGTGTCGCTGCTAGTGATGCCAAGTTCAATCCGGTCGTCCACCTGCAACCCAGCTTTCTTACGCGCACTCTGAACGTGGCGAATGATCTCGCGCATCAGGCCTTCGCGTTTGAGCTCGGGGGTGATAGTGAGATCGTAGACAACACTTGGCTGAGCAGACGCTTCAGGACTATCAAGCTCCGAACCAGTAAAGACCTCTACGGTTTTAACATTCAACTCGTCCCGTGCAATATCGACTAGAAACTGAGCAACTTCCTCTGGCGTATTTTGCGAAATAGTGCTGACAAGCTTCGCGGAAGCCAGCGGTTGGCGAACCTTGATTCCCTCGGCGGCACGCTTCGATAGACCATCATTGACAGCAGCACGCAGTGCGTTCATATCGCGTAGCATTGCCTTATTCACCTCGCCAGCTGGCAACCAGTCTTTCAGATGAATCGACTCATCGTCGCCCGTCAAATTATGATACAATTCCTCCGCCAAGAACGGCGTAAATGGCGCCAAAATGTAGCTCAGGCGCACCAACACATAGTGCAGCGTGCGATAAGCATCGTTCTTGTCGCCATCGTCCTCAGCGCCCGCGGCCCCTTTCGACGATCTCCAGAAGCGGCGGCGGCTGCGGCGGACATACCAGTTGGAGGCGTCGTCGAGGAACGGTAAAATCGGACTAAGCGCATCAGGAATGTTGTAGGCATCCATATTCTTTTCAACTTCTGCTACCAGCTGATGCAAGCGGCTGATAATCCAGATGTCAAGTGGATTCGTGACTACGCTAACTACGGTCGCGATATCCGTTGTCTCAGGCCGCTCGGCCGCCAATTGATCCAGCTGGCGCTCTTGGCCTCGCTTTGCCGGAAAGGCAAAGCCTTCGTCACCAGATATCGCTTGACCGCTCAGCGGATCAATCAACTCGCCGTCAAACTCCCAACCATCAACCTCAGCATACATCGTAAAGAAGTCGTACATATTCCAAATCATGGCCAGCTTCCTGGCCACATCGCCGACATCCTTATCGTGCAATGCAAAGTCCTCGCCATTGAGTAGCGGGCTACTCAGCAGCAAAAAGCGCAAAGAATCGGCACTGAACTTATCCATCAGCTCGTTCGGGTCAGTAAAGTTACCGAGGGACTTGCTCATCTTGCGGCCGTCGTTGCCCGCCACCACACCGGTGGTAATGACATTGCTATAGGCGTTCTTGTGCTGGCAATCCGGGCCAAAGGCGCCAATCTCGGCCAGTGCCGTATTGACGGCATGCACGTAATAAAACCACGCTCGCACCTGGCCGATGTACTCAACAATGAAATCAGCCGGATAATTCGCCTCAAACTTCTGGCGATTTTCAAACGGATAATGAAGCTGCGCGAATGGCATTGAACCCGATTCGAACCAGCAGTCCAACACTTTGTCGATGCGCGTGAACTTCTCGCCGTCAATTTCAAAGGTGATTTCATCCACCCACGGGCGGTGGTAATCCTCGAGCTCCACGCCGCTGAGCTCTTTGAGCTCTGCGTAGCTGCCAACCACCTTCACCGTGCCTTGATCGCCCTTCCACACCGGCATGGCGGTGGCCCAAAAGCGATCGCGACTGAGATTCCAGTCTGGTGCTTGCTCAATGTTCTTGGCAAAACGACCGTGCTTGAGGTGGTGCGGGAACCAATTGATATTCTCGTTCTGCTCCAGCATCAGCGGCTTTTGCCCCTGGATAGCAAAGAACCACGATGGAATCGCCCGATACATGATGCGCTGTTTGCTTCTCGGATTGAACGGATATTCGTGGCGAATATACTCAATCTTCCACACCGCGCCCTTTTCTTTCAGGTCTTTGGCGATAAACTTGTTGTTATCCCACACCTCAAGGCCTGTGTAATTGCTATCGGTGTAGTAGCCGTTATCATCAATCACATGGAAGGCACTGACACCATAACGTTTGGCTAACTCAAAGTCGTCCTCACCATAGGCCGGCGCAATGTGCACGATGCCCGTACCCGACTCGTGCGACACGAAATCCGCCGCGTAAATAGTGTGAATCTTGTCATTCTCTGGCCAGGCCGAGCCGGTATCGAGCGGCTGGTATTTTTTACCCACCAATTCGCTGCCCGAGAAGGTGCGCAGCACATCGTAATCAAGTGGCTGGTGCTTTTCGTCCTGCAGGGTGCGCTCCAACGCTTCCTCAGCGATGATTAGCTTCTCACCCCCCACCAACACTTCGCAGTACATCATCTCTGAATTGACGGCTAACATTAGATTCGCTGGCAGTGTCCATGGCGTGGTGGTCCAAGCAAGAACAGTAGCATCTTCGTCCATCAGATTAAACCTCACATACACACTCGGATCAGTCACTGTTTGGTAAGCATCATTATCCATGGTCACCTCAGCCTTGCTCACCGGGGTGGCAAACTTGGTGTCGTACATCAGCACCTTTTCACCTTCGTAGATTTTGCCGGCTTCGTACAGCTGCTTGAACGCCCACCAGACCGACTCCATAAAGTCTTTATCCATAGTACGATAAGCGCCCTTGAAGTCCACCCAGCGGCCAATCCGGTCGATCACGCCCTGCCAAGTTTCAGAGTTTGCAACCATCGACTCGCGCGCTTTGTTGATATATTTTTCCAGGCTGATAGTCGGCAGCGGATGGCCGTCTTTATCAAGCGGCGCGGGCTGATCGTCGCTCGTCACAATCTGCCGCCGATCGGTGATATTCAGCTGCTTTTCCACAAAGTTCTCTGCCGGCAAACCGTGACAATCCCAGCCCCAGCGACGCTCGACGCGCTTACCCTTCATCGTCCAGTAGCGCGGCACCGCGTCCTTCACAATGCTACTCAGCAGCGTACCGTGATGCGGCACCCCAGTGATAAACGGCGGCCCATCATAAAAGACATAGGCGTTATCCGCCGGCCGCTGCGTTACCGACTTTTCAAACGTCTGGCCATCCTTCCAGCGCTGCACCCAATCTTTTTCGTATTCTGCCGCTCGGCGGCGTGTGCCGTGTTTGAATTTCATTAAGCTTCCTCCTTTTTTATAAACATTGATTTCTGTCCAGCAACAATGGCTGCCGTATCAACTATAATCATGAAAAATAATACTATTCCGCTAACTATTTTCAATAACCAGCCTATGATACTAGTAATACTAATTGATATAAACCATAAAATAACGAGATATGTTACAAAACCTAAAACTATTGACATAAACAACATCGCAAACAGACCTCCAGGATCCAGTTCTCTATCAGCCTGCTCTTTCAAAACCTTAGTCTCTTTCATTAGTACATTTTCAATATTTTTCTTAGATTCTTTGTTATTTCTACTTAGACTCGCTGAAATTACACATAGTTTTTCTATTCTTTCTAGCCTCTTATTTCTCATATCGAAAAACCCTATGGATTTTAGCGCCGAAAGAATTGACACTAGAACTCCTATGATTGCAGGTAATTTCTCTAATAATTCATTCATAAACACTCCTCATCTCTGGCAAAACAAAAATCACCTCTCTTGATCTCGAGAATCCGCGAAAGGTTGTCGACGGACGGTACCATCTCGATTCCAAAAGAAGTGATTTTAGGCTGCTCGCGTTTCGCTTGTTTGTCGTGCAAAATCACCGGCAGCGCATCAACTCTCTCAGCACTTGATTATTGCTTTGTCGCAGCATTCGCGGCGGGGTCTAATCTCAGCTGATTCAAAATCACGCCGATTTCTTCCCGCAGGCTTCGCGGTTGATAACCGCTCATTTCACTGCGCCGTCACAACAGCCAGCACACGCGAAAACGCCCTACCTTCATTGTAGCGCGTTTTCGCCAAAATCCCAAGAATATCTCAAGAAATTATTTTATTTCCAGGCCACCCAGCACACACTCGCCACGCAATATAATCGTCTTTTTAGCAGAGGATTTCGGCATAGTTTTGTCTTCGCTGCCGCCCAAAATGCCGCGAACCTCGTTTTTAACGATCACATCGTCAGGCAAACTGAGGCTGACGCCGCCGCAAAGCGTAAAGATATCAATGACCGCACCGTCCTTAATTTTCGCCTGGCGCAAATCCAACTCCACGCCGCCGAATATCGCCGTTGCTGAACCGCCAGCATAATCGCCCTTCACGCGCGACTCTTCACCATAAAAAATCGCAACTTTTTCATTATCGCTACCATCGGCAGCCGATTTTTTAGACCGCTTGTGGCCACCTGAGCCGACACTTACCATCAAGCCGATAGTAATCAAAATCACCGGCCAAAATGTTTTCCAAACGCTAATATTAATTACACCGTAAGCACCCAAGCCAATGGACACACCGATAGTCATTAGCAGTAATCCCCACACTCGCAGCGAGGCCCTGCGGGAGCTAAATATCGTCGTCAGACCAGCCAAAATCAGACCAGCCGCCCAAACTGTTCCCCAAAATACGTGCCAGCTATCAAACTTGATAATCTCGAGATTCTTTAGTAACAGAACCCCGCCGAACGCCGCAATGGTAATGCCAAAGAACGCTCTAACAAGAAAATTTTTCTTCATACCCCCATTATAACGTATCAATCGCAGCTAGTAAATTATCGCTTCCGGCGCTTTTTCACGAGGACAATAACCCGCCAAACCGCCGCAATAGCTACAGCAATCGCTCCAATAATAATCGCCCAAGCAGCGGGTGTCGGCCAGAAAAATAATTCTATCGGTTCAACCTTTTTCGTCGTTAAATCAGCCGAATTTTTACTAACACCCCATTCACCAGCCTTTTTGTTGTAAGCAATTGACACTTCGGCTTTATATTTACCACCCCAGAACGGACGTAGGCTACTTTCGTAACGAAATTGGCGCACTTCTTCAGCAATTGCCGCATATTCGCCGCCGTTTTTATAAACGACATTACCGAGTGTATCTTTGACCGTCAGTTTGACATCGACATCAGCTGAAACGTTACCAGAATTTTTGATAGCGATATTATAAAGCTGCTTACTATGATTATCGACGGCAAATTTATCGATCGTCACGTCGCGGTGAATATTGCCTGGAATAGTAATCGCCATCCGCACTGCTTGGCGTGTCTGCAGCTGGATACCACCCTGCTTAGCAGCTGTCGGATCAGTTTTACGCTGAATCACCAAACAGGCGTTATGTTCGCCGACATCAGCTTTATCCGGCACATTGACTGTAAAATCCACCGGCATAGACTCGCCTGGCAACAAAGAAACCTCGTTTTTTGCTAATTTGACCCAATTTCCAGCATTTTTTTTGTCTTCAGACCGCTGTTTGCAGGTCATATCACCAGTTGCTGTAACAGTGCCATCGACAGCATACACTTCAATATCTGCTTTCTCATTAAGCCCATTACTGATTATCAATTGATCGGATTTTGTAGCACCACGATTTAAGTCGTAGATGAAAATCGACTGCGTCCGCGGATTGTCTGGATTAGGATTAGCCGGACGGCTACCGATTCCTGCAGCAAAAACGGACACCGGCGACATAACTACCATAGCAACAGCTGCCAACATTGCTCCGCACCGACGCGAAAAACCCATAATCTCCTCCTTATTGCAATTATGCTGTTTATTATAACAAGACAAAACGTTTATGGCTAGACTTATACTGAACTTAAACTGACCCCTGTATTATCAGTCTAGCCAGACACCAAGAGCGAGTGTCCATCTAAAACACCCGCTCTTAACTTAGCAGTCGCTAGTTACCCAAACTAACTATAGTTTCGCTCAGTACGTAAGAACTTAAACAGCCGTTACCGTCTGTGTCATCGGCAAGGTATAAGTACCTGCTGCTTGTCCAGCTGGAATTGCCTGACTAAGACCAACGCCTGTCACGTAACCGCGCCAAACGTCGTCGGAACCAGCCGCCGCGCTGATCAGCGTCACTGGCGAAGTACCAGAAAATGCTGCTTGCGAGCCCAACGTAATACCAGTCGAAGAGCCAACCATCGACGTCAGTGTACCCGCTGCCGGATTGACAGTCAGCTGTCCAGTCGTAGCGTTGCCATTATATTGGTACGTATTGCTGCCGCTCGTCCATTTTCCTGTACCCGGAGTTGTCGCATTCAACGTCAACGTCCAGCCATTATTAGCACCGCCTGGGTTGTCAACGCTAATCCGCTTACCAGCTTCACCAAAGGTACCGGTTGCCGTCTGAGCAGACGTTGACACATTAACTGCCCCCATTGCAAACGTTGGATTCGACACTACGGCGTCACCAGTATCACGGATATCGGTACTAAGCGTGCCGGCATTAATCGTCTGGCTTAATTCCGAAGTTGCTGTTGTAGCCGCATAAGCTGTCGCGCCCGCTAAACCGACTAGTCCAGCGACGCCAACACCCAGTGCTATACTTGTTATTACTTTTTTCATACGTTATCCTTTCTTTTACTTTACTCAATTTGCTCATTACGGTGTAAATTCTTATCTACCTTCCTTCACACCTCCGAACGCTAGTTAATTTTTTACCGTTCATGACTGTTTCCTTCGTTTTTTATATATCAACAGCCCAAACGCAACCGCAATTAGCCCCAGTGCTATAGACACAAAAAGCCAAATATTAGCACCAGTATTAGCTAAACTTCTGCCAATCATATTCACCACACCAGTTACACCATTGTTCGCCGACGCATCTGGAGATGTCGCTTTTGCTGGAATAGTAATCGTGAAATTAGTCGTATGAGTCACCTGATGCGGCGAACTATGTGGCTGAACAGTAGCCGTTACTTTGCCAGGGTAGGTCTTACCACGCTCCAGCGCTAATGTAGTGTCGCCAGGATGATTACTCGGCCAATTAGATAAGTCCAATATCCAAGCATTACCATTAACCGTCAACTCTGGATCTACGCCTAACACAAATTTTCTACCAGCAAACTCGACTTCCAAACGGTGAGCAGATGTCACAGGATCTACAACGGCGTGAATAGCATCATAAACTCCATAAATTATCGGATAACCATTGTCTTTAATTGTCGAGCGCTCATATTTCGGCGCAAAAACATCACATTCTACATCATTTACCTGACCAACTGCTCTATCGTAAACAGTGTGCGAGCAATCAATCTGACGTATAACTTGCGAAAACGTTGAATTAGCAGAATCAGTAGCCAGAGCTTCATCGCTAGCAATCATCACTCCTGCAATAACTCCCACGGCTACTATCATTAAGGTGAAAATCCTGACATTTCTCATATTATTCCCCATCATTGCGCTGTCACCGTTACTGTTACCGGTAGTGTATATACACCTGACTTCTGGTAAGCCGGAACCGTTTGTTTCAAACCGATATTCTGCAATTTGAACATACAATTCAGACCACTACTGCTGGACGCGTTAGCCAGTGTAATTGAGTTAGCAGACGGCGTACCAGCAATAAAATCTCCACCAGCACCATACGACAGACCAGTAGTCGAACAAGTCTGTCCAGCTGGTGTTGAACCATTTGCTACAAATATGCTTGACGATAGGTCAACAGTTAACCTACCTCGACTAGCATCAGTACTGTTGAAGCCATAGTCGCCCGCACCGCCAGTCCGCATCCACTTAGCGGAAGCTCCACCGGTTGCCGCCAAAGAGACGTTCCAACCTGTCGTTGACAAACTATTAGATACTTCTAATTGCTGCGACGAGTCATTTGATAAGCTTGCCGTCGTGGTACTGACGTCCCTAGTGGTTGTTGCATTTGAAAACTTTGTTGTCGGATTATTCAGTGTAGCGTTTGCAGCATTAGTGAAACGTAAGTCGAGTGAACCATC
The DNA here is from genome assembly GCA_963528915.1 of uncultured Candidatus Saccharibacteria bacterium. Taxonomy (GTDB): domain Bacteria; phylum Patescibacteriota; class Saccharimonadia; order Saccharimonadales; family Saccharimonadaceae; genus Saccharimonas. Next base: position 234,848 of record CAURWV010000002.1, read on the forward strand.
AGCTGTTTTAAACTCAGGATACTGTAAATAGGTATCAATACTAGTGCCGGGTGCCGCTACTGTATCCGTCACTAAACGAATACAGTAACTGGTATTGCGCTTAAGCGTTAAGTCTGTCAGTGCTAAATCCCACAAGCCAGTCTCGCCAGCGTTAATCTCGCGATTATTGGTAAATACTAGTGGCGACCCACTTGTGCCGCGAACTATAGATTGATAACTATAGCCCATACTATCAGGCGGTAGCACCGGGTCGCTAGTGTGTGCGTTAATTGCCGCGCCGTTACTCGGACCAGTTGGTGAATATGCCAAAGCAGAGTTACTAGTTATATCCTGCCAACCTGATGTTACAGCATTGCATGTAGCCGCCGTCTTTTCAGCATACTGAGCGCGAACTTTCATTTGGCCCGAAGAGATGCTGTCGCCATTTGAAGAAGTAGCGACTGGCGTTCTTGAACTCGTCGTAGAGTTATTGCCAAACTGGCCATGATCGTTATTGCCCCAACAATATACCTGATTGTCATAAGCAATTGCACACGTCCTGTACGAACCTCCAGACAGTCGTTTTATTGTTTTCCCTGCCAAAGTACCAGGCATAGAAACAGCAACTGGTACGTTAGAGTCCGCAGTAGAACCGTTACCTAATTCGCCATTACTATTTCTGCCCCAACAATAGACTTGATCATTAGTAGTAACCGCACAAGCGTGATCGCTACCCGTTGCTATCCGTTTAATCGTCTTGCCCGCCAGAGCTCCTGTGGTTGAGACGGCGACGGGAACGTTTGACTGTGTGGTTGAGCCGTTACCCAATTGGCCATGGTCGTTCTTACCCCAGCAATATGCTTTGTCGTCGGAGGCAATAACACAGTTAAAGCTATTACCACCACCCGTCGCTATCCGTTTAATCGTCTTGCCTGCCAGAGCTCCTGTGGTTGAGACGGCGACG
>CAURWV010000003.1:0-116645 GCA_963528915.1 uncultured Candidatus Saccharibacteria bacterium
ATCAATACCCTCAAATGACCTACAAACAAGCAGTCAAGCACTGCGCGCACTGGGCGGACCAGATCCGAGCCGATGGGCTTGATTTGTTAACTACCGACTGGGTTGCAGCCATTGGAGTTTCTGATCAGCTAGCTTATCCACTATATATGCAGACTTGGATTGATCCGCAAAAATATTATCATTTGTATCGAGTTCGTACATATGCTATAAGCATTTACAATAATTACACCGACAGAGCTTCGTGGGAAAAGTTATTGGAACTAATTGATGATCTGCCAGAAGAATACGGTAAAAATAATCAATACCCTCAAATGACCTACAAACAAGCAGTCAAGCACTGCAAATATTGGGCAGATCAAATTAGACATGACGGGCTTGATTTATTGACCACTGATTATGGTGCGGCTATTGGAGTTTCCGACCAGCTAGCTTATCCACTGGATATGCAGGAATGGATCTCAGCCCCAAGATATCCAGATATTTATGCAATACGATACTATGCTGGCGTTGTCGACCGCAACCACACAGACAGGGTGTCATGGGAAAAGTTACTCGAGCTAATTGATAAATTATAAAACCGGAAAACCAGAAAACTTGTTCTCGGAGTAGCGTCCCAACCGCCAGTGTAGAAAGGATGCGAATTGCCCCCAGAAATGGGGGCAATTTCATGCTATGATAGTCTTATGTATGACAATAGAAAGCAGATTGTAGTAGATAAAATCAAGCATATACTGCAAAACAGCAAAAATGAGCCACTCGACTGTCTAGGTAGTTATATCGTGGGTGCAACACTTGCGCGCGATGATTGGGGGGCTGTGTTCCAGGATCACTATCCACTGCTCGACGAAATTGCCGAATTGGGCGCCGAACTTGAAACAACTGAAGACACGGAGTATGCTGCCAATATCATACACGAGATTAAGGAAAAGCTAAGCCAGATTAATTGATGCAATAAGTATATGAAACAGAATGAACAGGCAATTCTAGCACGTGATATGATTCAAATGATTCGTGAAAATGCCGATAATTCAGATGTCCTTGAATATCTTGATAGCTTTGCGTTCTCGTTGGCGCGTGGTCTCGAGGACTCGTCTGTTGTGTCGTGGGATGATCTCGCTAGTATATGTGACCAGAGGTATTATTCTTTAAACAACAATAATCCAGTACCGCTTAATGTCGAACTGCTTAATCAGTGTGAGCGATCTATTAAGAAATTCTTGCCAAAAGTTCATGACTCATAAGCAGAGCCAAACAAAGATAAATCGTTGAGGACTCATTTTTTAGCTAATTCCATGAGTTGATCGACCAATATATTAGAGAATGCATGGACGCTCTTTGCTGTATTTAGATTGATGTAAGTCCAATTTATCACTTTAGATTCCAGACGCTTGAGCGAAGGGTATTTCCGCGAGAGCTAGCATCATGATCGCTACAAACCTGGTGGCAGACCAAATAACAATGTAGCTTTGAAACACAAGTATAACGATTAGGGTTGTGATATACAGACCTGAGTCATGACGAAAAGCTGACTCATATACATAGATGTTTTATAGTATAGATAGAATGATGCAGAAAGTGCCAGATAGTATAGTTCAAAATGGTAATACTACTAAAATACTAGCATTAATTCAAGCTGCGCGTGCTATGGATATCGCGGAATTGTGTAAGCGCGGAGATTACAGTCAGCCTAACGCACGCTATCCGCAAACTAAATCTGAACGTATCGTCGATGAATTACTTAGTTTGATGCTACATGACTCGACGGTCGAGTTGGATCCCGCTCTTGATGAGATGTTGTCTATATTGAGTGGTCTAGACAAAGGTGTCGATAAACCAAAGGATTGGCAGGCGCTATTTGCGATTGCTGACGAAATCGAAGTGCGCACAACGAATCGCAAGCCATTATAATGATAAATATGAGCATTAGTAACAGTCAATACCCTCAAATGACCTACAAGCAAGCAACCGAGCACTGCAAATATTGGGCAGATCAAATTAGACATGACGGGCTTGATTTATTGACCACTGATTATGGTGCAGCTATTGGGGTTTCTGACCAGTTAGCGTATCCTTTGGAGATGCAGACTTGGATTAATTCACGAGAATATCCTCTTCTGTATAAAGTTTGCGTATACGCCGTTACCGTTGATAATTACCACACCGACAGAGCCTCATGGGAAAAGCTACTAGAGCTAATTGATAAATTACCATAATACTAGGCAATTCTTATACCCGTCACTATTCAAATAATCCATGAGCACAGCTAGTACTGACGCGATAAATACCCCGATATTTGCAAGCAGTCAATCTAAAAATTTTCGCCAAGAACATAATCGGTATAAAAATTCATGCTATTTCCTGGCGGAGAGGGCGGGATTCGAACCCGCGATACGTTGCCGCATACACGATTTCGAGTCGTGCGCCTTCAACCACTCGGCCACCTCTCCTTGTACGGACAATTATACCCCACTCTATCTATTTTTGCTAATCATGTTAAATATATGTAAACTATATGCATACACTTTACACATTTAAGGAGCAATTCATGGATGATTCGATCTTTACCAAAATTATCAAAGGCGAGATTCCTTGCCGCAAGGTTTATGAGGACGACATGGTTATCGCCTTTCTCGATATCAACCCGCTCAGCGACGGCCATGTTCTAGTTGTACCTAAGGAGCAAATAGATTTGCTCTGGGACCTCGACAACGAAACTTACACTCACCTCTGGCAAACTGCCAAAAATATCGCCCAGGCTATCCAGGCCGAACTTAACCCCTTGCGCGTCGGCGTAGTCGTTGAAGGTCTCGACGTACCGCACGCCCATATCCATCTAGTGCCGCTGTATGACCGCGACACCTTGCAGCTCCATCACGACTACCCTGTTGACACTTCAGACGAACGGCTCGATAATATCGCCAACAGTATCAAAGAGCGCTTAATCGCCATATGATCACTGTTGTCGCCGTTGGTAAAAAGCACGAGGATTGGGTCTCAGGCGGCATCAAACGCTACCAAACGCGCTGCAAGCAGCCTTGGAGTTTTGAGTGGCAATTGATACCGCATAGCAAGCTAGATGGTCAGCAGGCCCGCCAAGAGGAGTCTGAGCGAATTTTAGCGCGTTTACATCCCCAAGATTTCGTAATTCTGCTCGACGAACACGGCCAGATGTTTGACTCGCCTACCCTATCGCGACAACTCAACGAGCTCTTTGCCCAGAGCAAAAATATAATAATTGTTATCGGCGGCGCTTTTGGTGTCAGTACGGAACTAACACGGTGTGCTGATCTAGTTTGGTCGCTGTCGCCACTAGTCTTTCCGCATCAGTTGGTGCGGCTGATTCTCGCTGAGCAACTATACCGGGCCCAAGAGATTGCTCGCGGCAGCAAATATCATCACCAGTAGATAGCCAACCTGCGCGCTAAAACCTAGCGGTAATCTGTTTATGAACCGTCCGAACACTGCCTCAGACTAACTTATAATCTTATTTTATGTCATACTATTGACTTTTTATCATACTTGTGCTATATTTGTAAGCACAATACCTTAAAACAAACATAATTATGACATATTTTACTTACATCATTAACACCTTATTCGCCGCGCTCAGTCTGCTGATAGCTAGCGGCGTTGCTGTCCACGACGGGCATTTCGGGCATGCTATTGATATCAGTTTGACGCATGATTATTCCATGCAAAAGCTCAGTTCGCAAGATTTACGAACCATCAACGAGTCGCGAATGCAGCACACCCATTCCGAACATAATCTCTCAGAAGGCATGCTCAGCAACAGTTTTCGCTACCAATCGCCTAGCATTTCACCGGATCGCCGCCACCACCACAAAAATATTTTAGCCTTATTAGAAGAAGGCGGCCGGCACGCTTTTGATAACGCGAATTTACCAGTTATCGACTAGCTTTTACTTATTCGACACAACTTGCAGCTCGTTCTGTAGCCGGGTAATTAGTTCTTGTTTTTCACGGAGTGTCTTGCGCGACTCCTCGACCAGAGCCGCTGGAGCTTTGGCTACATAGTTATCGTTTGCCAAGCGCGTCTCGAGCGTCCGGATATGCTGGCGTTCTTCGGCTAAACGTTTCTCGAGGTTAGCTTGATGCTCGTAAAGTGTTTCGTCGTCAATATCTAGCCAAACGTCTCGCCCGCTAGCAGCCAAGCGTAGTCCCCTAGCCTGGTCAACATATTCTACCGAGGTAGCACGCGCTAGCTTCTTGACAAGTTCGATATTATCAGCCACCAGCGAATCGTCCATGTACAACAGACCATAGCGTTTATTGCCTGGCAGTTCGCTAACTACGTAGCGCGCTTCCGACACCAAATCTTTGAGCCGGCCGAATTCAGCCGCGGCAATGTCGTCGTATTCTTTACGAACTGGCATGGTCTCGCCCGCCAGAATCGTGTCGTGCCACGGCAAAGCTTGCCAAATCGTTTCGGTCAAAAACGGCGCAAATGGGTGTGTTAAGCGCAATACTGTGTCCAAAACGTATGCATTCATGTCAACATTCTGCTCAATCTTGCTAGATTCAATATACCAATCGGCTACATCATCCCAAACAGTATGATAGATTGTCTCGCTAGCCTCTGCAAAATGATAAGTTCGTAATTGCTTATCGAGCGCCTCTGTCGCTTCGTCTAGTTGGCGAAGAATCCAGTGGTCAGCTAGTGATTGCGGCTGTGGATCGGTCTCTAGCGAATGGTCGCCGACGATATCCTCAGTATAACGCGCGATATTCCACAGCTTATTACAGAAATTACGCGCCGCTACAACCTTGCCAGTGTTAAACGCTTGCGGCTGAGCAGCGCTGCGGCTAGCGATGATTCCCATGCGTAAAGCATCTGAACCGTATTTTGCAACAGTCTCCATCGGGTTAATAACATTACCCTTGCTCTTGCTCATCTTGATACCCTTTTCATCAAGCACTAGCCCGTGCAAGTAGACGTGTTTGAACGGCACTTGTCCAGTACGGTAAAGCCCCAGCATAATCATTCGCGCCACCCAGGCAAACAAAATATCGCCAGCTGTTTCCATAACGGTATTCGGATAATATTTGGCTAGTTCGCCCGCATCGAGATAATCAGTGGTAATATACGGCCATTGGCCGCTACTAAACCACGTGTCTAGCGTGTCTTCTTCACGCCGGTATGTTGTGTCATCTACAACGATTTCTTTTTTATCGACATCCGTGCTGAAACGCCAATCGTTCAAATCCGTCTTGGACTGAAACATCGGAATCGGAATCCCCCACGGTATCTGGCGGCTGATATTCCAATCTTTGATATCTTTGAGATAATTGATAACAATGTCGCCCTTGTTGCTAGGCGTAAAAGTTACCTCTTGGCGGCTGATGGCATCAATGGCTTTATCAGCCAGTTCGCGCATTTTAACAAACCACTGCTCCTTGGCTAGCGGCTCGATAACCGAACCACATTTGTAACAGTGTCCAACTTGGTGCTCAATATCCTTTTCGCCGCGCAGCAATTCGTCTATTTCCAGTGCTGCTAGGACACGTTTGCGAGCTTCCAAGGTCGTCATGCCTACAAATTGCTGTGGCACGTTAATCATTTTACCGTCGAAATCGATTACCTGGACAAGTTCTAGATTATGACGCTGTCCCACTTCGAAATCGTTAGGATCGTGCGCTGGTGTAATTTTGACCATACCGGTACCGTATTCAGGGTCGACATAGTCGTCAGCAATTATCGGAATCTCACGTTTAGCAATCGGCAACAGCACTTTGCAACCGACTAAATCTTTATAGCGCTCATCATTCGGATTGACTGCCACTGCTACATCGCCAAACATCGTTTCTGGCCGGGTCGTAGCGATAATTATCTCGCCAACTTTATCAATTAGCGGATAGGCTATTTGCCATAACTTCCCTTTTTCATTCTTGTGGACTACCTCGTAATCAGAGAAACTGGTCTGATGCTTGGTGCAATAATTAACAATGCGCTCACCGCGATAGATATAGCCATCACTCCACATCTTCTCGAAAGTATCGTAGACTGTTTTGATAACCTTATCATCAAGCGTGAACACCAAATTATCCCAATCCGCACCGACACCAATCGCCCGCAATTGCAGCTCCATATCGCCGCGGCGTTTGGCTACAAAATCCCATACTTGCGAATAAAGCTCCTCGCGACTAAAGTCAAAGCGCGTTTTGCCGTGCTTCTCGAGCTCGCGTTCATAAACTACCCAAGTCTCAAAACCAGCATGATCCGCCCCCGGTATATATACCGCATCGTGACCTTGCATCCGGTGATAACGCACCAAAATATCCTGAATCGCCGAGCCTAAAGCGTGTCCAATATGCAAATTGCCGTTAGCATTAGGCGGCGGCATGACGATAGAATACGGTTCGCCCTTCCCTTTCGGTTTGAAAACGCCTGATTCCTCCCACAGGGCATATATCGACGGTTCATATTCGTTTGGAGTATACGTTTTAGCCAAGCTCATTTCATTCTCGATTCATTTTCACGTGAAAGTCAGAAAACAACTAAGCATAGCAACTATACAACTTGCTACCTACCTCTTGCCACCTTTTCTTCCACGTGTTTATATTCTATCTTATTATAACACAAACGATGTATACTAAGTATATGATTGAAACGACTCTATGCAACGAAAAATCTACTTGGGACAATATAGTTAACACGCTCGACGGACATCCATTGCAACTTTGGGGCTGGGGTGAAGTAAAATCTGCTCACAATTGGCAAGTCCAACGCATTATTATCACTGACGACGATGAAGTTATTGGCGCTGCGCAAATACTGCTGCGAAGTTTACCTAAACCGCTTAATCGGCTATGCTATATCCCGCGCGGACCTGTTTGCCAGCAGGGAAGAGACGCTGAAGTTTTGGCCGCAATCGCCGATTATACCAAACGAAATTTGCCGTGCGTTGCCCTGACCATCGAACCCGACACCGAAAATCCTCCCCAAGCCAAAGGTTGGCGTCATTCCAAAAACACAATTTTGCTACCGCGAACGCTAATTCTTGACTTGTCAAAAACTACTGATGAGCTGCTATCGGCGATGACCAAGAAGACTCGCCAATATATCCGCAAATCTAGCCGTACCGGATTAACTATCAAGCAGATCAAATCACATAGCGGCATCGCCGCTTGCCTTGATATTTATCGCCAAACCGCTAGCCGCGCTGGATTCGCCTTGCATAATGACAAATATTATTATGATATTCATGATAAGCTAGGCAAATATTCGCAAATTTTCGCTGCCTATGAGGACGATAAGCCAGTAGCGTTCTTATGGCTGGCAGTTAGTAGCCAAACTTCATTCGAGCTATACGGTGGCATGAACCAGCGCGGGCAAGCTTTGCGGGCAAATTATACGCTAAAATGGCACGCCATCACCAAGTGCAAAGAGCAGGGAGTAGAGCGTTACGATTTGAACGGTTTGCTCAATGACGGTATCAGCAACTTCAAGCGCGGTTTTGCTAGCCACGAAGACACGCTAGCTGGCGCTTACGATTATCCGATGAATGCTTTTTATCCGGTCTGGAATTACGGCCTGCCATTTGCTAAGAAAATCGTTCGCGGCGCCAAAAAATTACTTGGCAAGTAATTTGTCAATGTCAACAACACCACGGCGAAAAACTGTTATTCGCGAATTCTCATCAAAGCCGATGATAGTCGACGGCCGATCGCCGATTGTTGTGTCGCCATCAACGTAAAAATCAATCTTATCGCCGAAATAAGCCTTTGCTTCCGCAATTGTCGTTGCTGTCGGTTCGCCCGGAGCATTCGCGCTAGTTGTCATTAGCGGGCCGGTTTGCACTAAAAGCTGCAAAAGCGCAGAGTTATCGGGAATACGCACCGCTAGGCTACGCCGCATTTGTTTGAGGTAAGCGGCAACGCCAGCGGCATTAACAACAACGCTAACTTGGCCAGGCCAAAATCGAGCCACCAGTGATAACTGACTAGTGTCTAGCCCCAGCTTCGCCAGATCGTCAATCGAGCTAGCAATTAATGTCCCTGGCTGGCTAATCCGTTTTTTAGCATCATACAGCTTTTTAATAGCTGCCGGATCGCTAGCACGCGCCACCAAGCCGTACACTGTATCAGTCGGTAAGACGCCGATACCACCGCTCTTCAATATACTGACTAATTCATCATTATTAACAGAGGTAAATAGTTGTACCATTTACAACGTCTCAGCCTTGTTCCAAGCAGTTTTGACCATTGATATACTAGGGATTACCTCGAGAGCGTATGGATCTGCCGGCACGCTGTACTGCGCCTGCTGGTAACCAAGCGCCGCGATCATCGCCGCGTTATCAGTACACAGCTGAATTGGCGCATATTCGATACCTATCGGCAGCGCCTGGCGCAGTTGGCGGCGCAACTCTTGGTTAGCCGCTACGCCGCCGGCGATTACCACCGACTGTGGCTGGAAGTCGCGATAAGCTTGCACTGTGCGTTCAACCAGCGTTTCAACCGCCACTTTTTGGAAACTGGCCGCAAAATCATGCTGCTGATAGCTCGTGAGAAGCCCTGGAAGCTTGTGTGACGGAAAAGTGAAGTCTTTGCCCACTGCGTGCTGAACGGCCCGCAGAACGGCTGTCTTGAGGCCTGAGAATGAAAAATTATACGGATTATCTAGTTTGGCTTTGGGCAAATGATATTTATCCGGATCACCTTGCTCGGCAGCACGGGCAATCGACGGGCCGCCAGGGTAGGGGAGTCCGAGAATCTTAGCGACCTTATCGAATGCCTCGCCGACAGCGTCATCTTGCGTTTGGCCGAGTAGCTCGTAGTCGCCATGATTGCGGAAAAGCATCAGCTGAGTATGGCCGCCAGAGACAATCAGTGCGAGAAGCGGAAAACGCGGCTGAGTTTTAGACAAAATGAGCCGGGAAGAGTCAGGATGCGTTACTCTTTGCTCTGTAATGAAATTCGCGTACACATGACCTTCGACGTGATGCACCGGATAAAGCGGCTTATCATGCAAAATCGCCAACATCCGTGCCGCTAGTGTTCCCACTAGCAATGAGCCAATTAATCCTGGTGCATACGTCATTGCAATCGCATCGATATCACCCCAGCTACAATCCGCCTGAGCCAACGCTTCGTCGATCACCGGGCCAATCGCTTCAATATGGCTGCGCGCCGCAATTTCGGGCACTACGCCGCCAAAATGCGCATGAATATCAATCTGCGACTGTATGACATTTGACAGCATGCGAAAGCCGTCTTCGACAACAGCTGCTGCAGTTTCGTCGCAACTCGATTCAATACCCAAGACCTTCATCGTCTTAATTGTATCACCAGCGAAGTCCGGATGCTATAATACCGGTATGAATTCACTCAAAAAAACCCTGAAAAAGGCTATCCCTGCGAGTCTATATCAAACTATTGAACCGACTTATCATTTATTAACAGCGACCGTTTCCGCTACCAAAGCCGGCTATCCAGCGCGCAAAATGCGCGTTATCGGCGTAACCGGTACTAACGGCAAAACCTCGACGTGCTTTATGATCCATAAAATGCTCACCAACGCCGGCATCAAGGCTGGTTTGATGACAACTGTCGCTTACGGTGTTGGTGACGACATCACGCCGCAAATTGCCCACATGACTACTGTTTCGGCATCGCTGCTGCAAAAAAGACTCAAGCAATTCAAAAAGCAAAGCGTTGAATGGGTGGTACTAGAGGTAACTAGCCACGCCTTAGCGCAACACCGTACTTTCGGCGTACCTATCGAGATAGCCGTTATGACTAATGTCACGCACGAGCATCTCGACTATCACAAAACTTTTGCCCGCTATCTGGCTGCCAAAACCAAACTTTTTAAGCTAGCTAGCCGCGTTGGCATCATCAACGCCGACGATCCATCAGCTAATGCTTTTCGCCGCAGCGTCAAGCGATCAATCAGCTACGGTATCAAAGCTGGCGACTGGCGTGCCCAAGATGTCAAACTAGATGCTCAAGGCAGCGATTACACCGCACACGTTGGTGATAATTCATACCATATGCACGTCAACATACCGGGCGAATTTAATATTTATAACAGTCTAGCGGCAGCGGCCGTAGGCAACGAAGTCGGCTTGACCAAGAAGCAAATCGAGCAGGGAATTGCTACGCTAGCTGGGGTCGAAGGACGAATGAATGTTGTTGATGCCGGACAAGCTTACTCGGCGATCGTCGATTTTGCGCACACGCCAGACTCGTTCGAACGGCTAATGCATGATGTCAGAAAAACAACAAAAGGCAAGCTGGTTGTTTTGTTCGGTTCGGCTGGCCGCCGCGATGAAGCTAAGCGCGCCATCCAGGGTGAAATTGCCGGCAAATATGCCGACGAAGTTGTGTTGACAGAAGAAGACGACCGCGACGTCGACGGACGCAAAATATTATCGCAAATTGCCGCTGGCGCCGAAAAATCTGGCAAGCAACGAGATGAAAATCTATTTTTGATAGCAGATCGCACCGCGGCAATCAATTTCGCAGTTTCACGCGTATCTAGCCCCAACGATACCGTTATTTTCCTGGGCAAAGGGCATGAGAAAACTATTGAGCGCGCCGACGGTACGCATCCATGGAACGAAATTGAGACGGTGCGGCAGGCAATCGCAAAGACGAATCGCTAGTGACAGAATTATTAATTAATACCGAACGACATCACTCAAAAATATTAATCAATAATACGACTCATGACGGCGCATGAAGTAGAGCCGTCGCACTAGCCGTTCGACATATTTGCTCCAAAGGCGCGATTTGATAGGCGACACAGAAATCTCGAAAGCGCCGATATAGTCGGTAATATGCTTATTGAAACTAGTTTTGAAACGCCCTAGACCGTAACGAGGGTGGTTTGGATTGCTCATTTCATCGGATGCCGGCGTGCCGCAAAGATCATGCTCGAGCGCACCATGTTCCTTAGCCCACTTGATCACTTCCCATTGCAAACGGTGGCTAGCACCGTATGCGGTACGCTTACGTATCGAAGCGCCATCTTTGTAAGTGCTTTTGGTGCCAAGAATCACCGCGAAAGCACCAGCCACCAATTGACCTTGGTAATAAGCAAAAAATAACTGCCCTTGGCCAGCATCAACATACCGCTGATAAAATTCACGGTAATATTGCGCCGGACGAATCGTAAAACCGGCGCCATCAGCCGTCTCTTTGAATAGAGCATACATCTGGCGACAAGTTTCGTCGTCGACCGGCACGCGCTTGACGACTACGCCGTCGCGGTCAGCCCGGCGAATAGCGTGGCGTCCTTTTTGCGGCAAATTTTTGAGAATCGTATCGATATCATCGTGCAAATCTACCACCACTGTCGAAGCATTGTATTGAATCGGCTGCGTTGGCAATAATTTAATTGTCGAAACATCCGTACCGCGCAGCAATTCCGGCTCGATTTTAATAGTGAAGACACCTTGCTGGCGAGCAAAATCGCGTAGATCCGGTACTACCTCGGCGAGATCCTTAGCATTATCCACTCCGGGACCTTTCGGAATATACCAAACTTTACCAAGCAGAGGAATGTGCTTTTCGATCGCGCCGATCGCTAACCCATTGCAGATAATGAACCGCGGCTGCCAACCAGATAGTCGCTTCAGGTTCAAAAAGACTGACCCCTGCAACATATTACCGCGGTCACCGTTATTGACCACCAGCTCATCCCAGGAATTAATTTCATTATCTGTAGCAAAACGAATAGACATAGCTATAGTATAGCACTTCCGAAGATGCTGTAGGAAGTGCTGGCCTCTAACATCCGACTAAAGCTAGCTTACTGTGGGTTTGACAAAAAATCAATCTCTTTAATAATATCCAACAATGCTTGAGCACGGCGAGACTCATCGGTGATTTCTTTAGCTGCCTCGTGAGCAGGAGGAATTAGCGTTCTGTCATCGGTCGAACGGATTAGTAATAAATATGTATCAAATTTCTCCTCAGCAGAGATATTAAGCTTACCAACAAGCGGACGCAACTCCCGAATAGCATTATTCTTGACTGTATCAAGGTCGCTGGCATCGGTTGTTGCCGCAGTTTTAGCAGCCTTTGGTTGCGGCGCTGGCGAAGCTGCCGGTTGCTGTTCCGGCTCTGGTTCAGGTGGCAAGTCCGGCAGTGGCGGCAATGGTGTTGCTGATTGCGTGTTAGCCGCTTTTGCTCCGTTATTTACACCAGCCAACACTTTGGCGAGATCTTGATCGTCACTGATTGGCTGCGTAGTTTGCGATTTTATATCCATGTGCCCACCTTCTCATTACTTTTATGCTTGATTTATTATATACTGTATCATAGCTATATGGAATATCGCAAGAGAAAGGTGATTTGATTATGTTGGACGACCCTAATATTTTAAAACAAAGAGACAGTGGGGGATCCCTAGAGGTTGCAGCCAAAATTTACCAGCAAGCAAATTTCGATTGCCAGCTGCGCGATGCCGAGCATGATGCCCGCGAGCTGCGCAATATTATTGTAGCTGGCATGGGCGGTTCGGCGCTGGCAGCTGATCTCGCTAAGTCGCTGCTTAAGGAAGCTTTGACGATTCCTTTTGATGTTATCAAAGATTACAATTTGCCGCATTATGCCGGCCGCGATACTTTAGTAATCGCTAGCAGCCATTCGGGTAACACCGAAGAAACTTTGTCGTGCCTCGAACAAGCAATTGAACGCGGCTGCCAAATTGCTATCATTGCTACTGGTGGCAAAGTCGACGAAATCGCCAAGAAAGAACGCATTCTATCGGCACTCATCCCGAAAGATTGCCAGCCGCGTATGGCGGTAGTTTATTCGCTGCGAGCATTACTTGAAGTATTAAACGCTTTTAAACTGATTGATCGCACTTATATCGACGAGCTAACTGCTGCTAGCACCTGGCTAGAGAAGGAGAGCTCGCTCTGGGTCAAAGATGTGCCAACTAAGCAAAACTACGCCAAGCAGCTAGCTTTGATTGCCGTCGGCAAAACGCCGGTTTTTTATGGCGGCAGCCTAATGGCGCCGCTAGCTTATAAATGGAAAATTAGCTGGAATGAAAACGCCAAAAATGTCGCTTTTTGCAACTATTTGCCAGAATTTAGCCATAACGAATTTGTCGGCTGGACTAGCCATCCGATAGAAAAGCCTTTCGCTGTATTTGATTTGTTGAGTGATTTTGAGCACCCGCGCATCCTCAAGCGTTTCTCGCTAACCGACCGCATGTTATCTGGCAAGCGTCCGAAATCAACCGTCGTACCACTAGCTGGCAAAACGCCGCTACAGCAAATGCTGTGGGGTTGCGTTTTGGCAGATTTCGCTAGCATTTATGTGGCAATTCTCAATAATGTCGATCCGACCCAAGTCAATCTAATCGAAAAATTCAAAAAGGCTCTCGATAAATAGATAAAGAGTTAATAAACTATAATACGAAAATAGACAGCCCAGCTGTCTATTTTGTTTGTGCGACCGCTTTTTTGCGGGTTGCGAACGCCTAGTGGTATTGCCGCAGAGATTCAATAGTATTCTTGCGCGCTGCTTTGAGAGCAGGGTAAGTACCAAAGATAACGCCAGAACCAACTGCCATCAGTAGCGCTGCTACCGCTGTTGAGCATGTCATTGTCGGTGCAAAACTCATTTGCGAACTAACAATTAAGGCTAGCAAATAGCCTGCCAAATAACCGCAAGTACCGCCTAGTAAGCTAATCATTAGTGATTCAACCAAAAACTGCCCGATAATCGTCCGCTGGCTAGCGCCAACCGCTTTGCGGATACCAATCTCGCGGGTACGCTCAGCTACGCCGACCAGCATAATATTCATAATGCCAACGCCGCCCACAACCAGCGAGATCGCCGCGATAGCTGCCATTACCGCTGTCAAAGCGCTAAATAGCTCACCAGCCGGACGACCGATATCTGCGCCATTTAGAATCATGAAGTTTTCTTCACCAAGATGCTGTTTGAGCAGCTTTTCCTTTAGCTTACTCTTGACGGCAGGGGCGCTGTCTTTGTCTTTGGCAAGAACATTGATTTGTTGAATCTGCGTACTACCTTTGTGCAACAGTTTGCCTTGATTGTATGAAACAAAGATAGCACTACCATAATCAACAGTGTTGTAATTCACTGGATTTGCCCCTGATTTGACTACACCGATCACCGTGAACTGCTGTCCGTGCATAGTAAACATCTGTCCGACTGAACGATCAGTATTAAACAACTTGGCTGACAGTTCACTACCAATCACTGCCACTGAATCGTCAGTCTCTTCGCCGAGAAATTGCCCAGCGCTCATCTTAAAATCGGCAGTTTTCGCAAAAGATGGCGTAGTAGAAAGCACAACATTATTAGCGGCTTCAGCGCGGGAGGTTTTAGCTGTGGCATTCAAAATCATCAATGGAACAACCGCGCCAACACCATCGATAGATTTAGCAGCATCAATATCAGCTTCAGTTAGTGAACTAGTCCCAAAAAGCTGCTGGCCAGCTGGGTTAAGGTAAGCGTTTAAGTCGCGCGTTTGGGTTCCTGGCCGGACAATCATCAACTTACCGTCATAAGTATCAACTTGACTAGAGATCATCCCGCGAGCGCCGTCACTAATAGTCAAGATGCAAGTCACACTAGCTACACCGATAGCAATGCCGAGAGCTGTCAATACTGTACGCGCGCGACTACGTCGCAATGTCTGATAGGCATCGGTAATATGTTCAACTGTCATCAACCTCATTTCTTGTCGTCCTCACTCTTCTTGGATTTGGCTGTTTTCTTAGACTTGTTTTCCGTGTCTTTAGCGCTTTTGCTTTTTTTGGAATCATTGTCTTTAGGCTTGTCAGATTTATGCAACGATATCGCCACTGCTTTCGATTCCTCGTGTGATTCTACTGTCACACGACGATCGCTAGCAACTTTGCCATCCAGCATATTGATGACACGACTGGCATAGCTAGTCAAGTTCGGATTGTGAGTCACCATGACAATAGTATTGCCTTTTTTGTGTAGATTAGCCAACTCTTCCATGATAACGTGGCTAGAACGACTATCAAGGTTACCAGTCGGTTCATCGGCTAGGATAATGCTCGGCTTATTTACTAAAGCACGAGCGATCGCCACTCGCTGCATCTGCCCGCCAGATAATTGCCATGGCATATAATACTCACGCTCTTGTAGATGGAAAGATTTGAGGATACTGCTAGCCATCTCCAGACGTTTAATCCTAGAAACTCCCTTATAAATAAGCGGCAAAGCCACGTTTTCCAGTACCGTCAAACGATTAATCAGATTGAAGCTTTGGAAAACAATACCAATCTTATTGGAACGAATTTTGGCATACTGCCGCTCCGATAAACGAGCAGTTGACCTCTCTTCAAATAAATATTCGCCCTTATCCGGCCGATCCAAAAAACCAATGATATTAAGCAAAGTTGTCTTGCCGCAGCCGGACGGCCCCATCACGGCGATAAACTCGCCTTCACGGATGGTCAGATCAATCTCATCAAGCGCATCATGCGCCGCATCGCCTATACCGTATACTTTTGTAAGATTCTTAAGTTGAATTATCGGCCTTGCTGTCTTTCGAGCTGTCATATTAATCTATTATAGACAAGTGCTGTTTAATAAATCAACCGATGAAGATTGTGTAAAATACTACAATCTGCCTAATTTTACCAACTACAATTCAGATTTTGCGAAATTTTTGGTAAAATTAAGCGCAAGGAGAGGTGACCGAGTGGTTGAAGGTGCACGCCTGGAACGCGTGTGTGCGAGTAATCGTACCCAGGGTTCGAATCCCTGTCTCTCCGCCAGAACCAGTCCTCGTCGTATCGTCCCGGCCCCCTAACAACTCAGGACACTAGTATTTGGTATAAAGGGCCGAGCCGAGTTCCTTGGCATCACATTGCAACAGTCTGTCTAGTAACAAGCCCCCTTCAGTGCCATAATCATCATCGTTTTTATCCCGCGAGTTACATCGATGCCTTATTAGGGTTCAGCTATTTTACAATCGTGAACGCCAGCAACTATGCTGTATTACAGTTATGCGTTACACTATCACCAAAGCAACAATCCGGCGGATCCTTCCAATCGCATTAACATTTACTCTTATCATCACATATATTGCCTTCTTCTACTACAGCAATCTCGCCAGTACGGTTTTCGCTAGTCACCTTAGCGGTGACCTAGTCCGCCAGATGCATATCAACTACGATTCCGGTTTCGTCATTTCTGGTCGCAATGAGCGTAATGGATTAGTCGTAGGCACATTGTCAGATACGCAGACTCGTCAACGCTTGCTGCAAAATCAGCCATTCACTAATTGCGCAGAGCGATGCGATACCTGGAAACCCGTAGAACATACAACATTTATACCTATATTAGAAAACAACAATCTGCCGGATGACGTTAGGCACACTATTAGCACAGTATCCACTCAACCAAGTACACGATGCGCTAGTCGACATACAGAAAGTTTTGATTTCCCTCAAAAAACAGGAGAAAATTCACCTCATTACTTATACCGGAGCAGGGAGACACTTTGTCTATCGTCAAATAGCGGAAAATTTGTATATATACTAAATAGGTCGTAAGCTCCCAGACGATCACCGTGCCGCCCTAATCGACATCTGTATCTGGGCGCCGAAGGCCGTGGACGAAGTTGTGAGATGCACGGATGTACGGATCACCATCGACAAACAGGCTAAAGGCAAGGGGAAAGAGTAGGAGATGCTGTTGCCGACCAGCAGCACCGCAAATGAACGCTTAACTCGCTTTCATTTACTATTTTCTATTCAATGAAGACTTCAGTAGTATATATCTACGGATTATTTCTGAGAGTCTCTGCCAACCATCTCGACGGATAACTGTCAAGTCCAAATAAAGAGGGTTCAGAAGATGTGCATCGCCGCCTAATACATACCTGACTTGCAACAATACCTGGTAAGTTTTCACAGTCACCAACGTATGATAGTGGAACGACGAACTCAAAGCGGGACGGTAAGCACGAAACCAACCTCAAAACAACGAAAACGCCCGCCCAACAGGGCAGACGCCTCAACTATCAGACACGAGACCCAGGCCACAGTCCTCATGGCCTGGTTCCGTATAAGAACATCGTGGTACACCCGGCGCGATTCGAACGCACGACCTCTGGTACCGCAAACCAACGCTCTATCCAGCTGAGCTACGGGTGCTAACTAACTAATAGTAGCATACTATGCCAGTTTTCACAAGCTAGTCATAAACCTGCTACAGATGAAGTTTTGCCAGCAGTTTATCGATGAAATCCGGCTTAACCTCTTTCATTGGCAAGCGAGCAGCCAGCATATCGACGATCTTCTCACCTGATTCCTCTGGAAAATAGATGTTTTGGCCTAATTGGAAACGCTT
Source organism: uncultured Candidatus Saccharibacteria bacterium (assembly GCA_963528915.1). Taxonomy (GTDB): domain Bacteria; phylum Patescibacteriota; class Saccharimonadia; order Saccharimonadales; family Saccharimonadaceae; genus Saccharimonas. The sequence goes on from CAURWV010000003.1 coordinate 17,344, forward strand.
GCGCGGAATCAATGCGATATGGTGTACATTACCGATAGTAACGACATCAAACGATTTGAATTGGTCATACGGCATCAGTCGATCGCGTGCATACAAACCCTTACGAGTCAAAACATAATCAATTATTTCCGGTGGACGATGTGCGTACACTCCAAGCGCCACCGCCATCACCGGTAGCAAAATCATAAACGTCAACGAGCGAAAAGCAAAGTAGGCAATAGCCATCAAAATCAGCGTTACTAACACCAAAGCCGCATACCACTGGGTAGAACGTTCGCTGTAAAGATGCTCTGGGCCTTGCCAGCGCACCAATATTTCTTCGTCGTTAGGTTCAGAGTCTACACTAGTGTTAGAGTCTATTGCCGCTTCTGATTGAGAAGCCTCTGATTTGAATTCATCGTTTGCCTGTGAGCGCGCATCATCGTTACTGAAAGCTAATGCCGTATTATCAGTAGTTGGCGCCGCCGAGAGCTTCCCTGATTCTGCATCTGACGCCGGAGCTACCGCTTGAAAAGGCGTTCCAGAAGCCGCTTCCGCCGGTTGTTGCCAATCTTGCGATGAGTCGTCTTGCATAACCGCATTATATCATGCCAGCCTGATAGTTACCATAAAAAAAGAGATTCGCTATGTAATCTCTATCTTGGCGGAGGAGGGGAGATTCGAACTCCCGCTGCAGGTCTCCCCACACTAACGATTTAGCAAACCGTCCCCTTCAGCCACTTGGGTACTCCTCCAGTCAGCATTAGTTTAGCATATTTTCGGTGTTGTGCATAGATTTTTGGCAACAACCATGTATACTAGTATTTAGAAGGAGACTTCAGGAAAATTATCATGAAGCATAGTAACGTTATTATTGGAATACTAGCGTCGGTCAGTGTCGTCGCTATGCTGCTTTCGCCGCTACCAGCAGCAGCTATCGGGTCTATTGTCGAAGGAGCTAATTCAGCACGCGGCGCTGACCAACCGGCTACGCTATTTGGTGAATCTGGTGTATTTTCGAGAGTTAGCAGCGTATTGCTCTTTATTGTTGGTGCAATAGCCGTAATAATGTTAATCATTGGCGGCCTGAAATATGTAGTATCCGGCGGCGACGCCTCAAAAGTTCAATCCGCTAAAAACACTATTTTGTATGCATTAGTCGGTATCGTCGTCGCAATATTAGCTTACGCGGCAGTTAATTTCGTTATTGGCAACTTCATACCAAGTGCCTCTAACGGCACGGGCGGCATTGGTAGTGGTGGTAGTAATAATGGCTCCACTACTGGTGGCTACGGCGCATCCAGCCGCTAGCTTTTCTGCAACCAAGTAATTACCCTGGGAACCACTAATTGATAGCCAGAAAACTAAGTAAGCCTCATTCGGTAGTCGAAGGCGGCGGAAAAACGTTCCCCGGAGCAGGCACAATTGGGTCAACCAACACTGAATAAGCGCTCCATATTTTTATCTTGGGGCGCTTGCCCTCTTGTGCAGCATTACGAAACAATTCAAATAGCGACTTGAGAGTGACTTTTCCGGACACGAGCATTTTTTCAACTTCCGCTTGCTTTACTGCAAGACTTCCAAGGGCTTCGCGTTGTGAATGACTGTACGTTTGAGTTTCGTACCCCGTTTCGAATGCACCATACTCAACCAGCCCATCTCTCTCTGACTGGCTTGACGATGCTCGCGACGGAATAGCGCTTCACTCATGGTTGCTACTATTTAGTCACAGTCAACCTATTCAAGCAAACCCCCGGCAGCGTGTCAGCTACCGAGGGTTCGAGTAAGCATGAAATGGCGGAGAGGGCGGGATTCGAACCCGCGGTGAGTTGCCCCACGCTGGTTTTCAAGACCAGTACCATCAACCACTCGGTCACCTCTCCAGTAATCTTTATTATAGCAAAAATTATTTACTGCGAGTAGGTTGGCGCGCTATAATCGCCACCGACACATCCTCAGCACCAGCGTCCAGCAGAGTTTTAGCAGCATAATGCAACGTAGCGCCAGTCGTATAAATATCATCGACAATAACACAACTATCGAACTCGACTTTATGACAAACAAATGCTTCACGCGCATTTTGCCAGCGTTCACCTTGAGAAGCGGTATGCTGCACAGTCGAAGTTTCCCGCCTTAATACGGTCGAGTAGGGAAGTTCGCGGCGTTTAGCAAGTTCGCGAGCTAGTTTCGCTGCATGATCATAGCCGCGCTGGCGAATGTGTGTCGAAATCGTCGGCACAGGCACGACTACCGTATTAGACGGAAGCTTAGGCAAGTATTCGTCTAGTAGGTCGACGATCTCACGATAGGCCCCACTAGCCCGTTCGAATTTATAGGCATCAATTAACGACTTCAGTGCATCACAGCGCTCACCGACACACCAAATACGCTTGAAGGGTACTTTTTGTTTGCAAGAACGACACAGACCATTTGAATTGCGGATAGTTTTCGTGCAAACCAAACAGCTACGAAACGATCGCGAGGCGATGTGTTTTTTACAATTATCGCAAATTATCTGGCCAACTGCACCGCAAGAACAACAGTAGTGAGGTGCTAATAGATCAAACGGCGAGATTCTCATTGTATTTTTTACACTCTTATGGTTTATACAGTTGATTATACGCTATCTATCATTTATAATATAGCTATATTATTTCAATCAGCCAACGAGAGTAGTGGAGGATATCAATGGCACGTAGACAAAATGACGATCTGTTGATCGAAGACGAACTGGCTGCAGCATTTCTAAATGACGACAGCTTAACGAATGATAATAACACATCAGCCGCTCCGGCAGCCGCCGCACAGCAACAACCAGCCGACAATAATACAGCTTGGCAAGATCAAGAAGACGATTTTCCAGGTCAGTTAGCTGTCGACGTATACGAGACTGATGAGCTGCTTGTCATAAAAGCTCGTACAGCTGGTGTTAACAAAGAAGATTTAGATGTTAGTATATCTGACGGTATCTTGACTATCAGCGGCACACTATCAAGCGGAGATGACACGGCGGTTTCGCGTTGGCACATTCAGGAGTGTTACTGGGGTGAATTCAGTCGTACGCTAGCGCTACCAGTAGCCGTCAAGGAAGACGAAGTTTCAGCAGTTCTCAAGGATGGCGTCCTAACTATTAGCTTCACTAAAGTAAAACAAGAACAGGCCAAAAAAATCGCTATTCAGTAGAATTTAGCAAAATGACGTTTTGCTAAATTCTATATATTTGGTTAAAAGGTAAGTATTTGGCTACAAATAATCAACCGCGCTTCTGGCGCGGTTGATTTATAACTATAACTAATAGCTTTACTTACTCTGTCTTAACGAAGCTACCAATCACAAAGTTAACTGCCGCATAAGCTAGAATCGCTACCACGATACCAACGACAGCATAGAGAATAGTGTTCTTAGCTGATTGTACCTGCTGTTGATCGCCCTGCGAAACCACATAGCGAAAACCGCCAATAATCAACATAATCACTGACACTGCACCGATAATAAACAACAGGACATTGGTAACAGTACGAAAGATAGGGGTTTGACCTTGATCACAACCCGGCTCGTTACCAAAGAGACATTGCGCCTGATCGGTACCTTTAGCGGAATTAGCTCCGCTACTTAGAGTCAAATCTGCAGCAAATGCCGGTGCTGAACAACCAACGGCTACAAGCGCCGGTACTACTAGTAATCCCAGAATTTGTTCTTTTCTAAATTTGATTTTCATACGTATGACTGTCCTTTCTTCGTACGATTAACTACTACTATATATATCATATACAACGTCTTTTGTTAAGCGACCAGCTCAACCGATAAACGACGATATAACAAAGCTAATGATTGCGTAACCAAATATTGCTATAGCCAAGCCAATTACTGAATACATAACTGTATTCTTGGCAGTTTGTAATTTTGCCTGATCGCCCTGCGAAGTAGTGTAGCGAAAACCACCAACTATAATCATAATTACCGAAACAGCTCCGATCAAAAACATCAATACCGAAGTAACCGTTGATAATACATCGCTAAGACTCCCCGCTGACGTATTGGCGCCAGCAGCATTTAATCCTCCAGAAATACACTGGCTAGCGGAACCACAGCTTGCCGCCATAGCTTTAGGCGCAACCACCACAATACCTAACATCAAAGTAGCCATGGTTGCTAAAAATAATTTTTTCATAATTTGTTCTCCTTTTACTTTTATAATAAATTATCTGTAACATACTGTACAATTACGGTTGCCAACATAGCAACAGCTAAGCCAACGACGGCATATGTTATTGTCATCCTAGCATCGGCTGCTTTTTTGGAGTCGCCTTGTGAAAAAACAAGTTGCAAGCTTCCAATTATAATCATAATCACTGCTATACCTGCTAATAGCCACAGAGCCCAATTAACCGCTGTTGAAACTGTACTTCGATTATTCAGATTAAGTCTGTCTTCACGAACAGTCTCACAGGCTACGCCTATAGAATTACAATTACTATTAACATCGATAGCAGACACATACGCTGTACATACTATTGATGATATGAGAATATCTCCTACAGCTAATAATAACGCTAACTTCTGTCGCATCTTATAAAGCCTCCATTACAAAGTTTGTTATCGCGAATGCCATTATAACAACAACTAAGCCAACGATAGCATAGAGAATAGCGTTTTTAGCACGAGCAACCTGATTGGGATTATTCATTGAGGTAGTATAGAAAAAACCAGCTATTATTATAGCTATCACGGCAATTACTGTTGCCCAAAAATACGCCGTATTCAGTATATTACGCAAGACATCATTGCCTCTGGCTGTCGGGTTGTAGTTAATTGCGCCGGAGTCAATCTTCACAGCCGCTAGATTGAGTAATTCTGAAATTTTTATCATATAGCAGCTCCTATAGCATTAACTATCGATGCCGCCATGACGGCAATGACTAAACCAATGAGTGCATTCTGTATTGTCTTTTTAGCATTACTAATGTTCTCTGCGGATCCTGCACTATAAATATAAGTAAATCCACCTTTAATCAAGAAAAATACCGCTACGTAGGCTGCTATAACCATCAAAGCTTGTACGATATTGGAACCGATCTTACCAGCAGTCCTGACGACGTCAGGTTTGTCTTTTTCTGCTCCGCCCATTTTTTCAGCCTCAAATTGGCAAGAACCACTGCTACGTCCCATTAGTCCGTTATACCAAGCTGGTATAGCAAAAACATAGCTATCACATGAAGAATCTGCTGCATACACGGTAGGACTAACAAATAGCATCGCAAAAATACTAGCTGTCACTAGGCTAATTACCGAAATAATCCGTCTCATTTAATTAAATATTCCTCCCGGTATCAACCAGTTTAGCGCTAAATACATCAAACCATATGCTACTATACCCAAAGTTGTATTAGTAATAATTGTTTTCGCCTGAGACACTCGATTGCTATTACCATCACCGCTGGAATACAGAATACCCGCCCAGACAAACATACCAACAGCTATCACGCCCACTAGTGCAGTGAGTACTTTAAGTACTTCAATGAGCAGTTTGTACACACCAGATTGTGAAACATCGCCACTATTCGAATTTGCTGCATCACAAATAGACTGAGGTAGAATTGCGCATTTAACCTCTCCATCAGCATAAGCCATCGGCGACACTAAAAACCAAGCAACAACACTAGCAGCGATAAGAGATACAATTGCAATTTTCTGTTTCATGATGATACGATGCTTATCATTCCTTATCTGTTAGTATAACTATAGACTATCAAATATGCAAATACTTTTAATAAAGATACTACTATCTTCCTAATATAATTGACTTTTCGTAACTAAAATGCTACAGTAATAGTTGACATGTGGGATTGGGTAAAGTCACACCTGCAGGGTAGATTATCCCTGCAGACCTGTTTGTTAGTGCTATCGTCAGTAATGATAGCACTGTTTGCAAGTGTTATATTATCACAATCAGCTGCCGCAGCCGATGCCGAACGCAACACTCAAAATGACACCGTCAAATACCAGAACCATACTTATACACGAATAGAAAAAAATTCCTTAGCAAGCGACGCGAAAACCAAAGACTTGCCAATAACTAACTACGATGGCTACAAATTCGAAGACAATTCAACTATATATTTCATCTTGACTGAATCAGATGCCAAAACTGCCAGCGAAGGACAGGCCGTTAGCTACAAATTACGCGACGGTGTGTATGACCCTTCCTCACAATCGTCATCCACCAACATAAGCATAGCTGATGCGTCGTCATCGTCGACAGGCGTATCAGAGGATTCAAACTCTGATGATGACGAAAGCAGTTGCAAAATGGATGGTGTTGGCTGGTTTGTTTGTCCAGCGATGACTTTCATAGCAGATCGTATGGATAATTTAATGGATTTGCTGAGAGACTTCATGACGGTAAAGACTTTTCAGGTTAATACAAACGATAACCCAATCTATGAAATTTGGCAGAAAGTTCGCGATCTATCAAACATTTGTTTTGTACTTGTATTTTTGCTAATCATTTACTCGCAAATTACCAATACAGGACTAACTAATTACAGTCTAAAGCAAATGTTGCCACGATTAGTAATCGGTGCAATTTTAGTTAATGTGTCGTATTGGCTAGCTGGCGCGTGTATTGATATCTCCAATGTCTTAGGCGTAAGTGTACAACAATTTTTCACAGACGTTAGAAATGGATTATCCGGATACGACCAACTAGGGGATGATGTATCATGGATCAAAGTCACCGGCGCTGTATTAGCAGGAGGTGGTACATTAGGGGCGGTTGTAATAGCCAATGGCGGTATCGGTGCATCTTTAACCCTTCTAATACCTATATTAGTAGGCGTTATCCTAGCAGCAGTTGTTGCGGTAATTATTCTAGCCGCACGTCAAGCACTCATCACGCTCTGCGTTATCGTAGCGCCGCTAGCTTTTGTCGGTTATGTGTTGCCTAGCACAAACAAATATTTTGATAAATGGAAAGATATTTTCTTGACGATGCTATTAATGTTCCCGATAGTGTCGTTTTTGTTTGGAGCGGCACAATTAGCTGGCTATGCCATTATCGCCAATGCTGGCGACTCATTAATACAGATTATTATAGGTATGGCCGTACAGATAGCGCCAGTCGCTGTTACGCCGCTCATTGTCAAATTTAGTGGTGGGCTACTAGGTCGAATTGCTGGTGTTATAAATAACCCAAACCGCGGCCTAATTGACCGTACGCGCAATTGGGCGCAAGGTCGCGCAGCTTATCAAGCATCAAAGGTTCGATCCGGCAAAAATCTCATCAATACCGATAGGGGTGTTTTCAAGAAGTCAAGTAAATTAAGAAAGGCCGCCAACGCTATTAATAAGTCTCACGGTAGTCGTGCTAACCTAGTCAACTCGGCCGTTCGCGCGCATCACCGCCGCAGTCAACGAATTAAAGGGCTTACTTCCGCTTACGAAGCTGCAGCCGCTAATAATGCTACTGAATGGGATAACAATCGCCACGGCAAATCTTCAGTGCAAGCAGTCGAAGGCGAAAACGAAGCCCGCAAAGCTGAAATCGGCAACAACTTCTACCGCGCACATCATCATCTTACACAACGTCAGCAATTAGCAGATATCGACAAAGCTCGTGCTCAAAACGAATTTAATGAAACTAGCGCTGGGCAAGAAGTTGAAACCGCTCGTCGCACTGTCGAAGCACATAAACAACGTATCACCAACGATCAACAAGCTCGTTGGGATACACTAGCGCAGACAGACTCAAACCATAAAGCACTCGAGTTAGAGGTTAAGAAGAGTGAATTCGATGCCGCGCGCGCTAAAGAAAAGCTTGGCAAGATGCACGCCGAAATCATTGCCCAGGGCGACCATAGTGAACATGTTATGAACCTGCGCGGTACTGAATCTGATACTTATTCACGAGAACGCGTACTGCATATCGCTCGCGATATCAAGCAGGCTAATATTGAGACCAACTTGGCTGGTAGCGCCAAACGTGCAGCCGAACAAGAGTTGGCCAGCGAGATTAATTCAATAATGCTCAATAATACTGTTCGTGTCGATAACAAACCAGCTCGCCAATATGCCGCCGGTATCGGCACTGAAGCGTCAGCACTAGCAGCTAGCGTCACAAAGGCTCGTAAAGAAGCTGGTGATCGCGTTGCTGAACAAGTCCAGTTATCGTATCACTTCAAGCTTGATGCTGCGCAAATCGAAGCTCTAGCTACTGGTAATTTAGGAACAGATGCCGATGGCAATGAGATCATGAGCCTAGATGTCGCCGATGATAAAGGTCGCCGATGGTCATTCGACAAGAATGACGAATACGTCCGCGAAATGGCCGTTGATCAAATCTTCGACGTAGGTTCATATAAGCAAAAGAAGAAAATCTGGCTCAGCACCGGCATTCATACTGATGAAAATGGTAACAAAATCGTGGGACACAACTACGACCTGCGCCGCACCGTAAACCAAGCGGCTATCCGCACCAAGTTTATGGAAGCTGGTCCAATGTTCGCCGACAGATCACTCAAACAGCAACTAAATGGTGATTTCACTATCCACGACCTATACTACAACTCATACCGTGAGATACTTGAAGGTAAGCTGAAGTCCGGTATCGTCGCCAAAGCTAATGCCGATGCTTTGCAAGATCTGTTTAGCGACATCAACAGCGCTAAGATGAATAAAGAGCAGTTCGAGCGCCTCATCAACGATAATATTGCTGGTGAATTGAAGAAGCTGCGCAGCAACAACCCGGCTGCTTCTGATGCTGACGCTCGCCACTCATTGATCAATAAATTCAACGCTAACCGTGAAGCTATGCGCCGAATGGCCGTTGAAGTACTCAAAACACCTACCTTGCGTCAGCTATCATCCGATGAAGCGGTGCGTGTCATGAAAGAATTTACTAAGGGTATATACAATGGCGATTAGTACTGACCAGACCTATACGCCACTTGACTTTTTGCTGAAAAAGGTATACTATAAGGTTGTACTTATCCTTTAACGTACAACCATAAACCACTAATCCAGAGGAGAGGATTGAAGCTTTATGACAGAAAAAGGAAATAATAAAGAGATCAGCCGCCGCGGTCTATTCGCAGGAGCTGGTATATTGCTGGGGAGTACAGTCATAGCAGCTTGTGCTAGTAACGAGACTTCACATAGTGCGCCGTCTAGCACACCTGAAGATTACGAAGTTCCGACATCAACCCCGACACCAGAGATTGACTCTTCGCCGTTTGAGATATCAGAAATGATACCCAAGGAACAAGTCGTAAATGTATTCACGCCACCAAAGCGTTCGGAGTTGCCAGGGTCAGCAGAGAATAAAGAAGATTGTGACCAAAGAGCTCAGGCGTTAATTAGTTACCTAACCAACTCAATAAATCACTACACTAATCCTGGCATGTTCCTGAACGAAAATAAGGGAGAAGATGTAGATAACGACATGGCATATTGGGGCCAGCGCGGCGTCGCGTCTGGGAAAGTTGAAAAGTTTGGCCAGATTTCTGTACCTATTAATTCTTACTTCGAAGGTATATTTCGCGAATCTACAGCTAGACCCAACGAGCGTATTTCATCGGAGATGGATAGATTTTATGAAAGATTGCAGAAAGATTTGAATTATAATACCCTTAGAGCGACTCAAAGCGGTAGGTATTATGAAGAGCAAAAACCAGACGCCTTCGGTACTACAAATAACGAAGAGTATAGACGGCTATATGAGCTTGCTCCAGGCTACAAAATTTCGTATAGCGAAAACTATTCCGGTATAGCTATAAGTTTTCAAACAACATCAAAATCAAACGCCGAAGGGTGGGATGACGACCATAACGGACGTGAGTTCGGAATCGAGTGTACACTAGTGCCAGGAATCAGCATAAAAGGCGATCCAAAGAGCCACGGCGATTCAGACCAGTTGTATATTCAAAAGCTTATGATGATACCGCCTATGGGAGCCGACTTTAGCGATTAGTGATTGAAATTTAATTTAATCATCACTTAATTCACAAAAGATACCACCTACTACGGTGGTATCTTTTTCATATCCTTAATCTAGTATTTTTCACTATATATTGCTACACTATCTAGTAGATAACCATGAGAAGAATAAAAAAATATTTTCTACTGTTAATTGGAGCGATCTGTCTAATTTCTCTTGTAGCACTGCCCGCTCAGCGTGCCGCAGCCGAAGACGTACCATGGCCATCAGACACATCGAAAGCTATAACAGCTCTTGATGTTAACATTCTGGCAACTTGTTTCGGTAACATGAAAGGCGGTGGATATGTTTATTCTAAAGATCTAGATGATAACAAAAAAGGAAATAACTCTATAATCGCACACGGTAAAGTGCAGTCAGGTATATCATCATATGATGGCGACGGTGGCACTATGAATTGTACTAGTCTATCTAATGCCAGCATTAAAGAAATTTTTAAGGCTGCTGGCTACACTCAAGGTAGTTTGTATGGTATATTCTGTGATGGCACGGGACTAGCCGAATGTAGCGGAGGCTCCGATCAAAAAACAAAAATAGATTACAAAGCCACGCATGACGCTCTAGTAAAGGCAGCACCTCTTACAAATGCGTGGAAATATTATTTGACCAGTAGAGTGTTGCATGATCAATGTGGATATGAGGATAGAGGCACTGGCGTAAGTAGCGGTGATATGGGAGCGAGCGACGCCACCGCTAAGGTTGTCACTAGTAGCGGCAGTATCGAAGATCACGTCTATCGCCTTAAGGATACTGGAAAAAGAGTCTACCCTATGCCTATTACCGAATTCAGCGAAGATGGAACAACGTGTAAAGATTTGGTATCGTTCCTAAGCGGAAGCTGGGCGGATGAGTACGCAGCCTATATCAAAGGCTTAGGTCTATCAGGAAATAACAACAATGGTGGTGGTAATAATAACGGTGATAATGGTAATGGCGGTGGTGGTAATGACGGAGAGAATAAAGGCGATGACGAAGAACAGTGCAAAATCGACTACTTAGGTTGGATTCTCTGTCCGATAATAAATACATTAGGAACGATATCAGATGAAGCACAGAAACAACTTGAGCAATTTCTACACTTAAGCAATGAAGCGATCATATCTGATAGATCAGAATCTTCGCCATACGCCTATTGGTCGAGGATTCGGGATTATGCTAATGTTTTGTTTGTTATTGCCTTCTTGGTCATTATTTATTCGCAATTAACTGGTCGTGGCATAGATAATTACGGCATCAAGAGAATGCTGCCGAAACTAATAGCAGGCATTATATTAGTTAATGTATCATTCTACTTATGCGGATTAATGGTAGATTTATCAAATCTGATAGGGAAAGCCGCATATCAATTCATAACCGCACCAAAAGCAGGAGATGGCGTCCCAGACGGTTCCTGGTCACAAACCGGTAATACTTTCACAGGTATAGTAGCGACAGCCACCGCCGTTACTGCAGGTTTATTCGCTATGTCTGCAATTTTATCAGCTTTAATATTTATAAGTATTACGGTTGTAACGACGGTATTTCTACTGGGAGTGCGCGAGGCTTTAGTTATATTATGTGTAATATTATCACCACTAGCCTTCGTCGCCATGCTACTGCCGAACACTGAAAATCTTTTCAAAAAGTGGTGGACTGTATTCAAGGCTACCTTATTGGTTTATCCTACTATAGGTTTAATCTATGGAGCTAGTAGCTTAGCAGCAGGGATTCTTCAAGGCAGCGTCTCTGATTTAGATGCAAACAACACAGTTAGGGTTATTAAACAAGTCTTAGCCGCTGTATTAATGTTCGCTCCATTATTAGCAGTACCAAAACTAATCGCGGCAGCAATGGCTGTCGGCGGCCTTGCCTCTATGGTTGGAAGGCTTCAGGATCGTGCAAATAAGTTTCTCAACGATAGAGCTCAAAGTAAACTAGATAGTAGTACTTATGGGCAATATATGAAGCATCGGAAAGAGAAAAAAGCCCTCAGAGATGCCCAGATACAAGGCGGCTCTTTCAAAAGAAGAGGCGGTTTATTAGGACTGCGAGATCGTGCGACCCTTAGGCAATTCCGATCTAACAGAAATGCTGGATTTAATAAGAGTAGATTCTCGGGTGATTTTGGAGATAAGCGTTCCTTGTTAGGTAACCAAGCTCTCTTACAAGAAGATAACGAACGAATGAAAGCCGCTGATGCTTGGATCGCCAGTAATAATTTCCAATCTAATGAACTGATGACGGCAGCCACAAAAGGTATAGGAGCAGACGGTAAAAAAATATCGTCTTATCAGCAGCGCGCAGCCATGCGAGCTTTAGCTCCAATCATGACCGGGGATCAGGCAATGCAATTAGCAAATGCTACCAGTGAATTCAGTGGTAGCGATCAAGATTCTCTACGCAAAGAAGCTTCCGCAGCTGTCGCTCAAGTGGGGGCCAAAAAAGCTCCATTCCTTGGCGGTAAACAATTAGAAGCTATGCGACAAGGAAGCTACGATCAGGACGAAGCTATTGAATATTACCTCAAGAATAAAGCCAGCGGCGCTGGTCTAGCGGGCTCAGACAAGGCAGGTGTCAAAGCAATGGTAGACGCCGCCCAAAAGGCTCAAACTAGCGGCGACAGCTCGATGATGGATAGTTTAGTGAATTCACGCGCCCAGGTTGAATCCAACTCTAGACTCAAGAGTAGTGTGGGCGAAGGTGTAGCTTCAGAAATTGAACGTATTCCATATAATGGTAAATCCGGCGGTGGTTCTGGCTCTGGCGGCGGTAATAGCGGTGGTGGATCCGGCGGTGGTTCTGGCTCTGGCGGAGGCGGTAATAGCGGTGGTGGATCTGGCGGTGGTTCTGGCTCTGGCGGAGGCGGTAATAGCGGCACGCTAAATGTACCACATGGTGGCAGTATTCCATCGAACAGTAGTAGTTCCGCATTTAGTAATAATTCCTCACCTAGCGGAGGCGGTAATAGCGGTGGTGGATCCGGCGGTGGTTCTGGCTCTGGCGGAGGCGGTAATAGCAACAATTCCGGAGACAGAGGACCAACGATAATTAATAATTACAATAACCAAACCTTTACGACCAACACCAACCAAACGAATAATTTCTCTGGTAACAATAGCGGATCATCAGATAATGGAGCATCATCTCCATCAGCAAGCAATGAGGTTCCGTCACAAAAGCCTACTAGACTTGACATAGGTAAATCCAATTCCTTTAACGATGATTACAAAAAACCAAAGCCACCAACACCACCATCAGCTGGACTTGCATAAATGCGTTATAATAGACGTATATGGCAGAATACAAAGTAGCACAGGATGTTGAAGCCGAAGATAAATTAATTGGACCATTCAGTTTCCGACAATTTATCTATTTGATCGTGGTGGCTATCTGTATCGCCATGGCCTGGGGATTGAGCCAGATTTTTATCGCCTTGGCATTGATACCTCTACCCTTTATATTACTCTTCGGCGCATTAGCATTACCGCTACGCAAAGACCAGCCAATGGAGATATATCTAGCGGCAATAGTGTCGTATATGTTAAAACCACGCAAGCGTGTGTGGGAACCGGACGGTGTTGATTCTCTAATACAGATAACCACACCAGAAGTTGTCGATGAGCACCTCACCAAAGAACTGACTCAATATGAAACCGAAAAACGCCTATCGTATTTGGCCAATATTGCTGACACCGAAGGATGGTCGATTCGTCATGCTACCGCACCAGTCCCTAATAGTTCAATGAATCCTGACCAATACTATGCAGCACAGCAGACTGTAGACGTGATGGATGACGATGGTGGTGTAGCTAGGAAGTTCGACACTATGATAGCTCATGCCGATCAAGATCGCCGTACTCAGATTATGCAAAATATGCGTCAAACACAGCCTACATCAGCACCGTTACCGCAGTCGCCAAGCATACCTGACGATCATAGCGATATTCAAAATGGTCGTGTATCAAAATTCAATCCGTATCCTACTATTCATCAAACCGTTATACAGCCAAGGAGAACAGACGACAAGCAACCACCACATAATCAAATTAACCAACCTAATACACAGAACCATAATGGCGTGAGACAACCAAATATTAGCACTAACATCACGTCAGATGCTATAATGAGTATAGCTAATAATAGCGGTTTGTCAGTCGAGACTATACAGAGGGAAGTTGACAAGCTCAAGAAAAATAACGATGATAGTGAAATATTCGTATCATTACACTAAATAATAGAAAGGATGGGTATGCCGCCAGATCAGCAGAAACTAGCGCCGCAATTACCGTCACCGAATAATGTCGGTTCCGGACAAAACCCACCTGTACCGCCTATGAATAATGGCGGTCAAAGCATCAACCAGATGAGCCCCAACAGCTCTACTCCGGAAGACCCTAATAGTCAAAACTCTTCAAACTCCAAGAAAAAGAAGCAACAAAAGGCCAAATCAACAAGTACTCAAAACACCTTACTGTTTTCGGAATTAAGAGATAGTATGGTTATCATGGGTGACGGGTCGTTCCGAGCAGTAGTAGCCTGCAAATCTATCAACTTCGATCTTATGAGTTCGCGCGAGCGTGATGGCGTCGAGTTGAGCTACCAGGATTTCCTGAATGCCCTGTATTTTCCAATCCAAATATTTGTCCGTTCGCAACGTGTCGATATTGGTCCATATTTAGATAAACTTGAAAGCTTCCGTGTCAACGAAGACAACATGCTTCTAGGTGTACTGATGGACGATTATATCAATTTCATTGATGTACTGTCCCAAGAGGCGAATATCATGGATAAGAGTTTTTTCGTGGTGATCCCATATTTCCCAACAGGCGACACTGTCAATGTCATGCAGCAAAGTAAAGGATTTTTTTCGATGGTGTTTGGCGGCAATAAAGATCCCGTCACCAAAATTAATAAAGAAACTTATATCAAAGCTAAGGAAGAAATCAAAAACCGAGTCGATTCTGTAATTGGCGGTTTAATGCGTGTCGGCGTACAATCTATACAGCTCAATACCAAGCAGCTCGGAGAGCTTTATTATAATATATATAACCCCGATACGGCCGTACGCGAGCCGCTTGGCGACTTCCACGAGGTAGCCTCGTTGTATGTACGTAAAGGTACCGAGAAAGATAGAGAAAAAGAAGCTAATCCGTTTATCAATAATAGAGGAGTATCCTAGTGGCGCATAAGAAAAAAGCTGATCCGATAGATATCGCCGCGCAACAACGCGAACGCGAACAAGCCGAAGTAGAGCAGGCATTCTTGAAGGGTATGAATACGCTGCGTGATTTGATAGCGCCAAGCAGTCTAGAAATCCACTCAAGCTATTTCCGTATCGGTACTAAATACGGCAGAACTATATATGTCTACGGTTATCCGCGACTACTATATACCGGCTGGTTATCAGGAGTTATTAATATTGATCAAGTCATCGATATTAGCATGTTTATTTATCCTGTAGATACCGCCGTTGTTTTAAAGAACTTGCGCAAAAAAGTGACTCAGCTTGAGGCTGATATGGCTCTTAATGCCGAAAAAGGTAAGACTCGCGACCCGGGTAAAGAAGCAGCCCTAGCTGACGCCGAGGAGTTACGTAATGAATTACAAGTAGGTTCGGAACGTTTCTTTCGTTACGGATTGTATGTAACTATTTACGGCGACAGTCTTGAAGAGCTGGGCTATATACAGCACACTATCGAAACAATTTTTGGACAAATGTTGATTTATAGTAAAACCGCTTCTAGCCAACAAGAACAAGGTTTAAACAGTACAGTACCACAAATGAGCGATCAATTACAGATTCGCCGTAATATGAATACTGGAGCAATTAGTACTAGCTTTCCATTTACAAGCGCTGATTTAACTCAAGAAAACGGTATTCTATACGGCATTAATATGCACAACAACGGCCTAGTTATCTTTGACCGTTTTACTCTAGAAAATGCCAATATGGTAGTCTTCGCGAAATCTGGTGCTGGTAAATCATTCACTGTCAAATTAGAAGCCTTACGTAGTATGATGATGGGCGCTGATATCCTAATAATAGACCCAGAAAACGAATATCAAAAGTTGTGCGATGCTGTCGGCGGCAGTTATACGCGGCTAAGTTTAAGTAGTGATACACGTATTAATCCGTTCGATTTGCCAAAAATAATTGACGGCGACGAAGCAGATGACGCTCTGCGCGCTAATCTAGTAACATTACACGGATTACTGCGGCTAATGCTAGGTGGTGCTTCAGCAAATAATGCTGGCATCGGCTTGTCGCCAGCCGAAGAGGCTGACCTAGATCAGGGATTAATTGACACTTATGCTCGCGTTGGTATTACTAGCGACCCGCTTACGCATACTTCTGTACCACCGACAATGGGTGATTTATATGATACGTTATTACACATGGGCGGTACCGGCCCACAGCTAGCGCAGCGCTTACGTAAATATACTACTGGTACTTTTGCTGGTATTTTCAGTCAGCAAAGCAACATAGATATCAATAATAATATGGTGGTATTCAATATTCGCGATCTCGAAGATGAATTGCGACCAGTGGCAATGTATATCGTCCTTAGCCACATCTGGAATATTGTCCGTACCCAACAGAAAAAACGTATGTTGATCGTCGACGAAGCCTGGCAGCTGATGAAATATGACGATTCAGCGAACTTCATGTTCAGCCTGGCCAAGCGCGCCCGCAAATATTATTTAGGCTTGACGACTATCACTCAGGACGTCGAAGACTTTATGGGTAGCAAAATGGGCCGCGCTATTGTTTCGAACTCATCGATGCAGCTACTGCTGAAACAATCATCTAGCGCTGTCGATGTGCTAGGCGATGTGTTTAAATTAACCGAAGAAGAGCGCAAGCGTTTAGCTAATTTCCCGGTCGGACAAGGCTTATTTTTCGCTGGACAGAACCACGTTCACATCCAAGTCATCGCCAGCGATACCGAGACTGGTTTGATTACTACTAATCCACAAGCTACCTTACAACAGGCTGCAGCTGCTGCGTCGTCAGAAGGGCAGACACAATAGCTTAAAAAGGTTATAATAAACTCATGCCACTGGGTACATCAAAGAAATCAAACACTGATTACGACGACAACGTCGACAATCTTGACGCCCATAAACAAGAAGTTCAATCGCCAAGCCAGGCGCATTGGGATAATACTGTCGGTCAAAACCTATCAGGCATGGAAAATAGGAAAAAAAATACCTATAACGATGAAAACTACTCTGATAGCAATGCTGCTAGCGATATAGGCGATCAAGAAAATCAATCTAGACAACCTGGATCAGATTGGACAAATAACACATCCAAGAAACGCGACAAAGAAAAAAAAGGTAGAAAAGGTTTTGTTAAACGTTTCGGTGCTACTGGCGCTGTTCTTGGCTTATTAACTGGCGGCGTACTTGGCATTGGCGGATCGACAGGCGTCATGGGTTCTTTGCTAATATCTGTAAAAGAACAGGTAATGACAGTTCTTGATCAGCAACATTATACTTCTATGTCGCGATCAAATCGTATATTAGTACGGCGTCTAGCTGATGAATCTACAGCAGGGTCATGTACTCTTATCAAGTTCGCCTGTCGATACACTAAACCAACAAGTTATCAGCTCAAGCAACTAGAGAAATCCGGCATTAAAGCACTCGATAAAGATGGCAATGTTATCGAAGAGAATAAGCTAATTGGCGGCACCAGGCCAACTCATTACGAAATCGACGGAGAAAAAATATCAGCGAAAGACTTTAAAAAAACAATCAGAGAAAATCCTAAGGTTCGCAGCGCTTTTCGCCGCGCTCACAATCCGCGCTGGGTTAACTGGGTCGACGATAAAGCAGTTAAGCTATTCGAAAAACTTGGTATCGGTAAACGACTATCCGAAAAACTCAGAAAGTCTAAACGTTCTAAGAATGATCTAGCCGAAGTAACCGACGAGTTATCAAAAGCTGAAAACAAATCCGGCGACAAAATCAAAAAAGAGATAGCTGATGAAGCCGGGAAATTCGCCGAAAAAGAAGCGAAAAAATCTACCAAAAAGACTCATGACGCCAAGCTAATGATGGCACAAGTGGTATGTGCTGCTGCACGAGCCCCAAATGTTCTTGTTAATATACAACGTAGCTATCGTATTGCACAATATGCTAAAATTGGCTATCAATTTCTGACTGTGGCTGACGCTATCAAAAAAGGTAAAGCCACGCCAAAATTAGTCGAAAACGCCGCAACTATCCTGACTCAAACCTACAAAAAATCCGACGGCACTATCAAAAAATCAGCTATGGACTCTAGTTTGATGAAATATAGTTTAGGCTTGGGTGTATCTGGTAATAAATCATCATACATACCAGGCGTCGGCGGCACTATGGCTAAGTATTTACAAATCGTCAATAGCGGCGCTGTCAAGACCGGTTGCGATTTGGTTAGCTCGACAGCCGCAGAAGTCGCAGTCGCCGTATTTGACGGTATCAAAAATGGATTGGGACCTATAGGCTGGGCGTGGACAGCTGGTGAATTCGCTATTGAGGGCATTCTATCTATCGACAGTGTGCAAAAAAAGATCAGCGAAGGGATAGGCGATATTGTACAAACCGCTGTCGACAAATTCGGAAGTCTAGTTGATTTTAATAAAATCGCTGAGTATTTCCTTGGCGACAAAACCAAAGGAGCGATTGGCACTGATATTGGTGATATAAGCGGTATTGCCTGGTCAAATAGTATGGCTGACCAAGCCAGCTACGTTGGGAATTCACCACTCACCCTACCGCAAAAAGCCGCCTACGACGAACATATCGTCAAACCGGAACGCGTAGCTATGGCCGAAGAAGATCGCTTAAATCACAGCCCGTTTGATATATCTAGTCCGAACACATTTCTAGGCTCTATAGCTATACGATTCTTACCATATTTAGGTTCGGTCTCAAATCCTTTATCATTCATCTCTGCGATTTCATCAATCTCTAGTTCATCCTTATTCAATTTCACTAGCCCAGCAGCTTACGCCAAAAACGTCATTAACTCTAACAAATGCAGTCAAGATGCACTGCTAGCAGCTGAATCTGACATAGCCGTCGGACCAGCCTGCGATGTGCAATATGGCATACCAAATGAATACATGGGTATCGAGCCTGACCAAGTAGCTAGCGAGCTGAATTCAATGGGGCAAATAGACGAAGATGGCAACATCGTAGATGGTAGTGAATTAAAAGAATGGACAGAAACCTGTAATGTGGCCAGCAGTATAAATATCAAAGGATGTGTCGTTAATGAGAGAAAATACGCATTGTTTGGTCTATACCAGATTGACAAACGGGCGATAGACGATATGGACGAGGATCCCGACGCATTCAAAAATGGATCGCTAACCCAAGAACAACAATCAGAAGAAGAGAATTCATCTGGCGCTAGTTCGGCTATTGGCGAGCCAGAATTTGAGCAAGCCCAACCATTATCAGAAGCAGAATCAAGAGGCGATCCAGATAACCCAACGTGGCCAGGCAAAGAGAATGGCAAAATCGCCGACTCTGATCTAGCAGAATTATCCTTTGCTCCTGGACAAAGGATGTATAAACAAGCAGCAGAAGCTATGGAAGAAATGAATAAAGCCTACAAAGCAGAAAAGGGTGCAGACTTCCAAGTAAATTCAGCTTACCGCTCCTTCGAAGAACAAGAAAAACTATTCTCAAGCGGCCAAACTGCAGCTAGAGGCGGTAGATCAAACCATGGTTGGGGGTTAGCTATCGATATCCAGGTAGGCGACTTTGGTTCAGATATTTATAATTGGCTTAAAGCGAACGCTCACAAATACGGCTTCGTACACCCGCCTTGGGCAGAGCCAGCACCTGCTCAACCTGACGGCAAAAGACACCAACCCGAGCAATGGCATTGGGAATATGCTAGGAGAGTATACTAATGAAGAAAAACTACTTATTGCTGTTTGTGACGGTAATAACCGCATTGTTTACTACTCCCAGAGCCTACGCTCTAGAAATACCAGATGCCAACAACGATATACTTTTCTATTCAGAAAAAGCGGCTAGTGGCTGTAGTAATGCTACCGGTGAACTAGTAGGTAACGATAATCTCGAGAAAATATACAACTATTTCATATCGCAAGGATTGTCTCCAGAGCAAGCTGCCGGTGTAGTCGGTAATATAGCGCAAGAATCAAAAGGCGACCCGACAATAGTTGAAGGAGGTAATCACACTGAAGACCCATCTGGTGTTAGTGGTGGATGGGGAATTATCCAGTGGACTCCAGGGTCAAAAGTTCTCGGTATCGCTAAGCAGGCTGGTATTACTGGTGACATATCGAAACTCGAAACTCAACTCCAAGTCGTCTGGTGGCATATGACCACACAGACACCGACTGGCGTTGCTAACTTCATCGAACAATACAAAACAGTCACTGATGTCAGAGCAGCTACCGACTTGTATGAGAAAAAAATGGAAGCCGCCGGCATACCTAACATGGCGAACCGCTACGCTGCCGCCGAGCTAGCCCTCAGCACATATGGTAAGGGGTCGTCTACCACCACATCGTCTGGGAAAAATTGCGGTGGTG
This sequence comes from uncultured Candidatus Saccharibacteria bacterium, assembly GCA_963528915.1. Taxonomy (GTDB): domain Bacteria; phylum Patescibacteriota; class Saccharimonadia; order Saccharimonadales; family Saccharimonadaceae; genus Saccharimonas. The sequence continues at coordinate 37,861 of CAURWV010000003.1, forward strand.
GCGCGGTAGCTGGCAGTGCCATCGAGACAGCCAAAAACTATGCCTGGCCAACATACGAAAGAGGTAAGACTGAGAAAAAACCCGAATACGAAACTGCTATTCAAAAAACAAAATCAGAAGGCGGATTCGTCGGCGATAGTTGTTTCGGCGGCGGAGTCGATTGCGGCGCCTTCGTCACTCGCGTCATGCAGGATAGTGGTGCTGACCCAGAATACAACCCCGAAAAAGGCAACACTAGCGCACAGCTGAACTATGCTATGAATAGTCCAAAATACGAAAAAGTCGACCCTGGCGACGTTAAACCTGGCGATATTGCAATTCGCTCTGGACACACCTATCTATACATCGGTGAGGTTGAAGGTTTCGAAACACAGGTGGCATCTGCATCACAATGTGAACATGCGCCAATGTCAGCACATGAAGGTGTTGGCGACCCGTCATACTCTTGGTTTAGACTAAAGGGAGGTTCCAAAGAATGAATTACGAAAAAAGGAGATTAATTATCATTATTGCAGCAGCAGTGTTTGTTGTCGCTATACCGGTAATATTATACATAATACAGCTAATAAACAATGCCGATAAAGTTCGTATTACTATCACTACTTCGCCGACCGACGCCAAAGTTTACATTGATGGTAAAGAGACTAGCCACGATCTATACGTAACGCCGGGCAAGCACGCTGTCTCAGCTAAAAAAGATGGTTTCAAGGATGCTGAAACTTACCAATATTTTTCGAAAGACAGTGATAGTACTACTTTAGTATTATCACCTAATTCCGAAAAGGCTAGAAAATGGGCGAAAAACCATTCATCAGAAATACAACGTGCCTACGACATAGCAGCTAACCAACGCGGTAAAGCGATGCGCGAACAATACAAAATTATGAACATCTTGCCACACACTGACATATCAGGCCCGTATAAAATTAGCTATTCCTACTATGGCCGCGACTATACCGATATAAAAGTTTATATATCGTATTCCACACCATCCGGGCGCAAGGCTGCTCTAGCTTGGCTAAAAAGTAAAGGTTATGATCCAACTACGCTCAACATAGCAATCAGAAGTTACGTTAATCCACTGACGGGGAAAGTCTATGACAACTAAACGTATTTTATCAATTATTTCAATAATTGTTGTTTCGATTATACTGATTATAATTATAAACTTTGTTTCTTCGCATTCGCTAGTGCAAGTTAATTTCGAAAACACTTCTAGTGTTGTCGCCTACAGCGATAAAGATAGGAATAATAAAATTGCCGTTTCACGATCTGGCGATCGAGTATGGCTTGCCAAAGATATCAAATACTCTATAGAGTACAAGGGTAGTAACGGCTACGCAAACGGAAATATAACTGCACAGCACCCATTTGATACAATCTCAATTAAACCAGATTACTCGGCCGAGAAGTATAAGTCGCTTATGTCGGCAGCACTGCCCGACATCAACTCCTTAATTCAAGATAAATATCCGAAAGCTAAAGAATCATACGCTATCCAGCCTAAAGCTATGCGCGATTTCGGCAAATGGTTCTTAATTGCACTCAAATACACCAAAGAATATAGTACCAAATCCGACACACTATATATTCTTGCTACAAAAGACAACTCAAAATGGACACTCAAAACAAACGCTGAGGTATTTTTCCGCTCAAACGATTACCGATCAATTAATACCGAAATATTGTCGTGGGCTAATGAGCAAATTATTAAATAGCTAAACGATTAGCGCTAGTCATCACAATCTGATTATCAACAAATTCGCTCAGCAGACAATCTTGGCGGTGTTGATCTAGTTCACCGAAGACATCATCTAGTAGAATTAGTGGTTTTTTGCCAGTTTGTTGCTCAATATAAGATGCTTCAAGAAATTTTAATGACAGGACAATCGTTCGCGCCTCACCGCGAGAAGTAATTTTGGAAGCCGGATTACCGCCAAAATATATCGCCAAATCATGCCGGTGCGGACCAATACTAGTAGCGCCAATCGCCTTATCGTAGTTAGTTTTTTCTTCATATTCTCTGAGGAGTTTCTGAGCCGACACCTCGCTTTCGTGAGAATATTTCAGGCTAATTTTGTCATTTATAGAAGCGATTCTTCGATAGATATCAGTTATTTTGCTATCAAAATCACGTATTACGGCTTGGCGTTTGTTGATAATTTTGGCACCATAATCACTCAATATCAGATTCCAAGAAAATAATTCATCATCGCTTAGTAGCGGGTTCTTGAGTAATTTATTGCGCTGCAATAGGGCGCGATTATAGCAACTCAATTCGTGCGAGTACGATGAATCATATTGCTGGATAAGTCCATCTATAAAATCTCGACGGCGCTGCGGCGAACCATTAATAATCCTTAGTGCATCCGGTTCGAACAATACAATTGGATATTTGAGAACATACGGCATGCGACCGTATTTCTTACCGCCAATAACGAATTGTTTTCGCTTAGAACTATATTGATTTTGATAAATCACATGATATTGCAGTTCATCAGTTACTACATCTATCTGATACATTTGTGCACCATAAGAACAAATTGATTCGTCGCTGCCACGAAACGATTTACCGCGCAAAGCAATATATAGCGCTTCAATTAACGACGTTTTACCGCAACCGTTAGGGCCGGAGATTAAGGTCGTTCCCGGTTCTAAATCTAGCGTTTTGAGCGAATGAACGCGGATGTTTTGGACTGCTAGCCGCGATATTTTCATATCAGCTCTTCAACGGCATAATTATATGAGTATAGTCTGGATTATCGGCAGCAGGAGACAAGACGCATGGCGATAATTTACCACTGAAACGGAAATCGACTCTATCGCTATCAATGACGCTTAGCGCATCGGTGATATAGCGAGAATTAAGCGTGATAACACCGCTATTAATCGTCTCGGCGTCAATCGAGCTAGTATTTTCGCCAAGTTCACTAGCAATAGAATGAATACTAATATTTTGCTTATCACTATCGACCGTTACTGTCACACTGCCGCCAGAACTGCGCGCAAACAAGCCGGCAATCTTAACGATCCGTGCAAAATCATCCATCTTGACGCGCGCTGACGTTTCAGAAGTCGCCGGAATAAGCTGTTGATATTTCGGGTAGCTGCCTTCGATCAGACGACTAGTTATTTCGGAATTATCTACCCGAAAACGCACTTGTTCGTCATCAAACAACACCTCGACTTGATCAGTGCTATCCGATATTGTTCGTAACACCTCTTGCAAACTTGTTGTTGGTACAATTGCCGCGATCTCACTAGTTGTATCGAATAATCGACGCTGCGCTAGTCTATAACCATCAGTTCCCGCTAGATATAGTTTACCGTCATCCGTATGCCAATAAACACCCGTCAATACTGGGCGCGATGTATCATTGCTAGTAGTAATAATCGTCTGATTAGTCGCTTGCTTGAAGTCGGAAACGGCGATAGTATAAGCAACAGCCTGATTTTCATCAATCGATGGTAGTTCTGGAAATTCGCTGGCATCAGTTCCTGACATAATTGATGAATAATTACCTGAAGTGATAGTCATTGATGCACCTTTACTAGCTATATCAACCGTACCACGCGGCAGACTAGCGATAAATTCACTAATCAGCTTCGCTGGTAGAGTCATCTCGCCCGGCTTAACGATCTTAGCGCCAATATAGCAGGTCGCAGCGATTTCTAGATTAGTAGTCGCTACTAATAGTCTGTTACCTTCTGTGCGCAATAATACATTACTAAGTATTGGTAGTCCAGCACGATTACTAGCTATGCGCCCAACGATAGTTAACGCGCGGGCGAAGTTTTCTTGAGTGACAGATAGCTCCATAATTATTACCTTAATTCCTTTTTATAATTTAGTAACGTTTATAGTAGGTATTGTGGACAATGGGGAAAAGTATGATTTTAACAGATGAAAACAGTCATACTTAGCAGGAGGAAAATTAGCGGAAAAATAGCTGGAAGTATGTAGTAAAAATAGATAGTTTATCCACGCAGATACTGTCTGTGATATCAGATAGCACCAAACGGTGGATAAATGAACACAGTTTTTACTCGAAGCTTTGAACTGGATGTACACATTTTTTACACAGATATTAAGCATAAAGTTTCTCCCGGATTTCGGCGACCTGCTCGCGAATTGTTAAGTCAAGTTTGATGGCTTTTTCGATTTTATTAACAGAGTGAATGGCGGTAGTGTGATCTTTGCGGCCAAGCTCTTGGGCGATGCGCGGAAAACTCATGTGTAGTTCGCTGCGCAGCAGGTACATAGCGATTTGCCGCGGCGTGGCGATATATTTGTCGCGCTTGCTGCTGCACATTTCTTTGCTGTCAATTTGAAAGTGGCGGGCAGTTTTATCGACGACCTGCTTGGCGGTAAGGTGTTGCGGCCGGGTTTTTCGGACATTGCCGAGCAACCCTTCGGCGGTGGCGGCATCGGGCGTGGTACCGCGCATTTCCGAGTAGGCGAGCAACTGGTTGAGTGCGCCCTCTAACTCGCGGACATTAGTTTTGATATTTTGCGCTAGGTATTCAATAGTTTCGCGCTCAAGCGTCACACCAGACATACTAGCCTTGGTTTCGATGATGACGCAGCGAGTTTCAAAATCGGGCATTTGAATATCAATTGCCATACCCCACTCAAAGCGGCTGCGTAGTCGCTCAGTCAATGTCGGGATGCTACGTGGCGGCTTATCGCTACCGATAATAATTTGTTTATTCGCCTGATGTAGTGCATTAAAAGTATGAAAAAATTCTTCTTGAGTCTTTTCTTTACCGGTGATGAACTGCATGTCATCAACAATTAATACATCTACATTGCGGTATTTATCACTGAAACCGGCGATTTTGAAGCGAATACTATCCAAGAACTCCTTAGTGAAAGTCTCAAAGCTGACATAAGCTACTTTCATCTTGGGATTGCGTTTGACGATCTCATTGCCAACAGCTTGAATAAGATGAGTTTTACCGAGTCCAACGCCGCCGTATATAAAAAGCGGATTATATTTAGTACCAGGGTTGGCGGCAACAGCCTGGCATGCAGTATAAGCCAGGTCGTTGCAGGATCCGACTACGAAATTATCGAAGGTATACCGCGGATTAAGCGTGATGCCAGTAGTCGACGTTTTGTTGCTAGATGACGTGTGATTAATTAGTTCATTTGCGCGATCACGTAGCGAGGCTGTGGTTTCGCGACTGGTAATCTTTTTTTTAGCATTTTTAACTTGATAATTAACGTTTCTAGCGTCGAGATTATTTTTTTTGAGGACTTCGCGGATTTGCTTATCAAAACGCTTTTCTAACTGCGATTTGGCAAAAACATTAACCACACCTATGGTAACCGTATCTTTGTTATAGGATAATAGCTCGGTATTGCGAAACCAAGTTTCAAAATTCGCGTGTGATACAGACAATTCGATTTCCCCTAAAACGCTTTGCCATAATGAATTGTTCATTTTGATGATGTATACCCTCACAAGTTTTAATGATTACTTACAATGATAGCGGATTTGCAAGTTTTCCACAACTATAAAAGTATTGTAATTTGTGTTGATTAATAATATTACAAAACAGAGGTAAGATTTTCCACAATATAGAACGACCTCTGTTAAATTTGTGGATAAACGAAGCGAAAATGTGGATAAAGACAGATAGTAATAGTATAATTTCGACACATAAGCAACCATATATTGATTATTTATAACGGAATTGTTATACTAATTAGCAGTTATGCCAAAGCGAACGTATCAACCACACACTCGGCATCGTGCCAAGACGCACGGTTATCGTGCGCGCCGCGCCACTAAGGCGGGCCGCGCTGTTCTTAAACGCCGCCAGGCTAAAGGTCGTGCTCGTATCGCACTCTAAACAGTAATGTCGAGTAATTAAGGAATGGTGCCAGCTATTGGTGCCATTTTGTTATAATGATAATTATATTCTATGATTGCATCAAAATATCGGTTTCACGGACATGGTAGTCTGAAGTTTTTATACAAAAACGGTCGAGTTATTAGATCGCGTTATTTCACGGTCAAATATATTACCAACCGCTACCGATCTAATCCACGTTTTGCCGTAGTAGTCAGCAAAAAAGTTCATAAATCGGCAGTTGGGCGCAATCGTATTCGTCGTCGAATTTATGAGCGACTACGTATCGATGTTCTGCCGCGTGTTAAAAATGTCGATATAGCAGTTATTGTTACTAGAAGCGAGACTCTAAATTTACCAGCAGACGAACTAAAATCGTCGCTGGATGCGGTTTTTACGCAAGTATACACTGATATCAGCTGATTATTTACCTTCGAGATGATATAATGATACAGATGGTATTTGCAATGAGGAGAATATAAGTTTTTTATGCATGATTTATTCCAAGTAATAATTGCACAGCCGATTTTCAACGCTTTGATGTTTCTTTATAGCATCATTCCTTGGCATGATTTCGGTATGGCGATTATTATATTCACGATATTGCTGCGCTTGGTGATGTACCCGCTAGTCAAAAGCCAGCTTCATCAGACTAAACTAATGCGCAAAATTCAGCCGGAGCTAGCCAAGATAAAGAAAAAAACCAAAGGCGATCGTCAAGCTGAAGCTATGCAGCAGATGGAGCTGTATAAACGCTATGGTATTAAGCCGATGCGTTCAATGCTGGTGCTAATTATCCAATTACCCGTGTTTATAGGATTATACCAAGTCATTCGGATCATTATTTCGCTTAAAAGTGATGTAATCAGCCAATACCTTTACGAGCCAATTAAAAATATAGACGTTATCCAGTCGATTATTCAGAATCCAGCAAATTTCAATCACACAATGTTGGGATTCATTGATTTGACTAAAACAACCTTCACCAACCACGGTGTCGATTTGTTTTTGCTAGCGTTGGCAGCTATATCGGCAGCGACACAATATCTCATTACCAAACAAACGATGCCGACTGATAATAAAAAACATAAACGTTTTCGTGATTTAATGAAAGATGCTGCTGAAGGTAAAGAAACAGACCCATCAGAAATGAGTGGTATTATGACGCGCGGCATGATGAAATTTATGCCAGTAATGATGTTTTTGATTATGGTAGGTCTACCAGGAGCATTAGCGTTGTATTACACGGCGTCAAACTTGGTAGCGGCTGCCCAGCAACATTTCTTGTTACAAAAAGATATCGAAGAGATGCACGAGATTGCCGAAGAAATGCCTGTTCCATCCAAGAAATCTAGAAAGGCTAAAACTCGCGAGAGAAATGCTAAAGAATCGCACATTACGCGGATTAAAGCGAAGTAGGAGAGGATGAATATGGATAAAGAACAATCTATAGCATACGCAAAGAAATTTATTGAAGACATCTTATCATTTTTTGGTGAAAATATTGCAGTTGAAGCTTCGTATAATGATGATATATTGTCGATTAATATAGCTAGTAGTGACCTAAATAGTATTTTGATTGGCCGTAATGCTGAAACTTTGCGAAGCCTTCAATATATAGTGTCAACAGTGTTACGTAACAACGATGCGGCAATTACCCGTGTAATTATCGATATTGCCGACTACAAAAAGCAGCGTGAAGAAAAAATTGCCGAGAAAGCTCGCGGTTGGATTGAGGAAGTACGTCAGACTGGTGATTCGCATATCGCTCATATTAACGCTGCTGATCGCCGGATTGTTCACCGTGTTGCTGCCGATTATAGCGATATTCGCACTTATTCCGAAGGCGAAGGGCGTCAGCGTTATATCGTTATTGCACAAGCTAGTTCCTAGCAGTATAATCATAAGTACAACAACGAAAGGATTTGGAGTATGAGCACCGGATTAATAATTATAATTGTGGCGGTTGTTTTGCTAGTTATAGTGATTAGCGCGATCGCTGGCATGTATAATAGCTTAGTTAAATTAAATATCAAGACTGACGAATCTTGGAGTGATATATCAGTGCAACTCAAGCGCCGTGCTGACTTGATTCCGAATCTTGTGGAAACTGTCAAGGGTTACGCAGCGCACGAAAGCGGCGTCTTCGAAAAAGTTACCGAAGCACGTTCGGCAATCATGTCGGCTACACACCCAGCTGAAGCTGCCAAGGCTGATGGCGAACTAACTATGGCGCTCAAAAGCTTGTTTGCAGTATCCGAAAACTACCCGGAATTGAAGGCGTCGAGTAATTTTATGGAACTGCAAGCGCAGATCACCGATACCGAGGATAAAATCGCTGCGTCACGTCGCTTTTACAATGCTAATGTCACGCAGTTTAATACTAAGCGTAAAGTCTTCCCGACTAATATTTTTGCTGGAATGCTTGGGTTTAACGTTGACAAAGAATTCTTTGATGTTAGTGAAAGTGAACGAGCGGCTATTGAAAAGCCAGTCGAAATAAAGTTCTAAATATCTATAACCAATAAGTTAACGAGGTAAGGAGAGCTCGATGGAACAATTATTTTTGATTAATATCGAGCTCTTTGCCCGTGCCGGCGGCGGCGGATCGGGTGGTTCAAGTGGTGGCTCTGGCGGTGGTGCTGGAGGTGGTTTAGCGATGATCGGCTTTATACCGGCTTATATCGTTGGTTCGCAGCTGCGCAAACGACTCGGCCGCGAAGGAATGCCTTTTGTTGCTGCTAATATCATTGGTTTTAGCCTGGTGGCGGCGACTTTTGTTCTGATAGCTAAAAATTGGATAGGCATAATTATTGCTTTAGGGGCGGTGGCTGGCATGTCTACCGGATTGTACGAACTATACAACAAAATCAAGCAAAGCAAATTGGTACGCGACAAACTGCAGCGGGCAAGTGCTGCCGATCCTGTTTGGAGTGAAAGCAGGCTAATTAATCACGCCAAGCAAATATTCTTGCGCTACCAGAAAGATTGGTCGAAACAAAACAGCAAGGCAGTCAAAGCCTATACTACAGAATATTATGCTTATCATGCCGGGCTGCTGATTTACACTTTACAGCTGATGAAGCGGACTAACCGGATGTCGAATATTAATATTAGCGACGTTGAAGTTGTCGATATGTTAGATTCAGCTGATAACAGTCAGGATACGGTGACGATTGGTTTTTCGGCGAGCGCTAAAGATTTGCTTATCGATAACTCTACCGGCGAAACTCTCTTTACCGACAATAGCCAGTTTACTGAATATTGGCGCTTCCGGCGCCATGGCAACGATTGGTTGCTCGACGGCATCGATCAAGCGACGGCTAATCCGGCAATGTATAATGCGCAAATTGACCAGTTTGCCCGACAGAATAATTATTGTTATAGCGCTGATATGGGCTGGCTGTTTATTCCGAAGCGCGGCCAGCTGTTTGGCGGCGCGCAATTTGGCGTCTCGGATATCAATAATCATGTGGTTGGTTTGTATAACGAGTCATTGCTGGTTCAGCTATATACTTATCAGCGTGCTAATGATGTATCGTCGGTAGTAATTGCTCAGATTAACGTACCTAAAGAATATGGGCAAATCATTGTTCGCCGCAAGAAAAAACTGCGGTTCGGTGGTATCCGCGGCCTGGAAAAAGTCGAAATGGAGTGGGGACAGTTCAACAAACAATACGAGATTTACGCTTCTAATACCGACCAGGCAGCTAGCTTTGAATTATTGAATCCTACATATATGGAACAATTGGTGGCTCTTGGTTTTGAAGTGTCGATCGAAGTGGTTGATAACGTAATTTACTTATATACCGAGGAGCGAGGGACTGATGTCGCGATATACCAAACTATGTATGACTTGGTGCAAAAAGCTTTCAAAGAGATGAGGCTTTAGTTTTTGATAGCGTTTTCATAGACTTGCAAGGTTTGTTCGGCCATGCGCGGCCAAGAATATTTTGCGACTTGCTGCTTGCCTTTTTTGGATAAACTAGCGCGGAGCGATTTGTCTATTATAACCATATCAATTTTGGCGGCAATATCGTCGGTGTCGAGCGGGTCGAAATATAGCGCGGCATCGCCGAGAATTTCCGGCATACACGAAGCGTTACTCGAAACTACTGGCGTGCTATACGACATCGCTTCAAGCGGAGGCAAACCGAATCCTTCGAGTAGTGACGGAAAAACATAAGCTAGCGCTCGCGTTATAATCCAATCGCGCTCCGCATCCGGGATAAAACCGGTGAAATGAATATTTTTATAACCTTTGGCTTCGAAATAATCTTTGTTGCGCTGAGTCGCGGCATTGATGCGGCCAACCAACACTAAACCGAGGTCTGGATATTTTTGCAACAACTTCTGGTGCGCGTCGCCTAGGCGGCGGATATTTTTGTAATCTGGCTGTTGGCCAACATAGGTAATAAAGCGAGTAAATGGTGTTTTGTACGGCTGCAGACCGCCCTGATGAATCTCGGCAGCTTCGTATATTGTTGTAATTTTATCATCAGCAATACCACAGAACGCCTGATATTCGCGCTTGGTGGTGTTCGAGACGGTTATAATATGCTGGCTAGTTTTGGCAATTTTCTTGAAAACCCAGCGGCCGACTAGCTGCTTAGCATGAAAAACTAGCCAATTTTTGTCGGAATTGTAAGTATTGAGCAGTGTCATATCGTGGACGGTGGTCACGTGCTTGCCACGATAGCAAACTGGCTGCTGGGGCATGCAAAAATGGACCAAATCAGGACTAAGATCGTCAAGAAAAGCTTTGAAACCGATTTGCTCGGCCAGCGAATAATTTTTGAAATCAATCGTTAATACATTAAAGTTGGGATTAGTTGGTTGCCAATAGTCTTTGTCTTTGGTTGGCACCAGGATGCTATAAGTATTGGTATGATCGATTTGCTGCAAGTATTCTAGCAACTTAACGACGTAAGTACCAGTGCCAGAGTTGATGACGCGCGCATCGATAGCGATATGACTCATAAAAGCTCCTTTTTGAAAACAACTTTATCATACAAACAGTAATTCCAAACTAGCGAAACAGCGGTAGCTAATAATTTAGCGGCGAATAGAGCGAGTTGTTCCTGCGAGACAATGTTTTTGATGAGCGGAGTAATCAGCCAAATAATACCGTTTTGCAACACCCACAGCCCGAATAGCGTAATAATTATAAATGAAATTATCTCATATTTGATATTTTTGTTAGTAGATTTGAAAGTGTATTTTTTGTTGGCAAAAAAACTGAAAACAAAGGCCGAACCGGTCGAAACGGTATTAGCAGCGATTTTTGGCAATCCCAAAAAAGTTAACAAAAATAACAAGCCGAAATCAATCGCTGTATTGATTGTGCCGACGATAGCAAAGCGGCCAATCTGCATTTTATTTTTCACGCTTGGCCTCTTTAGATTCGTGATATTCAGCAACGAAATAACTAGGGCGATTCTTGGTTTCGCTAAAGACACGGGCGATATATTCGCCGATAATACCAAGACTAATCAATTGAATACCGCCAAGAAATAAAATCACTGCCATCAGCGAGGAATAGCCGGCACCGGTCGGGACGCCAAACAGTGGGCGAACTAACAAATAAAGAATATATATAAATGCACCGCATGATATAATCATCCCGAGAACTGACGAAATCCGCAGCGGCGTAGTAGTGAAGCTGGTGATGCCATCAATAGCTAGGTTGATCAATTTACTGTAATTCCATTTGGTTTCGCCGGCGGCACGCGGATCTCGATCGTAGAGAATTTCTTTTTTATTAAAGCCAATCCAGCTAAAAAGAGCTTTAGTATTACGTTGTGATTCTCGCAACAGTTTGAGAGCTTCGATACAGCGGCGGTCGAGTAGGCGGAAATCGCCGGTATCGCGCTGAATTGGGATGCGCGTTGATTTTTGCAAAATTCGATAATACCATTCGCTAGTTTTTTTCTTGAGCCAAGTTTCGCCTTCGCGGCTGCGGCGTCGGGCATAAACATCGTCGTAGCCTTGTTCCCACAATTCAATCATCTGTGGAATTAGTTCAGGCGGGTCTTGTAAGTCGGAGTCGATGATAACTAATGCGTCGCCTTTAGCGTAATCAAATCCGGCTAGCATGCCAGTTTCTTTGCCGAAATTGCGCGATAGATTAACATAAGCGATTGAAGGATTCTGCTTAGCCTCTTTTTGGATTATACTCAGAGTGTTGTCGCTGCTGCCATCATTAACGAACAGGAATTCCAGACGGTATTTTTTGATGGCTTTCTGCAAATCCTTGAGGCGCACGAACAATTGCGGCAAAACCACTTCCTCATTGTAGGTCGGAATCAATACAGTAATCATCTTCTTCATAGGCTAATTATATCACTTTATTAATTTAACTAAGGCATCGATTGACTCGGCCACGATAGCGCCAGACTGTTGTAAATAATTGGTTTTAGCGGCGGCCGACTCGAGGACATTAGTACCGAGAATCGCGCCAGCGTGGCCCATTTGAACGCCGCGCGGCGCGCTATGTCCGGCAATATAAGCGTAAACCGGCTTGCTGATATTTTGCTTAATATAATCTGCTGCGGCAATCTCGCTAGTGCCGCCAATCTCGCCGATCATGACAATTCGCTTGACTGTCGGATCGTCTTGAAATAGTTGCAGGCAGTCGATGAAATTGCTGCCGCTGATCATATCGCCGCCAATACCAATGATATATTTTTGCCCGAAGCCGGCTTGCGTCAATAGATTCATCGCTTCGTAAGTCAATGTACCGCTGCGGCTGACGATGGCTGTATCGCCAAGACAAGCGAGCTTCGCAGGAATGATGCCGAGCGATTGATTTCCTGGCAAGAGCACGCCAGGGCAATTAGGACCAATTAAAACCGATCGGCTGTCGCGCAACTGATGTTTAATTGCTAGCATATCGTGTATTGGTATACCTTCGGTAATACAAACGATAAGCGGTATTTGCGCTTGGGTGGCCTCAATAATAGCGGATTTGGCATGTGGTGCCGGTACAAAAATTATCGAAATATCAATTGTAAATTGCTTCTGAATATCACCAATCGTTCGAAAAACCGGAATTTTATAAATTTCGCTAACAGACTGGTTGGGCGAAGTGCCGGCAATAATGTGCGTACCGCTTGCTAGCATATTTTGCGTGTGAAACCGACCGTTTTTGCCAGTAATTCCTTGGATAATGACATTTTTGCCAGCGAAGAGCTGCGGCGTCATGATAAACCTTCCAGAATTGATTCTAGGTTATTAAACAGCGGTAAATTATGTTGTTGGAGCAGTTGGCGAGCTTCGGCTTCATGATTGCCGGTAAGGCGGATAGCAAGCGGTGGTAAATTAGGAATTTGCTGCCGCGCTTCGACGATGGCGCGGGCTACGTCGTCGCAGCGGACGATACCGCCGAATATGTTTATGATAATTGTTTGAACGTTAGGGAATTTGGTAATTTGTTTGAAACAGCTCAATATTTTATCAGAGGTAGCCGTACCGCCGATATCTAGAAAATTAGCAGGGTTTAAGCCGCGCGCTGCGATTGCGTCGACAGTTGCCATAGCTAGACCAGCGCCGTTAGCGACGGTAGCGATAGTACCGTTTGGGTTGAGAATGACGAGATTGTGATCAGTAGAGTTATCTTCGAATTGCCATTCGGGATGGCGAAAAGCCGCTGCATCGTCGACGGTAATTTTGGCATCGCCAGCGATTAACTTGCCGTTTTTAGTAAGAACTAACGGGTTAATTTCGAGCATTAGACAATCGTTGTTTATGAAACAACGGTAAGCGTTTTGGATAATGTCTTGCAGTAAAAAAGTTTTGCTGGCAATATCAAAATAGTCAGCTAGTTCATCAGCTAAAAACTCAAAGCTGCTACTAGAAGTTTCGCTAATGTCTCGCCGAAAGAAGTCTTTGGTGTCTTGATCTTCAATATCAACGCCGCCACCAGTATGTGCTAGCAGCTCAATTGCTGCTGTTTCGCGATTGATGGTCAGCGAAAAATAGAATTCGCGGTCGATATCTAACATTTCCTCGGCGAGCAGTTTATTTGGCAAAAAACCTTTAATCTCTAGATCAAAAATTGCTTGAGCGGCTGGCTCTATTTCTACTTGCTGGCGGATTATGCGCACGCCTCCTAACTTGCCGCGGCCGCCGACGGGAACTTGCGATTTTAGGACAGCCGGTGCAGAAATCTCTTGTAATTCGCTATCAGTAAACACTTTGCTGCGCGGAGTTGGTATACCAGATGTCGACAATAAGTTTTTTGCTTCGTATTCTAATAGGCGCATACTGATTAATATTTCCCAGTAAAAAACTTACGGAATTTAATTAATCCAGTTTGGTTTGGCAGCGGCCCATCATGGATAACGCTGCGGATATAATCAATGGAAGCTTTGCGATTTTTTTGGATGGACCAGCGTTTTTTGTAGGCGGCTGGTTTGCGGATGATTGACGCCAGTATGCCTTTGAAAGCTGGCCAGCCGTTGCCGTGGCGGATGGCGCTGGCGAAAATTAGCCAGTATGTCAAGAAAAAGCGAATGCCGATATACCAAAAAAGCTGCCTGGGTACGTTTTTAATAAAGACTAACGGCAAGTTTTTGAAGGTGTTGTAAACGGCTAGACCAGGCACTTTTTTGCTGCTGGCGCCGACTTTGTGGTAGGCGATAGCCTTAGGTGTGAAACGAACTTTCCAACCAGCTAGTTGGGCGCGGAAGCTCAAATCGACATCTTCGTAATACATGAAAAAATCTTCATCAAACGTATCAATATCGTTGAATATCGCTGCTCGATAAAGCGCGCCGCCGCCAGTAGCGCCAAAGATTTCGCCAGCCGTAGTTGGCGCGTTGGCGACAGGCTCGTCGCGGTTGCGCGGACCGGGCAATCCCCAGGTGGTGTAAATATCACCTGTCGTGTCGAGCGTTTTGCTATTGCGTCGCTGCATGATACCGGTTGCGATACCGCAATACGAGTGAGTGGAAAGTTCGTTGATAAGGGCGCGGCACCAATTTTTATCGGCAATCGCGTCAGGATTAAGCACGCCGATATATTCATACTCATGTTCTCGCGCGTAAGCGAGGCCGGTGTTGATACCGCCGGCAAAGCCTAAATTTTTGTCATTTTCGATAATTACACAATCGACAGACGAGTGTGTCTTTTTGTATTCCTTAAACCTAGCAACTGAATCGTCGCTAGAATTGTTGTCGACGACAATAATTAACGGCTTGAGAGTTTGTTGAGTGAGAGATTCAATACATTCAAGCGCATCGTCGGCGCCGTTCCAGTTGAGAACTATGATAGCTAACTTCATATGATTATTCTACGCTATTTTACAATAATCTACTATAAACCGTGCACTCTAGATTATCGTGGTATAATATATCATATAACACTATGAGTTTGGAAAATATTGCGAGTAAACGAAATCGTATTTTGCTGCGAGAGCTTGTGATTACAGATTTCAAGTTACGTTATCAAGGTTCGGCACTGGGTTATCTATGGTCGGTTCTGAAACCGTTATTTTTGTTCGCTATACTGTATGTAGTTTTTGATAAGTTTTTGCGGCTCGGTCGTGATATCGAACACTTTCCTATATATCTTTTGCTTGGAACAGTCCTTTGGCAGTTTTTTACAGAAGCGACAACACAAGGACTTCAGGCTATTATTAATAGGGGCGATTTGATTCGTAAAATAAACTTCCCAAAGTATATCATTGTGATTTCGGGTACCATTTCAGCTCTTATTAATCTTATGATTAATATGATTGTTGTAGTGGTGTTTTGTTTAATTAACGGTGTACACATACGTTTAGAAGCTTTACTTGTGCTTCCGTTGATTATCGAGTTATATATATTTTCGCTGGCGCTTGCCTTTTTCTTATCGGCAATTAATGTGAAATACCGTGACGTTGGTTATTTGTGGGAGATATTTTTACAAGCAGCGTTTTATGCCACACCTATAATCTATCCATTACAGATGGTAGCTAAGCAAATGGCCGGTGCTGAAAAGTGGTTATTGATGAATCCGGTAGCACAAATCATGCAAGATATCCGCTATATGTTGGTTACGAAAGATTCTATGACGTTGTGGTCGTCAGTATCAGGATGGAAAACTATCATCCCATTTCTAGTAATTGTCTTGGTTGTTGTACTAGGTAGTTATTATTTCAAGAAAAAGCAGAAGTATTTTGCAGAGGAGATATAAATGGCTAGTAAAGAAATCGCTATCAAAGTTGAGCATCTCAGAAAATCCTTTCGAATTCCACTAGAATCAAGTAATGGTATTAAACAAAAATTGATAAATATATTTAAAGGTCGAAAGGGATATTCCGATTTTACACCTCTCGAAGATATTTCATTTGAAATTGAAAAAGGCGATTTCTTTGGTATTGTCGGACGTAATGGTAGTGGTAAGAGTACCCTCTTAAAAACAATAGCCGGGATCTACTCGCCGACAGATGGTTTAGTGCAAGTAAATGGCAGCTTAGTGCCATTCATTGAGCTGGGAGTTGGTTTTAATCCGGAGCTAACAGGGCGCGAGAATGTGTTTTTGAATGGTGCACTACTAGGATTTAGCCACGATGAGATGGAGGCTATGTATGATGATATTGTAGATTTTGCTGAGCTGCATAATTTCATGGATGAACGTCTCAAAAATTATTCAAGCGGTATGCAAGTTCGTTTAGCATTCTCTATCGCTATTCGTGCCCAAGGCGATATACTTCTACTCGATGAAGTTCTGGCTGTTGGGGATGAAGCATTTCAACAGAAATGTTTTACATATTTTGCCGAGCTGCGTAAGCGTAAATGTACAGTTATTTTAGTAACTCACGACATGGGGGCGGTTCAGCGGTTTTGTACTAAAGCTATGATGATTGACAAGGGTAAAATAGTCAAAATTGGCAATACAGCTGAAGTGGCTGGTGAATATCAGCTTTTGAATAATAGGCTAGCTTCTAAAAAGAATAAAAATAAGGACAAAGATAGTAAATTTGGCGAAGAAGCAATTGATACAGAAATTTCAATGAATAATACAGGTGATAGCCTAATATTTAATATTGATTTTAAGGCAAAGACGCTGATTGAGGATGGGGTGGTGACCGTCATGATGAATAATGCTAATGGTGAAGCTATCTATCGCTGGGCTAGTGACGACGATGGATCAAAAGGTTTGATTATACGTGAAGGTGAAACCCTTAACCTTAAGCTTGAATTAGAAAATATTTTTCCAGACGGAGAGTTTTCTATACAGCTAGGCGTTAAAAAGCTAGACAGAAGCAGAAACTATGCTCTATTTAACGAAGCTTTGAAATTTAATCTAATTAATTCAGACATCAAGAAGCGGAACACTCACTGGAAGCCAAAAGAAAAGTTTAGGATTAAAAAAGCCTAAAATGAAATATGCACTTTATACATATACTACTGAAAACATTGGCGACGATATTCAATCTATTGCAGCCAGGAGATTTTTGCCGACAGTTGACTATAGGATAGATCGAGATCTGGTGGGTTTATGGAATAATCCTGAACCAACAGAAAAAGTGAAACTGATAACTAACGGATGGTATATGCATAAACCGTATGCTTGGCCCGTCAAAGACAAATCTTTGAATCCACTCTATATCTCGCTTTATGTAGAGCAAGAGGATAATAGGGTGGTTAAAGCTTTTCTAACAGATGAGAGTAGGCGGAAGCTTAATGCTCATGGGAAAGTTGGCGCTAGAGATGTAGCTACGAAAAAATTTTTTGAATCCCATGGTATTGAAGCTTATCTTTCTGGTTGTGTTACACTGACCCTTCAAAAAGATGAAAATATAAAAAAACATGATTTTATACTACTTACTGACGTTAGTGAAAAAATCTATAACTATATTAAAAAAAATACTGACAAAAAAGTTGTGTATTTGAGCAATGTTGTATCAACCAAACAGAATATCGAAGTAAGAGATGAATTGGCGGAACTATACCTTTATTTATATCAAAGTGCGACTTGTGTGATTACCGAAAGACTTCATACGGCATTACCATCTTTAGCGCTGGAAACTCCGGTAGTCTTAATTAGAAAAGACAATCCTATTGGCGGCAACGACTACCGCCTGCGAGGTTTAGGAGAACTAGCTCATTATTTAACAGAGGATGAGTTTTTAGAAGGCAAGGTTTTTGATATAAACAACCCAAAAGCTAATAAACCTGACTATAAAAAATATCGCCAATCGTTAATCAGAACTTGCTCAGATTTTACTGGCTACAATAATCAACAGTCTTTTTCTAGAAGTGAAATAGGGTATAAAAGTTTTGATGAGGTATTAGATAGAGTTTATTTCTTATCGCAAATGAATCTTAAACAATTATCCATAGAGACCTCTCTTAATCGATATAAGCTGAACCAGATGTCTGATCTAGAGCATGTCGTCGAAGATCAAAAAATAGAACTAAATAAACTAACGGGTGTAAAATTTACAGCAAGAAGATTAGCTGGTAATATTAAAAGAAGAATATTAAATGGAAAATAATAAGCCATTAGTATCGGCTATTGTCCCGGTGTACAATACACCAGAGGATTATTTATGGAATAGTCTGGACAGTATTTTAAAGCAAACATATGGTAATCTTGAAGTGCTGATTGTCGATGACGGTAGCAATAATAAATTAGCTAAAGCTTTAGACAAATATCTAGAAAAAACTACTGAGAATCCCAACCAAAAATGGCAAATTATTCATCAAGAAAATGGCGGGTTATCAAATGCCAGAAACAACGGGTTTCGTAAATGTTCTGGTGAATATGTACAGTTTTTAGACTCCGATGATCTATTCGATGAAAACCTCATTACTAAAGCGGTGGAGCGCGCTATCGCTACAGATGCCGACGTAGTGGTCGAGGATTTCAAGATTATCAATGTGTCTAGTAGCAGTGAAATCGCCAGTGTTGTCAGCAAGATTAATCTGCCGGGTCAGCATTTATTCTCCTTGCGGGATATAAAATCTTCGCAAATTGGCACAATTCCTTTTAATGTCTGGTCTAAGCTGTTTAAAAAGAGTTTTTTGGATAACAAAGCAATTTTACACGACGAATCTTTACATAGAGCTGAAGACGTCTTGTTCTCTTATTCGGTGTTAGCGCAGACTGATAAGATAACTCTTTTGGACGGAGTTTATATTAGCTATTATGAGGCGATTCCGACAAGTAATAGTGCTCGAAATGACAAATATCCAATCGATTCAATTAAGGCTTGGCAAAAACTTCATGATTTGTTAACAAAGAATGGTGACTATCCAGCTTACAGAGAATCGTTCGAGAGCGCGCTTATTGGTAGTGTATATTGGCATTTGGAACGACTACATACGACAGAGGGTATTGAAAAATTATGTAAAGAATTTAAAAAACTAGCCAAAAAGATAAATATTAAAACCAAAGACAGTAACCTGGTTGGCATAACTTTGGCAGCACAGGACGTCGATTTATGGCGAGTATATCGTAATATAATGAGCGACTATGTGAATGTACTAGGCATTTTACGAGACCGTGACGCTACAATTATTAAACTAGACAATCAGCAAAATCCTGGTATAAAAGCATCAAGTAAATTACTAATAAGGGCAATCAAGCGACGTATCGTAAAGATATTTAGTTAATTTTTAAAAACTTCACTAAATGACGAAGCAGTAATAGCACTGCTGATCCCTAGATCGGTATCATGTGAAGTTCGATAGTACCATCGATTATTGATGAATATCTTTTCCGAGAGCGACATTACGGTACCTTTAGTAAATGACCCTAGTGTTTTTGAAGTATAGGGATCGACTTTATAAGAATTCTTGTTTAAGAACATTTTCCGAGGAGTTTCAAACGGTACATAGCAGGCATCGGCGACAGTTCTACTGTCAATAAATTTTAGCGAATTTTCATCTTGCTTAGTCTGGTAATACCAGATTCCGTTCACTAAAACTTTTTTAGTTATGTTGAAAGATTTTACAGCTATAGTTTCGATGACTTGATTGGTTTGAGGGTTTATTTTTTCAACTGAATGAATATTTATTGGGCAGAAATTACGAGGGTTTTCTAGAGATACTGCTTGGAAATCGCCTAGAAATTTAGAATGGATACCAACGTTATTGCCACGAGCATGGTCGTATTCGGTTCGATAATACAGATTACCATCGATAGTAATCTGGTCTACTACCTTAATAGAGGTACCTTTAAGCAGATTTCCTGCACCTGTTCTGGTGCTTGGAATTGATTTATTGCCGTCATTGGTCACGGTGAGCCACTTCGGAACGATTGAAGAGTAAGGTATGTCTCTTAATTGGCTCTGTGGAACCCCCTGAAAAGCGCCTGTATTTCGATCAAACTCAGTCCGTAAATACCAAGTATTATTTATCAATATTTTATCAACAAATTTTAGATGTCGACCACGGGCTAATATATCGCCCTGCGGTTTAGCGTTAGATATATCAATTTTTCGGGCGTTATCACTGGATATTTCCATCCATCTAGGGATGTCTAGTGATTTAAAACCGCTACTATGCGTACTGCCAAACCACTGACTGAAAAACATAAAGAAATTCCTATTGCCGTAAGCACCACAAGGAGCGGTGCCTGGGTAATTAGTAAGCGCGCCATCATTTGGCGTGTATGGTGTGTATATGTAAAGACTCAAAGTAGCGATATTTTCGATATAAACGCGCTTAGTGCCGCAAGCAGGATTTGGCGAATATTGAATATTATTCCAGCCCAAGCTATAGCGGTAATCGTTTGGGTGTTCGCGATAGTATTTAAGCTGCCAAGCAGCAAGCTTAATCTGTTTATAGAAACCCGCTTTAGATGCAGTGCAGTTTGCTGAGTGATTAGGTCCGCTGTCCGGGCAGGCGTATCCCATAGCATACTTATATTGGTATTTTGTCGGCCAGTTATCGCTAGTTAGCGGGCCGAGCGACTCCTTCTTGAGCATAACTAGCAAGACCTGCGGATTAATGCCGTTCTCTTGAGCAGCATTATAAATAATTTGTGCTGCTGACATACCGCCTGGGAACCAGCCGCCACCTCGTTCAAATGAAGTTTCACCGGTGTGCGGATTTTCGTGATAGTTGTTGATACAAACGTATGGTGGGCCGACAACTTTGTGCTCGCCGTCTACAAATGTAGTGGGGTTCCAAGTTAAACAATTTGGTATTAACCTATTCAAAAAATCTTGTATCTGTTGTGCGCTCATGGCGTTTTTGTTATAAAAAACATAATCACTAATTATATTGCCAGCTCTGAAATCTCTAGCTGATACAGCATTGGCGGTATTGCCGCGAATTGCTATATATAACCCGAAACCAGCCGCTGTAATAGACAATACGAAAACAAGAACGACCCTAAATAGGCGACGATCAGTTAATTTGGAATGAATTTTCACTAGATACTCCTTCAGCAGTTGGTGATGAATAATTTAACCTGTATGTCCAGGTTCCAGGCGATAGCTCTGATACAGGGATTTTGATAGTTTTACAATCGGCGGTAGTGGCTCCTGGTAGCAGAGTAGTATTTTTTTTGACGGACGACCCCGATGGACCTTTTAATTGAGCATAGCATTCACCTTCTGACACCGCGTTATTAATACCACCGCGAATATAAACAGTACTATCAGATACGCTAGCTGAAGTAACGACCGTTACGATCGTTTTGCCAGTTGTTTTGTCGATAGTCGTTGGTGCTTGCGGGTCAGTGTTGGTAACTGCTTTTTTTTGTTTCGGGTATGCCTTGGAGTCGTTGTTATCTGAAGTTGAATTAACTGACGACTCGAGGTTATTATTTTTTGGCTCGTCTTTGGCAGGTGATCCTATAGTTGAACTATGATAGGCTGCGAGACCGATAGCCACGATAATAGTTATTATAAGGATAATAATTAAAATTCTCTTCCTACGACTAGGATTTTTGTTTTTTGTCTTCATGCTAGTGTTAATTGTAGCACGTATTTGATAAAATAACAGTGTTTAGCAACTAATTGCTATAATATAAATATTAGCAACGGAAATTTGGGCAGCTTCATGAAAAAATACATCAAAACGATAGCCGATAGTCCGGTAAAGACCTTTGCTATAGTAGCGGCGTTTTTCGGATTACTGACTATATTAGTCACGCCGATTTTTACTGGTGCCGACGAGGAAGCCCATTTTATTCGCGCTTGGGGTATTTCTAATGGTCAGTTGTTGTTGACTTCAAAGAATGACAATCAAGTAACTATGCCTAAAGCTTTTCGCAAGACTATTGGTTGTTTGCAGAATAAAATTGCTACTCGCGGTAATGTATACGAATATAAGTATGTTAATTATGGCAAGCAGTTGCCTACAACTGCCAGCTGCTCTCTTTCTATCAAAGTCGACAACAACGATACGGAAGAAATCCGCGCGTCTTCTGCCAGCTATTCGCCAGTCGCCTACGTACCGCAATTAGCAGCTGTATATATCGGGCGAATTTTTAATTGGCCGATCTTTGTTATTGCTTATCTAATGAGGATAGCTGTTTTGATAGCGTATATAACGCTTGTCTGCGTAGCTATCAAACTGTTAATTAATCGTAAGTGGGCGTTAGTAGGCATTGCTTTGTTGCCGCATTCGCTGATGCAAATAACTAATCCAGGCGCCGACTATCTTCTATTTGGTGTAGCTGCGATATTGGTGGCGGCCATCATCAGAAGTCGGCAACTAGCGGAAGATGATTATTTGGTCGAGCGGAAGAAAATCATGCTAATTACGCTGGTATCAATGAGCTTACTGATGGTTCCAAAAGGTGTATTTCCTGGCATATGTTTCTTACCGTTGATCGTATTTTTAGCAGGCGTACGCAGAGAAATTTTTATGAAGATACTAATAATTTTGCTGGCATTAACTGCTGGTATCATTTGGCAAAAAATATCGTCGGTTACCTTGCCACGAACGACTGGTCCAGGCTTGATTTCTTTAGTGCTATCTTTCCCGAAAGCGTTTATCAAGACCATGTTCTACGAATGGGCTAATAGAGACTTCCTATACAAAAATATTGGTCTCGGTATTAAAAACCGAGTCGGTTTGCCTGGTATAGCGATTTCGCTAATGAACATGTTAGTAGCATTTTGTATTTTTGTAGCGGTAAAGACAGAGGAAAAAATTCAATCAAGCAAATACTTTTCGTGGGCAGCTTGGACTACGGTTGTGGCTATAATTGTTGGTAGTTTTGCGGCGATGCATGTGATGGCTTATGTGTTACAATCAGGCGATGGTATTATCAACGGTGTTCAGCCGCGGTATTTTTATCCAGCGCTATTTATATTAGCTGTTATCCCGATGCGGCGCTATATTTACGTCAAAAACGAAAGGATATATCGAAATATTGTTATTGCCGGATCGATGGTCGTTTTAACCGCTCATCTGTTTGCGATTATGGTGAAGTACTACAGTTAGTGGTATAATGACTGTCATGAGTGAGGTGACAGTTTCTATTGTTTGCACAAACTATAACAAAGGACCTTGGATTGCTGATGCTATTGAGAGTTTTTTAAGGCAAAAAACTGACTTTGCCTATGAGATTATTATCATAGACGATAAATCGACAGACGAATCTCCAGATATTATTAGAAAATATGCTAGCGAGCATTCTGATAAAATAAGAGCTATCTTCAATAGGAAAAACTTGGGCATTACGCGAACATGGAAAAAGGCTTGTAAAGAAACAAGGGGTAAATACATAGCGCGTTGCGATGGTGATGACTACTGGATTGACGATTATAAGCTACAAAAACAAGTTGATGCATTAAAGAAAAACAGAAGGTCTAAATGGTGTAACACTGACTTTAATATTATTAACGAAAAAGGAGAAACTCTCCAAAAATTTGGTTTTCAGAATGGACACATGAAGATGTCGGATTCGTACGAAGATATTTTCGCAGATAAAGGCTTTACGATGGCCTCCACCTGGTTAGTTGATGCAGCGCTGATGAAACAAGTTAATGAGAAACTCGACGACAAAGCAGTTGATGATACGTTTAACATTCAGCTAGATTTATTTCATAATACTAAACTAACGTATATACCGGAAGCTACTACTGTTTATCGAGTATGCGATGGTTCCGATTCGCGGCCGATAGATCCCGCTGCTATTGAGAGTAGAAATAAACGATTAGTAAATACTCAGCTGGAGTACCTTAAAAAATATCAAGATATAGATCATATTAAAGTTATTAAGAAACTACTATCGCTGTCTGAAATCAATGACAATCGGCTAGCTTTAATTAACCGGCAAAGATCGTTGATAGAGGCGCAAGAAGGAAAAATTAAAGACTTAACAAATACTATAACGAAGACCATAGAAGATAAAGACAAGCAAATGGCTATCCTATTGTCATCTAGGGCATACAAAGTAGGGAAAACAATCATAACTCCGCTCAGTGCTATAAAAAAGTTGGCGTTAAGAAGGGGTGAAAAACAATGAAAAATGTATTAAAAAAGATTAAACATAAAACCCGTATTCGTACCAGATACCGCGACGCCAAGAAGAAAGCTAGATCTATCGCTTATATCTACCGAACTAATGGTCGCCAAGGTTTATCTATGTATGTCAAAGACGGCATTAAAAAACGGATTCGAAAGAACACGCCGTCTGTTGAAGCGGGAGATGTTCTGTTGGTTTCGATTGGTGATGAATTGTTAGATCGTTATCGCACTGACCACATGATAGAATCTCTTGAATCGGTCGGCATGTCGGTCGGTAAAGTATTTTATTACGAGTTAAAACCCGAACATATTAAACACTATAATGTCTTTATATTTTACCGTTGTCCTTGGCTTAAAGAATTTGAAAGTATCTTTGAAGAGATCCGACGCAAAAATAAAGTTTCAATATACGCTGTCGATGATTTGGTAATCGATCGAAAGTACACCGATAAATTACCGGTGGTGCAGGCTATGCTTCCTGAGGATAGAATACTGTATGACAATGGAGTTGAGCGCCACAATAAGCTCATGCGTTGCTGTGACTACGCTATTACTACTACTGAAGGTCTGGCTGATGAACTTAAAAAATATGACAACTTCCGTGATGTTTATATTGATCGTAATTCAATGAGCGATGAAATGATTTATTATGCAGATAAGGCAGTTGCAGAAGTAGCACGTGATGCGAAAAAGATTGTTATCGGTTACTTTTCAGGTACTAATACCCATAATGAAGATTTTCAGATGGTTGCTCCGGCTCTTATCAAAATTCTAAAAAAGTACAAAAATACGTATATCAAACTAGCTGGTAGATTAGAAGCGCCAGAGCCGCTGAAAGATTTTGCAGACCGGTTAATTTTTACACCATATGTTGATTGGCGTCGATTACCTTATGAATTACGACAATGCGATATCACGTTATCACCTCTAGTAGACAGTGTGTTTAATAGAGCAAAATCTGAGAATAAATGGTCCGAATCTTCGCTGGTTGAGGTCGCGACAATTGCTAGTGACGTCGGCGCTTTCAAGATTTCTATTGATAATGGCAAGACGGGAATTTTGGTAGATAATACTACCGATGGCTGGTTCAAAGGAATCAGTCAGCTAGTGGAGGATACTACTCTGAGAGAAAATATTGCTAGGCAGGCTAGAGAATATGTACGAAAAAACTACAAGACTACTGGATGCCGGGCCGTAGCACTTCGTGATTTCTTAGAAGAGATTACGCCGCCAGTAATTGCCTTTGGCGGCGTAAACATTAGCGCTATCTCAGGTGGCAACATGGTGGTTAAAAAACACATGGACGTCTTGAGGCGAGCTGGGAATATTGTTTATGGTGTTGAAAGCATGGACTATCATGAAAATGATCAATGGCAAGAGCTAAACAATAAAGACGACAAGCTCTACGATATTTTCCGGATCAATAGTTTCAGGGCTAAGGATAAGGTTAATCTGCGGATGCACTTTGACCGATTTGTTGCAACGTTTTGGCACAGTGTAGCAATGGTTGACGAATATACATATATGAAACCTAGCGGTAAAAAACTCTATCTAGTGCAAAATATGGAGGCCGATTTCTATAAAGGTAGTGACGCTACTAGAAGAAAAGTCTTTGCTACTTATAGAAACGAGAGGGTGCATCCTATAACTATCTCTAAGTGGTGTCAAACTTGGCTAAAAGATGAGTTTGATCGCAATGCTAAATATGCACCTAACGGTATTGAGCTTGATAATTTCCCGTATCATCAGAGAGATTGGCAAAATCGCAGAATTAAAATACTAGTCGAAGGCGATAGTTCTAGCGAATATAAACGGGTTGATGAATCATTTAAAATTACTAATAAGCTCGACGCCGATAAATACGAAGTATCATATTTATCGTATAATGCCGCACCAAAAGATTGGTATCGTGTTGATCATACGTATATCAAGATTCCCTCAGATGAAGTTGGTAGGATTTATGCTGATCATGACATATTAGTTAAATCAAGTGTGCTCGAAAGCTTCTCTTATCCGCCGCTTGAAATACTAGCTACAGGGGGCTTACCGATATTAGTGAAAAACGACGGTAATGCTGAATATATTGTAGATGGCGAGAATGCTATTTATTACGATATCAAAGATATTGATGGTGCTGTTCAGAGGATCGAGGAAATCACGGCCAATAGTGATGAATATCACAGACTAACGCAAAATGGCCGTACTACTGCTGAAAAAAGAAGCTGGGATAGGCTATCGCGTAAGATTTTAGCATTATATGAGTAGCGACAATACGATGATTAAACATAAATCAGCTATGAGCAAAATTAAACAGTTCTTTACCAGGCCAGAATATGTTTTTGTTGTGCCGGCGCTTTTTTTTGGCTTGCTATCTACGGTGTTTATTCCGCAGTTAAGTGCTAACGATGAGAATATGCATTTTATACGCAGCTACGAATTAACAGAAGGAGAAATAGGCCACAAATGTCACTTGCCAGTGGACATCAAAGAACGAGCCTTCTATCAGGTGTATGCCCAAAAACCCAATTTTTCATTTGATAAGAGGAAGATCAATCCGTCTAACAAAATAACTACTGACTGTGGTACTGCTACTGGGTATAATCCTGTGTTACATATTCCGCAAGTAATTGGTATATCGCTAGCTAAACTAATACATCCAAGTACTGGGGTGATGATTCTTTTTGGCAGAATTGCTAATCTTTTGGTGTATTGTGCGGGATTATTTTTTATCATCAAAACTGCTCGAATCGGCAAGTGGATGTTGGTTATCATAGGTCTGATGCCGACATTATTGCATATGGCTAGCACATTGTCCGGCGACGTAATGAATAATGTGATTGTTTTAGGGTTTATAACTTATCTATTCAATATATTTACACAAAAAGAACAGATGACCAGGCGTCAGATTATGATGCTGATGACTTTCAGTATATTTTTGGCAACTACCAAACCGACAAACGCTATACTTTTGTTGCCGATTTTATTCTTGCCGGCGAGACTTGTGCCGCAAATCGCAATTAAAGGTAAATATATCCCGAAGAGCTTGACTAGGTTTGGCATTGCGTTTGGTGCGGGAGCGCTTATTATATTGGTGATAGCGCTTTGGGCTTATATTTATAAAGACCAAACAATTATTGCCTCAGCTAGTGTGAATCCAGTAGCAGAAAGACCGTATAGGCTAGCAAGAATATTGTTTAATACCTTTATTAACCCAGATATAATAGTGAGAGGCATTCCTTTTGCGGATTGGTTATTGCGAAGCGCAGTGGGCAGCTTTTCATCGTTTGGGTATCATCTACCATTTTATGTAGTGACCATGGCGATTGTTCTGGTGGTGGTTGTCGGTTTAACTAGCAATCCTGCTGAAGAAAAACTAGTATCAAAAACTGCGACAAGAATGTCCCTAGCTATGATATCTACGTGGCTAATTATGATTATTGCTATCACGTATGGTTTGTACGTTTCTTGGGCTTTGCGGCCAGACATGCTGGGTTCTAAGGCTCAGTACGCCTATGGGCTGCAAGGCAGGTATTTTATACCTTTCCTTATTTTATTGTATCCATTGTTTGTGTGGTTGCGAAAATATATAAGAATAGAAACGAACAATAAGAATCTTTGCGGGTATTTAATTTTGGCTTTTATGTGTTCCGTGCTGACATTTTATACGATTCAAACAATTTGCTATAACGTGCGGATAAGTTGAATGCAAGGATTTGTCGAGTGAGCAAAAAGAATGATTATATCTGGAATTCTCTGGGGTCTTTTCTACAGAGCGCTATTTCACCGATACTTCTAATTATCATTACACGCCTGAATGGTATTGATGACTCTGGGCTATTTTCATTTGCACTGTCGCTTTCGGTGGTGTTTTGGGCGGTATCATTATGGGGTGGGCGAACATATCAGGTTTCTGACGTCAGACGAGAATTCTCGAGCGGTGATTATATTACCGTTCGCTTTGTTACATCGTTGATTGTGATAATTTCTGCGATTGCGTTTTGTTTATTGAACGGATATAACGCCACAAAAACAAGTTTGATTATGATTTTGGTAGTCTTTAAGATTCTAGAGTCTATCGCCGATTCATTATACGGCGTTCTGCAAATCCATCGGAAGTTGTATATTGCTGGTATATCGTTGACTATGAAAGCTATCCTTGGTTTTGGCGCATTTATCGCGGTTGATTTTTTCACCAAAAACGTTATTTATGGCGCACTGGCGATACTATTAGTAAATATATTGGTAATTTTATTTTATGATATCCTGTGGGTGCAGCGAGTTGAAAGTATCGCCGTGAGTAGAGAGATTGTGAGAAAATATATCACCCAGGCTATAGTAATTATGAAACGAACTTCGCCGGTCTTCGTGGTGATGTTTTTGACGATGTTTTCGCTGAATATTCCGCGCTATTTTTTGGATAAAGCACACCCTGACCAAATTGGCTATTTTGGTATTATGGCGATGCCTATTACGCTACTGGGGCTTTTTATCTCATTTATTATTCAACCAAACGTTGTGAGCCTGTCTGAACTGTTAGATAAAGGAAAACGCAAGGAATTTGCGCGAATTGTGGGCAAAATAAATCAAATAACATTTGGGCTAGGAGTTGTTTCAGTTGTGCTGAGTTATTTGATTGGTGTGTGGATCTTGAATACCATTTTTGGCATTGCTATTGATAATTTCCGCTTAGATTTGACTATTATGGTTATTGGAGCGGCGGCAAACGCTTTTGTATCAATTTACGTTAACCTTTTAATCATCATGCGCCGATTCAAGGGGCAATTTTATACGCTACTTCTCACGGATATGTTAGCGGTGGGAATGTCTGCCTATCTGGTGGGTCAGTTTGCGATGTTGGGCAGTGTGGTCGCATTTATGCTTATTAGCTTTTTGCAGGTTGCATTGTTGTTCTTTATATACGATAGATCATTAAAAGATGATATAATTCTTAGTAAAACGAAGGGAAGTATAAAAGCTAATGAGTAAAAAATACGTTATTTTGGGTGCAAGTGGGCAGCTGGGCAAGGCTCTACAGGCGATGTTTCCAGATGCTAAAGCGCTGGCACGGGAAGAGTTAGATATTACTGACGAAGCGCAGGTGAATGCGTTTGATTGGTCAAAATACGATGTAATCTTGAATTCGGCGGCGCTGGTCAATGCTGACGGCTCTGAGACGCCAGAGCTTCGTGCTAAAACTTGGCTGGCTAATGCTTATGGTCCGCGTAACTTGGCAAAAATTGCAATTGAACAAGACAAGACTCTTGTTCACTATTCATCAGATTACGTCTGGGATGGTCGTGAGAAAAACCACAAAGATGACGAAGTAGTGGCGCCACTGTTGGTATACGGAGAAAGTAAGGCGGCTGGTGATTTGGTGGTTAGTTTGGTGCCAAAACATTACATTATGCGAGTATCTTGGGTAGTTGGTGATGGCCACAATATGCCGAAAACCATGAAAAACCTGGCGGATATGCGCATCGATCCTAAAGTTGTTGATGATCAATTTGGTCGGCTAACGTTTGCGTCAGAAATTACCCGAGCTACTAAGTATTTCCTGGATAACAGTGTGGCGTATGGATTATATAATGTCACTAATGATGGTCCGGTTAAGTCGTGGTACGAGATCGCGGCCGATGTTTTTGAATATGCCGGGCATGATCGCAATCGTGTGCAACCAATTTCTACCGAGGAATATGCAGCCAGTAAGCCAGGCTTTGCGCCGCGCCCGCTCAATAGTGATATGGATTTGTCGAAGTTGCGTCAAACGGGTTTTACACCAAGTGATTACACAGACCTGTTGAAAGATTATATTAGCCAGTTACCGGTGAATGAATAGGAGATTGTGACCGTGAATAAAGGAATTCTAAATGTTATATATCAAAGTGATGACAACTATGCGGTAGTGAGTGCAATTTCTATCGTATCGCTTCTGGAGAATAATAAGCACTTGAAGCAAATTAATATTTTTTATCTTGGGCATCAACTCAAAAAAGCCAGTATCAACAAGTTTAATAAAATGGTTGGTAACTACCAGAATGCTACAATTACGTTTGTTGACGTCTCAAGCTATCCTGATGAGCTGAAAGAGATCGGTGTCAAGGCTTGGAAAGGCCTGTACATCACATGGTACAAGATGTTAGCATTTGCCAAGCTCGACATAAAAACAGACCGAATTTTATATATTAATCCACACACGGTGATTAGTGGTGCGCTTGACGGTCTTTTGGAGCTTGATTTTGAAGATAATGTAATGGCATTGTCATATGACGCTACCATGGTGAACGCGCACAAGGATGTAATTGGTTTGAAACCAACCGACGGTTACTTTAATTGTGGGGTTATGCTTATCAATCACAAAAAATGGATGAAAGATAAGATTGATGCCAAGATGCGCGAGCATTTGCGGCACAATAGCTACGAGGTGGCTGACCAAGATTTGTGCAACGTGTTTTTCAAAGGCAAGATCAAGAAAGTTGGTGTGGAATATAACTTTTCGACCGTTTTCTATGGCTATGACATTAAAAAATATATTAAGGCCAATGGTTTCTTGCCAGAGAGTTTTTATAGTTATGATGAAATCATGGAGAGTTACTACACGCCGAAGATCATTCATTCGCAGTTTGGTGTGAACGGTAGGCCGTGGCAGCAGGGTAACGATAATCCAGTTGGTTTTTTGTGGCGTAAATATTTGAAACTAACGCCCTGGAGAAATGCTAAAATGCCAGTAGCGAAGAAGGATATGAACTGGCGACTATATGACTTATTACCACAATCAATAATCGTCAGACTGTATGCTTGGGCGGTTACGCGCAAGTTTGCGAAGAAATAGTGGTCTTAGCTCTGTGTTTCCCTGTTTCGAAGGTAGCGAACTGCCTTAATTCATTATGCGCGATATAAGGCCGTGAATGCGCGATGTAATGCGAAATTTAGCTGCGCGCGAGGCTTTTTTCCAGCCAATTTTATCAAACCTGTCGGCGAAAGTGTTGTAAACCTCTTTTTCTTCGCCGAAACGTATGCCGTTTTTACCTTTTTCTTTGCTGGACAGCGATTCGGCAAAACGGCGATATTGAAAAGTCTCTGTGGTATCAAAGTAAAGTGAGGCTCCATCAATAATCATTGTTAGCTCAATAATGACGTCCTCAAGAATCTTGTATTTTGTGTCGAACGAATATCGCTTGATGGTGTCGGTTTTCCAGGTGATGGATGGGAAGTAAAGCCAATTACCATGACAAAGCAATGTGGCAAGTTTTTCACCGGTTAGCATACCAGATTTTTTGGGCTGGAGTATTCGCTTAACTTTATCGGCTAATGGCAAATACACATTGTTTTTATCGTCAATTACTTGAACGCCAGGTTGATAGAAGTCTGCCTCACCAATATTCTTTAGCGTAGTCTCGACATAATCAGGTAGTAATTTATCATCGCAGCCAACGATCATACAATACGGTGCGCTTGCGTACTGAATGGCATAATTAAAGTTGGCGGTAATACCGATATTCTTGCGGTGTCTGATGTAGGTAATGCGTTTGTTATTTAGCTCTTTGTAATAACTTTGAGCAGTTTTGTCTGGATAGTGATCGTCGAGTATAGTCAAATGCCAAGCATCGCTAGTTTGTGCTAGTATCGAGTCGACAGTTTGTCTTAGCAGTGAAAAATCACCCCAGTATGGTACGATAATATCAATAGTATTTTTCATTTGACAGTTTAATTGATAATTCTTGGTGCAAGTCACGTAATCTTCGCTCGTTCTGATCAATACGCTGGCGCTGGTTATTGACGATGTAGAATAGTAGAATAATTGCAGTAGTCTGTAGGATGTCAAATAAACTGAGTTCAGATGAGTCGAGCGGCGGGTGGCCAATTGAAATGTTATACAACGGGAACGACCCGATCAGTACGATCATTAGGACGAGCCAGATGATTAATTGGTGACGAAAGCGTGCCGGGCTTACTTTACGTAGTTTGTATTGGGTGACGATGTTGATGAGCGCCGCGAGAATGATCGGCACGTTAAGCAGGACGAGTACAAGATATCTCATTCGAATAACTCCGTTAAGCGTTGTTTGAACAGTCGTTTGACAATATTGATGGCGTTCCAGTTGTTTTGGCCTTTAGCGCGGGAGTAGTCAGTGTAAATTGCTTTGATCGGATACTCAGCGATAATCATTCCGGACTGCTTGGCACGCCAGATCATCTCTGAGCAAAACTCGTAGCCAGTTGATTTCCAGTCGAGGTTATCGATGGCTTTTCGCGAATAAACTCGCAAGCCAGACTGCGAATCAGTTACATCGATACCAAAGAGGACATAAGTGATGAAGCTGAGACCCTTATTGCCTAACACTTTGGTTTTAGACATGCCTTCACTGTTGATTAGTCGGCTGCCAATTAATAGATCAGTGTTAGAGGAGTCAATTTGCTTAATTCCTGCCAAAACATCCTCGGGGTCATGTTGGCCGTCAGCGTCCATGGTAGCAGCGATGTTGTAATCGTGTTGACGTACATAGGCCAGTCCTGTCAAGGTCGCACCGCCCGCCCCAGAGTTCAGAATGTGGTCAATCACGATAGCTCCGCCTTTTTTAGCTTGTTGCAGAGTGTTATCTTTTGAGCCGTCGTTTATCAAGACTATATCAATTGAATATTCTTTTTTGGCTTTTGAAAAAACTCTCTTAGCGGCTTTAATGACGTCTTTGATGACGGCACCTTCATTGTAGGCGGGTATGATAACACAAACTTTTTTCATATTACTGTATATTATATCAATCTAGTAAAATAGTTGCTATATCCAGATTTTTTAAGTGGTTTTGCTAACGCACTCAACTCTTCATCAGAAATCCAGCCATTATTGAAAGCGGTTTTTTCCGGGCTGCCAATGATACGGCCAGTTCGTTTCTGGATGACACGGACAAAGTCTGAAGCGTCAGTCAGGCTGTCAATCGTCCCGGTATCCAGCCAAACATCACCATTGTCTAGCGTTTGAACTTGCAGTTTTCCGCGTCGCAAATATTCAGCATTGATGGCGGTAATCTCCAGCTCACCGCGATCAGATGGTTCAACATTTTTGGCAATTTCTACTACGTCATTGTCATAGAAATACAAACCAACGACGGCGAAGTGCGATTTTGGCTGAACAGGTTTTTCCTCAATGGAAATAGCTTGATTTTGCTCATCAAATTCGACCACACCGTAGCGTTCTGGGTCGGAAACTTTGTAGGCAAAAACCGTGCCGCCATCAGGATTGGTGCACTCCTGTAAAGATTCGTCCAAACGCTCGCCGTAAAAGATGTTGTCACCAAGGACCAATGCTACTTTGTCATCGCCAATAAATTCTTCACCAATAATGAACGCCTGTGCCAAACCGTCTGGACTTGGTTGAACGGCATAATCCAGATTGATACCCCATTGTGATCCGTCGCCAAGCAGTCGTTGAAAACCAGCTTGGTCGTCAGGTGTGGTGATTATTAGAATATCGCGGATGCCTGCCTGCATGAGAGTGGTAAGCGGATAATAAATCATCGGCTTGTCGTAAATTGGCATTAACTGCTTGCTTATCGCCTGGGTAATCGGCCAAAGCCGCGTACCAGATCCACCTGCTAGAATTATTCCTTTCATGATTACTCCTCAATTATATATTCTTTTAATTCATCCAACCAATCGCGGCTAGAAAATCCGGTACTGTGCAATTTATCTAAACTCATGTCGCTATTGAGCGGCCGCGGCGCAATCCCATCTTTGCCAGCAAAATACTCGGCTGTAGTGGTATCGGTGACGGTTAAATTGGTATAATCAGCAAATTCGAAAATTTTCCTAGCAATATCTGCCCAGCTGGCGAGTGGACCGTTATTAGTGACGTTATAAATACCATAATCGGCCTGTTGCGACAGCAGGTAGTCAATAGCGCGGGCAAGTTCGTTCGCGAAAGTTAGGCGGCCAACTTGATCGGCAACGACGGTCGGAGAGATACCGCGTTCGGCTAGATTAAGCATTGTCCTTACGAAGTTCTTACCTTCGCCTACTACCCAGCTAGTACGGATAATATAATGTTTCGGTACAATGCATGCGGCGATATCGCCGGCAGCTTTTGATGCGCCGTACGCGCTGAGCGGACTGAGCGGTTCGTCTTCGGTGTGCGGTGCGGTTTGTCCATCGAAAATATAATCTGTAGAAATATACACCAGCGCGATATCGTGTTTAATGCAAATTTTAGCTAACTGTCCGACAGCTGTCGCATTAACTCGCCAAGCAGCTTTGCGGCCATCTGCGCTTTCTGCGCCGTCAACATTAGTAAAGGCAGCGGCGTTGATAATCACTTTAGTGTGGCTCCAATCAAAATCATTGACTGCTTTTTGGTCGGTGATATCAAGCTGCTGGTGATCCAGGGCAACCGCTCCTGGATACTGTTTTTGCAGCGCCAAGCCCAATTGACCGTTAGCACCAATAATGAAAATTTCGCTATCCTTCATCAAACCTCCATCGGGATTACGTTTGCAAGCAGCGGGTGAGCGGCGTCTTTTTCGGAAATTATCGCTTGCTCTTTGCTAATCGGCCAGTCGATACCGAGCGCTGGATCAAACAGATTGACAAAGGTGTATTTGGCGTCTGGCGACCAGTACGCGTCGACCAGGTAGGTATAGACAATGTTGTCGTCAAGCGCTTGATATCCATTGGCAACACCTTTAGGCACGAAAATTGCTGTGCCAGGATTGATTTCGTGGGTGAAAACTTGGCCGAAGCTGTCGCCTTTGCGCAGATCGCACCAGGCGCCGAATACGCGGCCGTTGGCGGTGGAGATGAACTTATTCCACGGCTCGGCGTGCAGACCGCGAGTGGCGCCGGCTTTATCATTAAAGCTGATGTTGTTTTGTACGATGTTAAATGACGGCAAGCCCAGTGCTTCCATTTTTTCTTTTTGGTAGTTTTCTTTGAACCAGCCGCGGTTGTCGCCGTGGACGGGTAGTTTGACGACGAATAGTCCGGGGATGGGCGATTCGGTGACGGTTAGTTCGTTGTAGTCGTTTGGATCAAACATAATTATTGCCCCTGTTTTGCATACGCCGCTTCGACAGCGTTTTTTTGTGCTTTCCACCAATCTTCGTTGGCGCGGTACCATTCTATGGTTTGTAATAATCCGTCGTGCATGCCAGTTTGGTTGTCAGTATATTGCGGTTGCCAGCCCAGTTCGCGGCGTAGTTTGCTGGAATCCATGGCGTAGCGCATGTCGTGGCCTGGGCGGTCGTTGACTTGCTCGTACCAATCTTTACCTTTGCCCATTAGTTCGCAAATTAGCTCGATCACCATTTTGTTGTTGACGTGGTCATTGTCAGCACCGATGATGTAAGTTTCGCCGAGTTTGCCTTTTTCCAAAATGAGATGAACTGCCGAGTTGTGATCATCGACGTGAATCCAGTCGCGGACTTGCTCGCCAGTGCCGTACAGCTTTGGCTTGATATCGCTTAAAATATTGGTGATCTGGCGGGGAATGAATTTTTCAATGTGCTGGCGCGGGCCGTAGTTGTTCGAACAATTGGAAATGGTGGCTTTGATGCCGAAACTGCGAATCCAGGCGCGCACTAGCATGTCACTGGAAGCTTTAGTGCTGGAATAGGGGCTAGATGGATTGTACGGCGTGTTCTCGGTGAAGCGGTTCGGATCGTCGAGTTCCAGATCGCCGAATACCTCGTCGGTCGAGATGTGATGCAGACGTTTATTGTGCTGGCGAACAGCTTGCAAAATCGTATAAGTACCATAGACATTAGTATCCAGAAACGGTTTCGGATCGCGTAGGCTGTTATCATTATGGCTCTCGGCAGCGAAATGCACCACGATATCGGTATCGGCAATCAGCCGATCCATCAGTGCGGCATCGCAAATATCGCCTTTGACGAATTCAATCTGCTCGTGCACGCCGTCAAGATTGTGTGGATTAGCAGCATAGGTCATTTTGTCGACCACTGTGATTTGGTATTCCGGCTTATGTTTGACGGTATAATGCACAAAATTCGAGCCGATGAACCCCGCGCCTCCCGTGACTAGCATTTTGGTCATAATTATAATTATATCAGGTATAATAAGATAGTGACAGAGGAGGATTATGAAAATAGTAATAGTTAGCGGCTACTTTAATCCGCTGCATGGCGGACATCTAGACATGATTGAGGCGGCGGCTGAGATGGGCGACAAGTTAATTGTAATTGTCAATAACGACAAACAGCAGTTGCTCAAAAAAGGCAAAATTATCTTGGACGAGAATAATCGGCTGCGTCTAATGCGGGCATTAAAAGGTGTTGATCAGGTAATATTGTCGATTGACGAAGACCCGACTCAGATTAAATCGCTCGAGATGGTTGCTGGCCAATATCCGGGTGACGAGCTCATCTTTGCAAACGGCGGCGACCGCGACACCGAAAAAGCTATTCCCGAAGCAGAAGTATGCAAAAAATACAACATAGAAATGCGCTTCGATGCTGGCGAAGGCAAGCCAGACTCGTCGACACGAATTAACCGGGCAACCGGCAGAGAATAAGCTTTGCTAAGCAAAAAGCCGCAGCGTTTGAGTGTTGTGGCTTATTAATTTTACAGATTATTGTAGCCGTCTGGATTTTGCGACTGCCAGCGCCAGCTGTCGGCGCAAGCTTGTTCGATACTGAGTTCGGCTTTCCAATCAAGTTCGCGTTCGGCTTTGCTACAATCAGCATAGCAGGCGGCGATATCGCCAGCGCGGCGCGGTTTGATCTCGTATGGCAAATCACGTCCGCAGGCCTTGCCGAAGGCCTTGATGATTTCAAGTACCGAAACACCGTGTCCGGTACCAAGATTATAAACGCTGGCGCCAGTTTGCATGTGCCGCAAGGCAGCTACGTGCCCGCGTGCTAGATCAACGACGTGGATGTAATCGCGCACGCCAGTGCCGTCTGGTGTATCGTAGTCGTTTCCAAAAACGCCGACACTTTGCAATTTGCCAACCGCTACTTGCGCCACGTAAGGCAGAAGGTTGTTCGGGATACCATTCGGGTCTTCGCCAATACGGCCCGATGCGTGAGAGCCTATTGGATTGAAATAGCGCAAGATTGTCGCTTGAAAAGTCGGGTCGGCGGTGCAATAATCTTGCAGAATCTGCTCAATCATGTATTTGGTTCTGCCGTAT
Organism: uncultured Candidatus Saccharibacteria bacterium; assembly: GCA_963528915.1. Classification (GTDB taxonomy): domain Bacteria; phylum Patescibacteriota; class Saccharimonadia; order Saccharimonadales; family Saccharimonadaceae; genus Saccharimonas. The sequence goes on from CAURWV010000003.1 coordinate 75,283, forward strand.
GGATTAGTCAAACCAATACCGACTGTTGATGTCTCGCGCAGCGGCAGCTCACTTGGCGTGCCATAAACGGTGGCGGAGCTCGAAAAGACTAATTGTTTGACGTTGTGATTGCGCATCGTTTCGAGCAGTACTAGAGTTGAAGTAAGATTATTATCGTAATATTCCAAAGGCTTGGCAACCGATTCGCCGACCGCTTTGAGTCCGGCGAAATGAATCACCGCATCGATCTCATGTGTTGTAAAAATCTCATCAAGAGATTTCTGATTGCGTACGTCGGCTTCAAAAAACGGTGTTTTTACACCAGTGATTTCCTCGACGCGCTTCAGGCTTTCGCGGCTAGAATTAACCAAATTATCGACGACCACTACGTCAAAATTGTTGTTGATAAGTTCGATTAGCGTATGGCTGCCAATATAGCCAGCACCGCCAGTGACTAAAATTGTTTTCATAGTTCTAGTATACTCGAAAAAGCGAATAGTTGCTTAAGGAGTGTTGTCGCGGACAATCTTCTTAATCTTCGTCAAGAAGAGTCCTTTATCAAACCTTTTAGCAGTGCGAGCGAGCGTGCTAGGATGAAACAGAGTTTGTTCAGCAGTTTTGATGGCGCGAACAACGTCATCAACAGTTTGCTGTTGAAATAGTACACCGACCTCCGGCGAGGTAACGATATCGGTAGTACCGCCGCGAGCTAGTCCGATGACAGGGGTGCCGGCAGCCAGCGCTTCGACAGTGACAATCCCGAAATCTTCATCGGCAGCGTAAATAAAACCGCGAGCAGTGGTGATCGCTTTTTCGTATTCGGCATCTGAGGCATCGCCGAAGCGGTCCGTGCGAAACTCAATGGTCGGGCCGGCCGCTTTAACTAGTTGTTCATGGGCTGGACCGTTGCCAAAAACTACTAATTTTTTGCCAAGCTTAGTGGTGGCCTTGACGGCTAGATCGTAACGCTTGTATGGCAGTTGGCGGCCGATCGTTACGTAATGGTCGCCTCGTTTGCGGGCGGGCGTAAAGCGGCTGGTATCTACCGGCGGGTGAATGACGGTACTGCTGCGTTTGTAGTATTTCTTGATGCGTTTTTGCGTTTCGGTAGAGTTAGCAATAAACACGTCGACTTGCTTAGCTGCCTCCAAATCAAGTTTGCGTTGATGCGGTACCAATAGCGGCATCAGCAAGCGAATAAGCGGATTAAGCTTGCCGTAACCCGGGTCACGGCGATATTCGTCGTAGTGGCTCCAATAGTAGCGCGGCGGCGTATGGCAATAGTTGATAATAACTTGGTCGGGGCGCGATTTGGTAACCTGATGCCCATGTAGATACGAGCTTGTCAGGATAATATCAAATTCGCTGAGGTCGAGTTGGCGCATCGCTTTGACAGCTAAGGTTGGGAATAGTTTGTGATAGTTGCGCAGCTTTTGCGGCAATTTTTGCAACCTCGACGTGCGTACGTCAAGCTGAGCGAAAGCTGGCACTTTGTTGGGGTTATAAATAGCAGTGTAAATTGGTGCCTCGGGAAAAGCTTCGTGCATCGCTAAGACGACATTCTCGGCGCCGCCCGTGGCTGCTAAAAAATCGCAAACAATTGCAAGACGCGGCTGCTTCATCATCTAGCTCCTGTTTTGCGCAGTACGACACCGATTGTTTTGAAAAGAATCCGCAAATCTAACCAAAAACTCCAGTTTTGCGCGTAGTAAAGTTCAAGTTCTATACGTTCTTCGAAACTTAAGTTGCTGCGGCCTGACACTTGCCACAAACCAGTAACGCCAGACTTGACGCTGTGCAGCAGAGCAGTGCGGCTTTTGCTGAATTTAACTTCTTGCGGCAGGATTGGCCGCGGTCCGACCAAACTTAAATCACCTAGCAGTACATTGATAAATTGCGGAAATTCATCGAGCGAGGTGTCGCGCAAAAACTTGCCAAACCAAGTGATGCGCGGGTCACTCTCGACCTTGTGGTCGCGGCGATATTCGGCGGCGAGGTCGGGCCGACCCATTTCTTCAAACTCAATGCTAGCGTCTTTTTTGCCGTATTGGGCGCCCATGGTGCGAAACTTATATAGGCGAATCGGTTTTGAGAAGCGGCTCAAGCGCTTAGAGCGGTAAAATATTGGTCCTGGATTGCAGATTTTCTGTAAAATAGCGATTATCGTTACCACCAATCCCCACAGTGGCAAAGTAATAACAACAGCTAGCAAATCAAACAACCGCTTAGCAATGGCACCCCAGCCGATAAGCGGCGTTTGGCTTACGGTAATCATCGGGTAACCCAAGAAAACATCGACAGTGTTTTTGCCAGTGTAGAATTCTGGTTCGCCCGGAATGAAATTATACTGAATATGAGCGATCTGTGCAGCGCTTAAAATTTGATGGTTGCGATCTTCGCTAGCGTAAAGGTCGGTTTGAATAATGGTGCTGACGTTGAGTTTGTTGATATCCTTGAGCGCCGACTCAACGCGACCGTAATGAACAATACCGAGATGCGGTGGCAATAATTTCGCTGGGCCAGCAAAAGCCACGATTTGGTAACCGGATTTGTGGGTAGAGCCTAACGACATGGCAATATCAGTAGTTGCGTCGGAATTGCCAATCACTAATACTCGACTAACGCCGTGTCCATAGCGGTATAGTTCGTTGCGGACAGTACGGATAATCTCGCGTACCGTAATTATAGCGATGGTCGAACCAACCAAAACGTAGAGCGCCACCAGTCTAGCTGGGAAAATGTGTGTGCTTGTAAAATACTCCCAGCCGATTACTAGTAGTATACCAATAAATGTACCAAGTGCTACGCGGCTCCATTCAACTAGCCGGCGATTATAAACGCCCGGATTGTATAATCCGAGCGAAGCAAAAATCAATATCCAAACAGGCGCAATTGCCGCAAAGCTGATAATGTATCCGTATACGTAAACTGCATGTAAGAGAACGCGCTGATCGACTTGGGTGCGAATATAATACGCCGCTGCGAAAACGATCGCTAGCATTACCGCATCAGCCATCATCAGAATGAGACTATATGATTTGGTATTATGGGATGGCATATTACTACCATTATATCAACTTTCGTTATAATGGATAGCATGAGCGGTCTTTTTGCTGAGAGAATAGAGCGGCGGTTGACGCAAACGGCGTTGATTTTGCTGTGTGCGATTATGCTAGGTTTAGCAATTCATACTCCGATGACAGTGTTTGCTAGCGTTCATTGGCCGGCGATTGCTTTGTATGTGAAGGCTTGGAAAGAAGTATTGCTGGCAATTGCGTTTATCATTGTCATAATATTGGGTTGGCAGCGCCGCGCGTGGCGAAACTGGCTGTATAATAGATTGCTATGGCTATTGGCTGTTTATGCATTGTGGAATTTGGTTCTAGCGGGGACTTTGCTGGTTGCTGGTAACTCAGCAGCAACAGTAATTGCTGGGTTAGTAATAGATCTACGTTGGGGGTTAATGGCAGCGACGATGTATGGTTTTATTTACTTATATCCTCGCTATCGGCAGATTTTATTGAAATGCATTTTGGCAATATCGGTATTGATTATCAGTTTTGCTTGTTTGCAATTAGTTTTACCGCGGGATTTCTTAACAAATTTTGGCTATAGCCAGTCAACAATTGCACCGTATATGACAGTTGATTCAAATGATTCTTATATACGTTTCGGTAGTACGCTGCGTGGACCGAACCCGCTAGGGGCGTATGCGCTTTGCGGATTAGTACTGACAGCGACATTCTTGGTGACAAAATGGCGCAGCTCTAAGCTACGCTTATACGGAGTTTTGGCGGTGTTTGGTTTTGGTGTAGCTCTTTATATTAGCTATTCGCGAGCAGCAATTCTAGGAACTCTAGCAGCGCTAACTGGTCTTTTTGTCTATAAGTATGGCCTAAGGTTGTCTAAGAAAATTTGGTTAGCAATTGCGGCGGGCGTTTTAATTGCGATGGCAGGTAGCGTCTATCTGCTGCGTAATACTAGCTTTATGCACAATGTGATTTTACATGATAATCCTGCTACAGGAGCCGTTAGAACTTCAAATGACGACCATATTTTGTCGCTGCGTGATGGAATTGTCAGAGCGGCACAACAACCATTTGGTGCTGGTGTTGGTAGCACTGGATCGGCGTCGTTGCTAGGAGACTCGGGAGTGATTATCGAAAACCAGTATTTATTTGTGGCCCACGAAGCGGGCTGGCTAGGTCTTGCTATCTATCTGGCAGTGTTGGTCGCCGTATTGCGGCGGTTGTGGCGGCGGCGGGATGACTGGCTAGCGCTTGGCGTGTTTTTGTCTGGTATTGGCCTGAGTATCGTCGGTTTGTTTTTGCCAGTATTTGCTGATGATGTAGTGGCGCTGGTTTGGTGGGGTTTATCAGCGCTAATAATTGCGCGACCATTTGACCAAAGGCCGACTGATTCGCTATAGTGAAGGTTATGGTAGCACGAGCGCAATCGCCAAAGCGGGCGATTAACCCGACCAAGAAGCAGCACGAGCTCCTACTATTCATTGATGACTTTATTAAGAAAAATAACTATGGGCCGAGTTATCGCGAAGTTATGCGGGCGCTTGATTACAAAAGCGTTTCAACAGTAGCGGTGCATATTGATAATTTGATTGCTCGCGGCCATTTGCGCAAGCGCGATAATTCTGCGCGGTCGCTTGAAATAATAGATACAGTCGCAATGCCGAAGCTTGCATCTAGCGCCTCAGAATCGACGACTGAACGCGATATTCGTGCTAAGATATCTTACTTACAAAAGCTTGATAATGGTAAAGCACACCAAGATATTCAAACACTTCAAACAGCGTTGCAAATTCTTGGTTACGAGGAGCCAGATGAGACGGATAGCGCGTAAACCGTATCGCCGGCGGCGCTACACTGGTGTTAAGTCAACGGTTGATACTCCTAGATGCAACTCTTGGCGCTCGAAGTTGCAAAGTATATTTTACGGCGCATATTGGCAGGTAAATTATCAAGCCGCTTCATTGCAGATAAAAATACAACGTTTGTTTCGCTGCAAAAATTTTCGCAAATACGCTGTCGGCGCGATGGCGGTATTAATCTTGATATTAGTGGTCGTGCAACTGGCTTATCCTAATGATAAGACTTTGCCGTTTGCACATATCGATGGATTAGCCATTGGCGGCATGACTAAAGATGCAGCAGCTAAAAAAGCCAATCAGGCTTATAATGACCACACTCTTAATGCTGCGATGAATAATTCCGATAAGCCGACGGTTAGTATAAAGCTACGCGATATTGCTGCTTCGGTTGATAATTCGCAGCGGATTAAACAGTATGATTATCATTGGTATCTACGGCTTGTACCGACTTCGTTGTTTTGGCATGGCTTGAATTATGGCGCGCCGCCAGCGCCTAAATTTGCTAGCCATACGGATGCCGCCATTAACGAAAAGATAGTCGCTCACTGTCAACTGACTCCGACTAACGCTACGCTTAAGGTCAAGGGAGCGCAGCTTGAGGTGCAAAAATCTCAGTTTGGCGGCAAATGCGACGAAGCTAAAATCAAACAATCTGTACGTAATATCAAACCGAAATTACAGCAACCGACAACGGTTAATGTCAATAAAATAGACATCAAGCCAGCTGTTAGTGACGATAAAGCTAAGCTGTTAGAGCAAAAGCTAACCAAACATCTAACAAATGGTGTTCAGATTAAAGCCAAAGACAAGACTATTGCAGTCGATGCGCAAACAGTTTACAGTTGGCTTGATTTTGTCGCTAAAGACAAGGAGCTGGTAGCGATACTCAATACTGAGCGTACTAGTAAATGGCTGGATGATAAGGTATCGAAAATTGTCGCTGTGGCGCCTGGTGTCTCGAAAATTACCACGCATGATTTCACGGTTGTCAGTAAGCAAACGGGCAGTTCGGGGCAGGCGCTTGACTTGCCAGCGATGTTGCAGAAGTTGCAGGGCGCGGTTGATGGCGGCAGCTTGCAACTTAGCGCTGCTACCAAGGCAGTGCCACCGCGCGAAGAATATACACGGACGTATAGCTCTAGCGACGCCGGTTTGTCGGCTTTAATGGAGAACTTCGCCAAGGATCACCCTGGCACGTATGGCGTATCGATGATCGAACTTGACGGCAAAAAACGCCGCGCCGAGTATAATGGCGATAAGCAATTCGTCACTGCTAGCACTTACAAACTATTAGTTGCTTACAGTGTGCTGAAGCGGATTGATAGCGGTGCGCGCAGCTGGGATAGCGACCAGGCTTGCTTCAATAAAATGATTAGTCTGAGTGATAATGCTTGCGCCGAGAGTTTTTTGCACGCAATCGGAGTGAACACTCTTACTAGCGAAGCGAATAGCATCGGTCTCAAAAACTCGACATTCATGAAAGGCGGTGGTCCATACACGACAGCTAATGATCAGGCGTTGCTGCTAGGCATGATCGCGACAGGACAGAATTTCTCTAGTACTAACCAGCAGCGGTTGATCGAAGCGATGAAGAAAAATGTTTATCGCAAAGGTATTCCAGCAGGCGTATCGGGTACGGTTGCGGACAAAGTTGGCTTCATGAATGGATTGCTGCACGATTCGGCGATAGTTTACAGCCCGCACGGTACGTACGTGCTCTCGATCATGACAGAAGGGTCGAGTTGGCCGGTGATTGCTGATTTTGCCAAGCAGATTGATAATCTGCGAGCGCAGTAGACTTTACACTTTTTGCGGAATACGATACAATACTGACATCTGCGACGATGCAGAAAATATTCCGGCATAGCTCAGTGGTAGAGCGGTTGGCTGTTAACCAATAGGTCGCTGGTTCGAGCCCAGCTGCCGGAGCCATGGGATTAATTAGGTTAGTAAACACGCTCCGATTAATAGATTGGAGCGTGTTTATTTAGTTAATCGCTATGGACACTGACGTCTGATTGTGGTATTATACACCTAATTCGTAGCAACCGCTACGATATCGCTCCTTTCGAGAGGATTTTCTTATGGTGAGTGTAACTAAAGAGGCCGCACGCCGCCAGGTTCGGCGGGCCGAGCGCGCGCTACGGCGCGCCCGTCGTACATTCCAAGACGCAGAGGATGCGGTTTGGTTCGCCGAAAAGAACTGGGCGCTTTCTCATCGTGGTTATCGTCATCACAAGCGATGTGCTAGCGAGGTTCGTCACGCCGATGCAAAGTTGGCGCGGGCCTATCGCAAATTGCGACAGGCAAAAAATAGATTGACGGATGCTGAGGATAATCTTATGAAATTCAAGCAGGCATTACGAAATTCGTAATGCCTCGAGTCATCCACCCATCAGAAAGGAGTGATACCAACCCCGATAATATGTCGGGGTTTTTCAATTTAGCTATTTGTAAATAATACAATGTAAAAAGCTTGACTAACACCATATATTGGGTGTAAATTTGTATGTAAGCACTATATATGGTGTTTTCGTAAAACAAATACACGATTACGTGTCGCTCCACGGGGTAGATATGGAGCGTTTTAATGATGCATTCAGGAGGGGTAGTATGTATCAAACCATCAAGAAACGTGACGGTCGCAAAGTGAAATTTGACTCGGCAAAAATCACTAAAGCAATCGCTCGGGCTGGAGTTGAAACTGGCGAGTTCGACGAAAAAGTTGCCGCCAAGCTAACTGACAAAGTGCTTAAGCAACTTGAAACTCGCGAAACGCGTCGTGTGCCAGGTGTCGAAGAGATCCAAGATATCGTCGAAGATGTTCTGATTGGTTCCAAATACAAAAAAACCGCCAAAGCCTACATCATTTACCGCGACCAGCACAAGAAAATTCGCGAGATTACTTCGACAGCGCATGTTGATCTGATTGATAAATACCTGGGCAATCTCGACTGGAAAGTGAATGAAAATTCGAATATGGGCTACAGCTTGCAGGGGCTGAACAATTACGTTTCTGCTGAAGTGACTAAAACGTATTGGCTGGACAAGATTTATACGCCCAAAATCGGTCGGGCGCATAAAGAGGGTGACTTACATATTCACGACCTCAATCTCTTGAGTGTTTATTGCGTTGGCTGGGACTTGTCGGACTTGTTACGCGAGGGTTTCACTGGAGTCAAAGGTAAGGTGGCTTCCAAGCCAGCTAAGCATTTTCGCTCGGCGCTGGGTCAGGTGGTGAATTTCTTCTACACCCTGCAAGGCGAGGCAGCTGGCGCCCAGGCTTTCTCGGATTTTGACACATTACTAGCGCCGTTCATTCGCCATGATAAGCTTAGTTACGATGAGGTCAAGCAAGCTTTGCAGGAGTTCGTCTTCAACGTCAATGTGCCGACGCGGGTTGGTTTCCAGACGCCGTTTACTAATATTACGCTTGATTTGGAGTGTCCGAAGCACATGGCGGGTAACCCAGTGATTATCGGCGGTGAGATGCAGGATACCAATTACGGCGACTATCAGGAAGAAATGAATACGCTTAATAAGGCGCTGCTGGAGGTATTGTCTGAGGGTGACGCCAACGGCCGAGTCTTTACCTTTCCGATTCCGACAGTCAACATCACCAAGGACTTCAATTGGGATAATCCGGTGATCGAAAATCTATGGAAAGCTAGCGCTAAGTACGGTATTCCATATTTCTCGAATTTTATCAATTCCGACATGGACCCAGAAGATGCGCGCTCGATGTGCTGCCGTTTGCGTATTGATAATCGTCAATTGGAATATCGCGGCGGCGGGTTGTTTGGTAGTAATCCAATGACTGGCTCGGTCGGGGTAGTGACAATTAACTTGCCACGCCTGGCGCTGAAATCCAAGAATGAAAAAGAATTCTTCAAGGGCCTGGCTGAGTTGATGGATATGGCGCGTGATAGCCTAGAGACCAAGCGTAAAGTTTTGGAGCGCTTAACCGAAGCAAATCTGTATCCGTACACCAAGTTCTACCTGCGCGATATCAAAAAGCGTTTCAATGAGTATTGGAAGAATCACTTCTCGACGATTGGCTTGATCGGTACGAATGAGGCAGCGCTGAATTTGCTGGGCGTCGACATTGGTACCGAAAAGGGCAAGGCGTTCGCCGAGAAAACTCTTGATTTTATGCGCGATCGGCTGGTCGAATACCAGAAAGAAACTGGCAATAATTACAATTTGGAAGCAACGCCAGCTGAGGGTACGACTTACCGCTTAGCGCAAATTGACAAAGCCAGCTTCCCTGATCGAGCACACTTTGCCAATGGTTTGGGCGCGGCGGTCAAGCATCCGTTCTACACCAACTCCAGCCACTTGCCTGTCAATTACACCGACGACTTGTTCGAGCTGATGGATTTGCAGGATAATTTGCAGACCAAATACACTGGCGGTACGGTGATTCACTTCTTCCTCGGTGAGCGCATGGATGATCCACAAACGCTCAAGAAATTGGTCAAGACAATTTGCGAAAACTACAAATTGCCGTACTTTACCTTCACGCCAAGCTTCTCGATTTGCACCAATCACGGCTATATCGTCGGAGAGCATCCAGAGTGTCCGAATTGCGGCGAAGCGACTGAGGTTTACTCGCGGGTAGTCGGTTTCTTGCGTCCGGTTGCTCAGTGGAACAATGGCAAACAAGCTGAATTTGACATGAGGGAGCATTATGACGATGCCGCCGAACATCAGCGAGCTTGCGCCGTCGCTGTCCCAGCTTAAGGTGGCGATTGGCGGGATTCAGAAGCTGTCGCTGGTGGACTATCCCGGGCACGTGGCGGCAGCGCTGTTCCTCTCTGGCTGTAACATGCGCTGCGGCTATTGCCATAACCCCGAACTGGTGCTGCCCGAGCGCTTGACACCGAGCATCCCAGTCGAGGAGGCAATGATCTTCCTGAAGTCACGCATCGGCAAGCTAGACGGCGTGGTGATTTCTGGCGGTGAGCCGACGGTCAACGAAGATCTGCCCGTGCTTTGCCGGATGATTAAAAAGCTGGGTTTTGATGTCAAACTGGACACCAACGGCACGCACCCGGATATGGTGCGCGGCATGGTCGAGGAGGGGACGATTGATTTCATCGCCATGGATGTCAAGGGTCCGCTGGAAAAGTATGTGGAGATTGCGGCCCGGCCGATTGATCTGGAGGCGATCAAAGACAACGTGCGGCTGATGATTGACTCAGGGATTGGCCATGAGTTTCGGACGACGATTGTCCGCGAGCAGCTGGAGGTGGCGGATTTTGAAAAGATCGGCGAGCTCGTCAAAGGTGCCAAGCGATTTGCTTTGCAGCATTTTCGCACCGGTACGACGATTAGTCCGAAATTTGCCAATTACCACACGTTTACCGATGAGGAATTTAGAACTGCTCAAAAAATAATGGAAAGGTATGTTGACGAATGCGTGATTCACTAACCGTCGAAATTGTGCGAGTGCGCCAGGAAAATCCCGAGGTGACGACGCTGTATGTTGCGCGGCCGTTTGACTTTATGGCGGGGCAATATATCACGGTGTTTATTGAGGGCAGCCAGGTGCGCGAAGGCAAGGCCTATAGTATTTCTTCGCGTCCGCACGAGGAATTGATGTCAATTACCGTGAAAGATGTTGGCGGTGAATTCTCGAGCTATTTGTGTTCACGCCGTGTTGGCGACACGCTGCAGATTAGCCGGGCCTACGGCGATTTCAATCCGCAGACTGAGCGGTCATTGGTTGGCATCGCGGCGGGTTGCGGACTTAGTCCGATTTGGAGTATTTTGGCGGATGCCCAGCAGCCGACCTTTCTCTATTTTAGTCAGAAATCGCCAGAATATATGGTTTTCTCGGAGGAGTTGGCGGCGTCGAATATTATGGTCAAAAAGTTTAGTACCCGCCAACATGTCGAGGAAAAAGATGGCTGGTTTAACGGGCGGTTTGAGGTGGTGAAGATTGTGAGTGAAGTGCCGAGTGAGGCGCACTTTTTGGTCTGCGGTAGCCTGCCGTTTGTACGCGATGTTTGGCAAAAATTAACTGCCGCTGGCGTCGATGAGTCGCGGATTTCAACGGAGACTTTTTTTGAACGATGAATGAGGTGGTGGCGTCACTGGTTTTGGAGGAACTGCCGACAATAGGCGAGGCTGGCGGCGAAGGGTTTGATGTATTTTCGTCGTTGAGAGGCGGTTCAGCAAATGGAGATTTTTCAACGGGGATTGATAGTGCGGCAACTACCGCTGGCGCGGACGGATCGGCAAACGATTTTGATTTGGTGGCGGTGGCAAATGGCGAAGAAACGCTTGATGCTGCCACAGGAATTGATTCAGAAAAATCCGCCAGTGAGACAACGGCTTCTAGGATTTCTGCTGTTTGCACAGGCATGGCGAGCGCAGCCTGCTTGAGTTGTGCGGCGCGTGGCGACTGTTCACTTTTGCGAATGTGGGGCGCTGCTGGGAGTCGTCAACCCGACCCAGAAAGACAAAGCTATGTGGAGGAATTACTGTCTGATGATAATAATCTGGTGGTAGCTGGTTATACTGATAGTCGCGAACCTCTGGACTCTGAAGAGGGTTATTCAAGCAAACAGGCGAATAATACAAAAGTAACCGTTAATGCTGAAAATACAACAAGCGAACCGGAATCATCGTTTAAGGATGATCTTGCTGATGATGGTAATAAAGAATCATCAGTTAAGCCAACGAAGTTTTTCGATAAAGCTGAAAGCGTTGAAAAATCAAAAAAGCTAGAAGAGCCAGAGCAGTCGCGTATGGAGGCGATTCGCGATGATCCAAAAAAGCAAGCTGATGAAAATAGGCAGCCGCTATCTGTAAAACATGAAACGCCGGTGCCTGATAATGCTAATCCTGACGATGACATTGTAGAAACAGAAACCTTGGTGTCTGAGGAAAAAAATGTTGTTCAGGAAACGCCAGTAGCCATTGCTCCTGAAGCAGCGCCGGCTGTTGTTTCTACCGCACCTAAGCCGGGCAAACCAGAGATAGTTTACAGATCGCCTGCTGCTAATCATTCTCAAGGAAGCCAGCCGGACTTGTCAAAAAATACAAGCACGGGGGTAGAGGATAAAGGTCATGACGTTCTGGCTGCTACTGAACTTGCCGCTGCAGTTGCTGGAGCATCTACTGAAAACCCCGCGCCAGCTCAAAAAATTTCAGACGATTCAAACGTTATTACACCGACAGAGCGCGAACAAAAGGCGCAATCTCAAAATCTCGAATCTCTAAAAACCGCGGTCGACGATACGCCAGACGAGCAGGTTGCAGTGACCAGCCTGAATGCGGAAAATAATGCGGGGAGTAACTCCGGCAATCTTAATCCGTCCGCAGATATACGGCAGAATGATAAATTGGATGCGCTAGATACAGTGGCGGCAACGGGTACGAATACCAATGTCGATACCGATACCGATACCGATGGCTCTACCTTATCTCGGGTGGTAGCAGGGCCGGAGAGGTCAGCTGACGTGACATTCGCTACCGATAATCACTCTACATCTCAAGTGAAAGATAAGCCGCCAATCCTAACCAGTCCATTTTCATCGCCTCATACAAATGACTACGGAAACGAAGCGCCCGTACCTAGCGATTCGCCGCAAAAAAATATCGAGAAAGAATCTGCCAGGATTGATAATGGCTCGTTTGTCTCGCCCGCTAAAGTTGGTGATTTAGCTGGCACTATGTCGGCGGCTGAGAAGTCCGCGTCAGCGACGGAGCAGGGGTTAAACTTGGGGCAAAAACCGGCAACTGACAACGAGCCCAACACTACCGAAATTTCTACCGTAGTTGAACCTGTTAAACTAGCCAAACATTCTGAAAATATTTCTCCGACAGAGCAATCGACAAACGATGTGTTAAGCACAACGAATAAAGAAGCTACACCTGCAGCGTCTACTCCGGAAAATGATACGCTGCTAGGAAAACCTGCTACCAGAAAAGCTGATTTTATTCCATTTCAGGATGGTGATACTGATAATACTCAAGTTGCGACTTATTCAGCGGTTGATGTGAAGCTCGCCGTGGGTAATAAGACTGCGAATCCACAAGAAGCCACTGCTAATTGGGCGAGCGAAGACGAAATATTTGTGGTTAAACAGTCGCCGGAAATGCCATATTTTGCAGATGATGAGATAGGTGTGGTTGATCTAGTCTCAGGCTTATCATTGCCGCCGGAACTATCGCCAGATCCAGAGGGGAATATGAAACCTGACTATAAAAGCGATAATATAGAAGAGTCTCAGCAAACAACAGCCTTACCAAACGAAAGCGAGACAGTGTATATTGACTTAAGAAGAGGACGTGCTGCTGGCGAAGATTCCGCTGCTAAAACACCTATCGTCGCCGACCAAACAACGATTAAGCCTGAGACTACTTTGTTTGATTTACTCGAAATTGCGGATGATGAGCGTGATGGTGCTGTTATAGAAAATACTTCAACGGACAATGGTATTGCTGGCATCACTGTCGTTAAAGATATCGCCACTGGTAGCTCCATCGCTAACGACATCGCTTCTGGAATGCCTGATTTTGAGCAAAATAGCGAGCTGCCCGTTGATTTTTCGGACCAGACACAAGCGGCTGATTACGACGACCCTGCTCGCCAATCCGCAAGCAACGACGAAGCGGAAGACACGCACAGAATCGCTTTCGCACATCCCTTGTCGGGCTTGTGGGCTGATGATAGCCAACTAAATCCAGAATTGGCAGCTATAACGACAAGTAAATCTAATATAAGTGATATTTCGTTAGTTTCACGGCTAGTTGGTATGGCTGTGGTGGCGTTGTGTGTGATGCGTGGGCGGCGATCGGCGCGGGTTTAGCTTTATTGGAGTGTATAGTTCTTGGTATACTGTACTCATGAAAATCTCCGATCGTCATCCGCTGGACCGACCGCGTGAAAAGTTGGCGCGGTATGGGGCGGCGCGGCTGAGTGATTTGGAGCTGTTGATGGCGATTATTGGCAGCGGCAATGCTCGGGCGGATGTCGGTAAAATTGCGCGCGAGGTGCTGAAAATTGTGCGTCAAAAGGGCGGCGATATTTTGTATGATGATCTACGTAGCGTGGTTGGATTGGGTGAAGCGAAAATCCCGGTGATTTTGGCGAGTTTGGAACTGGCGCGGCGGTATTTGCTGGATAGTGACCAGCCAATTATTGACAGCCCAGAAAAAGCGGTTGAGTTGCTGTCTGACATTCGCGACAAAAAGCAGGAATATTTTGTCTGCCTGACGCTGGATGGTGCGAATCGTTTGATCGCCAAGCGGGTAGTGACTATAGGCACGCTAACTGCCAGCCTAGTGCACCCGCGCGAGGTTTTCGCCGACGCCATCGCCGACCGGGCTGCCAGCATCATCGTGGCGCATAATCATCCGAGCGGGAGCTTGGAGGCCAGTCGGGCTGATAGAGAAGTAACAAACCGTTTGCGGCAGGCAGGTGAATTGTTGGGGATTAGTTTGGTTGATCATATAATTATCACGAAAGATTATTTTCAAAGCATAATCTGATTTTATTGATATAAAACCTCTATCAAGCATAGTATAATATTCCTATGACATCGGGGGATAATCTTAAAGAACAAGAACGTACTAAGCTTCATAATACTATTTGGAAAATTGCTAATGAATTACGCGGATCAGTCGATGGCTGGGATTTTAAGGCGTATGTCTTGGGATTCTTGTTTTACCGGTTTATATCGGAAAATTTAGCTAATTATATTAATGCCGAAGAGCGTAAAACTGGCGTGACTGATTTTAATTACGCTGAACTTAGTGATGATCGGGCGGAGTTTGGCCGTGAGGAAACGGTAAACGACAAAGGTTTTTATATCTTACCAAGCGAACTGTTTGAGAATGTCCGTAAGTGCGCCAAAAATGATGAGAATTTGAATGAAACCCTCAGTAAAATATTTCGTAACATTGAGCAATCAGCTAAGGGTTTTGATAGCGAGGATGATTTCCGCGGGCTATTTGACGATTTGGATGTCAATAGTAATAAGCTTGGTCCAACCGTCGCCAGGCGCAATGAACGGTTGGTCAAATTGATGAACGCCATCGGTGAATTGGAGCTTGGCAAGTTTGAGGACAATACGATTGACGCTTTTGGCGATGCATATGAGTATTTGATGACCATGTATGCTGGTAATGCTGGCAAATCCGGAGGTGAGTTCTTCACGCCGCAAGAAGTGAGCGAACTTTTGGCAAAAATTACTGTTGTCGGTAAGACCTCGGTAAACAAAGTGTATGACCCGGCAGCAGGTTCCGGTTCGCTACTGCTAAAGTTTGCGAAAGTTCTGGGTAAGGATAATGTCAGGCAAGGCTTTTACGGGCAAGAGATTAACATTACGACGTATAATCTTTGCCGTATCAACATGTTCCTGCATGATATTAATTATGAAAAGTTTAATATTGCGCATGGTGATACGCTGAAAGATCCGAAACACTGGGATGACGAGCCGTTTGATGCGATTGTCTCGAATCCGCCATATAGTATCAAATGGGACGGCGACAGTAATCCGACGCTCGTCAACGATCCTCGCTTCAGCCCGGCTGGAGTGTTGGCGCCGCGCAGTAAAGCTGATTTGGCATTCACGATGCATATGTTGAGCTGGCTCAGCGAGAGCGGTACGGCAGCGATTGTTGAGTTTCCTGGCGCACTATATCGCGGCGGTGCTGAGGCAAAAATCCGTAAATATTTGGTAGAGAGTAATTATGTTGATGCCGTTATCCAACTGCCACCAGACCTGTTCTTCGGTACGACGATTAGCACTTGTATCCTTGTTTTGAAAAAGAGCCGGGTGACAAATGACGTATTGTTTATCGATGCTAGTGCTGAGTTTGTGCGAAAAGGCAATAAGAATAAGCTGAGCGAGGAAAACAGGCAAAAAATATTGGATAGTTTTACGAATCGGCAAAATATCGACTACTTTGCGAAAGTTGCTGCTTATGAAGATGTCGTTGCCAATGACTATAATCTATCGGTTAGTTCGTATGTTGAAGCTGAAGATACGCAAGAAGTGATCGATATTACTGAGCTCAATGCCGACATCGCAAAGATCGTGGCTCGCCAGTCTGAATTGCGCACAGAGATCGATGCGATAGTTGCGGACCTCGAAAGGGACAGTGATGATGCGAGATAACGGCAATATCGTTGTCTATGTTGATGATAACGGTAAACCGCAAGTTGATGTCCGGTTTCAGGATGAGACGGTTTGGCTGACGCAAGCGCAGTTGGTTGATCTATATCAATCAAGTAAAGCGAATGTTAGTGAGCATATAAAAAATATTTTTGACGAGGGTGAGCTTGATCCTGCAGCAACTGTTCGGAAATTCCGAACAGTTCGAACTGAGGGTGATCGTCAGGTAGAGCGTGAATTAGAATACTATAATCTCGACATGATCATCTCGCTCGGCTATCGCATCAAGTCGAATATCGCCACCAAGTTTCGTATCTGGGCGACCGATCGTTTGCGGGAGTATATCACCAAAGGTTTCGCTATTGACAGTGAGCGTCTTAAAAATCTTGGCGGCGGTAATCACTGGAAAGAATTGCTTGATGAAATTCGCGACATTCGCAGTAGTGAAAAAGTTCTCTATCGCCAGGTGTTGGATTTATACGCTACCGCAGAAGACTACGACCCAAAAACTGACCAATCACAAAGATTCTTTGCTATAGTGCAAAATAAACTGCATTATGCAGCACATGGCAATACGGCCGGCGAAGTGATTTACTACCGTGTTGACAGCGATAAGCCTTTTGTAGGAATGACCAATTTTAAAGGTAAACATCCAACCCAGGCAGAGGCTATGGTAGCAAAGAATTATCTCAGCCAAAAAGAATTGAAAGTGCTTAATAACTTGGTCTCGGCTTATTTTGATATTGCTGAAATTAATGCCATGGAAGAAAAGCCAATGCGTATGGCTGATCATCTTCGTGAGCTTGATACTATTCTTAGTTCGACTGGTCGTAAACTGTTAGACAGTGCTGGAAAAATCAGTACTAAGCAAGCTAAAGAGAAAGCGTTGGCTGAGTACCGTAAGTATAAGGCGAAAAATTTGAGTGGCGTGGAGGAGGACTATCTGCAAGAGCTGAAGTCAGTGAATAGAAGAATAGAGGGTAAGGAATAGAGTGCAAGTAGCAACCTAAACCTAATCTTGAAGAAAAGAAAGTACTAAAGGCGATAATATATGAGAATTGATCTACATACGCACACTCAAAACCTGAAGAAAGGTGATGGACCAGGGAGAGTTATCTCGCCCGAGGATTACGTCGGGACAATGCTTAAAGAGGGGGTCGGCATTGCCTCTATTACAAATCATAATAAGTTTGACTTGGAAGAGTTCAACGAAGTTTCTAGACAGAGCGATGATTTAATAATGTTCCCAGGTATTGAACTTGACGTAAAAATCGGCGATAAACGCAGGCAGGTGATAATTATCGCTAACCCAAGCATAAAAGATACTTTTTCAGAAGTTTATAATGATCCTGATAGGGATCATGAGAAGTACTGTATCGAATATGATCAATTTATAAATTCGGTAAAGAGATTTAAAGTAGATGATGTTATAATCGTTCCTCACTTTTATAATAAAGATAATGGTATTACAATTTCTGAAAAAGATGAGCTTTGCAAAGACTTGGAAGGCTATTCAGTAATAGTAGAGCCTGCGAATCTTGTATCCATGACTATAATTAATAGCAACGAAGATTATCTTTCTCTTGTTGGAAGCGATGTGCAAGATTGGTCTAAGTATAGTGCATCTATGGCATTAGAGATAAAATTTGATATAGATTCATTTTCAAAGTTTTATGAACTCGCTAGAGAGCCAAAGATTTTTGTTAAAAATGCATTAGACGGCTCTGAAAGTAACTCTATAAAAACAAATAACAATGGTGAGCTAATATTTTACGACGATCTAAATATTATCTTTGGAGAAAAAGGATCGGGCAAAACTGTTCTGATAGATGATTACATCCTTCCTTTCTATAGTGATTCTGGTAAGAAGGTTGTTGTGCATCGAGGCAAAGAAAGTAGTGATATATATAAGGGTATTCTAAAGGAATATGAAGATAAAGTAGAGATAGATAGCGATTTGTTAACACTAATTGAAAATAAATTATCTGACATGATGACGTATAGTGATCCAAATCCTAGCGATTTTGTCAATAAATTTATGCTATATCATCAGGATAAAAATAAAAATAAGCGAGCTAAGTGTCTGAAGAAAACAGAATCCCAATATGTGAATAACGAATACTCTGTGGCCGATTCTATTATAGGGAATGCGGAAAAAGATACAGTCAGCATTAATAAAGTGATTGATATAAATGATAAAGTTAGAGGCGCAGATAGCGACGATGGTCAGAGTCTTAAGTCTGCACTTAATAAACTTA
This sequence comes from uncultured Candidatus Saccharibacteria bacterium, assembly GCA_963528915.1. Lineage (GTDB taxonomy): Bacteria > Patescibacteriota > Saccharimonadia > Saccharimonadales > Saccharimonadaceae > Saccharimonas. Next base: position 93,540 of record CAURWV010000003.1, read on the forward strand.
AACGCGACGTTTTAAGTATAGCTTCTAATGAATTAAAGAAACTGTTTATATCAGAAGGAATTGAATCTATAGTTAATACCTTTAAGGAATCTGTTAATAAGAAAACCGGCAAGATGTCTCGACCCAACGGTATAGGCTTCTCAAAATTAGTAGCGGCGCGACTAAAGCGTTTTGTAGATAATAAAGATCTAATTCAGTGTATGCGAGATGTTCAGCTGATAAAGCCAGTGCCACTCGGTGTCATACCAGTAAAGGGTGCATTAATACACGAAACGTCAATATGTTGCCTTACAGAGCGAGACTTATATAAAAAGGATTCCATATTTGACAAAAGTAGGATAGTGGCAAATAGAGAATTAGTTGGAAAGATCAACAGATTTAGTAAAGAATCATTTAAGTCTATTGATGGTTATTTTTCTCCTGAAGAAAAATCCCGTGACGTGAGGGATATAGTTAAAGATATAATAAAAAAGAACAGTGTTATTAAGCTATCAAGCGGTGAAGAATATAAGCCATCTGATGGTGAAAGGGCGATTCTTTCGATTAGTAGTTTGCTAGAAAATAATAGCTACGATGTTTATTTATTTGATGAAATTGAACGTGGTCTTGGTCATAAATATATAGCTGATTATTTAATTCCTAAACTCAAACAGCTAAGAGATATGGGGAAAACGATCGTACTATCAACTCATGATGCAAACATTGCTATCAATACCCTACCCAGTCAAACAATTTATTGCGATTATCCAAGTGAAAATATTTATTATGGTGGTAATATGTACTCAAATGAGCTTATTGGCATAGTGAATGGAGATACAAAAAACTGGAGAGATACCGCAATAATTCATCTGGACGGTGGCGAAAAATTATTTAATAGTAGGAGTAATATTTATGAAAAATGAGTTGAATGTTAAGATTATGGGCGATCGCAATAATACTGAAAATCCCATAGTTAAACTTACATTTGAAGAACTGGACGAGGCAGAGATAGTTCTTACGGACAGCAAAATAGATGACATTAAAGATATTTTTAACAAACTTTTTGACTATATTATGGCTAATAAAAATCTAGTTGAACTTAAACTCGAGGATGATCAAAACGATCTTTATCACGAGGTAGCGGCTGATATAATTCAACAACTAAATTCCGAGATATCGCAATCATCTGGTAACTTTGAAAAATTATGGCAATTAGACGATGAAATTAATACTGAGGACAATGAAGTTGATGAGCAAAATTGATGATTTGATTAAAGAGTTGTGTCCGGATGGGGCGGAGTTTTTGGACCTAGTAAACTGCGCTAATATAAAAAGAGGAAAAAGAGTTACCAAGAGCGACCTAGACCAAAGTGCGCCTTTTCCGGTTTATAGTGGCGGTATTAAACCTATGGGTTATTACCGTGCATATAATCAATCCAAGAATACAATAACTGTTGTTAAATATGGTACGGCTGGTTTTGTGAACTTTATCAAAGAAGATTTTTGGGCTAATGATGTTTGTTATTGTGTAATTCCGAAAGAATCACTAATTAATAAATATTTATATTATGTATTAAAAAATCAAGAGGATTATATAAAATCACGGGCTACCGATGCGATACCAGCGCATCTTCCCACCGATGTAATACGTAGTATAAAAATCCCCGTTCCACCTCTTGAGGTTCAAAAAGAGATTGTGCGTGTGCTAGACTCGTTTACAGAGCTAGAAGCAGAGCTAGAAGCAGAGCTAGAAGCGAGAAAGAAGCAGTATGAATACTATCGGAATACGCTCTTGACGTTTAAGGATGATAAAAATATCACATGGGTAGAGTTGGGCGAGGTTGCTAAATACGAACAGCCAAGCAAATATATTGTGCGGTCTAGTGATTATAATGACAGTTTTTCAATACCTGTTTTGACTGCTGGTAAGACGTTTATACTTGGATATACTGATGAATCAAGCGGTATTTACAATGCTTCTGTTCATCCTGCGATTATATTTGATGATTTTACCACGGCTAATAAATGGGTGGATTTCGATTTTAAGGTTAAATCATCAGCTATGAAAATAATTACTTCAGTAGATGAGGGCACTGCACTACTTAAGTATATTTATCATTGGCTGAATACATTACCAAGCGGACTTGTGGAAGGCGATCATAAGCGCCAATGGATAAGTTCTTGGTCAAAGAAAAAGATTCCAATCCCGCCCATCGAAAAGCAAAAACAAATCGTCTCCATCCTTGATAAATTTGAAAAGCTTACCAACGACATTTCCGTTGGTTTGCCAGCAGAAATTGAAGCCCGTCGCAAACAATATGAATACTACCGCAATAAATTGTTAACGTTTGAAAAAGTGTAAATTTGTGGCCGAAAATATCTTCGCTAGTATTGATGAGTTGTCTGATGATATCAAGAGGCTCTTCTCTCGTCAGAAGAAGCCGATTTTAATATATGCATTTAATAGTACTGGGAAGACTCGTCTTGCTGATTTATTTCAAGATATGAACTCACAAGATGAGGAATTTTCGCCTGTATGCTTGAGTTATAGTGCATTATTTGAAGATACGTTTCACTGGGACAATACGACTAATGAACTTCACTTTATTATTCAAGATGATTGGCTTACCCGGTTATTCAGAGACGAGGATTTAGAGAGCTATATTAAAGAGATCTACGGACGATATCACTTTTCGCATTTTGAGCCGTCGTTTGATATTGAGAGGGGCTTAGTTTACTTTCAGATGGCAACAGGCGATGACGAAAGGAGCGAACGCATCAAGATATCGCGAGCGGAAGAGAGCTTGTTTATCTGGTCGGTGTATCATGCTGTGCTTGATTTAATGACTAATACTCTAAGCGATAACGAGGAAAATAGAACAACCGACGTATTTAATGAAGTAAAATATATCGTCATTGATGATCCGGTTTCATCAATTGATGATACAAGGATTATCTCTCTGGCTATTGATTTGGTCGAGACAGTAAAACAACTAAAAGAACTTGGTATAAGGGTGATAATTTTGACGCATCACGCATTGTTTTTTAATGTAATTAAGAACATGCTGGGTGATAAGGCGACTTCATGGTCGTTATCTTCATCATATGAAGGAGTTTGTCGTAAAGATATAAAAGACTCGCCATTTGCCTACCATCTGTTTGCCATCAAACTGATAGAGCGGGCGATTGAAAATAATGCAATTGAGCGTTACCACTTTAATCTATTTCGGGCAATTTTAGAAAAGACAGCAAACTTTCTGGGTTATAAACATTATAAATCATTACTCGCTGGAGAGAATAGGGAAGAGATTTATCGTATACTAAATGTATATAGTCACAGTAGAATAGCAGAAATGGAACCGCAAGATATCCCGAGCGATCACAAAAGGATTTTTGCAGATATGTTCAATGAGTTTCTGGAGCGCTATAATTGGAGTAAAGAGGATAAGAAATAAATGCCAGAAAAATATCAATTGATTTCAGAAAATAGTGACAGTACTGTCGTTAGTGACTACGTCTCGCTGTATCAGCGGGCGACAAATTATCAGAGCGAAGCAGAGTTAGAGCGAGAGTTAATTAAGCAGTTGCAAACGCAGGCGTATGAATATTTACCAATCAAAAACGAGGATGATTTGATCCAAAATCTCCGCAGGCAGTTGGAGAAGCTGAACGATTACACATTTACTGACGCTGAGTGGAAGCGATTCTTCGCAGAGCGGATCGCCAATGGTAATGAGAATATAGCTGATAAGACCTTCAAGATTCAGGAAGATCATATTCAACTCCTAAAGTGTGATAACGGAGAAGAACGCAACATCTACTTGCTGGACAAGACGAATATCCACAAGAATTGCTTGCAGGTAATTAATCAATACGAGGTGTCGGGCGCGCGGGATAACCGCTATGATGTAACGCTACTAGTGAATGGTTTGCCGCTGGTGCATATTGAGCTAAAAAGGCGCGGTATTCCCCTTCAGGAAGCTTTCAATCAGATAAATCGCTATCAGCGGGATAGCTTTTGGGCGGGTAGTGGACTGTTTGAATATGTTCAGCTGTTCGTGATTAGTAATGGTACGCATACGAAATACTACAGCAATACGACACGCTGGCAGCATATTAACGAGGCGGGTAAATCGGATTCGCATCGCAGCAAAAAGACTAGCCATAGTTTTGAGTTTACCAGCTGGTGGGCGGATGCCAATAATCGCCCGATCACCGATTTGATTGATTTTACGGCGACCTTTTTATCTAAGCATACACTACTTAATGTGCTGACGAAGTACTGTGTGTTTACCAGCGATAAATTATTGCTGGTGATGCGCCCATATCAGATCGTGGCGACTGAGCACATCTTGAATCGCATCCAAATTGCCACAAATTACAAAAAGCTCGGTACGATTGAGGCTGGCGGTTATGTTTGGCATACGACAGGTAGCGGCAAGACATTGACTAGTTTCAAGACGGCTCAGCTGGCAAGCAAGCTGGATTATATCGACAAGGTGCTCTTCGTGGTTGACCGTAAAGACCTCGACTACCAGACCATGAAAGAATACGACAAGTTCCAGGAAGGCGCGGCGAATAGCAATACCAGCACTCGGGTTTTGACGAGGCAATTGGGCGATCCAAACGCTAAAATTATCATTACTACCATCCAAAAACTCGATACATTCATCAAGCGTAATCAAGGTCATAGGGCATTTGATGATCATATGGTTATCATCTTTGATGAGTGCCACCGTTCGCAATTTGGCGATATGCACCATGCTATCACCAAGAGTTTCTGTAATTATCATCTGTTTGGTTTTACTGGTACGCCGATATTTGCTGACAATGCGTCTAGCGGCGGGCGAGTTGATCTACGGACAACCGAGCAGGCGTTTGGTGATAGGTTGCACACCTACACCATAGTTGATGCGATTACTGATAAGAATGTGTTGCCGTTTCGGATTGACTACATCCGAACAATTCGCGAGGCGGATGAGGTTGATGATCAACAGAAAGTGCGAGATATTGATCGTGAGCGGGCATTGAATGCTCCGGAGCGTATTAGCAATGTTGTGCGATATATTCGTGAGCATTTTGATCAAAAAACAATGCGTAATGCCAAATATTACGCATTTACGCGGCTGATGAATGTACATGAAGTTGCGTCGGCGCGAAATAGAGCGGCAGTTGAAGAGGCGAAAGATAAAATTCGGCTGAGCGGATTTAATTCGATTTTTGCGGTGAGCTCAATTGAGACAGCCAAACTTTATTACAATGAGTTTAAGCGCCAGCAAGCTGAGCTTCCTGAAGTTAAACGCCTGAAAATCGCTACGATTTATAGCTATGGAGCCAACGATCCTGATCTGGAAATGGACGGCATGGATGATGAAAACTCGGAAAATACCGACGGATTGGACGTCTCGTCACGTGATTTTCTGGAGGGTGTAATTCGTGATTATAATGCAACGTTTGGTACGAATTATGATACCAGTACCGAGCGATTTCAGAATTATTACAAAGACGTCAGCCTGCGGATGAAGAATCGAGAGATTGATTTATTGATCGTGGTGAATATGTTTTTAACGGGCTTTGATGCCACAACGTTAAATACGCTGTGGGTTGATAAAAATTTGCGGATGCACGGACTGATTCAGGCGTATTCACGGACGAATCGCATCCTCAATTCGATTAAAACCTATGGCAATATCGTGACATTCCGCAATTTGGAGGAGGCGACTAATGAGGCTTTGGCGCTCTTTGGCGACAAAGATGCGAAAGGTATTGTGCTATTGCGTCCTTTCCGGGATTATTATGAGGGCTATGAAAACGCTGGAAAGAAAGTGCCGGGCTATGTTGATTTGATCGCAGAGCTAAAAGATAAATTTCCAGTGGGCGAGATAATTGCAAGTGAGCAAGAACAAAAGGAATTTGTGAAGTTGTATGGCGCAATTCTGAGGGTAAGGAATATTCTGTCTAGTTTTGATGAATTCATTGGACAAGAGATTTTGAGCCAGCGAGATGTGCAGGATTATCATAGTATGTACATTGACCTCTACAATGAACTGCGACCGAAATCTGATGAGAGTAAGGAGAATATCAATGATGATTTGGTATTTGAGATGGAACTCATCAAGCAGGTTGAGATAAATATAGATTACGTCCTGGAGCTAATTCGGCAGTATCATGACAGCCATTTGAATAATAAAGAGATTTTGGTCGATATTGATAAAGCGGTTAACTCGTCCATTGAGTTGCGCAATAAAAAGGATTTGATCGAGCAGTTTATCGCGTCGCTTACAGTCGATAGTTCGGTTGACGGTGATTGGCAGGAGTTTGTGAAGTCAAGGAAAGTCAAAGAGTTAGACCAGATCATTGATGATGAAAAATTAGATAAAAAAGCGACGTATAAGTTTGTTGAAAATGCTTTTCGCGATGGATATATACAATCAACTGGTACAGGACTGTCAGGGATATTGCCGCCAATATCGCGTTTTTCAGCTGATGGAGAACGCAGTAAAAAACGCGAAACGGTATTGGAAAAATTGAGGAATTTCTTTGATCGCTTCTTTGATATTTCGAGCGGGAAGTTGTAGGCGCTGATAAATTATAAAATGAGAGCCAGTTACAAGCCTGGCTCTCATTTTATTTTAGCGCTTCTCGGAATAGCCGGGTTGATTTTTTGAGATGTACGAATTGAGTCCGTGTCCTTGTCGGGCTAGACTTTTCATTGTCTCAACAGCATCAGCCCCTGCACTCTCATAAGTGTAGGCGTATACAGTGTATTTTCCAGACTTGAACTGTACTGTAATACTCTCTTCTTTCGTATCGTAAGCAACGATGCCTGAGTTTCCGTTAATATTCTCATAAGGAATCATATATCCTCCTCTTTAACTTTGGTAACTTTTGTCGCCATTACCCTCCATATTGCGACTGGTTGATGTTTATATTTGTGGCTACTCGCAAGTGTCACAAATTGACCCTGTTATGAATCGACAATATGAGTCGACCCACCCCCCCATAAAAGCGTTCACTATTGAGAATAGAGCACAATGCTATCTTTGTCAAGTCTCCCCGAAAAATTATTGATATTTATGTAATGGGTGTTGTATAATAAAATGCATGCACCACATCCAAAAGAAATTGCTAGAACTAGCGAAGACCAATAACTTGGCAGAATGTACATTGCGTAGAACAGCTGAACTCATTGGCGATCCAGATATGAGTCCTGGTCAGATTCAGCATCATCTATTGCAGCTTGAAAAACGAAACCTGCTTTTTATAAATAGGAAAAATAAAACCCAGCGGCTGGAATCGCCAGTGGAGGACGATAGGTTTGTTTTAGTGCCAATTGTTGGCTCGGCAAGTTGTGGTCCGGCACTCAATTATGCCGATGAATACAACGAAGGTCTCTTGAGAATATCAAAGCAATTGCTTGGTAAGCAGTCAAAATTTTATGACGAACACAAATACATAGCAGTGAAAGCTGATGGCGACTCCATGAATAATGCTCGTATTGGCAAGTCAAAACAACCGATAAATAGCGGCGATTTTGTCCTCGTGGACATTAGTCAACATTATGCTGAGGACGGGGACTATGTTTTGTCTATTATTGGCAGCATGGCTAATATAAAGCGCCTTAAAAAACATGAGGAATATATATCGTTAGAATCTGAATCTCTTACTCCCGAGAGGTTTCCGCCCATTATTGTTGATCAATCGGAGAATTATATGATTAATGGCAAGGTTGTCGCTGTTTATAAAAATACAAGTAGCTAAAGAGAACCTGTTTGTTGTGGGATAATTAATGGAAAGGATTGTGAATATGCGTCAAATAAAATGTCCGAATTGTGGTCAAGTATTTGAAATAGACCAAGCGAGTTACGCTGATATTGTTAAGCAGGTCCGCGATCATGAATTTACACGCGAGATTGCCGAGCGCGAGAATTTATTGCGTACAGATAAAGAAAACGCCGTACAATTAGCGGAGCAAAAGACTCGTAGCGAGCTTCAAAAGCTGCTGTCTGAGAAAGAGGCCGAACTAGCAAGCTTGCAAGCAGAGAATAAAGCAGAAACTGCTCGAATTAACTCTGAGAAACAATCAGAAATATCATCGCTGAAGTCTGAACTAGACAAAGCACAAGGCGATAAAGAGCTAGCTTTAGAGCGGTTACGCTCAGAAGCTGATAAAGAGTTAGCGCAAACTAAGTCGCAGAGCGATCAAACAATTGCGAATTTAAACGCAAAAATTAAGGCTTTTGAGACTGAGAAAGATTTGGAGGTTAATCGGGCGGTTAGCGCTGTTGAGCGTGAGCGTGATAATTTCAAACTGCAGCTAGCCGCTAAAGAAAATGAACGCCAGCTTGTTGAGTCAAATTTGAAAGAAAAATATACAGCAGAGCTAAAAGCAAAAGATGAGCAGATTGCGTATTACAAAGATCTTAAGGCTCGTTTGTCGACGAAAATGTTGGGTGAGACGTTGGAGCAGCACTGTGAGACTGAGTTTAATAAATTGCGCGCTACAGCCTTTCCGCACGTATATTTTGAGAAAGATAACGATGCTCGTACTGGCAGTAAAGGCGATTATATTTTTCGAGAAAACGACGAATCCGGTAATGAAATTATATCTATCATGTTTGAGATGAAAAACGAAAATGACCAGACTGCCACTAAAAAACATAATGAAGACTTTCTTAAAGAACTAGATAAAGATCGTCGCGAGAAGAACTGTGAATATGCAATCTTAGTGTCATTACTTGAGGCGGATAGTGAACTATATAATGTTGGTATCGTTGACGTGTCGCACCGCTATCCAAAAATGTTCGTGATTCGACCACAATTTTTTATACAGATAATTATGCTGCTGCGCAATGCAGCGCTTAATGCTCTGAAATATAAATCAGAATTGGCATTGGTGCGGGCGCAAAATCTAGATGTTGCACATTTTGAAGAAGACATGGAGAAGTTTAAGACCGGCTTTGCGCGTAACTATGATATAGCCAGCCGTAAATTTGCTGATGCTATCGAAGGGATAGATAAGACCATTAGACAGCTAGAAAAGACCAAGCAAGCGTTGTTGTCATCCGAAAATAATCTCCGCTTAGCTAATGATAAAGCTCAAGACTTAACGATTAAAAAACTTACCCGTAATAATCCAACGATGGCGGCAAAATTTGAGGAGGCGAGGAAGCGGGGTCGTAATTGTTAGATGCGGGTGCGCTGACTTGATGAATTAAATATGGGGTGGGTCTCAAGCGTTTTTGGAGTATTTAAGGAGAATATATGAACAAGCTAAATAAAAACATTACCATAGCTCGCGCCATCATCCGTATCGGTGATGCCGCCAGGAATGCTAATGACTATAGTTTACTGGATACACTGCATGAAATGGTGGAGCAATTGTCGCAAAACGGCGTTAAGGATGCTGACGTCGATATGGATTTGCTGCTGGAATATGTCGAGGCAGCGGATGGTTGCGATTATTGTCGAGCGGGCGACGGTAAGCCAAGTGTTGACGAATTGACAACAAAAATCAATCAGCAGCTAGCGCGTCGCGGCCAGGCGCAGGTGGAGGCGGGCGATCAGTCAGTGTTGGAATTTGAGCCAATAGTTCATCTGGTGACGGTGGCCTATGCCAAAAACGAAGATGGCGTGACATCGGGATTATCGATAGCACTGGTTGTCAATCAGGATGGTTCGGTGGATCTGCCGCGCGAGCATTTTTTGAATGCGGAATTGCTCGATTATTTTGACGAGAACCACCCGATCAACTGGCGCCGTGCCGAGAGTGACTTGCCGCGACAGTTGCAGGGTTACCACTTGGTGGCGGGCTCGGTCGAGGTGCAGGAGATTTTGCCGCGTGAGTTGGAGGCGATGTCGTTCTAGGATTATTATGATAAATTAAGTAGAGAAATGACTGCGGAAAATATTGCACCAATATTCATAGCTATAGCAGGAGGACTTCTTATTGAGGCATTTTTTCAGTTGGTGAAATATAAAGACTCTCTTAATAGCAATAACCCAATATCGTATGTATCTTTCGTATCTAACTATCTATCGGTTCGGCAATTTGTTAGCTACGGGCGCAGGAAATGGGTCAATTATTTTCTATTTCGAACGCTTCCGGTGGCTGTTATAGTTCTTTTGGAAGTATCTATAGAACAGCGTTATTTTAAGGTTGATCAACCCTGGTTTTATGCATTTTTGTCAGCAATAGTCTCACTATTATTTAGGGACACTTGGGGGATATTTAAAAAGAGAAATTTTATTAGCGAGAGACTAATCCATATTACCAACGTTTTATTGGTAATATGCACTGGGACTTTTATAGGACTTATGGGCAATTGGTTTAATTTGTCAATTATTGCGCCAAGTAGCATTGCCAATTTGTTAGATAATTTATGGTCAAGTATGATTGTAGCTATGCTGGTTCTTTTTTATTTTCGTGTAACCAATATGGGCAACAGTCATAATGTTGCAGAAGATGAAAACCGTATAGCTTTTGCCAATTATGTCGTCAGGGCATTTCATGATATTTATAATAATTACCATGAATCTATAGATTTATTTTGCAGAGATGAGTCATGTAATAAGCTTCTTTTGTATTCTATATTAGTATACGAGGACATGAATAGGCCGCTAGTAATTCGGAAAATAGAGAACGCTATAGTTACATTTATCAAGTGTGAACTCACGGTTGGTATTGCACAAGTTAAATCAAAAAAACCACTCACCGACGTTGAGAGCATTAAGATTGCCGCTAGAATATTAAGAAATACCAATAGTTATGATATGTATGATGCTGCGGAAATAAAAAGGGTTGTTGGAGTTTATAATTCAGGAAAAGTATATGCTCAGACTATAGTTGAAATTATGAATATTATTCGTCAAGATTCTAGGATAGAAGACGTTAATAAGCTATATCAATAAATGGTGAAAATTAATCAATAGTACTAACCTTAAGCAGGGTTTATTGAATCATGAAAATCTCCGTCCACCTCAAACCTAACTCCCGCCATCGTGAAGAGGTGGTGGCGAATGATGACGGTTCACTGACGGTTTACACCAAGGCGCCAGCCATTGAAGGACGGGCGAACGCGGCGGCAGTGAAACTGTTGGCGAAACATTTTGGCGTGGCACCGTCAACGGTGAAGCTGGTGCGCGGCGCGGCTTCAAAGCACAAGGTTTTTGAGGTGAATAAAGCAGAGTAGCTGCCTAGACTAATATCACTGCAAGTCGGCAAATATTCCTGCTATGATTCTACGGATAGCCAACCCCTGGCGTCATTGTTCCTAGCATCGTCTGTACCGTCACGAACGAATACCCTTGCTGCTTGAGCGCCGATAATATGCAAGGCACGGCTTCGACGGAGGTTTGGTGGATGTCGTGCATCAGAATGATGGCGCCGGGATGGGCACCAGCCACGGCGCGCGAGCAGACGATGTCGCTATTACGATCGGCCCAGTCGCGGGTGTCGACCGACCAGAGCACTGACGACATGCCGCGCAGGCGCAGTTGTTCCATTACCACACTATTGACGGCGCCGTATGGCGGGCGCATGGCGGTGGGCTTGACGCCGCTGGCTTGTTTGATGGCGTCGTTGGTGCGATCAATTTCGCTGGCAATTTGCTCGACAGGCAGCTTCGGTAATTCTGGGTGCGACCACGAATGGTTGCCGAGTTGATGGCCGCGTTTATGCATTCGCCGCAGCACATCGGCTTGAGCGGAAGCCTTGCTGCCGATCAAGAAAAACGTGGCTTTGGCTTTATGCTGGTCGAGTATATCTAACAATTGCGCGGTATATGCTCCTGGTCCATCATCAAACGTCAGCGCGATTACCTTGCCATACGCTGGCGCTGCGGGTGTTGGAGGTTTCGGCGCTGCTGGTTTAGGAATATTGGCGAGTTTCTTGGCGAGCGGATTTTGCAGATATTTAGCAATCGCGGCAATTGGTACCTTGGCGGTAATCTCACCGTACGATGACGGCAAGAGCACAGATTGCCCGAACGGCCACGCCAGGGTATTACTGTTATCAGTGATTATGAAGTTGGACAGAGCTTCGCTGGTGACGGTATCGTCGAGGTCTGGTATTGTTTGCTGGCGATGTCTAAGAGTTTCGGTAACGCTATGTTTGGCGGTTGTGATAATAGTGCTGATTGCCTCGTTAGACCGTGCTGTTAGATCGCTCAGTTTGATAATGTTGCCTGATTGTTTGTCGAATGTCCAGAAGCGTGTCAGCGCTACCGGATGCACTCCATGCAAATCCTGTTTAATATTAACGATGATCGACAAAGCCGTTTGGTTACTGTGTGTAATCTGATAACTAATTGTTTCGGTCATCGGTCGAGGCTGGTCGAATGTAGACGTGTTGGTGGCGGTGTAGCGGAAATCGCTGTCGGCAGCATCAATTGCTTTAGCGATCGTTCGGTTAATTTTGTCGTTCTTGGTAATCGGGTATTCAATCGAAACCTTTTCACTGCTGGTGTCGCGGGTGACGAATTTGGAGTGTATGCCTTTATAGCGTGAATCAGTGAAATAATACTGCTCGTCGGATAAAGCTGTCTGGCGGTGCGGTAACGACTGATTCAAGTATAGATGAGCCAGCGCTGCCAGCGCAGCCGTGATGACTACTAACAGAAACATAGCGAACAGTATGCTTTTTAGCTTAGCTATCGCATTAGTCTTTTTAGCCTTGGTTTTGATTTTAGCACGAACCGGCTTGGTCTTTGCGGTCTTCTTGGCTGGTGAATTAACTGACGATTTTTTGGCTGGCATATGCCTAGTATAACATCTTGGTTTTTAATTAGTGGGGCTGAATTTTTTGAACGACGTGGGTGCTATGTTTAAGTCATAATCATCAGCATAGTAGTCTGTTATACTAGTAAGCATGAACGCTTTATTGCTCGTTATCCTTGTTGCCGCAGGTGGTGCGGTGATGTTGCATATATTTATTTTTGCGTTGGAGACATTATTCTGGCAGTCATCGCTAGCACGCAAAACGTTCGGGCTGAGCGAAGAACAAGCAGCAGTTACTAAGGAAATGGTCGCTAACCAAGGTGTATATAATTTGCTGCTAGCATTAGAAGCGCTAACGGGGATCGTGGCAGTCTCGGCTGGGCAAAGGTTAGCTGGCCTGGTGCTCATTGCGGCTGGTTGTGGTTCTATGTTGGTGGCGGCGAGTTTTCTTTTCGCGACGGCGCCAGACAAACGAACGGCAGCGCTCAAACAGGGAATATTGCCAGCACTAACGATTATAGTATTAATTATTCATACGATAATCTAAACTTGTGAGTAATTTTTCGCGATTGACCAATTCTCATCATCCTGACGATTTTAATCTTGATGTTTTAGGCAGTGATCTTGACCTGTTTCGTTGGTTCTTGCTGGTATTCCTGATTGGTAAGCCAATTCAGTCGCCGGTGGCGGTGCGAACTTGGCAACTATTAGTGGAGAGACAGCTTGATACGCCATGGGCATTGCTAGAAATTGAGCGGACTCGTTTGGTGCGGCTGCTGGATGAAGGCAAATATACTCGTTATGACGAAAAGACAGCGACGGCGCTGCGGACTTGCGCGCAACAGTTGATCGATTGGTATGATGGTTCGTTGATGCTGTTGGTTGAAAGTAGTATTGACGAAGACGAATGTGCTCAGCGCTTGCAAAAGTTCTACGGCGTCGGACCGAAAACTGCCGAGATTTTTCTACGCGGCACTGAAGAGATATTTGCAAAGCGAGTGGAGTGAGCTAGAGGGTGAACTCTTGAAAATAAACGTAAATTATAGTATAAAAAGGGAATGCTGCAATATCTTCACTCGAGCGCTAACGACCAGCATATTAAGCCGCAAGAACGCTTGCAGGCTGGTTCGTGGGTTCGTTGCGAACGGCCGAGTGAAGACGAGATTACCCAGTTGCTGACACTGGGTCTTGACCAAGACCTAATCAGCGATGCTCTGGATCCGCATGAGGTGCCGCGTTTAGAATTTGATGATGGTTGGACGTATCTGATTGCTCGTTTGCCAGATACCGACGATGATTTTAACGATTTCACTACGCCGATTTTATTTTGCTTGAATAAAAGTTACATGGTGACATTATCGCGCGATAGCTTGGGTAGATTGTGGCAGCCGTTTATTGATAAGGCGCGGGTGCAGACCGATCGTCCAGTGGAGATGTTGGTCGAGATGATTGACGCAGTGGCAACGCAGTACCAGCGGCGAGTGGCGACGATTAACCGCCAGATGCGGGCAGCGACCGATAATATTCACACGCTGCGGGTTAAAGATATTGCTACTCTGGCGGAATACGAGCGCAAATTGAACGATTACCTAGACGCGCTGATCCCAATGAACTGGGCGGTCGAGAAATTGCTGGCGACCAGCGGTCTGCGTCTGCGGGCGGATGATAAAGAGGATGTCGAGGATTTGTCGATCGATTTGGAGCAGGTGATTGCCCGCTGTAAAAGCTTGCTGCGCACCATCACTAATGTTCGCGATAGCTACCGGGCGGTGATGGACACTCGCCTGAACGAGACGATTCGCCTGCTGACGGTGATTACTGTGGCGCTGACTATCCCGACGATGATTGCTGGGTTGTTTGGTATGAATGTACCAGTGCCTGGCGCTAATGATCCGCTGATGTTTTGGAAAATCACTGTGGTTAGTATCGTGGCGGCTTGTGCGCTGGGCGGATTCTTCTTGCGCAAGCGATAAATATCTTGGCTAAAGGCAAATGTTGGCTTAGAGGGGTTGTAGTCTAATTTGGTACGCCGTATCCCAGCAGCCCGTCATATTGCTTGTCGCGATTAACGAACACGCGGATACGATTCACCTCGTTGCCGCCGACGGTAGTCAAGACGCTGTTATCGTTCTTCAAGACAATGTTGGTGTGGTCGCCAAATACCGGCGAATTGCGATAAATTGCTACGTCGCCGGGCCGGGGCTGGTAGTCAGAATCGGCGGATTTGAACCGGCCGGCCGCCTGGTAATATTCGCGCAAAGTGAACGTTCCCGGAATGCGCCAGCCGCCAGTATGCGGATTTTTCAGCGGCGCGCCCGCTTGGTTCATGATATAGCTCACGAAATTGGCACACCACGGCTCCTTGGCGCCTTGGCTGAACTTGGTGCCGGCAGATTGCGCCTCGAATTCGGTCTTCGCTAAGCTGATAATTTTTTGGCGAGTTGGGCTTAAATTCGTCGTCGCGATATCTGGGAATGTCGCCTCGCCGCGCGATCGGTCAAGGCGTACGCTGTTCGCTGGAGAAAGCAGCTTATCAGCAATCTTTGGCTGAATGGCGAGTATGCCTAATAACGCGAGTAGGAGTAGAACCACGGTTGCGCTTATAATGGCATAGCGCTTCTTTGAAGAATCCTTGGATGGCGCAGAGCGCGGGCGTTTCATATGAATCATGACAGTAAATCGTATTCAAGTTGCTGGAATGTAATAGATTATACTATATATTGGTGGGCGGCGACAATGGCAGCTGGAATGTTGGGCTATTGCTTCCTGTGCTGCCGCTAATTGACTAATTCGTTCGGAGTGTTATATTGAGGATAATGTATATTTTCATCTTATTTTTGTTGGTGATTTTGGCTATTATCGGCTATGGAATTGCCGTTGACCGCAAAGAATATACGGTTTTAGACAAAGCAAAAGACACCGCTGCGCGTCAAAGATTTTATCGCAAATGGGTAGCTACATCGTGGTTATTTTATGGACTTCCGTCTATCGTAGGGTTGTTGATATTGTCAAAAATGGGCGTAGACATTTCGTTGCCAGAAGTTGGAGTCAATCTTGTGCCGGCTGCCGTGAGCGTATCAGTAATTGTTCTGTTGCTAACCGTCGTGACCTTGGTGCAAGCCAAGCGAGCGTCAGCCAATGATCGTAAAAAAGTTCAGCAAGAAATCAATCAAGTTAGTGGCGGCAGCATCATAGCTCGCAATTCTTCGGAGCGTCGTTTGGCGGCGGTGCTTTCGTTGTCGGCTGGTATCAATGAAGAGTTATTTTTTAGGGCGTTTTTGCCGGTGGTTATAATTGGCTTAATCGGTTCCGATCTGGCTATTCTGGCGATCGTCATTAGCGTAGTGATATTTGGCGCGGTGCATTTATATCAAGGCTTAAGGGGTATCATGCTAACGGGGATAATTGGCGCGGTAATGATGGTGGTATATTTGGCGACGGGATCGATTTTTTGGCCGATTATTCTACATATAATTATGGATATTCGCTCCACAGTAGTGATATCTTATTTGGCCTACGGCAATTAAGTAGAGCGTCTGTTTGGTGACTCTAACTAGCCTATGCTATAGTGTTTTATAGGATAGATTGGCTGGAAACAGCAAGATTAAATACGTGCTTATAACCGCACAGAAAGGGGCATATGTCTCAATCGGAACCTATTATTAACGTCGATGGTTTGACCAAAACCTACAGCGGCAAGAACGTCGTTGACGGTGTGTCGTTTGAGGTCAAGAAAGGCGAGATTTTCGGTATTCTCGGTCCGAATGGCGCTGGCAAGACGACGACGCTGGAGATGCTGGAGGCGCTCCGGCCGGTTGATGGCGGTACGGCGACTATCGACGGGATTGATGTTGCTAAGCAGCCAAAGCATATTAAAAACATCATTGGTATCCAGCTGCAGTCGACAATGTTTTACGACAAACTAACCTTGCGCGAACAATTGAAAATGTTTGCTAGCCTGTACGGACAAATGGTTGACGCTGACGCACTGCTGGCCAAGGTGCAATTGACCGACAAAGCCAAAAGCTATGTCGAGCAGCTCTCAGGCGGGCAAAAGCAACGCTTCGCCATTGCTTCGACGCTGGTCAATAATCCGACGGTGCTGTTCCTCGATGAGCCGACGACCGGGCTGGATCCGCAGGCGCGCCGCAATCTCTGGGATTTGATCAAAGAAATCCGCGACGAAGGCATTACCATCGTGCTGACGACGCATTATATGGACGAGGCTGAGTTGCTGTGCGACCGCTTGGCGATTATGGATGCGGGCAAGATCATCACCATTGATACGCCGCACAATCTGATCCAGCAGCTGCTGGCGCGCGGTTTCAAGAAAAAGCAAGTTGTCGAGCAAGCGAACCTAGAGGACGTATTTATTGATTTAACAGGAAAGGCGATTCGGGATTAGTATGAAAAAATATTGGACTGGTGTATTCGGGCAAGTACGCGCCCAGCAAAAACGCTTTATCCGCGATAAAATGTCGCTGTTCTTTACCTTCCTGTTTCCGCTCATCTTCTTGTTGGTGTTCGGTTCGATTTTTAATAATCAATCGACCAGCTTTGACATCGCGATTATCAATAATTCGCAGACAGAATTTGCTAAAAATTTCGTCAAAGGCGCCAAAGACAATGCCAAAGACTCGATTCTTAAAATCAAAGATGTCAAGGATATGGACGAGGCCCGTGAGAAGATGAAGCGTTCGGAATTGAACGGCATCATTGAACTGCCGAGAGATTTTGGCGAAGTGAAGGGTGAGGGCAAGGATGCTCGCCCGACTGGCACAATCAACGTACTGTACGCCAAAGGTTCCGAGCAAACCGGTAGCGCTCTCACCGCGGTGATGAACCAGATTGCCAATAAAATTAATATGCACATGGGCCAGCCAGAAGCGCCGCTGAAAGCCGCTGGCAAAGCTGTTGGCGACGAGCAGCTGAAGTCGTTTGATTATACCTTTACCGGGCTGCTGGCGTTTAGCTTGATGAGCATGGGCATCTTTGGTTTGGCGAACCAAATGCCGGCTGAAAAGCAGCGCGGCTCGTACCGCCGTCTGCGTGCGGCGCCGTTTACCTCGGGCCAGCTGATCATCTCCATGGCGATTCATTATACGATTATCTCGCTGCTCAGTTTGATCATGATGATCGTTGTCGGCACGCTGCTGTTCCATTTCAATATGCGCGGCGATTGGCTGCTGTTCTCATTGATGTCGGTGATTTCGGCGATGATGATGGTGGGCTTAGGATTATTAATCGGCGGTTGGGCGAAGAATGAAAATCAATCAGCTCCTCTGTCTAATTTGATTTCTTTCCCGATGATGTTTCTGTCTGGAGCATTCTTTCCAGTATTCCTTTTCCCAGAATGGTTACGCGGTGCTGCTCAGTTCATCCCGATGACGCCGATTACCGATGGCTTCCGTTTGATCATGACTGAGCACGCTAGTCTCATCGAAGTTCTGCCACAAATCGGCGGTGTTGCTGCCTGGACTCTCGTTATCTACATCGCCGCGATTAAGTTGTTTCGATGGGAATAATTTGATATGAGCGAGCTAAGGGTGATGATAGCGCTGGTATCCTTGCTTTTAGCTTGTTTTGTGGCGTTGAAAATAAAATCATTTATGTCGTGGCGCGATACATTTTTAGGCATAGGAACGATATTTATCGGTTTTGCAATAGTTTGCTTCGGGGATTCTACAATGTTCCCTGGTGTCATGCTAGGGGCGTTTATCATTGCATCTATGGCTTTGGTGGCTTTTCGGCTAATTCATATGCGGTGGGGTATGGAAAACTATGATTCAGTTCGATATTATAGAATTACCATGAATAGAAAACAGAAAATAATTTTAGCCATTGTCTTGGTTACACTAATTGGTGGTCTGTTTGGGCTATCGTATTGGATAAAACATAATCGTAATATAAAAAACACGAGAGACCAATCTCAGATCGTGTCCGACGCCGCCAAATTCAAGTCAGAATATCCGCGAGTGGCGGCGAATAATCGCTTCGTTTATGCTAGCGATGAAGAAGTCCTTAGTGTCTTTGATAGCGGCAGCGGTGTGGTTTTCTTGGGCTTTCCGCAATGTCCGTGGTGCCAGCATTTGAGCGAACACGTTGACCGGGCAGCTCGGGCTGAAGGCGTTGATAAAGTATATTATTTGAATATTCGCGACGCTCGCGCCAATAACAGCGAAGTTTACCAAAAATTAGTCAAGAAACTAGAACCGTATTTGGATAAAGACGATAACGGCAAGCCGCGGATATTTGTGCCGGATGTCTCGATTGTCAAGAACGGTAAGATTATCGGCCGCTACAAAGAAGAATCAACTGGCGACGATAATATCACGCCGGATAAATACTGGACGAGCGAAAGGATTGAACGGACATCGTCGCAGCTGCGCGGATTTATGCGGCAGTTGAAAAACTAGCTTTCTTGATTTATTTCTAGACAATCTTATTGGCAGCGGCGGCAAGTTTATTACTTACTGTTTTACCGCGCGTCTTATTCGACGCCGCCAGCTTTCAAGATCGCCTTCAGTCCGCTCTCGCCGCCAGCGAAACCGCTGGTCTGGTAGTCGTTGATGACCATGTACGGCAAACCGTTCACGCCAAGCGATAGGGCTTTTTGGGTGTTGTCGTTGATTTCTTGCTGGTGGGAGTTGCCTTTCATACAATCGGTGAATTTGGCGGTGTCCAGGCCGGCATTCTTGGCAGATGTTTCAAAGTAGCTGATAGGCAGCAGCGGGATTTCCTTTGGCACAGCGACGTTTTTGACACCGATGCCTTTGTCGAAGTAGTCGGCCTTGATGCGTGGCACGATATCGTGGGTATACTGCCAATATTTGTCTTGGTCAGCGGCGCAGAACGCGGCTTTAGCGCCTTGCTCGGTGTTCGGTACCTTGTCTTTGAGTAAGGTGACGATACGGTGTTCGTAGCGCAATTTGCCGGATTTGATGTAATCGTTTTTGAAAGAATTGTTGCTGGTAGCGGCTTCGACTTGAGCGCAGAACGAGCAGAAATAATCGGTGTAATCGATAAACACATTTTTCGCATCTGCCGAGCCTTGCGACATGTGTTCGTTCCATGGTTTACCGTTGCCGATATGCTGATTCGGTGGCCGATTGACAATGCCGTAGATAAATAAAGCGACGATGCCGATGACGATGATCGATAAAGCAATCCAGATTGGGGCGATACCGCGCTGATTTTGTTGTTTCATGATTTTTCCTCCTGTTTGGCTAATTGTGCATAAACGAATGCGATTTGTCCAGATTTGTAAAGCGACGCTAGGCTAAGTACGAGTGCTAAGATTAGTACGATAGTGCCGGCGACATTGGCGGCGGTAGCAGCCGCTGCGCCCGAGAAAAACAGAGTAACAATTGGCAAGATTAACGAGGTTCCGCACGGTACGCAGCCGAGGCCGATAGCAGCAGCGATCGAGGTAATACCGCTGACGCTGAGTTGGCGGGCTACATCTTGTTCGTTGCGTTTGTTACGTCGTGCTGTAAATATTACAACTGAAAGCGATAAGCCTTGTAGAATAGAGACGATCAATAGCAGCGCGCCGTTTGGCGTGGTGAAACCTTGCTTGAATAGCTCGATAAGCATGCTGCCGGCAACAACGAATTTATCGACAATTGATAGCCGCGACAAAAACAACGGTCCATAAAAATTGCCGTTAATCGCAAAGAAAATAACAGTGGCAAATAGCAAAGAAAACCCCGCCGCCAGCACGCTGTAGCGCGGCAATTTCAATAGCGCGCCGATACCAGCAGCGGCAGTTTTGACAGTTTCTTTTTGCTGTCGGATACGCTCCATATGATTCTTATTATACGCTAAAATTTGGAGAATTGGATTGAGTCGGCTTTAAATCCTGTGGTAAAAGCATAATATAAACTATACACTGAGTGTATAAAACTCTTGCAATAACTAAACACTGGGTGTATAGTAAGAGTATGAGCGTTCAATATACACTGTTAGGTTTTTTAGCGGAAGAGTCAAATTACGGCTATGAGTTGAAGAAAAAATATGACGGTTATTTTGGCAAAGATAAGCCAATTTTAACTGGTCAGATATATTCAACTCTGGCACGGCTCAAACGCGATAACAAGGTCAAAGAGATTGCCGATACCAGCGAATCGGGCGGGCCGGATCGGGTTCGGTATGAAATTACCGATGAGGGCAAGCAGGATTTACAAGCATGGCTGGAATCACCAGAGGCGCCGTCGCCGCAACTGCAAGCGACGATGTATATCAAAGCGGTGCTGGCCATTCTGAAGGACGGCGATGCGTCACCGTATTTGGATAACCAACGGCAGGCGCATATTCAGCGGATGCGCGAGCTGACAGCGCAGCGGCGCGATAGTAGCTTGTCGGACATGCTGCTGATCGATCATGCTTTGTATCATTTGGAGGCGGATTTGCGCTGGATTGAATTAACTATTTCGCGGTTAACGCGGCTAAAGGAGGAAATTTTGCATGAGCAAACCAATAATTAGCGCTAAAAATATTAAGAAGTCGTTCGGGCAAACGCACGCGCTGCGCGGCGTCAGCCTGGATGTCGAGGCGGGCGAAGTGCTGGCGATTATGGGTCCGTCAGGTTCTGGTAAGTCGACGCTGCTGCATAGCTTGGCGGCGATTACCAAGGTTGATAGCGGTGAGATTGATTTCGACGGACGGCGGATCGACAAACTGAGCGATGATCAGCGCAGTATTTTACGGCGCACCAGCTTTGGTTTTGTCTTTCAGTTTGGACAGCTGGTGCCGGAGCTAACGGCGTTGGACAATGTGGCGCTGCCGCTGCTACTCAACGGCGTCAAGCGTAAAGAAGCCTATCAACAGGCGAAAACATGGCTGAATAAGGTTGAACTAGGCAATAAAGCCGACAGTATGCTAGGCGAGTTGTCGGGCGGGCAAATGCAGCGGGTAGCGATTGCCCGGGCGATGGTGATTGAGCCAAAAGTACTATTTGCCGACGAGCCGACAGGTTCGCTGGACAGTTTGAACTCAGAGAGAGTTATGGAGTTATTCATTAAAACTGCCAAAGAGTACAGCACGACAGTTATCATGGTGACACACGAGCCAACAATTGCTGCCTATGCTGATCGGGAAATTATTGTTCGCGACGGGCAAATTTCCGGTGTTGATACAGTGGTAAATACATCAAGTAAACTCGGTAAAGCTAATGCGGAGGCTATCAAATGAGTGTCGGCTGGATGTTATTAAAAAAGTCTGGCCGCCAGTCGTTTGCGCGTTTGGGGTTAACGGCGGTGGCGGTGGCACTGGGGATCGTGTTGGTGTGCTACTTTACGGCTGGTGTCGACGGGATAATGGGACGTGCTAGTGGATTAGCAATTAATACGGCGGCGTATCAGGCGAGTCGTGGCGCACCTTCGCAAAAACCGATTGATGGTGTCGAGCCGCTGAAAGTTGGCGGTACCCAGCGCGGCGATGCATCGAAGTGGCGCGGTCAATCTATCCAGTATTACTCGATGTACGGTACGGCTAAATCGCCGCAGTTTGCCAAACTAAAAACTCCGCGTCCTGGCGAATATTACTTATCAAAAGCGTTGGCTGATGCGGTTGCTGAATACCCAGAGGATAATATCTTGGCGCGTTTTGGTAAAAATACCAAATACCTCGGCGTAATTCCTAGCGAATATACCGCCAGTCCGGATGCGCTGATGATAGTGCGCGGTGCTAGCGCCGAGGAAGTGGCCGAGAGCGATGCTTTTACCAAATCTCAGGGGCAGCCATCATACTTTGCTGACGTTTATCGGACGGACGCTAACGGATTAAAATCGGATGCTAAAATAGACCCGGTTGCCGTCATCGTATTTAGTGTCGGCGGGACAATCTTACTGTTCCCGATTGTTATTTTCGTATCGGTAGCAACACAGCTGGGCGCGGCGCAACGCGAGAAACGTTATGCTGCTTTGCGGCTGATCGGTGCGACTAAGAGGCAGGTGGCACTGGTGTTGATGTTGGAGTCGCTGTTGGCGTCGGTGGTTGGCGTGATTATCGGGCTAGGCACGTTCTGGCTGTTGCAAGCGCCGCTGCAGGATTTCAAGATGGACGGCATGCGGTTTAATCCTGGTGATTTGGTGTTAACTGGCACGCAATACGCGTTGATTATCGGTCTGACGCTGGGGTTGACGATGTTTGTCAACTGGCGGCGGATGCGCCGGGCGCAGATTTCGCCGCTAGGTGTGTCGCGTTCGGTTGAAAAGGTGAAGAAATTGCGCGCTTGGCGGGCGCTGGTGCCGGCACTTGGTATTGCGTTCTTTGCTTGGCTGTCGTCGAAGCCAGGGCGGGATTGGCTGGCGGCTAATAAAGAATCAGCTCTGCCGTCGGTACTATTGATGGCAGCGCTGCTGCTGGTGATGTTCGGCTTGATTCTGGCTGGCGGCTGGCTGACTAATA
>CAURWV010000004.1:0-93998 GCA_963528915.1 uncultured Candidatus Saccharibacteria bacterium
ACCCCTGACCCTCTCGGTGTAAACGAGATGCTCTAGCCAACTGAGCTAGTCGCCCATGTCTATAATATAATGTCCAATTTAGCTAAAATATGGTGGGCGATGAGGGACTTGAACCTCCGACCTCGTCATTATCAGTGACGCGCTCTAACCAGCTGAGCTAATCGCCCATATTTTGGTGGAGTGTCCTGGACTAAAGGCCCAGTCCACCCCATGCTTATAATGGTGGAGATACAGGGACTCAAACCCTGGACCCCCTGCTTGCAAAGCAGGTGCTCTAATCAACTGAGCTATATCCCCGTCTAATTGTTAACAAACCATTAACTCTGTAACATTTTACACTACCATTCTGCAATTATCAAGTGTATACTTAATAGTATGGTATACGAATTCAGTTGGTTTTCATTCCTTATCGGTATAGTTATCATAATATGCGGCGCAGCTTTAACTCTTTGGTATCAGCAAATTGCTGACAACTTTGGTAGTGGCGTTGGCAGTTACGAACGCTACCGCCTATGTGGACTAATCGGCTGCGCCCTAGGTTTCGTCGTTATGATAAACCTGCACGCTTTCTTACTGCGTATGTTCTTTAGTTTGTTCTTTGGCGGCATGACTCAAGAATAGTTGTTGCCTCAATACGAAAGCAACGAACAAAATAAATCAACAAAATACAAAGTACCCGCAATAAAGCGGGTACTTTTGTTTAACAACTTGATTGTGCAATTCTACGTCAGGTTCTGAGATCTTTATTGAACTTCATCTCGCCCACTAGTGGGTAATTTGAATAAGTAAGCTCAGCTTATTCACGAGACCGACCTAGCTCAATCTGTGATTACTCGACAGATTGGCATAGTTACTCCCTAGAAAGGAGGTAATCCATCCGCACCTTCCGGTACGGATACCTTGTTACGACTTAACCCCAATCATGCCCCCCACCTTAGGCCGACGAATCGGACTTCGGGTGTTGGTCACTTTCATGGTTTGACGGGCGGTGTGTACAAGACCCGGGAACGTATTCACCGCAACTTGCTGATTTGCGATTACTAGCGATTCCGACTTCATGGAGGCGAGTTTCAGCCTCCAATCCGAACTGGGACTAGCTTTGATGCGATTTGCTCCACCTTGCGGCTTCGCTGCGCATTGTACTAGCCATTGTATCGCGTTTCTAGCCCAGGACGTAAGGGAAATACTGACCTGACATCATCCCCTCCTTCCTCTCCGTTACCGAGGCAGTCCAACTAGAAAAATCCAACTAGTTGCAAGGGTTGCGCTCGTTGATGGACTTAACCAAACATCTCACGACACGAGCTGACGACGGCCATGCATCACCTGTCACAGGGTTCCAAAAGGCACTAATTGGTTTCCCAAAAATTCCCTGGATGTCAAGCCCTGGTAAGGTTCTTCGTTTATCATCGAATTAAAGAACACGATCCACCGCTTGTGCGGGTCCCCGTCAATTCCTTTATGTTTTAGCCTTGCGGCCGTACTCCACAGGCGGGATACTTAACGCGTTAGCTTCGCTACTGAAGGGGTCGATACCTCCAACAGCTAGTATCCATCGTTTACGGCGTGGACTACCCGGGTATCTAATCCGGTTCGCTCCCCACGCTTTCGTGCCTTAGCGTCAGAAATGGTCCAGTCACCTGCCTACGCCATTGGTGTTCCTTCTTATATCTACGGATTTCACTCCTACACAAGAAATTCCAGTGACCTCTACCACTCTCGAGTTTGCCAGTTTGAATAATAGTCTGTATGGTTGAGCCACCAGGTTTCACTATTCGCTTAACAAACCGCCTACGCAACTCTTTACGCCCAGTCACTCCGGATAACGCTCGGATCCTACGTATGACCGCGGCTGCTGGCACGTAGTTAGCCGATCCTTATTCATAAGTTACCGTCATATTCCTCACTTATAAAAGCAGTTTACAACCCGAAGGCCTTCATCCTGCACGCGGCGTTGCTCCATCAGGCTTTCGCCCATTGTGGAAGATTCCTCACTGCTGCCTCCCGTAGGAGTCTGGACCGTGTCTCAGTTCCAGTCTGGCTGATCATCCTCTCAGACCAGCTATAGATCGTTGGCTTGGTAGGCCATTACCCTACCAACTACCTAATCTAACGCGGGCTCTTCCTAAAGCGGATAAATCCTTTAATCCGAAGATCATATGCGGTATTAGCCACCCTTTCGGGCAGTTATCCCTCACTTTGGGGCAAATTCCCACGCGTTACTCAGCCGTCCGCCGCTCGCCGACAGGGTGCAAGCACCCCTCGCTGCCGCTCGACTTGCATGTGTTAGGCACGCCGCCAGCGTTCATCCTGAGCCAGGATCAAACTCTCCATAAAAGATGCTTCTTTTGAAGCGTCTACTTTACTCAAAAATAGACTGACGATGATAATTGCACAATCAAATTGTTAAATTGCTATTTTAACCTGACTGCGGAAACGCAATTTAATATATTACCTCTCGCAATCAGACTGTTCACTATTGTAGCGCGTTGTCAGTATCAAGTCAACACCTTTTCTGATTATCTTGTAGCCAAAAATACAACTACACCTGCAAACACACCAAGAGAAGCTCCTACGGCTACTTCTATAGGTGTATGACCCTTTGCACTACGCGGTTTAGATATATCTAGCTTTGAAGTTTCTATGATCTGCTTTATGGCCTTACCTTGCTCACCAACGGACCGCCGCACCATAAGCGCATCGTACATTACGATTGCTGCTAAAGCTATGGCCAAGCCAAATAGGCCACTATCGATACCATCGCGCAAACCAATTATCGACACAACCGACATCATCGTAGCACTATGAGCACTTGGCATGTTACCTGATATATACAGGTGGTCAAAAACTCGTAAGGTACGCATCTTGACCGCGGCCACAACATATTTCGTACATTGAGCCATAGCCCACCCTACTATAAATGACGCTATGTACGGTGACAATATCACTCCTTGCCCGCCTCCCCGTCACTATCTGTATCGCGCATAATGCCCACGGATGAAACGGTGTCACTATCATTCATACGCATTACCCTCACGCCTTGAGTCGTACGACCAAGCGTCGGCACATCACTCAACGATACTCGAATCGTTTGCCCATTTTGACTGATCATAATAGCCTCGACTGCATCCTTCTCCAGAGTCTGCGCCGCGACTATCGGTCCAGTCTTGGCAGTAACAACAGCAGCCTTGACGCCTACACCACCGCGGCGATGGCTTGGAAAGTTGGCAGCTTTGGTAATCTTGCCGAAACCATTGGCACTCATAACCAACAGTGTTTGATCAGTAGATGTAACGATGTCCATGCCTACAACGCTATCATCTGGTCGTAGACGTACACCGCGCACACCGCGAGCTGCTCGACCCATAGGACGACATTCTTCCTCATTGAAACGCACGGCTTGACCAGCTGATGTTGATATAAGCACATCGTTTTTACCTGTTGTTTGCTTAATCCAGCGCAATTCATCACCATCATCCAAATTGATAGCAATCAAGCCATTAGTACGAATATTAGCATAATCAGCGATAGCTGTCTTCTTAACTGTGCCCTTAGTGGTCGCCATAAACAAGTATCCCTCATCGACATTTGCGTCTTTGGCTAGGTTAATGATCGACGTGATCTTTTCTTCTGGCTGCAGCTGTAACAGATTCACGGCAGCAACGCCTTTAGCAGCGAGGCTTGCTGCTGGCACTTCATAGGCTTTCAGACGAAATACTCTGCCTTTGTTAGTAAAGAACAGTAGCCAATCATGAGTACCCGCCGGTACCAGCTGGTCAATCACGTCTTCTTCCTTGGTAGTCATACCGCGCCTGCCCTTACCGCCGCGATTTTGACGACGATAGTCACTAGCTAATGTACGTTTAATGTAATTTTCCGTTGTTAACAATACAACCGTATCCTCTTCCGGGATTAGTTCCTCATCACTAAACTTACCTACTTCTGTGTTGATAATTTTACTACAGCGATCATCACCATACTTACCTTTAATTTCCAGCAACTCTTCTTTGATAATACGTAAAATTTCATGTTCATCAGCTAGAACTTTCTCAAAATACGCAATTTTCTTCATCAACTCTGCCAGCTCATTCTCGATAGCTTCGCGCTCCAAGCCAGTCAAGCGACGTAGCTGCATCGCCAAAATAGCTTTTGCTTGAATCACACTCAACGCAAACTTCTCTATGAGAGACTTCTCGGCTTCTTCCTGGGTTTTGCTGGCCCTAATCGTTCTAATGACCTCATCGATATTGTCTAGTGCAATCTTGTAGCCTTCTAGAATATGCGCCCGCTCTTTAGCCTTACGCAACTCGTATTCTGTGCGGCGGCGGACAACTTGTCGGCGATGTTTTATAAATTCGCTCAAAATATCGTGCAAACCTAAAACACGCGGCTGTAGGCGAGTCGTGTCATCTTCGCTCGGCACCAAGGCTAGCATATTATAATGAAAATTAGACTGCAGCGCCGTTAATTTATAAAGTTGGTTCAGCACTTTCTTGGGATAAGCGTCTTTCTTGAGCTCAATGACAACTCGCACGTTACCGCGCGCCGATTCATCACGCAGAGCACTAATCGTCGTAACTTTTTTCTCGTGCACCAAATCAGCAATCTTCTCAATAAGCGTCGCCTTGTTAACACCATACGGCATCTCAGAAACAATGATTTGATGACGGCCACGTTTAGTTTCTTCTATATTAGCCACTGCGCGCATAGTTACGCTACCTCGACCAGTAGCATAAGCTTGACGCATAGGTGCGCCACCATAAACTACCGCTCCAGTTGGAAAATCTGGCCCCTTGATATGTTTCATCAAATCGTCCAGCGTTGATTCTGGATTGTCTATCAATTCAACCGTTGCATCAACCACCTCACTAAGATTATGAGTCGGAATGTTAGTCGCCATACCAACAGCGATACCTACCTGACCATTTAATAATAAATTAGGCAATTTAGCTGGCAAAACAATTGGTTCTTGGCGCGTTGCGTCATAAGTATCACGAAAATCAACAGTTTCTTTGTCAATATCAGCTAAGAGAGCCTCGGACACACGGGTCATTTTTGCCTCAGTGTAGCGCATAGCTGCCGGCGGATCTCCATCCATCGAGCCGAAATTACCTTGACCTTGTACTAACGGATAACGCTCCACCCAATCCTGCGCCATGCGTACCATCGCGTCATAGATCGAACTATCACCGTGTGGGTGATACTTACCCATTACTTCGCCAACAATCTGTGCGCTCTTGACTGTCTTTGACGTCGGTCCGATGCCCATCTTGTTCATCACATACACGATACGACGATGGACAGGCTTCATACCATCACGCACGTCTGGCAAAGCGCGATCGACAATTACCGACATAGAATAGCGAATAAAGCTATCCTCCATAACATCTTCAACAGTGCGTATCTCTACAGTTTTCGAATGGCTAGCATCACTAGCCTGCCTGATTGTCTCACCTTCTACTGGCTTTTCTGGTTCTTGCTTCATGTCTCTATTCTTCTCCATACTTAAACATCCAGCTCGTCTAAACTGACTTTATTAGCGTTAGCTTGAATAAAATTCTTGCGCACCTCTACGTCATCGCCCATTAGTTTCGTGAAAATAGCGTCTGCTTTCTCCGCATCTTCTAGTTTGACTTGTACTAACACACGATTCTCAGGATTCATCGTTGTCTCCCAGAGCTGACTAGCATCCATTTCACCAAGACCTTTGTAACGTTGCAGAGCCGACTCGCTCAAACCAGCCTGTCTGACACGTGGCTCGTTCGGGTCAATATTTACGCCTCTTTCTCTGCGAGAAGCAATTAATTCATCGTAACGCGCCTCTAGTGCTTCTTCATTGTATAAATACTCTTGCTTGCTTTGCGATAGTTTTAGTTTGAATAATGGTGGTTTTGCCAAATATATATGCCCACCCTCTACTACAGGCTGCATGTAGCGGAAGAAGAATGTCATCAAGAGTGTAGCAATGTGGCTGCCATCGACATCAGCATCAGTCATGATAATGATTCTATCGTATCTTAAACCTCTGATATCGAAAGCATCGCCAATACCAACGCCCATCCCCTTAATCAAGCTTAGAATCTCTCGGTTGGCGTACATTTTATCCAGGCGAGCCCGTTCAGTGTTAAGCACTTTACCGCGCAACGGCAATATAGCTTGAGTCTTGCTATCACGTCCAGTCTTAGCCGAACCGCCAGCTGAGTCACCCTCGACAATATACAGCTCACATTCTGATGGGTCTTTACTAGAACAATCTGCTAGTTTACCCGGCAGACTCGCTCCATCCAAAGCTCCTTTGCGAATTACATTATCACGTGCTGCTCGCGCCGCTTTACGCGCTCGCGCTGCCAGTAATGCCTTGTTAATGATCTTCTTTGCAATCGCTGGATTCTCTTCGAGGTAGTAAGCGAAATATTCATTCATCACCTGCTCGACATAACGGCGCACTTCTGGGTTGCCTAGTTTGTTCTTTGTTTGACCTTCAAACTGCGGGTCAGGCAGCTTTACCAATATCACCGCTGTCAAACCCTCGCGAATGTCATCACCAGTTAGGTTGTCTTCTTTTTCTTTCAATAAATTATTCTTGCGAGCATAGTCGTTAATAACGCGTGTTAATGCCATACGAAAGCCCACAAGGTGCGTACCGCCATCAGGCGTCAATACGTTATTTGCAAACGGTTTGACGGTTTCTATATAAGAATCATTGTATTGCACAGATATTTCGACAATCGAATCGCTAACCTGTTTATCAACATAAAATATCTCATCACCGAGTACATCCTTACCTCTATTAAGATTCTTGACGTAACTTTTTATTCCGCCTTCAAAATAGAAAGCTTGGCGATCCTGAGTACGCTCATCATAGACAGAAGTATAAACTCCCTTAGTTAGGTACGCTTGATGACGCAGGTAATTAACTACCCACTTGTAATCAAAATCAACAGTCTCTTTGAATATGTCAGCGTCAGGGTAAAAAGTGATCGTTGTACCATTCGGCCGATCAGTTTTGCCAACCTTTTTTAGAGGTGAAGTGGTCTTGCCGCGAGAAAACTCAATACGATACAGATCTTTATTGCGGACTACTTCGGCGATCAGCTTAGTAGAGAGGGCATTTACTACGCTTGAACCAACTCCATGCAAACCGCTAGAAACTTTATAACCGCCGCCGCCAAACTTACCGCCAGCGTGCAACACTGTCAAAACAGTCTCCAGTGTGCTGATACCAGTCTTTGGATGTTTGTCTACAGGTATACCGCGCCCGTTGTCGGTCACCGTTACACCACCATCAGCCAACAATTTAATATCAACCCTAGACCCATAACCAGCAATAGCCTCATCTATTGAGTTATCAGCTATCTCTTTAATCAAATGGTGTATACCGTCGTAGCCCGTACTCCCGATATACATACCTGGACGTTTGCGCACTGGCTCGAGACCCTCTAAGACCTGAATCTGCGAGCTATCATACGAACCGTCGTTTTTTTGTTTACTCATAGTAAAGTCACTCCCTATTATATACAGTCACCCAGCTTGTCTATTAATACTCTACATTATATCATAAAAAAATTTGTTCATTCAAGGTATTGATGGTACTGATATAAGTATGCTATCATGTAGATGGTTAAGGATATTACCTCAAAACATAACACAAACAAAAGGTAGCGAAATGTTCAGAAAATTAGTATCAAACCTCGCATTTAGCCCTGCCCTAGTTGGACAGCTAGGCTTTTACGCAAAACGACTTCGTAAAGAAGAATCTATACGCAGGGTAGGACTTATTTTTACAGTTTTTGCGCTAGTAGTGCAATCTTTTGCAGTGTTTCAAGCACCAGAACCAGCCACTGCGGCAGATGCGACAGACATGGTTTACGGTGGAGTGTGGAGTAAACAGGCACTACTCAGTACTTATGACAGCAACGTCAACAACATCCGCGATCTATACGAGGCAGCTGGCATATCTCGCAGCGATATAGACCAGGCCGGAAACAATTTAGAATATCACAGTAGTCGCGAAGGAATGTACTCATGGGGACTAAAACCGGTCTTTGGTCCAGGACAAGGAGAGGGAGGCTACACTGTAAAAACTGGCGGCGGCAGTCGTACGTTCTATTACAGGCCGCAAAGACTATGGGGCAATTCAGGATCATATTCAGCCTATGTCGGCCGATCCTCAAAGACAGGTATGTGGTTCGGAATTATGCGTAATTGTGGTAATCTTATCACATTCACTGTACCACCCGCACCTGCTTGCCCGCCCGGACAATCCGGGACTTACCCAAATTGCTATACGCCAATGTGCAATGTACCCGGCAAAACTAATCTTCCAGCAAATGACCCTAGATGCAAGGCAGACCCAGTAGCAACTTGCTCGTCTCTATCTGTCATCAACAACAAGAATACTTACCAATACACTGCCTCAGGTAGCACCGCCAACGGCGCCTCAGTCACTGGCTATAGATTTGTCGTTTATCGAGATGGAAAACAGCTGAAAACAATTGAGAGCAAGACTCAAACAGTCACAGACAAGGAAACAATAGCCGGCAAATACACAGTCAAGGCAGTCTTGAAAACGTCTTTAGGAGATCGCACCAGTGACGGCTGCACCAAGGAATTCCAGATAGTTGAACCAGCCAAATGTCCACAGAATCCCGCCCTACTAGCCACAGACCCTAACTGCCAGCCATGTCCAGGCGACACTACTTTGTGGGTAAAGGATGCTAAATGTAAAGAGGATATTGTGCAGACAAAGACCGCTCAAAATACCTCGCAGGGCAATATAGACGCTTCAACAGCCACAGCCAAAGCCTCAGATCAAATTATTTACAAGATTAACGTAACAAACAAAGGCTTAAAGGCCACAGAATACACTATTACAGAGAATCTAGCTGACGTACTACAGTACTCTTCATTAGACAATAAAGGTGGCGCCACCCTAACCAAGGATACGTCTGGCAGTCAAGACACCGAAACATTACTAGTGTGGCCTAAGGTTACATTAAAACCTGGCGAGACTCAAACACGCATATTTAGCGTGAAACTACAAAGTTCAATATCACCAAAGGCTACCGGCACTGGTAATCCCAACTCGTACGATTGCAAGATGACTAATACATTTGGCAATTCCGTCACAGTCAATGTAGATTGTCCTGTTCAGAAACAAGCGGTCGAACAAACTGTCGCCCAACTTCCACACACTGGTCCTGGTGAGAACATGCTGTTTGCTGGAGTCGTCTTCGCTATTGTCACATTTTTCTACGCACGGTCGCGACAACTCAAGAAAGAGGTGCGCCTAATTCGTCGAGACTTCAACTCAGGAACTATATAATTAATAAGGTAAAGAGGTGGGTAAACTAAAATGAATAACGAAAAAACTCCATTTAGCAGCCACGAGCAAAACAAACCTAGCAATAATCTCGAGGCAATACGCCAAGCTCAGGAAAATATTGACGCTAAGAACATCGAAAAAGAACTTAATTCTGAAAAATCTCAAGCTGAGCATCTAGATAAAGCTCGTCACGAAGCTCTAGAGAAAGCCAAAGAGATTGAACATAATTATAATAAAGAGAAGCGAAAAGCTACTGAGGCTAGCCCAGAAAAAAGACGTGGCCCTGTGTCGAAACAAGCACGTAAGGAAGCCTTTAACAAGACCATGTCCGAAATTCAATCAGAAATGTCGCCAGCAAGCAGAACCTTCAGCAAGATCATCCACAATCCTGCCATCGAAAAAAGCAGCGAAGTCGTTGGTAATACTGTAGCCCGCCCCAACGCTATATTATCCGGATCTGTCACGGCATTTATACTGACAGCCGCTATATATTTGATAGCTAAGCACTTCGGGTACTCTTTATCCGGCACAGAAACTATTGCTACATTCGTTTTAGGCTGGATAATTGGGCTAATATATGATTATATTCGCGTTCTATTGTTCGGGAAAGACAAATAGATAATCATTGTCAATCAACGTAATTTTATTGATACTTCTCCACTATTGTCATCATCTCGCATATTAAGCCTATTGTCGTGATGTTCTTGTTCTAGCATACTATTCGCTGATTGTTGAGTTTCTGTGCCGGAATAACTATTGTCAGGGCTGGCTTTAACACCCGCTCCACCGTTCCGAGCGGGGAGAGATGCGGTTGCGACAGCTTGTTGATGCGACTGACGTCTGTAGCCTTGCTGCAATGATTGTTGTGATTGCGGTAGTGGTGCAGTATTTGGCGCTTGAGATTGAGTGAGGTTATTATTAGTTGCTGGTAAGGCGGTAGGACGTGGTGCAGCGCTCGCGCTACCGGTAACTTTCTTGCGCTTTGCAAGCCACTCATCAAGGAAAGATGACCCGCTCGTCTTAGCGCCGCTTGCAGCAACATTTCGAGCCTGTGCACTACCAGAGCTCCCAGAAGACCGAGATATATTAGTACGAATCGCTATCTCGCGTTCAACTTGAGCTCGTGGATGCCCGTATTTCGCAGCCGACAATCTGCGCAGAGCATCGCCAAGCTGAGCATTCTGATGTCCCATTGGCGGAATCCACGCCATACTAAATGGCGCCGACGGCACACCTTCAATCTGAGCTACACAAACAGACTCAAAGTTTGGCAACTTCGTCAAATCTTCCGCGTCAAATACTGGCGTATAGCGCTTGACCATAATCTCTGCGTCGGTAATACCAATACGACCGGTAATCGTGGTACCGACATTGCCGAGGATAGCTTCGCGCAGCTCTTCTTTCAGCTGCGTCATAAACTGGTTAGCCAAAACTAAGCTCAATCGATATTTACGAGCCTCACTCAAAATAGTTTCGAAGCTATCTGTCGCAAAGTTCTGGAACTCGTCGACATACAGTGTGAAGTCCTTACGCTCATCCTCTGGAATTTTCGCCCTAGCCATCGCTGCCGCCTGAAACTTCATCACAAAGACAATACCCAGAAGCTTAGAGTTCAAATCGCCCAATTTACCTTTCGACAAGTTTACTAAAAGAATCTTGTTATTATTCATGATGTCTTGGAAATCAAAACCGCTCTTTGTTTGTCCGATGATGTTGCGCATCGCATCATTGCTAATAAACGGACCAAACTTGGCAATCACCCAGCTAATAACTTCGCCAGCTTCACTTGACCGTTGCGATGCCGGAAACTCTTTCGTCCAAAAATCCAAAACTTGCTGATCAGTAACATATTTTAGTTTACTATTGCGAAAGCTATCATCGACTAACAACTTTGGAATATCAACAAAAGTACCCCCCGCCGGATCGCTCATCAATAGCAGCGCGCAGTTACGGAAGATATGCTCTAATCGCGGCCCCACAATACCCGTGTGCCCTGGATCATACAATCCGTACAGCATACCGATAGCTTCCTGCACCAAAAAGTCTTTCTGATCCGGGTGGTCGAATTCAAACATATTCAGACCAATCGGGTTGTCCATATCGCTCGGGTTAAAATAAATTATGTCTTCAACGCGCTCTTTGGGAACTTTTTCGAGCAAATGCTCCGCTAGATCGCCATGCGGGTCAACCAAAGCAAAACCTCGCCCATCTAGCATATCTTGATATGCTAAGTTTTCCTGCAAAACCGATTTACCAACACCGGTTTGACCAATAATATGAATGTGACGGCGGCGATCTTTATCACTAAGCCTAATCGGCTTTTTAACACCTCGAAACTCGTTATACCCCAGCAGTAAACCGGTCTCCATGACTTGCGTTGGCCCGTCAACCTGCTTGCTCATCTGACGCTTAACTTGCGAGCTTGGTATACTGTTCTGATCTGGCAAATGGAATATAGTAGCTAATTCTACACTATTTAAGACATTCTTATTAACTTGCTGCGGAAAGAAACGAAAAATATAAGATGATGTCAACTCTTCAATGTTTTTTGCCAGCGTAAATTTAAAGCCATTAAAAGTTGGCGAATCGAACAGAGCAAATGCCGCAACAATATTTTTCAATATCACCTGCGAGCGAGCTGCTGTATTAGACGACACAACAGTACGTATTAGTACCTCATATCCCGGATAGCGCGTTTTTTCCTGAATAGCATCAACAGTCGCTTGCTCAACAGAATTTAAGGGTTTCTTGTCTTCAGGTTTCTTGTCGTCACTCTCCGGCGGTTTCCATAACGATTCCATAATCTCGCTAGGCGAGAAAAATACCGAGAGGCCCGTCTTCTTCTTGTCTTTATCTTCTATAATTTTTTCCGATACAGAGACAGCCGACTTTGTCCATCTATCATTTGCTGGACGAATTAGTATTTGAATCCCTATACCATCCTCACGAGTTGCCGCCGATAGAGCATTTAATAATGCGCGGGATGCATCGCGCTTAGATTCCATGTATGTCGCAATCGGATATGCAAAATTCTTTCTAAGCGTAAACTCGCCGCCAATTGTTCCGCTCATCTTGCCAACCTTACTGAAAACAGTATGCTCTGATACTTCCTCTAGCCTAGCTGACGGATACGCCGCTGCAATTGCCTGGCGAACTACTTCAGTAAGTACAGTAGGTACAACGGCATAATAAAATACTAAACCATCGCGAGCTACAATCTCGAACGACAAGTGTCTCTGTCCATAAATTTTACTTTTAAATCCTTTTGTGGCCGTACTGGATATTATATTGTACATTACCTGTGCCTGAGACAATACCTCTTCCGTCAAATCCCGTTTATCACGGCTATCGTTGACTATATCGTCACTAGCTGGCGGTAGGTGAATTAATATCGGCACCATCTTGAGTCCACGCTCATAATTCTTAGCCTCACGAAGAGTACTGCGATATATCATAAAGACGACAAATGCACCAATTACAATCACTAAAGCGATTGTAAATAAAGTTAAGAGAGTCCCTACACCATTTGACACAGCTTAGTCCTCTACCTTACCTATCTCACGCCCATAGCGTTTTCGTATATATTCTATCTGAAGCTTGCTTATCTCTACTTCACGACGATACGGATCGTCTTTGGTTTCTGCAATAATTTTCTTTGCTTTATCTACCCACTCTTTTTCTATAATGTCATCATCGTTAGCTATCAGTGTAGCATTGTCATCAGACGGCACCGTTTGAGAATCGGGATTCGTCAACGGTTGAGCTACTACCGGCTGCGGTAGTGCTACTTGAGGAGCTGTGATACCAGCTGCCTCGGCAGCAGATGTGTTAATTGTCTCTATAGAATTATCGCGTTTCTCAAAAGATCCATATTCAGCACCGAAAGAGGGTGTCTCATACCTATTCTGTTGCGGTATAGCCTCTTGCTGTACAGGCATTTGTTCTCTTATACCCGGTTCCATATCAAGTAAAATTATACCATATACGCTTACGGTCTTCTAGACTCATAAGCTTATTTCGCACACATTTGATAGTGTATATACGAGATAGCCAGCACAACAAAGAGACCAACACATACATATATGTAAGGCTGCATTTGTCCCACAGATTGCATAGCAAGTACTATAGTTGGCGCTAACGCCAGAACCGCACAGTAAGCTATTATACGAGCATGTTGTGATGGCGTAGCTTGCACTAGTCTAAATAATATTACAACTCTTCTCAAAAACAAAAACAAGAGCGATAATGTGCAAGTCACTAATACATAAATTAAGATAAAGACGAAAACAATAGCCACCGGACCAACTTTGGACGGAGCAGTAGTCTGCATTATCGCCAACAATACAATAAGCGATAAGAACATTAAAAACGCAATCAAACGCTTGTACATAAATTTATTAGATAATAACACCACCTTAGAGGCAAAAGCAGTACCGCAAATACGAAACACCTTCACGAACAACTATTAGGGTCGCTGCGATGACTGCTTTATGCCCAACTGACCGCTCGCACTTAGCGAGCAAAAGACTTGCGACTATGCAATTCCACACCACACACCTGATGATCGTTGACGTCTTAGTCTTAACCTCAAGGATTAATCAGGTGTGCAGCACGTACGCATAGCGCGCGCTCTACGCCAATAAGTTATATGAAATTGGCGGAGCTTAGGTGGCACCAACTGCTTTACGATTTCCTTATTACAACGATATCTTAAAGCTTATTATATAAACAAAACAAATACTCATAGAGAACCTGTTTGTCTGTTGACGTCACCTAATTTCCGGCAATTTATGCCTCGATATTGACGTTGTTAATTTGTTAACGTTTTTGCTTTTTTGTTTTTCAAAAGCCTACTTACACTCTAACAAACTAATGGTAAAAAGTCAACACTCCTCAATAAAGTTATGTTGTAATTTACTCTACGATACATTATTTAGCAATCTTTACATCTGTTATATACGTACTGTTGTATTTCTTACTATGTTGTTATTAATATTACAATATATAAATTATTCTATTTAGAACAATTAATTATAACAACGATACCGAACCTGATCACCACCACCAAATTCTCGACTATGCACAACAAAACCTAATCTCAAGTTGAGCAATACAACTTTTTTACACAAGCATACACGAAAGCCCAATTCTAAAATCAGAAGCTTTAAAGAATAAATTTGAATAACGTAAGTAAACATAAATACCCGTACTTTCATACGTAGTTTCTAGTACATCCTAGCCAAAATATGAGCCTTCGACACGCTGCATAAAAAACAAAATCGCAAATTTTTTCGTATTAATCCAGCGGAGGATAATCGATAGACGATATGCTACACAAGCAGCATAAATATAATTCCTTTTATAGTTTTTATAAATCTTTAATATAATAGCTAACTTAACACGCATATGCATTTTCATGCACACGACTCTACAATAACTCAAATACCAGCTATCAGTAGCTTGTTAGGTAGCTACCATTTGTCTAAACTTATTATCCTTGATACACCAGAACATACTATTAGCAGACAAATATTCTTCTAGCATCAACTTGATAATTGACAGTCTTTGTTGTTGCGATCCTAAAAACATCTGCAAATCTTACAGATGGCTAGATTCTTTATAGTTTCTTTAAGTTTCGTTTATTGTGTACAAACATCACATCACATCACCTCACATCACCTCACACCACATCACATCACATCACATCACAAAGTAAAGTAAAATCACGGCCTATCCTACCCATGCTATTCACAAGCACAAAGTTGCCAATATTTTACGCCAAACATTTTTGCTACCTTAAGATATTAGGCTACTTCCAATAGATCTTACGAGTCGCTGCAGGATACTATCTCCGTCAATCAAACACGGCTAGCTAGAGTTAAGTATACAGTAACTATACTCCCATTGCATTGTGGTATTTTTTACTCGAAAAATCTTATCAAAAATCATTGACACAAGCGGTTTTTGGCATTACTATAGGGGTAGTTCCTGAATAAAAAAATTATACAGGAACCAGAAATAAACATTTCAGAAAACTCCACAACCACTAGAATGACTACTACTCGCAGGTAGTCATTCTTTTAATGATAAAGGATTATACAATCTATAATTATGGTGGAGCTGCCGGGTACTGCCCCCGGGTCCGCAAAGTAACCCGCTGTTTGTCTACGCACATAGTCTAGCTCATAAGTTAATCGCTTAATTCGCTCAAAGCTAAACAAACATACGAATTACAGCGATCTGCATAAATAAAAATTTAAACTACTGGTATAGCAGA
The DNA here is from genome assembly GCA_963528915.1 of uncultured Candidatus Saccharibacteria bacterium. Lineage (GTDB taxonomy): Bacteria > Patescibacteriota > Saccharimonadia > Saccharimonadales > Saccharimonadaceae > Saccharimonas. Next base: position 15,603 of record CAURWV010000004.1, read on the forward strand.
AAAATACCAACAATCGATCTTGCTCAATATGACGCATCGAATCTATAGCAAGAATCTAAACCGATACGACCGCAAATATAGTTAAGCAGCGGCTACTGCAAAAGCTGTTTGCTTAGGCATCAAAGATGCAACAAACGCCTTCGCTTTGTTTGCAAAGTTTGCAATTATTGTTTCTGATTACGTCAGATGTCGGTACGCAAAACAGCTTGTTAAAGTCTCTACGTCGAACGCTATATCAGCCCCACGCTACTTTAGTATACTACTTATTTACATCTATTGCATAGTGTGCTTAACTTTAGCTACATGGCTACTAATCCTATCGCAAGAATAGCTACAGTCTCGCCCATTGGATATGATGGCAATCTAGTGGAAGTGGAAAGCGATCTCTCAAGCGGACTACCTAGCATGCGCATAGTGGGATTAGGCAATAAATCCATAGACGAGTCAAAGGAGCGGGTTCGCAGTGCCCTCACTAACTCCGGATTAGAGTATCCAACTAAACGCATAACTATAAACCTCGCTCCCGCAGAACTCTCTAAAGAAGGCACTCATTATGATCTACCCATAGCTCTAGCTATACTATTATCGACTGGCAAGCTTCGTAAACAAGATATAGCAAATGCCGCATTTGCCGGCGAACTAGCACTCAATGGAGACATACGCCCTGTCAGTGGCGCTATAAACATTGCAGAGACAGCGAAAAAATCAGGAATTACTACAGTTTACCTGCCATCTGGCAACGCCAAGCAAGCATCCCTTGTGAGCGATATAGACATAATACACGTTAACGATATAAAGCAACTCTACCTACACCTGAAGAAAGAAAAGATCATATCTAATCGATTTGTCCGCTCGGATGCAATTTGTTCGAACAGTAAAATATCTCGGAGTCAGGTACTCCTCGACGAAGTAGCTGGCCAAGGGCAAGCAAAACGCGCATTGATTATAGCAGCAGCTGGACATCATAATCTCCTTCTTTCAGGACCCCCTGGTTCTGGAAAATCTATGCTAGCAAAAGTCTTACCCAACCTACTACCTCCACTTTCGCCTGAAGAAATGCTTGCTGCGACAAAAATATATAGCCTAGAAGGGTCATCAACCGAGTCCATCATACAACAACGGCCTTTTCGCTCGCCACACCATACAGCGAGTCAAACATCGCTTATCGGCGGCGGCACCAATCCAAAACCCGGCGAAATTAGCTTAGCTCATCTAGGGGTACTTTATCTAGATGAGATACCAGAGTTCTCACACTCATCTATTGAAGCTCTCCGACAACCACTAGAAGACAGACAGGTTACTATTACACGCTCACGTTTACGCGCCACATATCCTGCAAATTTTATGCTCATTGCTACAATGAACCCTTGTCCTTGCGGATATTTTGGAGATCAAGACAAAGATTGTACTTGCACGCCATCGCAAATAGTTAATTATCAACGAAAATTGTCGGGTCCTCTTATAGACAGGATAGACCTAATAGTACACGTTTCACGTGTACCAAATGAAGAGCTGCACTCACATAATTTAACGTCAAATATACAACATAAAAATGCAGTCATATCCATAAAAAACGCACTAGATAAACAACACAACAGATATAAACGACGTGATAAGTACAACAGTGATTTAACAAATCGAGAAATAAATGCATATGCCAAACTTAACAAAGAATCAAATTATATTCTATCGCAAGCTTCCGATAAACTAGGTTTAAGCCTACGCAGTTATTTCAAAATAATCCGCGTTGCTCGCACAATTGCAGACCTAGCCAACAGCACAGACATACAAGCGGCACATATAGCTGAAGCACTTCAATACCGACAGGCACCTTGAATCGATGGTTAAAATCTGCTATCATGTGCTAGCGAGTATACACTCGATTAAAACCAACTGTTCCGAAGGAGAACTACGATCAATAATTCAATTCGCATTAATAACGCCATTCGTAGCAAAGAGCTTCGTGTCGTAGGAGCTAATGGCAAGCAGCTTGGCATTATGCCTAGAGAAGAAGCTCTAGACATAGCGCAAAAAGAGGGCGTCGATCTAGTAGAAATCTCACCAAGAGCCAACCCTCCTGTAGCCAAAGTCATTGATTGGGGCAAATACCAATACCAAAAGATGAAGGAGCAACAAAAAGCTCGGCGCAACAATAAAGCTAGCGAGCTAAAACAAATGCGATTCGGATTAAAGATAGGTAGCAACGACCTCGACATCAAACTACGTAAAATACGTGCTTTTTTATCTGACGGACATAAGGTGAAAATTCTCATATTTTTCCGCGGACGCGAAATGGCACACAAAGATCTGGGATATGGTCTTATCGATAAGATGATGGAACAACTAAAGGACGAGGCTATACTCGAACAGAAACCAATGATGGCTGGGAGAAATCTTAGCATAGTAATAAGGAGCAAGTAATGCCAAAACTTAAGACCCACAAGGGCACTGCTAAGCGCATTAAGCTAACCAGTACCGGCAAACTTACCCGTCGTCGAGCGTTCGGGAATCATATGCTCTCGAAAAAGAGCAAATCGCGTAAGCGTAACATCAATACTAACGCCACCATCAAAGGTAGCATGGCCAAAAACGTCAAAAGAGCACTAGGAGTTTAGTAATAATGAGGGTTAAACGAGGAGTTACCGCTTCGGCGAAACATAAGAAAATTTTAAAAGCTGCTAAGGGTATGCAGCACAATCGCACCCGCAGCTTTCGCCTTGCAAAACAAGCTGTCATTCGTGCTCTGCAATATGCCTACCGCGACCGACGTAACAAAAAGCGCGATCTGCGAAGCCTATGGATTACCCGCATAAACGCAGCTGCTCGCCAAAATGGCACTACATACGGCAAGCTTATAGCAGATCTTCGATCTGCTAACATCGAAATCAACCGAAAAGTTCTAGCTGATCTCGCAGTTAACGAACCTAAGGCCTTTTCTTATATAGTCAATAAGGTAACAAAAAAGATATAGACACGTTTTCATATTAGAAAAATCGCGGTATTTAAACTCGCGATTTTTCTAATATAGGCTACCTATAAGCCGGGTTTTGTCGTGAACGATCATCTATCTAGACTGAATATTGCTATACAGTTCAAGCGGATTTTAGTATCATCAAGCGGACAACTCTTGTTGATAATACGCCTTGCAGCCGACAGGGTTTACCATCTCTGCTATGTCACCATAGCTGATTGTAGTCTCTTACACTACTCTTTTCACCCTTACTACCAGTCACTGTATTTTGTATAAGCTTGAGGTAGCGGTATAGTTTCTGTGGCACTTTCCCTAGAGTTTCCTCCGGTCGCCGTTAACGACTGTCGTGTCCTATGCTGCCCGGACTTTCCTCTAGCCCACATAAAGAGCGAGCGACCGTCCAGTAGCCTAACAATATTATACCACAAAAGCCTCCAGGTTAGCGATTGATATTCCCCGCGTACTGCAAAGGTGGGTTCTCTCACGACATCCTCACAAGAATGCCGCTATTAAGATCCCTATCATATGATGTTAGGAAAATCATATTCACTAAACCTAAGAGGCCAATTACATTATACCATGATCAACCACCAAAAACGACAGAGAATACCCGCAATGTATTGGTTATTATAAAATTCATATACGTAGTTATAAACTGTCCGCCAGCCATAACAACTAAAAATATCAGAACAACACCGTATTGCTCGATTGCATCAAAAAGATTTCTTACAAAGTCAGGAGCAATAGCATACAGCACTCTAGAGCCGTCTAACGGCGGAATAGGAATTATGTTAAAGGCAAAGAAGCCTAAATTAACCATAGTTGCCGCTGTTAATATAGTAGTCAGTATAGTACCAGTTCCAGAACCCGACAATACAAGTATCATATACGTTATAAACGCCAGAACCAGGTTAACCAGCGGGCCGCTCAGCGCCACCAATGCAACTCCCATTTCATCGTATTTAATGTTTTTTGAATTAAACGGCACTGGCTTTGCTCCACCAAAAACTGGCATACTAGCACCAGTAGCAATATTTATAAACATTATCATTATTGGTAATATAACGGTCATGAAAGGGTCTACATGTCGTAATGGATTTAGTGTCAACCTACCTGAATCGCGTGCTGTCCGATCGCCCAGTCTATTAGCTACCAAGCCATGAGCTAATTCATGTAGTGTCATTGACACAAATATCACAACCAATACGGTTACTACATATACTACACTCATCTAATCTACAATTGTAACAGTTATTGACGAATAAACAAAACTAGAGTACAATAACACAGATAGACAATTAACTTAACTAGGAAGTAGTATTAATATGGCAACACGATGTGAACTGACTGGTAAAGGCAAACAGTTCGGTAACAAAGTAAGTTTTTCTTTACACCGCACAAAGCGAGTATTCAAGCCTAATCTCCAAAAAAAGACTTTTGTTATTGATGGTAAAAAAATCACGATGACGCTCTCAACTCAAGCTATTCGTTCACTGAAGAAAAAAGGCGTCATAGCGTCATAAACCGCAAATCTGATAGATACTTAAAACCCCCTCGAATAGCTGAGGGGTTTTAATTTTACAATATTTCCCCCTATCGAGTCCGCGACACTACATATGTAGTCAATACCGCTGGCAACGAAGAATCATTTTTAACTTTCAGCTTAGCAACATTCTCAACCGGTGCGCCCATCTCTTTTACGAAAGTATCAACTGAGTCTTGTGGCACCTCATATGTTATATCTCTGTCGGCATAGTGCACCGGCACCACAGCCTTCGGACTAATAGTACGCACTAAATTAACAGCACTAGTAGAATCGAGAGTATAGCCGGACCCTCCTACTGGAACGATCAGAATATCTATCACACCAAGTTCTTCTAATTGATCGTCATTTAGTTTTGGTTCTATATTTCCAAGTACACCAACCGCTACATTGCCACACTCTATCCGGTAGATGGTACTAAGTTTTTCGCTTTTACCACTATCAATATGACGGACTGCCGCTATACCTCTTATAGTAAAATTACCTATTTCGTATTCACCAGGCTGACAAATTATAAGCTTAGCGTTATCGTCATCGACAATAAAACGTTCCTCAGTTACCAGTTCAACGCAGTTCGCAACTTTTGAATCTTTCAACCCAATAACCGACAGCCTTGGATCTGTAATTATAGTAGCTTTCTTGCTTGAAAGCATAATTGTATTTCCACCTTTATATTCTACATCAAACATTGCTTATCCTCCTTACTTCTGTCGCTGTAGTATATTTTCGCTATCTATGATAACTTCATGCCTACTAGATAATATATCATTTATAAACTTATCATGTACACTCAAACGATAGTAGAACTCATCATATGTCATTTTACTAAACGTAAGCTGCCTGTTTAGTCTAGCTTCTACTCGACCAACTGCATCAGCTATCCGTTTAGACTCAGTGCCACCGACAATCAATAAGTCTACCTTACTCGCGGAACCGCGAGCTAGTACACCTGCCGCTATTATAACTTTAGCTCTGGGCAGATTAATTAGAGCAATTCGCCAATCATCGTTTTCGCTGCTAGCAGTATGACTCGAAAAGTTTCGCGGCTTCTGCCTGCTTGTTTCGTTGCTAGTAAATATAGCTTTCAGAGGTTTGTAGTGTGCATAGGAACGATTAACTTCATAATATAATTTGTTGTCATTCGTGCTGCTAAGCAGCACTCCAACATCTAGCATATTTGATAATTCTCTACGCACAGAGTTAATCTGCTCGCCAATCAACCTTGTAATTTCTCGCACATAAAACGACTTTCCAGGATTATTCAAAAAAAGATGTAAAAGTTTTACTCTCGTTTTTGAACCAAATAATGCGTCAATCATAGCCTAATCCTACCGTATAGATTAGCACATCTAAAGATTCTTATCTAGGCTGTGAACAATATATGTCCACGCATCATCAAGACTATACCACTGAATATCTTTATTCCGCTTCAACCACGTAAGTTGCCGTTTAGCCAGTCTCCAATCAAGAACACAAAACTTTTCTTCAAGCTCAACAATATTGATGTTACCGCATAGATACTGCTTTATCAGCGAATAAATATTCCCCGTCATAGCTTCATTGTCCCAGCCCCACCTTTCTACAGCTTTAGTTGTTTCATCTATTGTAGTATTATTTACAATATTTTTTGCACGTTGCCTTATTCTATCGCGTAAGATATCTCTATCTGTCTTGATGCCTACAAATACGGTATTGCTTAGCATATTGCAATTCCTAAGAGGTTTTTTACCGTCTCGAACGATGGTGTTAATTACATAACGTTTATTTTTGTAATTTTCCGGTAATTTTATGTTGGTTATTTCACAATAGTGTATGAGACTTTCCAAAGATTTTTTCTCTAATACATTTCTTTTTTCTAAATCGTTTGAGTATATCGTAAACTGAAAATCATACAATACACTATCAATATAGAGTCCAGTACCGCCAACAAGGATTGGTAGACGATTGCGTGCGCGAATTTGGTCTATTTTCTGCTGTGCATAAACCTTAAAGTTTGCCGCAGTAAACCTGTCTCCAGGATTAACTATGTCGATGCCCCAATGTGGGATACCTTGCCGTTCAGCTACAGAAGGTTTTGCCGTACCTATATCTAACCCACGATAAATAGCACGAGAATCAGCAGAGATAACTTCTCCGTCATATTTTTGAGCAACTCGAATTGCCAAACTTGTCTTTCCGCTGGCAGTTGGCCCAGCTATGACAATCAGCGGCAAATTGGCTTTACAATTAGACATCACTACACTGCTCTCATAATATAATCAAGCAGTTCATCTAGAGAAATAGTCTTCTCTTCATTTTGCGTCCGGATACTAACCTGACGATTAGCTTTGTCGCGCGGACCTACAATAATTTGCATAGGTATTTTTACAACAGTTGCTTCGCGAATCTTTTTACCCAATGACTCATTGCGTATATCTGTTGTAAATCTTACTTCGTTGTATTTTATAGGACGCATCAATACCCCTGTTTTTAGTACTGATGTAATTTCTTCAACATAATCATTGACTGTATCGTTGACAGTCAAAATACGCACTTGCTCTGGTGCAATCCAGAATGGAAACCAGCCTGCCGTGTGTTCAATGAACACGCTCAAAAATCGCTCGATCGAACCAAGTAAAGCACTATGAATCATAACCGGGCGCTCCGTATCGCCAGACTCGTTTATGTATTCAAGCCCAAAGCGCTCAGGTTGAACAAAATCTAGTTGCACTGTTGCAACCTGATGTTCACGACCGATTGCATCGGTCGCCATAAAATCAATTTTCGGACCATAAAATGCCGCTTCGCCATCCTGCTCAAAATATTCGAGATTCTTTGCTAAAACTGCCGACTTGAGCTGAGACTGTGCCGATCGCCACAATTTCAAGTCACCCAAATAACCTTCGCTATCATCACGATAACTTAGCCTTACTCGTAACTTCATACCCACGATATCATACAGTTCCTGCGCACAAGCTAGTAAGTTATTGATCTCCTGTTCAATCTGATCGGGTCGACAGAACACATGACTATCATCTTGTGTTAATGATCGAACTCGACTCAGACCGCCCAACTCGCCAGTTTTCTCGTCGCGATAGTCAGTTGTTGTTTCTAGATAACGTATCGGCATATCGCGATAGCTACGTGGTTGCGAAGCGAAAATCTGAGTGTGGTGCGGACAGTTCATTGGCTTTAGCGCCATCTTGTCGCTAGTCTCTTGGCTAGTCACCAGAAATAATTCATCGCCAAATTTAGCCCAATGGCCTGATGCTTCATACAAATCTTTTTTAGTGATATGCGGCGTCCAAACTTTCATAAAGCCATACTTTTGGCGCAACTCATTTGATAATTGAGCAGCCTTATCTCGCAAGACTGTCCCGCGCGGAGTAAATAAAGGCAATCCTATTCCGACCAAAGACGACATAGTATAAAGATCAAGCTCCTTGCCAAGTTTGCGATGGTCGCGTTTTTTTGCTTCTTCTAACATTTCTAAATAATCATCAAGTTCTGCTTGCGTCGCAAAAGCCACGCCATATAGACGCTGCATCTGTGGATTATTTTCATCACCGCGCCAATACGCGCCAGCAACTCTCATTAATTTGAAAGCGCCTACTCTGCCGGTACTCTCGACATGTCCACCTCGACATAAATCGGTATAATCGCCTTGAGAATATAACGATACCGTATCAATTTTGCTGTCATCATCACCAGCAACACCAAGCTGCTGTCCAGCTAGCTCTTTAGCTACAGTAGTTCCTGATCGTTTCAGATCATTCAATAGCTCAATTTTGTAAGGCTGATCTTTCCTATCTGCCCAGACAATTGCCTCATCAATCGGCACGTCTTGATGAGTGAACGGTAAATCCTGAGCGATAATGCTGCGCATTTCTTTTTCAATACGTTTGAAATCTTCTTCAGAAATCTTCACATCACCAAGATCAATGTCGTAGTAGAATCCATTGTCTATCGCTGGACCGACACCAAATTTCGCCTGTGGCCACAAATGCTGCACTGCCTGAGCCATAATATGCGCCAAACTATGGCGCATTGATTGTAGTTGTTCTTCGTTCATACGAACCTCCTGTTTAGAAAAATTAAAAGCACGCAATCGTCTTTACGTGCGTGCCTCGGTCCCAAAAAAATGGGAGGTTCCACCTTGGCTATTACTCTTGCTCCGGCTTTTTACGTGTACCGCAACCGCTAGCACGAAACTCAGGAGATGGTTAGGCCCCGTCAACGTCTACTTAATATATTACTGACTCTCCTACTATATTGCAATACATATTGATTTCTGTTACCATTAGGTGCAGTCGGGCGATTAGCTCATTTGGCTAGAGCGCTTCATTGACGTTGAAGAGGTGAGAGGTTCGAATCCTCTATTGCCCACCATTAGATATTGTATTGCTTGCCGTGCTATAAGCGGCAAGCTTTTGTTTTACAACGAGAACTTATACATATAACTATATAAAAGTTTTCCACATAATATCTCATGGATTTTCAAAATATATATGCGTATGATGATATATCTAGTCAAAATAACTTGATTGACAAATAATTACGTTTATGCTAGTATGACAGTATGTCTACCATGCAAAAAATAAAACAAACACTCTACAAAAAACAATCACGTCTAAGTAAATACACTATATACTACGAGCTTAAATCGTAAATTATTACACGTATTACACTACCTGCAGCGCAAGTCGCAAAACACTAGAGGTAGCAGAATTATCTACCGCTTGTTCATAGTTATAGTTTTTGATTTTCTGCGCTTAGCTTTTTTGGCGTTCTTTTCGGCTTTAGCTTTAGCGCGCGATGAAAGTGTAGCTTTATCGGTAACATCAAACTTCTCTAAATATTTACCTAATAGCAAGTGAGTCTGTGCAGCCATTGCCGCCGCAGCGCTATAGCAAATTGATGTGATAGGCATGAGCAGCCATTGTAGAACCATAAAGACAGTCCGCGAACGTTTGTACCGTTCCGGGCGAGACGGTAACATCTTTAACATTAATAGAATTGTAACCAGCACACCTGCTACTGCTACTTGCTGTATATGGCTGACCACTAAAGGCAAGGCGTGGGCAGAGATATTACGTGACGCCTCCGGATTAATAAGTAGCGGAACCCATGCGCCAAAAGCAACAATTATTGCCATTGCTGCCAGGCTAACGTGACTATCAATCAAACGCACAAATTTTGCCAAAGTTCCCCACAAAGGAACTGTACGTTGGCGCGTAAACAATCTAACCGCTACATAAGGAACATCCGAAGCGCCATATCCCCATCGACGTAATTGTTTGAACTGACTAATCAGCGTTGCCTTTAATGTATCTGACAATACTGCATCTTGGTATATTGGAACGTGAATCGGCACAACGTTATAATCTCCCTTGAAGTAAAAGTAACTACGCCAGTACTGATGGCCATCCTCAACAATACTGCGCTTACTCCAAAAATCCATACCAACAAGTGCTGAAAGTGGTTGGCTATGAGCAGCAAAATTACGCAGAGTATGTGGACGCATACTACTAATAATAGTCCAAAAAGAATTACCTGTCGCCAACACGCGCATTGGTGCCGGAGCATCCCAAATATTACCAAAGTACAAAGCTATCGGCTGATATGACAATCGCTCTCGGTTTGGCGAAACTGCATACTGATACGCTACGTAATCAAAATATGTAGTATATGGCCGGTTGTCGCTATCCAGCGTCGTAACAATTACTTTATCGTATTTTATATCTTTATCGTCACACCATTGTTTGAGATCATACCCAGCATAAGTAATATTAGGTCCCTTACCTGGTATTTCATTCGGCAAATCCTTGGGATGCTGTACAATCCGAAAATCGCAAAATATTCCCGCGTACTCATTGCGAAGTCTCCTGGCTGTCTCAGCTATCTGCTCACCGCCACGTTCTTCATAGGCGAGATATACTATCATCCTTTCATTAGGATAAGTTGTGCTCTTAACAGATTCTACCGTCGGCTTTAGGACGTCATAAGATTCGTTGTAAGCAGCTATTAATACTGCCTGATAAATCTCACGAGGATCTACAATCTGCAGTTTGCCTTCCTTGATAGAGACTATATTCTGCCGATGAGTGTTGATTTCAAAGCCTTTTTTGTCAACTTGCGGCAAGGTACCGTCAATAGCCCGGCTCAAGTCACAAAGCCGAGCGCTCCAATCGACTTTCTCAGCCTGAACCAGTTGGTGATGTCCTAGCAAAGTTCTATACGCGATGCCTATAGCCTTCACAAACACCGCTAATACCAGCAGCAATAGATAAATCGCTGCCAAAAACGGATTAAACACCGACAATATTATCAGCAGGACTATCATTCCATAACTTAGTATTGCCGGCACCATCTCAAAAAATCTATAGAGTCTAGACCTCTTGCCAAGCGGCAGTTCCAAATCTAACTGACTCATGCTGCACGCCCTAGAGACAATACACCAAAAACATAAACTGTAGCAACCAACATAATCACAAAAGCACACCAGCCAATCACCTTGGCGGTAGTAATTTTCTCAATCATATAAAACTTGACCATTAAAGCGCCATGTATAACAGCAACTAGCGTCAAAAATCCAGAGAATAACAATAGATATTGCCAATGATCCTTATAGAAATGGATTTGACCAAAAGCGGTATAACGAGTATATATTGTAATTTCGCTTGGCGCAATCTGTGAAAATATAATGACTGAACAGATTACGCCCAACACTACCATAGCAATAAGAAAGATCACAAGAGTCCTATTCTTGAGAGTAGCTAGCGCAGATTTTACAACTTTACTGTTCATACACTTACAATAATGGAGCCGTCTGCCGGGATTGAACCGGCGACCTGCGCGTTACGAATGCGCCGCTCTACCAACTGAGCTAAGACGGCAATGCATTAATTATAGCAAAAACGGAACAATCATTCCATAGAAAATACCCCACAAGATGTGAGGTATTCTCTATGGCGCGCCCGACCGGATTCGAACCGGCGATCTCCTCCGTGACAGGGAGGCGTGATAGACCAGCTTCACTACGAGCGCAAACTCTTTACGCATTATATAGTATCAATGAATTATATGCAAGCAACCTTTATTGGCCAGTTACCACGCTAGATTGATTATTTTTGGGTATTGATATATATTCACTAACTTTGCCATCTTTCTTAAGCTTTTCAAACTGCTCTTTAAAAGCTGTCAACGGAATATGAATGTATTCAAAAGTAATTTTCTTTTCTGTCTTGGCAACAACCTTGGCGATGTAGTAACCATCATCATTCGTGCTCTTTATGATATTTGATAGACCTCCTACTGGTATTTTCGATACATCAGAAACTCGTAAGCCGTTGAATTTACTACTCACATTAACTGAGCCGCTATTGCCAGCCGATACCTTACTATTATCACTCGATTTTTTGTTTATTAGTCCTATCGTCTTGGCGAAATCTCCGTTAGTTTTCAACAGAGCTAATGCTCTATCTGCCTGCTGTTTTGCCAAATTATCCATGGCAAAGGAAACTTTATTTTTTAGTAGTCCATTTTCCACTATTAATCGATAATCGTCAGCACTTTCACCATACAACATGCGAATCGAAGCATCATAGGTTTCTTGCGACACACGGCCATTAACTGTTGTACGCTCTTGGCCTATAAAATCATTGACATCTTTTCGAGAAACAGTAATATTGTAGGTCCTAGCAAGTTTACGTGCATAAGCCGCCTGCTGCGCAAGATTCATTGAGCGATACTTAATATCATCAAGTTGTACATACCAATCTTTAGAGTTAACTTTAACCTCGCCGTATTTATTAAGATAGTATTCGGAAGCCCGATACTGCACCAAGTAATCACTATACCGTACCGGTTCACCGTCAACATTACCGACCGGCAGCATTGCAATGCGAGTGATTCTATAGGCTATAGCACTGGTATTTTGCATTGGATACATAAGTAGCCATCCGCCGACCAGTAGCAAAATGACACTCGCTACTGATATTATCATGGTGTTAATAATTAACTTGTGCTTAGTATACTGAATAGGATATTTAAATTTACGCCCACCAGCTAGAATACGCTCTCGATGCTCAGCTATCGTCTCATTAGTAATACGACCCGCAGACGAGGCCTTCTGTTTTTTATTACGTTTTAATTTTATATTCTTCATATGCTTTCCGCTTCTTTGACTCGGCTTCGTGAACCGCGTCTTGCAGTTTATTATATATCTCGCTAGGGTGCTCGACTAGCCGTATCACCAGATCGCCAACATACGTACGCATAATAATCGTACCAAATTTGAATACTTCGCCGCTGAACCCGGGTATATTATAGCTTATACTTTGAACCTTATCCAGACTTATTTCAACAACGTCGCGTCCAAAAAAACCGCGTTGAGTAATTTGGCGAATACGTTCATTAGTAACCACATATACTGTATAGAACCACATTAAGAAATGATAGATGAACAGTATTAGGCCTAGCACAAAACCGCCAACAAATATCCACAACAAGTCCAAGTTAGTTTGCCAAATTAGGAATGGTAATGCTCCAATCGTCATCGGAATAAGCAAGGAATAAAAACCTTTACGCATTGCAATAATATGACGTCGAAAAACCAATAGTACTTTTTCGCCATTATGCAATCCTTCAAATTCTGCTGACATAAAAATCTCCTGGTACCCCGGACAGGAGTCGAACCTACAACCGTTTCCTTAGGACGGAACTGCTCTATCCAATTGAGCTACCGGGGCCCTAAGCCTAGTGTAACATCGCAAGCACTAGCGAGTAAAGCGTTCGCTGGTACGCTGGTAGCTGTACAGTTCATCATCGCTGAACCAATGCGATATCTCTTCTTTAGCCTCTTCGGCATTACCGCTAGCATGAATCAAATTCGGCACTCCTTTGCCTTCGCTGTCAGCATAGCGAAAACTCATGTGCGAGAAGTCGCCACGAATAGTGCCAGGCGCAGCGCTTTTCGGCTCTGTCGCACCAACAAGTTTGCGCACCAGTTCTACTGCCTCTACGCCTTCAAGCACCATCGCAATCACTGGACCTTGCACCATCATTTCTAAAGTAACATCAAATTTATCCTTACCGCGACGAGTAATCATTTTACCAATTTCCTCATAATGACGATAGTAATGTTGTTTGTCTGGCGCAATCATTTTGGTAGCAACAATCTTTAACCCTACCTGTTCAAACCGTGTTAAAATACGGCCAACTATTCCTCGTTGTACTGAATCTGGTTTAAAGACTATTAGTGTTTTTTCTACATCATTCATTATTACAATCTCCTTACTGCGTGATTATCATGCTTTACACATTATACCAATATACTTTGTATATTCCTATCAATACTTTGAATAAATTTTTTGTTCAGACTATTGTTTATCTATATGCAACAAAGTACAATATACTTATGGATATGTCTGAATTAATTGAAGACTTTATGGAGTATCTTCAAATTGAACGCGGCCGATCAATCAATACTAGTGAAGCATACAAACATTATCTGGAGCGTTTCCTAGAGTTTGCCGGTTTCGATCTGAAGGTCAAGAACATACGTCCAGAGCTAGTTAGAAAATATCGCCTATGGCTAAATCGCTACCAGACAGACCGCGGCGGAACACTATCGCTCATAACACAGAATTATCATTTGATTGCTCTGCGTGGTTTCCTCGACTATCTGAGTAAACGCGACATCGAGAGCATGGCACCTAACAAGATAGAGCTACCACGTGTACATCGCAAACAAGTCACATTCTTATACAGCGATGAGGTTCAGCGAATACTAGATACGATCCCCGCTGACGATAGTTTACCGGCGTTGAGAGACAGAGCTATACTAGAACTTCTCTTTTCAAGCGGTCTTCGCGTGTCCGAGCTAATCAGCTTGAATAAAGACAATGTCAATATGCAGCGGCGTGAATTCACTGTTCGCGGTAAGGGCCAAAAAGATCGTCCCGTATTTATTAGCAAGAGAGCTGCCGAGCACGTTCAGAATTATCTGTCAGCGAGAACTGACTCTTTACAACCATTGTTCTTGAATTATAGTCGCAATAATGGCGTCACAAACACATCTGGTAACTACCGTCGACTGTCTCAACGCAGCGTCCAACGCATCATTGAAAAGTATGCCAAGTTAGCTGGCATCACAAAACACGTTAGTCCACACACTATGCGGCACAGTTTCGCAACCGATTTACTTATGAATGGCGCAGACATTAGGAGTGTTCAAAGTATGCTTGGGCACAGCAGTATAGCAACGACCCAAGTATACACACATGTCACCGACCGACACTTAAAGGATATTTACGAACAATTCCATACCGATACTGAATAAATATTTTATTCAATAACCTCTATTCTACTGCTCTTCCGGCACAACTTTACAAGTAAGCGCCGACGGCACACCTTGATTGGTTACCGAGAAATCTTTACAAAGACTACCTGTTACATCGACTGCATATTCAGGATAATTAATCTCATTGGACGGACTAACTCGACTAGACACGCGACGGTATATGTCACCAGCCCGACCAGTCGAATCAACCTTTGGCTGCACACCATCGAACTTCACCGTACCATCACCTATGTTGTCAAACGACAATCTGACATCAGCATCATTATAAATACTCATAAGCCTTAAGAACGCCATTGAGTTCCCTGCTACAAGTTTACGCGGCAAAGTCACATACGCTGAACAAGCGTATTGGTTATTGTCAAACGCTTCTTTTGAACATGCAATCGGCGAAACGCTCGCTGTCACATTTGTAGTACTACTAGCAGCTCGTGCAGCCTGAGGCGATACTGCGTTAAAACCAACACCATCTAGCAGATTTCTGGGAACTCGTATACCCGATGGTCGCAAAAAGGCAGTCGATACAATTGAGCTATCAAAACTCTGCTGTCCGTTAACTGTCGTACTATCTGGCGTAGCCATCTGAATCCGCAAAAGCGCCGGAGCGTCGGCTGGCCACATTGATCTTTTCGGCAGACTATCGCCGCTATCAGCCGACGAAATAGTCGATACTTTATCGCTCTTCATCATCCATTGAATTCTAATAACCGATACCTCTTTATTGACACGTAATGGTATGACGCGAGAGCTTCCTTCTTTAAGACTATATACAGCGTCGCTAGTCTGAGAATCAACTAGAACGCAAGTGTACGCCTGACCACTAATGTACCGTTTATCACTACCGCTTTTAATAGTAACGGCTGTATTGCTAAGACTGCTAATTATACCAGCATCCTGTATAGTGCTACACTTTTTAGCACTAATAGCCGTACAAGCAGCGCTCGCCGATCCACCTCGTTGACACGCAACAATCGCACGCTTGCTATCTTCTACGCCAGCCACTGCTGACTCGTATGCCGTACGCGATAGGTCGTTATTAGATGCGCGCGACTCTTCTTGCACCATAATACGAATAAAGCCCGTCGAGACAACCATCAGCAGAATAGCCGTAAACATTACTACAATAATTGAAACTAGTCCAGACTGCCTAGAATGTGTCATGAAGCCCTCTCTGTAATTATCGTTTCTGCAAATTGGTTAATCGCGCAAAAAGTATAGTTGTTGGTTTCTTCGGACTGCGCTAAGCATTGTGCATCACTGGAATTAATAACTCCATTCTGATATGTGCCTTCTTCGTAGGTGCCCAGAGTATAACCAATGGTATAACCGGCCCGACTGTTACTGTCTACGAAAAGATCAGTCAACGAAACATCATGAACAGCTAGACCGGCGTTTTTACCGCCTAGTATTTCCGCTGCATTCATCGGAGCAGACTTAGATATTACTGTTGGAAACTGTCCTCTCACAGCCTTACACAAATTACCATCCGGATCGGCAACACGAGCAAGAACTATTTTACTACGACTAGGATCATTACTATAAGACACCCCAGCACCAATATCTTTAGATCTTAAGCTCTCTGGAGTATTCCATACATAGCTATACGAGCCAAAACATAGACGCCCTAACCCGCCGGTACCATTGTCGCTTGGCGCAACATGAGCTATGTCTCTACCTTTTGCCGACAAGCCGTCGCGTTTTATCATGTCGCCAACTTCGCGGCCTGCAGCATTGATTGTTTTAATGGTCATGCCTTTGTGATAGATGTTCATTAATTGTATCGTAGTAGCAGCAACCGCCACCAGAAGCACGGCCACCCCAGTCATAGCGAGCAGTAGTTCTACTAAAGTAAACCCTCGCGATTGATCTGTTTCTATATTATTTGTCATACAACCTCGTCACCGTTCCTATTGATACTGGCACTCTTGATCCGACGCTATCCCAACAAGCGCTAATATACACATCATACGCCTTACCGGTATTTGCACCGGAATTTTGCTCGGCACGAACAATTTGCGCAAAAATACCATATGCCTTGGAGTTGGCTAGGTCAACCTTAGCGTAAACGGCGGGCACCGAATAACTAGCATTAGATACTCGTACTGGTTGCACGGTGTTGTTCCTCTTATCAACCGCCATGAAGAACGTATTAGTACCTGCAGTTAAATCAGTCCGCCCACCTGGAGTCGGACAACCATCTACACTCACCCCTGCTACATCAATCGGGTTAGCGACCAGAAATTTACCGCTAGTCAGCTCAGACCACTGCGCTGGGCTAGTATCCTTGATGTATCTAACAAGTGACACTTGAGCGTCAAGCTGCTGTCGCACTAGTGTAATCTCAAGTGACCGTTGAGATATTTGAGTACCTCGATTCATAACAACGTATGTGCCAACCGTCAGCAAGCTAAATATCACAAAGCTAAACATCACTTCAATAATCGTATCACCACGACTATTCATTTTGTTAACAGCCCTCCCCTGCAACCTGCACCGAACTCTCTAGAGCCGCATCGCGATCAATCCGTACACCTAGCCGTCCACCAACTACCCAACCATTGGGATCGACACAAAGCCTAGCCTGAGACAATCCCGCTTCGGTGATCGTATCGCTAACACTAGTCCTATTAGAAAAATAAGTATGAATTGCGCCACTCACCGGCGAACGGACTATCGCGATTGAAATTATCTTGTTAGTCTTGCTCTCGTCTATTCTAGTATCCCAGCCTAGTGTGTAATTATCTACTGCACCGCTAGTATTTGGCGTGGTTAATAATGCTGGTTTTGTAGCAGCAATCGCGCTTTTATCAGCAGCTTTCTGTAAAAACTCGTAATCGCCCTGTGCGCGCAAGATTTTATTCATCTGATCTTCGTTTTCTGTAGCTATATATAAAGGCCGCGCAGTAAAAGTCGTACCGTCTGTCGAAGTGATAAAACGGCCGACTATCATACAAGTACGGCTAGTACCAGCTAGCGCTTTGTTTGTATTATCAATAATTATACGATTCTTATCAGAATTAAGACCACAAGTATTATGGTCGTCTATGTCGTTCTGTACGTTAATAGTCCTATCATATTGCCTTTGTATAAAATCAGCAAACGAATCAACAGCATCGCGATATCGTTGAGCGCCGATAGTGCCACCCACCGTCACTAATATACCAGCTGCCAATGCTCCCGAAACAGCCAAGAATAGCATTACCTCAATTATTGTAAAGCCTCCCGACAATTTATTCATACTACTATTTTAGCATAAGCATCATGACATTTGTATCAGAAAACTGGTACAATTAGCCAATCCATAACACGCATGCCGGCAAAGAATGATATAAATGACCCTAGAGCTAATAATGGTCCAAACGGTATCTCACTATTAGCTTTGAGATTCCTGCTAACTAAGCCTGGAATCACCAAAATGCAACCAATCAGGTTGGCCAAAAACAAACCAACAAAAGCTGCTTGCCATGATGCCAAAATAAGCCCCAGGCCAACACCAAGTTTTACATCGCCCAAACCAATCCATCTGCCTTTTGAAATCAAATAAAGCGCTCCATATATACCTGACATAATGACTAGCGCTATTGCTAAACTGTAAGGCTTGATATCGCCAATAATGAAGCAGCGCAGAACCACAAATACCAGAGCTGTTATATCATACGAGATTGTCAGAAAATCTGGCAGGATCTGCCATTTTATGTCGTAGGCTACCAACATCGCCAAAATCACCAACGACATACACCAAACGACAAACAAAATCCATTGCGTGCTGACAAGCGGCCACGGCCATATCAAAAACGACACCACAAAAGCTAACGCTAATAAAAGCTCAATTAGCGGTTCAAAAACACCGATCAGCTTATGACAATACCGACAACGACCGCACGTCGACAACCAACTAACAACAGGAATCAAGTCGCGTAGACCTAATTGATGGCCACAAACCAAGCACCGCGAGCGATCCGACCGCTTTTTGCTATCCAGAAGTGGTGATAGTTTTTTATATTCAGCGTGATCATACGGCTCACCGACTTTCTTATCGATAACCAACTGACGGGCGCGGAGTCGCCATACTTGCGCACCAGCAAAGCTACCAAGCACTAGCCCAAATATCCCACACACTACCACAATTGATAGATTAACCATACATCTAGTATAGCAAAAAGGTTACGCTTTTGCGCAACCTTTTTAATTATTCGACAGCCTATATCTATGAATCTAGACAATATGCGGCATGATTACCGGCTTCTAGACGGGTAAACGTAGCATACTGACGACGAGTGCCACGAGTTAGTTTCTGTTGACCATCAGTGTTCGACTCGCCGCATCTAGCCCCAACAACAACAATGATATGCGCGTCTTTGACCGTTATACTATCATTGAACCCAGCAACAGATATATTATCAGGGCTAGTATTTTCTGATATACCGCTAACAAACCTTTTTAGTCTATCTGTATCTACAGAACCGCCGCGATTATTACTCAGAGCGCTATTATATGCCGCCGACACTATGCTGACATCATTTTTACGCGCAGTATCTCGTTGACTAGCTTGCAGTGCCGGCAACGCAATAAACACCATCAAGAAAATCAGTGCAGCAATCGCCAGCACCAAAACGACCTCGATGATTGTAAAACCGCGGTCTTTAATCTGTTGTTTTGTCATAATTGTTAGTTCCACCTTTCCCTTTGAACTTATGTTCACAACTATATTAAGTATAGCTTAGGCGTTTTGAATTGTCTAGCCCTAATGTATACTTCCGACGAGATTATAAATCGGAAATAGTACTGCCCCAATTAGCGCACCAGCAAATATTGCCAGAATTACCATCATTATTGGCTCAATCATTGTAGATATCGCTCTAATTTCTTCGTCCAACTCATCCTCATAAGCTTGAGCTGTCTTACCCATCATCTCGTCAATCTTGCCCGATTGCTCGCCAATCTTAATCATCTGAGGCACCATCGGTAATATATAATCCTCAGCCTGCAGGGCTGCCGAAAGAGCCTTACCACTTTGAACTTTACCGGCTACTCTAATAATTTCTTCGGATATAATAACATTATTAACGCCACTGGCAGCAATTGATAGCATATCAAGCATTGGAACGCCCGTAACTAACAGTGTCTGCCCCATTCGTGTAAAACGCGCCATATAGAGACGGCGAAACATTCCTTTGAACGGTGGCATATTGAGCTTGATATTGTCTAGCAAACGTATTCCTGCTTCTGTCCGAAGATACTGACGCAGGAAGAATACTGCTACGCCTAAAAGAATTAGCGCCACCCACCAATAGTTGGTTACAAAATTAGACATCCAAATCAAAACTGAAGTCATGATTGGCAACGTCTTCTTCATATCAGAGTATAATTTAGCAACCTGTGGAACAATTGTTACCATCATAAAAATTCCTACAGCAACCATCACTGCCAAAACAATACCTGGATATACCATAGCGCCGCGAATTTTACTAACCATCTCCGCATCTTTCTCTTGTTGGTCGGCGATACGTTTAAGTGCACTATCTAACGTTCCGGACGCTTCGCCAGCAGTAATAAGAGCAATGAATATTTTATTGAATACCTCAGGATGCTTACTAAAAGCCGACGATAGCGTCTTACCCCCTTCAACATCAGCAATAACCTCCTGAACTATCTCTTGCATCTTCTTATTAGAAGTTTGCTCAAGCACAGTGCGCAAGCTCTGAGTCAACGGTAAGCCAGCACCAATCAAAGTTGCTAACTGGCGCGAAAAAACAATTTTATCTTTGTTAGATATACGATTAGTAAATCTAGCAAATACACCGCCTTCAACTTCCTCTTTGATTGATAGCGGCATATAGCCTTGAGCAGTCAGCGCTTTAGCAGCTTCGCTCTCGGATTCGGCCTGAACAAGTGACTTAACTATATTGCCAGTCGCTTTGTCGCGTGCTTCGTAGGTAAACTTTTTCATTAACTACCCCCTGATTAGCCTTTCGAATTCAGTCAGGTCGACCGCAAACTCCCGTGCGCTATCATAAGTAATCGTACCGCTCTGCACTAATTGCACCAATGTACGATCCATCGTCTGCATACCTTGATCAGCGCCAGTCTGAATAATCGCGTCAAGCTGGTGAGTCTTGCCTTCGCGGATAACGTTACGAACTGCCGGATTAGCAATTAAAATTTCTGCCGACACGACGCGCCCGCCACCAATCGCTGGCACTAGCCGCTGCGAACAAATCGCCATCAAGATGTTCGACAGCTGAGCGCGAATTTGCGGCTGCTGGTGCGGCGGAAAGACGTCAATCATACGGTCGATCGATTGCGCCGCCGAGTTGGTGTGCAGCGTCGCAAATACTAAGTGTCCGGTCTCGGCGATGGTAATTGCTGCCGAGATCGTCTCGAGGTCGCGCATCTCACCGATCAACACCACGTCCGGATCTTGGCGCAAAGAAGAACGCAAAGCTGCCGAGAATGAATATGTGTCATAATGAACCTCGCGCTGCACGACTACCGACTTCTTAGACTTATGCGTAAACTCAATCGGGTCTTCAATGGTAATGATATGTTGGGATTTTTCAGAGTTGATCTTATCAACCAGCGCCGCCAAAGTCGTCGACTTACCCGAGCCAGTCGGCCCAGTCACCAGCACCAAACCACGCGGATAATCAGCAAAGTTCATCACTACCGGTGGCATACCAAGCTCGGTCACCGACTTGATTTCATTTGGGATCAAGCGCAGCGCTGCTGCCAAATTACCGCGTTCATGGAAAGCATTTACCCGGAATCGCCCCAGCGTACCAAACGCAAACGAGAAGTCAAATTCTTTGTCCTTGAGAAGAATTTGCTGCTGATCTTCGTCCAAAATTGCAAATACCAACGATTCAACCTGCGCTTCATCGAGAGCATCAAAACCAGCAATGGCTATCAATGTGCCGTCAATTCGCAGCATCGGCGGCAAACCAACTTGAATATGCAAGTCGCTAGCTCGGCGCTTGATAACTTCCTCTAGTAAAACTTCAATCCGTAATTCTTGTTCTGGCATTGTCCCCTCCTTTTATGCTGTGTCTGCCGACGTTACGCGGTTTACTTCTTCTAGTGTAGTGATTCCCTGCAAGGCTTTCAAGTAGCCATCTTGACGCATAGTGATCATACCATCCTCGATTGCTTTGCGTTGAATTTCATTGCTGGTTGCGTGATGAACGATCAGTTCTTGTATGCCTTCATTCACATCCATTACTTCGTACAAGCCAGCACGACCACTATAACCATGCGGCGTCGCCGGCGTATCATGCCCCTTAACTAGCACATATGCCCGCTGGTTGGTTAGCGGCAAATCTTTGTAACCAAGATCTTCGGATACTCGCGCCACATCTTCCTTGGTTTTTGGCAGCAAATGCCCAACTGTCTCGAGAATCATTTGCGTTTCTAGCGGATTCGACCAGTAGGCGTCGCGATGTGGCGATACTCGACGTACTAGTCGCTGTCCAATCACTGTATTTACCGTACTGGCAATCAAAAACGGCTCAACATCCATATCAAGCAAGCGCGGCAATACTCCCGCCGCCGAATTTGTATGCAATGTTGAAAACACTAGATGACCAGTCAACGCTGCCTGAACGCCGAGGTTAGCTGTCTCGCTATCGCGCATCTCGCCAACCATCACTACATCTGGATCTTGGCGCAAGATACTGCGTAAGCCGTTCGCAAACGTTAATCCGACATCATTATTCACCTGAATCTGGTTAACTCCGTCTATTTTATACTCGACAGGATCCTCCAGAGTAACAATATTAATCGCATCGGTTTTAATTTCTTTGATTAGTGCGTACAGGCTAGTCGACTTACCGCTACCAGTCGGACCGCTTGTCAAAATCATGCCGTTTGGCCGCTTAATACCTTTGCGGATCATCCGCAGGGCTCGACCGACGTACCCCATCTGCTCAAGGTCAAAAGAATTGCCAGTCTTGTCGAGCAGACGAATAACCACCTGCTCGCCCCACACTACCGGACTGACAGCGATACGCAGATCAACCTCTTTGCCAGCGACATTAACAGCAAATTGCCCGTCTTGAGGTATGCGATGCTCGTCAATTTTTAGGTTGGATAAAATTTTGATACGGCTAACCAATGCTGGCTCAATACTTTTTGGCAGCTGCATCACTTCGCGCAATACACCATCGACACGGCAACGGATTTTCAGCGACTTTTCTAGCGGCTCGATATGAACGTCGCTGGCGCGGCTTTTGACAGCGTACTCCAGAATAGTACTTAGCGCGCGGCTGATCGGCGAATCTTGGACAATAGTTTTGATGTCGCTTGACGATTGTATGGCCTCAGCCTGAGTAGCCTGCGCAGCCTCGTCAACAGTGGACAAATCAGTCTTATACTGATCTAAGACATGGCGCACGCCGGCTTCTGATGCCATAAACACCTTAAGCGGCCGCTGAATACGGTTAGCCAAATAGTCCACCGCCTGGACGTTATTAGCATCGATCATCGCTACCGCCAAGCGGTTGTTTACTTCTGCTAGCGGTACCGCCATGAAGCGCTCAGCGATATCGCTTGGCAGCAACGATAAAATGCTCTGATCAATGATACTAGCTGTTAAATTAACATATGGCACGCCAGATACATGCGCTATTGCGTGAGTCAGCAACTCGTCGTCAATCTCACCAATATCAGCTAGAATAGTCAAGAGCGGTTTGTTTGTTTTGGACGACTGCTTGGTAGCTTGATCGATAGTCTCACGAGAAACTAAACCCTCGTCAACCAAGAGTTTGATGAGCTTCTCCTGAATGTCATCGGTCATTAATGCCACGAAGAACCCCTATTTGTTCTGCTTCGACGCATCAGACGAACCGGATGAGCCGATTATTGTCTCTACCGTTGGATTGATAGCATTAGAATTAAACACTTCTGAGTTAGGTTCTTTAACATCACTACTCATCTTTTCGATCGTATCAACACTTGTACCCACCCTTGGTGCTTTAAGTGCTGGAATACTACTACCTACAGCAAACGCCAACAACATAGAAAGACCAGCAATCAGTACAATCATCGCTATATCGCTTCTTTTCACGGCTTGATTCCTTTCTTGTTTAATTGAATCGTCTTACTAGGCAAATAATATGCGTGTCCAGATACCGACATCGTAATTTTTGAGCCTGACGCTTCGATAGTCGACTCATCTATGTCAATTACGCGAATTGATTTTTCAAAGTTCCGCAGAACATCACGCAAAGTATCGGCGTTACTGGCAGATAATTCCATAGTAAAGGCAATTTGCTGCGCACTACTGGTGTTAGTGGTGTTTTCTTTATTAGATGATTTGCTAGAATCATTAGAATTATCATTAGAGCTTGCTTCATCTGAGGTAACCGTCTGGAACGATTCAAGCTTGGCGCCAGGCACTCGTCCAACCAAGTTTTGGATTGAAGCTCCTAATGCCAAAGAGTTATTGTCTGCCGGCAAAGCATCAAGAATAACGCGTAATGGCTCTTCTTTATCGTTAATTTTGGCCGATCCAAGAGCTGAATTAGTATTCAAGACGCGGACATTATCACGCAAGCCATCGTAAGTTTTAATATTATGATCAAGCGTCGACATCGTCTGTGTTTTCTCAGTCAGGACCTTTGTCTCGAAAATAATGCGCTGTATCAAAAATCCGCCGATAACCAATGCAAACCCCACTAACACTGATGCGCCCGCTACCCAACCAAACATCACTCGACCAGTACGATCAATCTGCCGACGCTTATTTAGCGAAGCATCTTTCTTTGCCTCTGCCATTATTTACCCTCCTTTTTGTTTGAAGATTTCGCTTCAAATAACGAATCTGGCACGTGCGTCTTGGAGTCTGTCGCATCAACAGAACCTGTCGGCGAAGCAATCACCAAACTTTTGATTTTATTAGACAAAAGCTCTTCTGGATAGACAAACGACAGAGTAAAAGTCAGTTTCTTTTCTCCACCCGAATCCTCAGTATACGCAGTATTTGAAATCGTCACAGAACTGGATAGCGGCGTATCACTAGACTCCGAGTCTTTCGTGTATTTTAGTTTAGTATTAAGGATTGTTTTCTTAAGAGCATCTACGGCATTAAAACCACCTGCCGCCGAACCTTCAATCGTGATTGTTTTCTCTGCTGCATTATGGCGAACAGTTGACATCGCCACGTTGTTCGGCGCCTGCGGATTAACAGCGCTAAGCACATCGAAAATACGCGAGTTAACACCTTTATTGCTACTAATCGAATCAATTTGCGTCAGCTGATTCTGGATGGTTAGTAGATCATTAACATCTGGTTTATCGCTAAGTTCCTTGTACTTGTTTTTAATAGAATTATCAGCTTGACCACTGGCAAACTGCATTGAGCCAAGCCCTAGCCCTAGCACAACTACCACGCCCGCCGATACCGCTGCAACTAACATTGATACCGATATAACCATATTGCGAACCCGCTGAGCCCGCAAATATTCTTTCTTGACATCTGGGATCAGATTTACTTCAATCATGACAGATTCCTCCGTTTAGCCAAACCAACCGCCGTAGCAAACTCGTTAGCTATCGGCGCTAATTGTTGCTGCATATTCTGAGAAACGACAACATTTTGCCACGGGCTGGTCGCAACCGCTGAAATGTTAATCTTACTAGCCAAATATGAATCAAGCTGCGGCACTGTAGCACCGTACCCCGACAAAAGCGCCTGAGCAACCGTTACGTCATCATATCTGTTCTGGAAGAACTTAATCGACTTTGACAGCTCAGAGGCAAAGTTATCGAGAGTCATTTCAACAGCTCGGAAAACCTGCCCTTCCAAACGGCTTTGATCTAAGCCAAACTTCAGAATAAACTGACGCGCCTGGTCCTCTTGGACGCTCAAATTCTGTGCTATCGCTTTAACTAGTGAGTTCAAGCCGGTCGGAATCGTCCGTATAAGTCTAGGCGTATCGCCGTACGTCAAAGCAATATCCGTTGACACTTCACCCATGTCTACCAACATGTAGGCAGAATTACCTGCTGTTGGTGGCACCAGCGCGCGCACCATAGCTAGCGGATCAGGTTCTTCGGCTATAACGTTCAATCCAAGTGATTCTACTAACTCTAAACGCTCCTCGCTATACTGCTTGGACACGCTAGTGATCAAAACCTCATTTTGGTTCTGAGTCTTTAATGACCCACCTAATAAAGCCCAATCAACTTTCGCCTCATCACTACTCATCGGTATATATTGATCGACCTGATATTTCATGGTCGCCTTTAGCTCGGTTTCGCTCATCGTCGGCACATCAATAACCGTTGTGAACGTTTTGCTTGATGGTAAGCCAATAGCTACGCTTTTAGTGCGGATGCCAGCTTGACCGACAGCTGTCATAATAGCCTCCCCGAGACGACGCCTGGCTTCTGGCGAATCACTCGCGGTAACTTTGTGATCGACGGGAACATATCCATACGCAACTAAATTCCAACTACCCTGGCCAGAGGTAGATAGCTGCAACACTCGTACCGCGTTGGTACCGATATCGAGTGCAAAGAAATCGCCCATCCCTTTCTGAAGTTTCATATACATTATATTATGCATAAGCAAGACAAAAAACGCAAGCTTTTTAGGTTATTACTTTTGCAAAAACACACTTATAAAATGATATAATAGGAAGGTTATGAGCCTATCTATCGGAATTGTCGGTTTGCCGAATGTTGGCAAATCCACGCTTTTTAATGTGCTAACTAACAACGACATCTTAGCAGCCAATTATCCGTTCGCTACTATTGAGCCAAATACTGGCATCGTGCCAGTACCGGACGAGCGTTTAGATGTCCTTGCTAAGATGTATCACGCCGAGAAAATCATTCCAGCGACCGTGACTTTCGTCGATATCGCCGGCCTGGTTGCCGGTGCTTCCAAGGGCGAAGGCTTAGGCAATAAATTCCTAGCCAATATCCGCCAATGCGACGCCATCGTGCATATTGTTCGCGCTTTTGAAAGCGGTGATATCGTCCATGTCGAGAACAATATCGACCCGAAACGCGACATCGACACTATCAATACCGAACTAATTTTGGCTGATTTGCAGACGCTAGAAACGCGCCTGACTCGCCTAGCTAAAGAGGCTAAGGCTAACCCGAAAGCTGGCGCTATCAAAACTCGCTTAGAAAAACTCGCCGAGAATTTGCGCGCTGGCACGCCAATTAACGAAATCAGCGAGGTTAACCCCGACGATATCGCCGATCTTCACCTTTTGACCGCTAAGCCGGTAATTTATGTGTTCAATGTCAACGAAGAAACCCTAGCCAATGATAGTAAAAAGCAAGCGCTGCGCGACCTAGTGCCGCACGCCCGCAGTTTATTTATCTGCGCTAAGCTTGAAGACGAGCTTAAAGGGCTGAACCCCAGCGATGCGCTCGAGCTTTTGCAAAGCTACGATGTTCCCGAGGCTGGTTTGACGCAAATGATCCACGCCGCCTACGACTTGCTCGGGCTGCAAAGCTATTTGACTGCCGGACCAAAAGAAGTCCGCGCCTGGACGATCCGCCAAGGCTGGACTGCACCGCAAGCCGCCGGTGTCATCCACACCGACTTCGAAAAAGGATTCATTGCCGCCCAAGTCGTCAACTACGACGATTTGGTAGCTGCCGGCTCCGAAGCAGCTGCCCGCGCCGCTGGCAAAATCCGTACTGAAGGTAAAACCTACATTATGCAGCCAAACGACGTGGTTGAGTTTCGATTCAATGTCAGCAAGTAAGCCGTTATCTATCAAAGTGGCTTATTGTCAATGTAGGGAATCTTCAGCTAAAGAAATCTAAGACTCACCTATTTTGCTTAGTTTATAAAATCGCTCCAAATTGCCGTGCGCGCCTTTTACCTCGCTGTCTGCTTTATTGATAATCATAAAGCTAGCGCGTACCCACTGCTCGAACTCCCGCAAAATTGTTCGCCGCACGCCGTCATTCTTGACAATACCGCCGCGCGTTATTTGCCCGCGCGTTGCTTCAAATTGCGGTTTGACCATTGCTGCTATCGTTGTGTTTTTATCAACGATTTTTGCAACGTGCGGCAAAATCTGCCGCAGACTAATAAACGACACGTCAATTACTACTATGTCTGGCGTCTCGCTTGGTACAAACTCGCGGATATCAGTTTTTTCGTGCAGTTCAATTCGGCTGTCGCCGCGCAAACTCGGATGCAGCTGATCGGTACCGACATCCACGGCATATACTTTCCGCGCGCCGTGTTGCAAAGCATAGTCAGTAAATCCACCGGTGCTACTACCAACATCCAACACCACCTTGCTGCGAAAATTCAAATCCAGAGCTTTTGCCACACTAGCCAATTTCAACCCGGCGCGCGACACGTAGCGCTCAGCCGCCGTTAATTTAATCTCTGCCGATTTATCAACAAAGACGCCAGGCTTGCTAGCCGTCCGTCCGCCAACCAGCACGCGTCCTAGCCGGATCCAATTCTCCGCCTCGGAGCGCGAGCCAACTATGCCACGCATCAGCATCAATTTATCCAAGCGCTGCTTCATTCCCTTATTCTACTATGGATACATAATCCGCTCAATCTCGCGCGTCATCGCAGCAATTGCCACATAAGATTTGCCTTGAGTCATAATTGTCATCACATAGGTGCCACGCGAATGCCGGACAATCGCCGTATCGTGCACATAATTCCACAAAAAACCAACTTTATCATACACCTCGCGCGCCTGGCTGCCAGCTGGTATGCCATAGTGATACGGATGATGCGACAACGAGTACAGTAGGCGATCGCGCTGCGCACCGCTAATCAACGCACCACGCTCCAAGCCTACCATAAATTTTGTTAAATCACCCGCCGATACGTGCGTCGCCTGCGCATGCGTGAACGTCACTGCTCGCGAGAAGCCTAGCCGATACACATAATCATTCATGCTCTGCCTACCAAATTTATCTAGCCATGCCACCGCGCACGGATTAGTGCTAGCAATTGTCATCCGGTCAAAGCAGCCCGAAACCGTCGTATCTAATATCGGATCGTTCCAGCCAATTGTGCCTTTGTTCATCTCGTCAAATAAACGTTTAGTAACAAATAATTTATACGTGCTGGCACTGACTACACTCTCCTCAGCATCGGCATCAGCCGACCAGCCATTGCCACCTAGCTGCCGAATCGAAAACCAAGCACCATAACGCGCCTTTTCGCGCACATATGCCCGCAACCCATCTTCCGTTGGCGTATAGCGATTGTTATAAATTACACTTGGCTCAAGATCAGTCATTGCTGCCGTGATCGTGCCGCTGCCCACACCCTGCAGCAGATAATCAGCAATTGGCTGCGCGACAGAGGCAGCGTCGACTTTGCTGCCTTTCTCGCCAACAGTTCGTGAAACTTCGCGTCCATTCTCGATATTAATGTTGGTTTGTCCGGCAGGACGCCCAGCTATTTTCGACCAAGCGTCAATCGAGGTTTGCAGTTTTTGATTATTAATTGCCAGCGTCGTACCGCCATTCGCCGCTTCGCCGAACTCCAGCCACGACGCTTTTTCGGCAGCGCCAACCGTGAATGACTTATCAGCAGCATAAATTATTAAAGGACGACTCAACGCTAGCTCAGCTTGATTGCGAACTTCGGCAAACGCTGCGCTGCGCTTGGACGCTTCCTGCAATTTTGCGTCCATCCGTATCTCTGTCACTTCTGCAAATGAATATTTCGCCGCCTGCAAGGCCGACTTAATCGCCTGGCCGCTCACTATGTGGCCCGGCACGTCATTGACTGCCATAACCTGCCCATCTTTGAAGGCGACACCAGCGTTAACAGGCACCCGCGATAATTGTGAACTAGTTTTTTGTGCAAAGTTCTCCAACGCTACCGAAGCAAACGTCACGTCTAGCGTATCTACTTTAGACCAATGCCAAAAAATCGAGAAAGGTATTAAGCGCATCCAGAAAGGATAATTTGCTAATTGGCGCACCATCTTCTCGGCCTGAATCTCTGCGCCTGTTTCGCTCAAGGTATAGGCATTATTAGCTTTGCCGCCAATAACAAATTTAATTTTTGATCTCTGAAAAGTTAATGTCGCTTGGTTAGCAACATCTGTCTCATTTTGCCAACCGACCCACCGCTGGTTCATCCACGTTAACGGCAGCGTCCGATCTAGCGGATACAATATCTGTATAGACAAGACCGCTACAACAACAAAAAATGCCGCCCAGACCGCAATCCGACGGCATTTTCTCTTAGGCATCGCCTTTAAGTAAGCTTCTTTAACATTTTGGTGTATGCGTTTCGCACCAGCAGTAGCACGCTCTCGCTTGGTTGTCATGCTTTATATTTTATCACGACCGTGCGCCCTACAAACTGAGCTGAGACACAGCACTAATATATTCTGACACCTGAAAGCTACTTCTTGCGCTCTCTATATTCGCCTGTCGTTGTGTCGACCGATATAATATCGCCAGCTTTTATAAAGGCTGGTACTTTGACGATTGCTCCAGTTTCTAGCGTCGCGTCCTTCAGTACACTGCTAGTAGTATCTCCCTTAACAACATCCTCGGCATACGTTACTTCCAGATAAACATTCTTTGGCAATTCAACATTGATAACTTGATCGCTAAAAAACTGCAGAGCTAGCTCGTCACCTTCTTTCATAAAATCCTTAGCCTCATTCACCGAATCGGCTGGTAACTCAAATTGCTCGAAACTTCCCGGATCCATAAAAAAGAAAGTTGACCCATCATTATATAGATATTGTACAGTTCTGCTCGATACTTCAGCCGGCTCAATCTTGTCTTGACCTTTGAAAGTCTTGGGGATAACTGCTCCCGTAATTAAATTCTTCAACTTAACATTGACGATTGAACCGCCGCGGCCCATTACTTTTTGGCTATATTCAGTCACACGGTAAGGCTGCCCATCAATTTGACAAACTGCGCCCTTTTTCAAATCTGTCGGTTGATACATATATTTACCTTCTCCTCTTTTACTTTTAGAAATACCCTCCAGCGCACGATCTGCAATTCATACGCTGAAAAATTTTCTAATTAACTGTTAACCTTGCGACACAAACGGCAGCAATGCTAAATGACGAGCTCGTTTAACTTCGCGAGCTAGCATCCGTTGGCGCTTAGCGTCAAGTCCCGTCTTGGAGATCGGATCGATCTGACCATACGGGTTTATATAGCGTGATAGTGTTTTCACTTCTTTATACCAAAACACTACAGGAGCGTCTTTTCGTATTTTCTTTGCCATGTTTAACTATTCCTTTCTGATACTTAAAATGGGATTTCGCTCAAGTCGATTGGTTTATCATCAATATCTTCGACAACTACATCCTTAGAACTAGTAGCTGGCGGTGGTGTCGCAGTCGAGTTACCGTCACTGCCGCGACCGCCAACAAAGTTAAAGTCCTCAACAACAACTTCGACAGCTGATCGCTTATTACCGTCCTTATCTTCATAGCTGCGCTGATCAAGCCGGCCGCTGATTAGCAGAGGCGAGCCTTTCTTGACGTATTGCGAAATAATCTCACCCGGCTTACCCCAAGCTACGCAGTTAATGAAGCTAGTTTGGTCTTGCTGCTGGCCATCCTGATTGCGCCAACTCCGGCTAACCGCTAGACTGAAGTTCGCCACACTCTGGCCACTGGTTGTCGTCCGCAATTCGACATCGCGCGTCAAGTTCCCCATTAATATTACTTTGTTAAACCCCTTTGCCATAATAAGACTCCCTCCTTTTCTTTATGGTTTAGCCTTCGGCTTTCTCGGCTTCGCGTTCAGCTGCGCGTTTCTTAGCTTCCGCTAGAGCAGTACGAGTTTTATGGTCTACTTTAACTAGCAGATAGCGAATAACCTCATCGCTAATATTCAATGCATTACTAATCTTTAGCGGTGCATTAGCCGGCAGTTCAACATCCATCAAGACATAAACTGCAAAATCCTCGCCTTTAATTTTGTAAGCCAGGCGGTTTTTGCCCCAATTGTCCTCGGTTTTGACCGAACCGCCGCTATCAGCGACTAGCTTCTTGACCCTACCGAGCACCGCATCCAAATCTGCTTCCAGATCAGGACGAATAAGAACTGTGAGTTCATATTCTTTCATACGTGTCACCTCCTTTGGTATCCGTACGGATGGTTACGTTATCTCACGCAACCTTAGGTTAATATCGACTAGATTATAACCTATATTTCGCGAAAAATCCAGTCCTGCGCTAAGACCTGCCTCTCTTTATATCAGTCTAAA
The DNA here is from genome assembly GCA_963528915.1 of uncultured Candidatus Saccharibacteria bacterium. Classification (GTDB taxonomy): domain Bacteria; phylum Patescibacteriota; class Saccharimonadia; order Saccharimonadales; family Saccharimonadaceae; genus Saccharimonas. Next base: position 47,656 of record CAURWV010000004.1, read on the forward strand.
CCTGCGGCCGTTGTCAGCAGCTAAGAAGTATACTATGATACTAGAATGCGCATAGCCATTCAAGGTCAAGTTGGCTCGTTTCATGATCAAGCTGTCCAGCAGTGGTACGGTTCCGATACTGAAATAACGCCTTGCACTACTTTTAACGAAGTTTTCGCAGCTTATGATAATGGCGATGCTGACGCGATTGTTACGGCGGTTGAAAATACTTTATTTGGCAGCATCAACGAAGTTTATCGTTACATCGAGGAATGCGACGCACCAATTATCGGCGAAATCAAGCTGCCTGTCGAGCAAATGCTAATTGGCTTGCCAGGCACCAAATTAAGCGATATTACCGAGGTTTATTCTCATCCAGTCGCTCTCTCTCAGTGTCGCTATTTCTTGCAAAAAAATTTACCTCAGGCAACACCAATCGAATTCTTTGACACTGCCGGTGCTGTCGAATTCGTCAAGCAAAACAATTCCCGGCATTGCGCTGCCATCGCTGGCCAAACGGCCGCCGAACTATACGATCTACCAGTCTTGCAGCGGGCTATTCACGACAATCCTGACAATATCACCCGCTTTTTAGTGATTGAACCAGCTAATACGCCCGTCGATGCTAATCGCGCATCGCTGGTTATCACCACTGACCACCAGCCTGGCGCCCTCGTCGAAGTACTGCAAATCTTCGCCAAGCACCATATCAATCTCGCTAAGCTACAATCGCAGCCTATCGTTGGCCAACCCTGGAAATACAAGTTCTTTATCGTTGTCGATTGCGCCGGAGAGCTGCTTTACCGGACTATCCGTAGTGTTGAGCATAGCAATCATGAGGTTACTATCCTTGGCGAATATGTCAGCGCCAATTAAGTCTAGAAATCACCACTAGCGTTAATCTCGTCCGCACTCGATATTAGTACTTCGCGCGGTCGCGAACCATCTTGTGGACCGATAATTCCCTGCTCCTCCATTTCTTCCATAATCCGTGCTGCTCGCGAGTAACCAATCCGTAGCTTACGTTGCAACAACGATGTCGACGCTTTGCGCATCTGTATAACCACCTGTACAGCATCTTTGAACATGTCATCATTACCATCGCTGCCGCCAATATCCATAACAATGCCGCCCTTATTATTTAACTGCACTGGCTGGCTAATAATTTCTTCGTTATACTGTGGCGGCGCTTGGATTCGCAGCTGATCAGTAATTTTGTTCACTTCGCTATCCATCACCAGAGCGCCTTGGATACGTTTCGGTTTCGGCATGCTAGCGGTTTTGATCAGCATATCGCCTCGGCCTAATAGCTTCTCGGCGCCAGCTTGATCAAGAATCGTCTGGCTATCTGTTTGGCTAGCTACTGTAAAAGCAATGCGCGCCGGCACGTTAGCCTTAATCAAGCCAGTAATTACATCGACGCTTGGTCGCTGCGTTGCCAATACTAGGTGTATGCCGACAGCTCGCGCTTTCTGCGCCAGGCGAACTATCAAACCCTCAACATCGCGTTTAGCTACCATCATCAGATCAGCCATCTCGTCGATGACAATCACGATATACGGCATCGTTCCTTCGTCGACTTGTTGCACGTTGCCGTTCTCGTCGGCAACGCCAATTTTCTTACCTTTCGCCTTAGCGCGCTCATTGTAAGTTTTGATATCGCGTACTCTCTCATCAGCCAGCAAGCTATAACGCCGTTCCATCTCGTTGACCGCCCACTTCAATGCGCTTATTGTCTTTTCCGGCTCGACTATCACCGGGGTAAGCAGGTGCGGAATATCTTGATACGGTGCCATTTCAACCTGTTTCGGATCAACTAGGATCAACTTCATATCGCTCGGCGCATTACGATATAACAAACTACACAAAAGCGCATTAATCATTACCGATTTACCCGAGCCCGTCTGTCCAGCCACTAGCAAATGCGGCATTTTATTGAGCTCACCGACAAACGGCGACCCTGAAATATCTTTGCCGATGGAGAAACTCAGCGGCTCCTTACGGCGACGCCAGTCAACACTTTCGAGAATTGAACGGATACGCACATCAGCCGCTTTTTTGTTTGGCACCTCAATACCAACCGCCTTCTTGCCGGGAATTGGCGCTTCCATGCGCAAGCTTGACGCTGCCAGATTCAGTGCGATATTTGTCTCAAGCGCAGTAATCTTACTCAATTTAATACCAGCCGGCGGCCGTAACATGTACTGGGTAACCTTAGGGCCGATATTAGCTCCCTCCATATCGACGTTGATATTAAATTCGCGCAAAGTGTCTTGGATAATCCGTGCATTTTGCTTGATATCGCCAGCATCGGCTGGGGCTTCCTTTTTCTCTAGTAAATCAAGTCCTGGAAACTGCCAGTTCGGATCGCTGACTGCCAGCATCGCCATTTTATCATCGCGGTCTGCTTCGGATCTTTTGGTTCGCGATTTAGCACTGAGTTTTGCGCTTTTCTTGCTATCATCTTGCGATACTGTCGGCACGCCTTCGTTGAGCTTGAAATCGTCCATCTTGCCGCGGTCGTCTTCAGCAGCCTTACGCATCACATCGACATTAGCTTCATTCTCTGCCTTCTCGTTGCTAGCAACTGCCGACTTAAACATCGCCGCAATATCACTAAATCGCAGTTGCAACACAAACAACAGCGTGATCGCAATCAGCAAAACATAAACAAAAACACCAACCGGTATATTCACCAACGACAAAACTATTGAGTTCAGACCGTCGCCAACAACGCCACCGGTCGACAACGCACCCTTTTCGCGAAACAACCCAAACAAGCCACTAAGCCAAATAATTATAACGACTGACGCAAACTTCATGATTGCCGGCAGCCGGTTATTCTCAGCACCGAATATCCGAACCGCTACGTACAAACTGACAAACGGCACTGCATAAACCGCCCAGCCAATCACTCGCTTAGACACTTCCAGCATCTGATCGAGCAGCGGACCACCCGCACCGAACCACGATACTACCAGCAAAACCGACAGCGCCATCAACAATACTGCTGCAACTTGTGGCCAAAATCCCGACGGCACTTCGTGCTGTGGCGCCGGCACTTTCGCTGTCTTGCTAGCACGGGCTGCGCGGGTTGTTTTAGTTGTTTTTCGAGTTCTCGTCGTCTTTTTCTTTGCCATAACCGTTACCTATTGTACTCTGTTCATATCTAAAAGAATATACCATTATTGTAGCATAAATTACTACAAAAAGCAATAGCGCTATCCGTTAGTACGAACGGCTATCCGAACGATCGCGCGGCACCACCGTCTCGGTATCGGGAGTTTGTTTGCGCGGAAAGCGTTTGCCCGACGGCTGCGGCATCAGCGGCTGGCTCGACGTTTTGGCTTGCGACGTACGCGCGTGTGCTTTCAATGCTCCGCCGACCTCATTGACCACCGGAATAACAATCGGCGTCCGGTGCGTTTGGTCGTACAAAATATGCGTTACTTCGTCTTTGATTTCTTTTTTAATCACCTCGATGTCGTATTTGCCAGAGAAACTGCGCGCCGCTTTTTGCTTCAAATATTGGCGAATCATCCCCATTAGCTCTTCGTTATCGCGCATATATATGAAGCCGCGGCTGATAATATCCGGACTAGTCAGCAAGCGTCCCGTACCGCGCTGGACTGTCAGAACCACCACAAACATGCCTTCTTGGCTCATATGGATACGATCTTTTAGCACCACTTCGCTAACGACTGCGCCAGCGTCGTCGTACATCGTCCCGCCAGAGTGAACAATACGGCCGATTTTGTGAGCGCCATCGCTAGTGAATTCAACAATATCGCCCGGGTCGCACACAAATATGCTTTGCCGCGGGATGCCGCATTCTTTTTCCGCCAGCCGAGCATTATGGACAAGCATATGAAACTCGCCATGGTTCGGCAAATAATACTTCGGCTTAACAGCGTTAATGACTCGCACGTGATCATCATAATAGCCGTGCCCCGATAAGTGCAGCGGTCCAACGCCCGTCAAGTGCGTTTTACCATTTTGAATGATCTCGCCACCCTCGCGCATTAGGCCGTCAACCGTCCGCACTACATATTTTTCATTGCCAGGGATCGGGTTCGAGCTCAAGACTACTACGTCCGAGCCCTTAATCTTAACGTATTTGTGGGCGCCAGTCGCCATCCGGTTAAGCACCGCATTGAACTCGCCTTGGCTGCCAGTACAGACAATTGTTACCTTATTATCAGGCAGTTTGATCAAATCCTCCATCTTGACGACGGTATCTTTCGGCACCTTGATGACGCCAGCACGCAGCGCCACTTCGAGATTCTGAATCATACTAAAGCCAGCAAATGCCACCTTGCGATCATGCTTTTTCGCTTCCTCTAATATCAACTGAATCCGGTGCAACTGGCTCGAGAAGCTACTAATAATGATCCGGCTCTTCGACCATTTGTCCATTACTTCGCCCATGCTGTGCTGGATATCAAACTCGCCATGCGTATGCGTACCGTCGCTCTCGCAGTTAGTCGACTCATTCATGAATAACAAAAAGCCTTCTTTCTCGGCAATCTCGCTAATCCGGTTAAAGTCAAACTTCTTACCATCCACTGGATTCTCCTCAATACGCCAGTCGCCGCTCGACAAGATATTACCTACAGGTGTGCGCACTACCACGGCTGCTGCGTCCGGAATCGAGTGATTAACCCGCACCAGCTCGACGCTAAATGAATCACAAATTTGTACAATGTCGTGATTCTCCGGGTTCAACTCGTGATATTCCGGAGTGAAAGCGCCATCAGTTTCTTCCATCGTCCGCTGCAGCATACCGATCGTAAACTTTGTGCTATACACCGGCGCTGGCAGCTTCGGAATAATATGGCGAAAAGCGCCAATGTGATCGAGATGTCCATGCGTAAAGATGTGCGCGCGAATCCGATGCTTATTCTCTTCCAGCCACTGGGTGTCGGGAATGATGTAATTAATACCCGGATAATCGCTGCCTGGAAATAGAAATCCCATGTCAATGACGATGATATCGTTGTCGTATTCGATAGCCGTCATGTTCTTGCCGATGCCCATTTCGCCAACGCCGCCGATCGGAATCACCTTGAGAGTTGGCCGCGGCGCCCGCGGACGTTTCGGCTGGTCCTTCAAGCTAAATTGCTTGCCGCCATAGCCGTTATAAACCGATTTGTTAACCGGCACGCTGATTAGGTGCTGGCTAGCCTGCGCATTGACGCCTTCCGACATTCGCCGCTGAGCGCGGAAAACTTCGCCTTTGCGAGTGGTCGTCGCGTTCAAGACGGTGTTAGTTGATTTAGGTTTAGCTTGCAAGGGTCGCTTGCTGGGGTCGTCGCCTTTCGGCGTGGCGAGTCGTCGTTGACCCATAAATTACTTACTCCTTTTATATTAAAAATGATTCAAAAACAGACAAAGGGAAGAGTGTATTAGGCGAACAATCCCTTTTATTAGTAATTTCATTCTAACAAACAGTCTGCAGTTTGTCAAAAATAGCCGTTAGCAGCAGCAAAACGCCAGCTTTGCTCGCCGGAAGCTGCTGGCGTTTTCGTGTTGCATTACCAAGGATTTTGGACGGATGTTTAGGCGTTTCGTAATAGATAGGTATACAGCTTGCAACAGATATGTATACTTTTTTGAAACGGATACCTATCTATTTTCAAATGGATACTTGGCTGTTTGCCGGGTGTTAGCGGCTTTTCTTGGTGCGAGGCTAATCATCGCCGTCTACCGATGTATGGGCAAATTTACGCTTGCCGCGGTAGACGAAGAAGCCAAGCATCAGTAGGTTAGCTGCCAGCAAAAAGCCCGCCAGCACCCACATGCTATCAGTGTAAAAGGAGTTGCTGAGACCTCCCGAGATAGCTTGGCGCAAGGCCCTGATTGAATAAGTCATTGGCACCAGCGGGTTGACTGCTTGGAAAAAGCCGTTCGTCGTTTGAATCGGGAAAGTTCCTTCGCTCGACCCCAACTGCAGTACCAGCAGCACCATCGCCAGGAAGCGCCCCGGGTTGTCCAATACAATCACCAACAGCGACACAATCGACATATAGGCAAACGAGGTCAAATATACCGCGCCGATGAAATTCCCCGGATGGTCAGGCGTTAAGCCCAGACAATAAACCATAATTAGCATCAAGATTGTTGCCTGAGCAAAAGCTGCCGTACCAATGACCGAGGCTTTGGCGAGCCACCAGCGGAAGGCATTTTCTTGTTCGGCAAAGGTCTTGCGGATAGGATAAATGATATTGACCGCTAGCGCCCCGAGAAACAAGCTCAGCGACAAGACGTATGGTGCCAAGGCATAGCCATAATTTGGCACATCTCCCTGTTTATTAGTTTCCGACGATACCGGGTTGGCGATTTGCTGCTGCGTGGCAGCGCCAGTCGGCTGGAGCTTTATCTGGTTGGCGGCGTCGGCCAATTTGGTAGATAGAGTATCCGCACCAGTTGCCAGCTGCGATGTACCGTTGAGCAGGGTGCCCGAATTAGCGTTCAAGACCGCCGCGCCGTTGGCTAGTCGCTGACTGCCGGTTTGTGCTTGCGACAAATTATTCACCAGCGTTGTCGAGCCAGCCAGCAGCTGATTATTAGCTGCCCTCAGGTTATTGTAACCATTGAACGCACTAACCGCATTCGGCGCCAGTTGGTTCGCGCCGTTCGCCAGCGTCGCAACGCCAGTTTGCAGTTGGCTTTGCTGTTTGCTCAATTGCACCGTCAGCGTCTGCAAGTCTGCCAGCAGCGCTGCCGTTTGCCGCATGGTCGTTTGCGTTGCTGTTATGGCTTTTGTTATGTCGTTAATTTGCTGCACGGTTATGGTTGTCGTGCCGCCAGCAGCCTCCGCTTGCCTACCTAAAACGTACAGTTGGCCACCAGCCGCCATCGTATACATTTTGGTAGATTGCATTGTTGCCGCCAAAGTTTGCGCTTCGCTAGCAACTTTTTGTTGCTGTGCCGCTAGTTCTGGCGATGGATTATGCACGCTGGTGTTGAGCTGATCGATGCCAGACTGCAGCTTTTTTATGCCGTTCGATAATTGCGCGACTTGAGCTTGGCTAGGCAATCCATTCGATATCTGTCCCAGTCCCGCTTGCAATTGGCGCGACCCGTCAGCCAGCTGCGCCAAACCATTGCTCAGTGTCTGTTGATTGGTTGCCAACTGCTTAACGCCGCCAGTGTAAGTTTGCGCGCCCGCCTGCAACGTTGCCAAACCATCATGCAGCTGCGCTGCGCCGCCCGCCGCCGTTTCCATACCGCCGCCGAGCTTATTGATATTTTCTAATACACCCTTGGCATAGGCCTTAGTAACTTGCTCCGCCACCGAAGTCTTCACTTTTTCAGCCGCTTGGTTACTGACCAGCGAGCCAATATAATTCTTGGCTGGCGTCGTCGTGTAGCGAATAACTGCCTGCTCGGGCTTATCCTGCGTAATCGATGTGGCTTTTGCCGAAAAATCCGCCGGAATCGTCACCACCGCATAGAAATGCCCGCTACTAACGCCGCTATCGGCTTGCTCCTTGGTTACGAATTCCCAGCCCAAATCGTGATTATCTTTTAATTTTTGCTCAACTGACTGCCCGACGTTCAGCGCTTGGCCGTTTAGCTGTGCGCCTTTATCCTCGTTGACAAACGCTACTGGCAAGTTTTTGGTTTGCCCGTACGGATCCCAAATCGACCCCAAGAAAAAACCGCTGTACATAATCGGAATAAATGAAATTACCGCCAGCGAAACCAATAAAATCTTATTTTTGAATAAATGCTGCCACTCGGCGCGCACCATATTGCTACGATGCCGGCGCGAAAACCGCTTTACTTTCTCAACCATGCATTACCTCCTTGGCAATATCTTCTAGCGTTACTGTTTTTAGATAATCGCTCCACTTTTGCTGTGCTTCAGAAAAGACTCTTTCAACCATATTCATGCCGATTTCGACTTGGCGGCGGCGCGTCGCAAAGACCCGCTCGATAATCCCCTGGGGCTGGAAAAACGGCGCCTCGCCCTCAATCGCCAAAACGACGTCGTGTAGCGTCACTTGGTTCATTTCCCTCGCCAAGATAAACCCGCCGCCAGCGCCTTGCGCCGAAGTAATCAGCTGCGCCACCACCAACTTGCGGCTAATCTTCTTCAGATACGTTGGCGATACTGCCATTTTCTCTGCCAGCGCGTCATTGGTGATTGGCGCGGTTCGTTTGGGGTCGGCCAAAAGCGCCATGATACAGCAAGCTTGTTCAACAGCTCCCGATAGCTTCATAAAATCCTTTCTGAATTAGAAATAGTGGATATCGACTATCCACTATACTACGTTCAGTTTATTTTGGCAAGAGTTTAATGTGATCTAATCAAGCTAGGCTGCCACGACATTGCCGCAACTAACCAACTACGAATCAGAATTATGCTGCCGGACAAACGCCGCCGACCGCACGAAATCGTCGATTAGCGTCTGGCGCATACTGCCATTGTACAGCGCCGCCGCCGGATGATACAGCGGAATCACCACAAACTCTAGCTCGTGCAAACGTACTCGCCGCGGCCGGCCGTGATCCTGGCTAATCCGCAAATTAGGAATAAACCCGCCGCCGCTATGCCGCCCCAATGTCAAAACTGCTTTGGGCTGAATAACCTCCAGCTGCCGCATGAGATACGGCCAAAACTGGCGTTTTTCCTCTGGTAGCGGATCGCGGTTATTCGGCGGACGATACTTGACGATATTGGTAATATAAACATCCTGGCGCTGCAGCCCGGCTGCCGCTAGCATCTCATCAAGGAATTTCCCCGCCGCGCCGACAAACGGCTTGCCCTGCAAATCCTCGTTCTTTCCCGGCGCCTCGCCGATAAACACGATGTCAGCGTCAGCATTGCCGTCGCCCATCACCAGCTGCGTCGCCTGAGCAGCCAAATCCGGGCAAATCTTATCTTTGATAATCTCTGCTGCTAAATTATCTAACGCTTTTTGCTTATCCATAATTATATTTTACCAAACCAATAACTCCGCATTACGCGGAGTTATTATTTTAGCTCACCATGCTCAATCGCGCGATGCTAGTTTTCGATTAATTATGTTCGAAAAATCTCTATAGTATCGATCCATATTACTGTCAGTAATCTTACGCGCTACACCATTAATTAGCGTATAACTAGTAGTAGTTGGCTGAGTTGGTCGCGTTGGACGAGCGCTAAAGTTCCGCTCACTATAAGCACGTGCAAATTCTACATAGTATTTCTTTAGCGAAACATAGTAATCGCTCCACTCTTTACCATAGTTCGCTAAGTCGCTATCATCCGACTCGCGTAGTTTAGCCAAAGCTGCTGTGCATGCACCATACCTCTGGCTAAAATCTTTGTCAACTTCTTCCGGGCTTTTACTTATGTAGCCAAGATAATATATCCGTGAACATTTCCTACTAGTCTCGTTGTAAGCATCTACGTATTTTGGCAATTTCTCCATTTCTGGTTTAGCGATATCGTAAGCTCTCTTGTACCTATCGTATGCTTCTTTAACATCTTTATCGCGCATAATTTTAGACTTTGAAAGCTTTTCATTGAGCTCTTCTCTACTTCTAACTGCACGATTGACAGCTTCTTTATACATTACAGGATCACGCATTGAGCTAGTACGTAAACCATTAAGCGTAGAGTTCTCATATGTCATCCACGAAGCAGCTTGACGATAATCGTCTTTACTCGGTCCGATATTTAGCAGTAAAACCAATACTACAATAATAATAAGCAGCAAAAAGCCAACTGATCCGCCAATAATTCCCCATAGCGCCCCTTTACTTAAGCCCTTACTGCCTGCTGGAGCTTGTGCAGGCACAGGTGCGCCTGGCTGAGCTTGCTGTGGCACTGGATTTTGACCTGATGGTGCTACCGACTGCTGTGGCGCTTTCGGCGGCTTTGGTGGTTGCGGTTGATCGCTCATAACTTCCCTTCCTTTTACATAACTATCTTGATTAGTATTATAACAAAACTAAATCAACGTACGCAGCTTTCGTTTTCAAACCACATTTTATTTCTTAACGCCTTTCATTGTTAAACTGAGGCGACCGCGATCGTCAATATCAGTCAACTTGACACGCACAGTCTGTCCTTCTTTGATAACGTCGGTTACTTTTGCCACGCGCTTATCCGATAGTTGTGAAATATGCAACATCCCGTCAACCCCCGGCAAAATATTCACGAACGCCCCGAAATCTTTGATACTGACGACTTTGCCTTCGTAAATCTTGCCGACCTCCGGCTCTTCGACCAGGCTCTTGATCCAATTGAGGGCTTTTTCGATCGATGCGCCGTCTGGGCTAGCGATGGTAATCAGACCGTCTTCCTTGATATCAACTTCAGCACCAGTTTCCGAGGTAATCTTGTTAATCACCTCGCCGCCTTTGCCGATGACCGCACCGATTTTATCCGGGTCAATCTTCAGTTTTTCGATACGCGGCGCATACGGGCTAAGCGACTCGCGCGGCGCCGACAGCACGCTCAGCATATGTTCCAAAATATGCGCCCGGCCCGCCTTGCTCTGCTCGATCGCCTGGCGCAGCACCGCCACCGGCAAGCCGTGCACTTTCATGTCCATCTGCAGTGCGGTGATGCCCTTACTGGTACCAGTCACCTTGAAGTCCATATCGCCGGCAAAATCCTCGGCATCGGCAATATCGCTCAAAACATACGGCGTCTCACCATCCATCATCAAGCCCATGGCAATACCGCTAACCGGCGCCGAGAGAGGCACGCCGGCATCCATCAGCGCCAAACAGCTCGAGCAAGTCGCCGCCATTGACGTCGAACCGTTCTGACTCATAATTTCGGTAACACTGCGAATAGCGTACGGGAAATCTTCCTCGCTCGGCAGCACTGGCGTTAAGGCTCGCTCTGCCAAATAGCCGTGGCCAATCTCGCGCCGACCCGGACTGCCCATGCGCTTGACCTCGCCAACCGTATAGCCCGGCGCATTGTAATGATGCATATAGCGGCGCTCGCCGTCATTGACTTCCATGGTATCAACTAGCTGCGCGTAACTAAGCGGTGCCAAGGTCACGATATTCATGCCCTGCGTCACCCCGCGAGTAAACAAGCTCGAACCGTGCGCTCGCGGCAACAATCCAACCTCCGAGCTTAAGGGGCGAATTTCCGTCAACTGGCGGCCGTCCGGACGTACGCCTTCTTCGACAATTCCGTGACGCACATCTTTGTGCAGCGCCAGAGTAAACGCCTCGTCGTACTCATCGCGTACATTCTCGTAGTCCTCAGCGCTTAAGCCTAGTTGTTCGGTCATCGCTTCGTGAAATGCCCAGCGGATTTCGTTAACTACCTCATTGCGCTCTGGATACGGCCGGCGGACTTTCTCGCCTAATTTGCCGTCAACCCACTCGTCAGCCGTCTGCTGAATTTCTTCGTCTGGCAAAACCAGCTGGTATTCTTGCGGCACTGGCGCCACTTTGGCTGCCAATTCGCGCTGCAACTGAATCGCTGGCTGCATCATCTGGTGCGCCCACGCCATGGCATCGACAACCACCTCTTCTGATACTTCCCGAGCACCAGCCTCCACCATAGTGATACCGCTTTCAATCCCAGCCACCACCAGGTCAAGATCAGACTGCGCCCGCTCTTCCGGAGTCAAAAAGGCTTTGAATTCGCCATTTACCCGCCCGACGCGGAGCCCTGCCACCGGTCCGTCAAATGGTGTACCAGTCAGCATCAGCGCGCTCGACGCCGCAATCATAGCGATGACATCCGGGCGAAAATCCGGATCCATGCTTAGTACCGTCGCCACCACTTGCACTTCTTGGCGATAACCCTTCGGGAACAGCGGTCGAATCGGACGATCAACCAACCGGCCGATCAGCACCGCCTCGTCGCTCGGGCGACCTTCGCGCTTGATAAAGCGGCTGCCAGAAATCTTTCCCGCGGCATAAAATTTTTCTTCATAATCAATGCTCAGAGGAAAATAGTCCAGCTGCACTGGCCGCGAACCGACCTGGGCGCTACCCAGCACCACCGTGTCGCCATAGCGTACCAGCACACTGCCAGTTGTCCGAAAACCAACGCGGTTAACTTCAATACTCAGCGGCTGGCCGCATAATTCCGTCTCGACAGCAAAAATCTCTTTGCCGCTCGGGTTGATAATACTCATAAAGAGCTCCTTTCTTCGCGGTAGTAACAGGGGTGAAAATTCGTCTTCGACCAGGCTATAGCGCCCTAACGCCGCAGGCGACAAATTCTCGTCTCTATCACTTCCGCGTTAACGATAACTACTCTATTATAGCAAACGACATGAATTATTCCATCTACATCGCGTTGTGCTATTGCTTTTTTATCAAGTTTATGCTATTATAAAAGCGTTATATAGACAAAAGAAAAACAACATGCACAAAGAGTCAACATCAAAAGCCAGCGATCCTTACAAGTTTCTAGATCTAGCTACAAAATTCGATCCCATATTCAACCCTGACGGAACTATAAAAGAGCACCGTAACGCTCTTCGCGGCATAAACCATGTAGAAACCACCATCGTTAACGACACTAACGAAACTATCGCTATATTTAATGGCGAATTAACTAAATCAAAACACTTTGCGGATAACGAAAAACCTCGTTATCCTGGGCCAATAGACGCTTGTATATACTTAGATAAATCAGCTCGACCAGTCTGCGACATTGTCGCTCAATTATGGGACCCTCTCTCTGCAACTTCCAACGACCATTTCCCTTCACCATCGTTTCTCAACATCGATAAAGAATTTTTCGCTGCTAGTATGGGCAACGTTGAGAATATTCAAAAACCAGACGTCAATGATATTGACATAGACCGTATAGACCCAAAGTTACTTAATCGATTTGTCAGCTCTATACGCTCTCAGTATTTGTCACCAGAAAACCTTGAAAAAGTCGACGAAAACAACTTTGAAGAGGATGTTTGGAACTATCCAACTGTGCTTGATGGCAAACACGTAGCAATCCTAGATGAGGTTAAAAGTTCAGGTGCGACTCTGACTATAGCCGAGCAGCTTATTGACCGCGCCTTTCAAGGCAAGGTCAGACTCGAGCCTATATACTGGTCTGTGCCTCCAGTTATATCATGGAAGAGTGAGTCTGGCTCCCTCTGTACTGACGAATATGCTACCACCTATGTGCCACCATGGTACGATTCAGAAACTTCCGATGGTCGGTACGGTATTGATGATCGTAATACCGAGACCTTAGCTAAATCTCGCTCAAAACGCGAACGCTTAGGTCGCTACATACTCAGCGTAACTAGAGATACGATGGACAGAAAATCGCTTGATCTAATCCACGATATAGAAAAACTAGCCGAGCGTACCAACGACAATCGTATAGCCGTTCGACCTATAGTGGGCGCGGATATTCAAGAGCAAAAACGCAAGATATCGGAAAGATTCGGTCTACCCTTCCGTGATATAGTACCAGCTCTACAACGTGCAGACTCTCAAGATTTCGGTGAAGCTATTGATAAAATCAAAGCTACAAAGAAGAAATCATAAAGCAAACTTCGCTAATCTTTTTTGCGCAGAATCATATGCGTTACGTTTTCACTGCCTGAGCTCTGCGTCTGAATTCCCATCGTGATACTATATTTCGTCCCATCGATAGCAGCAGAGCCCATGAACGTTACTACAGTATGTACACCTCCGTCAAACATTTCTACATTGCGTGGAATTACATCTATTTCTGCGTCATCAACTATCATGCCAACAGTACTCCCATCGTCCGTAACCGGCGGTTGATCATATATCGTTAATTCTCGATTTATTGTTGCACACAAAACTTACATAGCATACCACATTTAATATACTTCATCAAATACAGCCCCTCTGGTATACTAATGACACCCAAGAACCTCCGTTCCGCTGGCAATATGTATGTCGAAATCTTCGACCGCTCGCAATCTATCAAGTTATAAGTACAAGGAGAAAAATGCCGCAAGAAAATCTTTATACTGGGCGGCGCATCAACGTGCGCGCTATTATCTACAAAAACGGTAAGATACTCGCTGTCAAGCACCGCCGCGGTGATGAAGTGTCGCCTTATTATGCTGTGCCAGGCGGCGGCCTGGACCCGCACGAATCACTAATCGAATGCCTAATCCGCGAGCTGCGCGAAGAAACTGGCGTGACCACCAAACCTGGCAAACTTCTATTCATACAGCAATTCCCATCATCGCGAGCTGGCTACGAAGAGGAGCTAGAGTTCTTTTTCGCGGTCGATAATCCTGATGACTTTACCGATATTGACATTAGCCAAACAACGCATGGCGCTCAAGAATTAGCCGTTTGCGAGTACATCGACCCGTCGCGGCATGTCCTTTACCCAGAGTTTCTACAAAGCACAGATATCGCGCTATACATCAACGGCGATCAGCCGGTTCTCGTCGTCGATAATTTCGACGAACAGCACCAACAACTACTCTAGCGTCACGTTTTGCCGCGCCCAATCAACTGCCGCTTGCGCCCGTTTGCGCGCCTCCAAGCTTTTTCGCGGCGGGCGATCATCGCCCCACCACTGCCGCCATGCCCAATCTGCCGGGTTGAGACATTCTAAGCAATCCATATGGCGTAACTTACCGTTAACGAATTCTTCATTGCGCTCGGTGTAGACAAATTCGTAGCCGCACTTCTCAAGCGCCCGCCAGCTCGCCGCGTTGCCGTGAATAACCGCCGACTTGATCCGGTGCAGGCCTAGATTTTCGAAAGCATACCACGTCCGTGCCCGATGGCAGGCACTAGCAATCCCCTGGCTCCAATATTTCTTATCGGCAATAACTATACCGCTTGTCGCATAATGAACGTGATCTTTAGTTATCTCGGTAAGCGCTGTGTTGCCGATCAACTGGCGCTTGTCGCCATCGACAACCCAAATACCCCAAACCAACTTGGTTTTATCCTTGATCATTTCATCATACCAGGCCTGCTCGGTCTCAATCGTCTGCGCTCGGTGCGCTGATAAGTACTGCGTTACCGTACCGCGCGCAAAACCCTCGACAAACACCGCTAGATTATCGCGCGCAAACGGCGCCAGTTCAACCGACAAGCCTCTATCGGTTGTTAATTTCATCATCGGCCCAAACGCCATTGCGCACTCCTTTCGCTTAATTGTGTTTATATTATACACAATTGCGGAGGTTTAGCACACAAATAGTTATAAACTATAAACTTTCAATGATACTCTGTAGATTCTTGCGAGCTCTATCGGCAATTTTCTGCAAAGCCGAGCCGCTACCTGGTTTAGTTTGCCATATCGGCGACCGCGGGTTAGCTTCTTTCGCTAGCTTAGACATTGCTTGAAGAGTTTCTGCGTCAACATTTAGTCCGCCTTTAGATTTTAGCCTATCGGCTAACTCTGCCCTAACATTTTGGTCAAGAAATCCGCTATAAGCCCTCAAGAAGTCTCCCGCCCATTTGTTAGCTTTCTCTTGGTCGAATGGTTGGCGCTCGCCAGGTTGTTTCGTACTTTGCTCTCCAGCGGCCTGTTTTCCGTCTGTCTTTGATACGTCCGCTTCAGATTCTAACGTGTTTTCTTGGTTGCTATCTGATTGCTCTAATGGCGATGTCTTATCCTCTGCTGGCTGTGCGACCTGTTCTGCCGGATTTTTCTCTGCAGTACGATTACTTGCGGCAGGTTTAGCTTCTGTAGCCTCTACCTTTGGACTTTCGTTTCTGGCAGTTTTTGGCGGCGTACTTTCTTTCGGCGCTTTAGGTTCAGGTTCGCTAGACGGCTTAGCGGCATCAGTTTCTGCTTTCGGAATCTCGGCACGCGGCGGCAACGGTGTTTCTTCTACTTTGGGCACAGCATCGCTAGCACTGGTCTCACGCGAAACCAGTTCCTTTGGCTCCTCATGTGTAGCTGGCTGCTCATACACTGCTTGTTCAGCTGGTGGCCGCGAAGCATATTGAACTAGATTATCGCCTCTATCCCTGTTATGCTCACCACTGACAATACCATCAACCAAATCCTCTGGAACGCCTTTTGCTAACAAATCAGCGCGCCGATTGAGCATTTCATCAACACTTTGCGGCCCTCTCTCGGCGTCAGCATGCGACGGTAACTTACCAGTTATTTTCTCGCCAGTCATGAAAACCCGGCGGGTAGAAGCACGTTCGTTGGTCGGCGCTATTCCGCCGTCAGTAGCGGCTTTATAAGCCTCGCCGACCAGCAGCTGCCTGCCAGTATTAGACTCTTGGCGCGCCATAGCGGGCGGCTTATCGCCGAAAGCAATCGCTACTGCATCGCGAGCATCATTGACTTTCTCGACCCTGCCAGCTGGCGTCCATTCGTGCGGCGTACTAAAATTATCACCATCAAGAGAGTTAGACTTAACTATCGGCTCAATACCGTACTTCTTATAGTCAAACGACTCGCCTTGCTCGCTGCTATTAGTTGCTTCATGAGATGGAAATCGTTCTTTTGTGTTCATTTTTGTTTTGCCGTTTACTTACCTTTTTATGCTAGAATAGCTTATGCTTTTTGTCAATAATATTACTTAGATTAGTAATTTTAGCAATACTGCAGCTGCGATCTACCTTTACAAACCAAAAACCGCCTCGATATGAGACGGTTTTTGGCCCAGGCTGCACCATTTATTTGCGCAGACCGAGCTTCTCTAGCGTTGCCTTGTAGGCCGCAAAGTTCGTCTTCTCAAGGTATTTCAGCAGGCGTTTGCGCTTGCCTACCATCTGAATCAATCCGCGACGAGCCATGTGGTCGTGCTTGTTGGACTTGAGATGTTCAGTCACCTCTTTGATACGAGCCGTCAAGATCGAAATCTGCGCTTGCGGGCTGCCGACATCGTTCTCGTTGACCTGAGTCAAAGCAATAGCTTTCGCTTTATTATCCTTTGATATCATAGCTTGTAATTCTAGCAGATTGACACTAATCGGTCAAGACCAGCAAATCTAGCTTTGCTACGCATTGAAACAAGAAGTTGCTACCTATCTCACGACTGTATGCCAAAATCAACCAACTTTTGCGCTTGGTCAACCTGCCAATTGGCAATTTGCGTGCGCCGCAGCTCTTGGCAATAGGCTCCTGTTCCTAAGGTCTCGCCGATATCAACTACCAGGCTACGAATATATGTACCACTCGAGACGTGAGCGCGAACCTTAAGCAACGGATAATTGTATTCAATCAACTTTAACGAGTAAATAGTTACCATACGTTCTGGCATGTCAACTTCTTTGCCATCACGAGCTAATTTATAAGCACGTTTGCCATTAATCTTGATGGCACTAAAAACTGGTGGGCGCTGTTTGATATCGCCAGTGAATCGCTCAAAAGTAGATTTAATAGTAAGTATATCAGGATGTGATAATGTATGCACCTTTGAAATTTTGCCTTCTGGGTCACCAGTCGTGCTTATTTGACCCAAACGGATTGTTGCTTCGTACACCTTATCAAGTTTAGTGTAGTGCATAGCGTTACGACATTCTTTGCCTGTCACCAAAATCAGCAATCCAGTAGCAAAAGGGTCAAGCGTACCGCAATGCCCAACTTTGACCTTCTTACCAGCCCGTTGACTAAGAATACGGCGAATACGCGCCACTACCCCAAAGCTAGTCATACCGGCTGGTTTGTCGATAAATATAACCCTATCACTCATAACACCTAGCATACACTATATAAATGTTGCTACCATACAAGCAATTACTCATAGGATCTATGCTTGACCGGGGATCTTGAACTGAGCTGGATCATTTGATGCTGGCAACGCAGGCGCAGCGGGTGCGGGCGGTAGCGTCGATTCTAAAGTATCTGCAACTCCGCTAGGGCTGCCGTTGGCAGTTGCTGGCGGTAACGGCGGTAACGAAGAAAAATCAGGCAGTGGCGGTAACGGCGGCATATCGCCTGTTGTACTAGTTGACGAATCGGCTGATGGCGGCGTCAAGATTGGCGCCGTATCAGCTTGATCTTGTTTTGGCTCTGGTGAATTTGCCGCATCAGAAGAAGGCGACGCCTGGGAGGTATTTGCAGTACTATCTGGTTGCACAGTCACACCCTTCGAAGAAACTGTCTCGGGGGTAGTCTCAAACGATATTGCCTCCGATAGAACATCGCGAACAGTAGGTTCGACATCAGTGTGATCCGATATGGCATTGAAGGGTGATTGCATCGACGGTGGCTGCGAAGCAACCGCACCACGATCATGACTCAATATAATGTGATTACGCGTATCCCTGGCTGCTTCTCGAGCCTCTCTGGCAGCCTGTTCGGTTGTCGCGTTCAAGGTTCCGCCAATCGACGGTTCCCCTGGGCTAACAGGCATTGCTACACCAGGACCAGGCGCGAAGGTTGTTACCGGCGGCAAAGCTACGTTCTCTTTAGCAGCTGCCTCGTCTACTTCCGCCGAACTAGCTGCGATATCACGCTGCAGATCAGCAACAGATGGCAGATCCGGTTTCTTAACTTCCGGCTCAACACTACCAGAAATTGTCGACGCTAATTGTTCAGCCAACTTCTTTTCAGCAGCAGCGGCGGCATCTTGGCTGCTATGTTTTTCTAATTCTTCGCTTGCAGCTTTGAGCGCTTCGTCAGTATAGCGTTTTTCTACAGCATTTTTGACGTCATCAACATCACCTACCGGCTCGTGAGATATTGATAACGTACCTATATTGCCCGTGTTTTTATTTTCGGCACTATCTTTCTTGGATGATTTCGACTTGTCGTCTTTATTTTTAGCTTCGGGCACAGGTATCGGCTTGTCGCGTGATTCTTGAAGTTTTGTAGCAATTAATTGTTGGTTGGCGCCGGATGCCATCAGCTGAGCAGCTACCGTCATCGCCGCAGAATTAGTATGTGCATTGCTAAAGCGATCAGTAGCTGCCACAATACCAGTCAAAAACGCTGTCGCTATCTGTTCATCAATCAGTCGGCTTTCACCTCTAAGCTCATTAGCGAGCTGGCATAATACTTCACTGTAACAACTAGATCGCGGATTACTCCATTCTATACTACCCAATTGAGTCGACTCGCCAAGTGTAACACTTGCCACAACCGCATCGTGCAAAATCCGCCCGTGGCTCTCTAGCGCATGGTCCAAATCGGCTTCATCCTTGACACCAATCGCTAACACCATCTCGACGTTATAATCACCTTGACTAAAGTCTAAATCCTTTTGATTAATAGTTGTACGATAAGGTGTAATGAAAATCTTAACCATATCGTCGACAATCTTGTAGCGCAAATGATCAGCTTTCTCTTTGTCTAGCGCAATGATAAAGTCGCGTAGACTATCAACAGTATTTTCAAACGTCTTCTCGGGTTGCAGAAATTTAATCGCTAGCGGTACTGCGCCGCTAAATACCGCAGTGGCATGTTTATTAAGCTTGTTAATCAGCAAAGTTATACCTAAAGCAGCGCTTAACTCGTCAACTGATGGATTGGAGTTGACAGTAACGAGAATATTATTACTTTCTTTAACTTTCTCTACAATCTGCTTTAGCACGTCTGCCATAATTGGTTTATCCTATTTGTTTTATTCGCTATAGACTTTAGTACTATAACATAAGCTTCGTAACAAAGTCAACACCGTTTTTGCAAAACACGACACTTTACAAATAGAGGTGGATAAGTTATAATTGAGAACTGATTGTATATACTAAAGCAATAACAGAGGTAAAGGAATTATATGCCACTTATCAAATCAGCCGTTAAGCGAATGAAGCAGACTGCCAAACGCCGTCAGCGCAACATTGGTATCAAGCGCGATATCAAGTCTGCCACCAAAGAATTTATGGCGAACCCAAGCACCGCTACTCTTAGCAAAGCCCAGAGCGAGTTAGATACTGCCGTCAAAAAAGGTCTACTCAAGAAAGCCACCGCTAGCCGCCGCAAGTCAGCCCTGGCCAAAGTCGCTAAAGCTGCTGGCGTCAAACTTGAAAAGAAAACAACCAAACCAGCTACCTCAGCCAAGAAAACTGCCACCAAAAAGCCAACTGCCAAAACCACAGCCACCAAGACTACCACCAAAGCAGCTTAGCTTGAGTCGTCGAAAGGTAAACGCTCTACAAGTTAGAGCGTTTTATTTTTGCCGCAAAGCCACTCGAAACAGAAAATCCTCGAGCGCCATCCACGGATCAATCGTCGACGTCTTCATCTGGTAATCACGTTTTGCCGCTAGTTCAGTCAATGTCGCTAAATCTGTCGGCAATAACTGCCGAGCAAGCGGCCGCAACTTTTTAACAACAAATGGATGCATACCGAGATCAATCGTATCGCTAGCATCGGTTTCCTCAACTTTAGACAACATCACCAATTGCGACCACTGCGACCACACTAGCGGCGCAACTTTGTAAGCATCGTCGCTGCGGCGCAACTCGTCGAGCGCACTGCGCAAATCCGCCGTTTCGCCGCGCACCGCCAATTCAATAATGTCAAAGATTGAAAATTCGCGCGCCGGCGGCAAAACTGCTGCTATCGCCGCCTTGTCAACTTTTTCAGCATTTTTTAGAGCGGACACGGCGTGCGCTAATTGCATCTGATCAATCTCCGCCAGATGCGATTTCTCATCAGCAATTAGAGATCGAGTTATCATGTCGTCTGCTTGCGCCGGAGTTAGCCTTACTCCATGCTCGCCAGCATAATTAAGCAGCCATTTCTTGGCCATTGGACGCTGCCGATTAGTCAGCGGCTTCGCTTCAATCGTTTTGGCGATTTTTCGCAAAGTTTTGTAAGCTTTGGTACGCTTATCGGGCCAGTGTTCAATTAGTACCAAATGCGTTTCTGGCGCGATATCTCCGGCCCATTCGCCCAATTTATCCCACAAATCTTTTCTTTTCGACAGCTGCTTCACGACAATCAGTCTCTGTTCTTGGAAAAGATTTAGCCCGCGCACCATATCGGCTAACCTGTTGAAATCAAGCGACTCTGGATCGATCCTATCGGGTTGAATATCCAAACCTTTCGCAAGGTTCTGCAGCTCCTGCTGCGCTTGGTAAGCATTGGCGCCAACTATCAAGTAAATCATTTGATTTCCACCTGGCACGCTGGGCAGATATGCGTACCACGGCCAGCGACCTTTAATTTGATAATATCTTGGTCAGGATGGCGCCGGCAGGCTTGACCTTCGCGGCGAAAGACGTTAGCAAACGCCAAATAGTTCCCTTTTTGTCCCTCAGCGTCAACGTAATTGCGATCGGTCGAGCCGCCTTGATCAATGCTTAATTGCAAGATCTTGCGCAGTTCTATAAATAATGTATTCAGCTGTTCGTCGGTAACATTACGAACCCGCGTTTGCGGATGAATCCGTGCCGCCCACAGCGCTTCATCGGCGTAAATGTTACCCACGCCAGCAATCACCGACTGATCCAAAAAGGCCGGTTTAATCATCGAATTTTGGCGACGGCGAATCCGAGCAATGAAATCCTCTGCTCGCGTCGCCGAGTCAAGCGGTTCCGGCCCGACTTTTTGCATGAATGGCAAGTTTTGCACTTCTGCTGTTGGCAGCAACTTCATCCAGCCAAATTTGCGCTGATCATTAAAAAACAACTGCGACCCATCCGCAAAGTCAATTTGCACCCGCGTTGAGCGATCAGGCAGCTCGCCAACGAGGCTATCGTTTGGATGCCCGCCGGCGAAGTTAGACACTTTATCACCCTCGAGTATCATCGGAAAACAATCCGGGTCCCGGTGACAAGCACGCCCAGATTTTTTCCGACGATACATCGCAGGATGACAACTGCGAAACACCAGCTGCCCCGTCATTTTCAAATGCACCACCAGCGAATAGCGCGAATCTAAATCAATCATCAGCACTTTCGCTCGCCGCCGCACCGCCGTTACATGCGCGCCGTACAAAAATTGTTCGACGTCAGCTGGCGTATTTGGAAAACTCTTTGGTGAATCAAAAACCGTTGCTTTTTTCACAACTCTTCCAGGCAGCAGCTCCGCCAAACCGCGGCGAACCGTCTCGACTTCTGGCAGTTCAGGCATTTACGCCTCCAACAAGGCGTTCAGCCTCTGGATAATTAGGTTGTTGTCTGTATATTGCAGCGCTTTCATTCCCGCAATCTCAGCGCCTTCGCAATTCTCTGCCCGGTCGTCAATCATCACGCATTCGCCCGTCGCCACACCCAAACGTTCAGCCGTCAATACAAAGATCTCTGGATTAGGCTTAGCTAAGCTTTCTTCATACGACAGTACACGTACGTCGAATAATTTATCTAATTCGTCAGGCGCGAATAAATACTCTAGCGTATCGCTGCCGACGTTGCTTAGCAAAGCGATTTTCAAACCGCTATGCTGCTGCCGCAAATCTGCGATATAATCTATCAAAGCGCTATTGCGTACGCGTTTTTGCATCAAAAAATTGTGCGCCTGCTGGCGTGTCCAGCCGAAAATTTCGGCAATTTTCGACTCGTATTCTTGGCCGCTAATAAAACCGTAATCATGCTGCTTGTTGATATCGCGCAGCAACAATTTGTCCTCTGGCGCGCATAATCGTACCAGCGTATCAATACTGCTGGCGTATAACACTCCAAAACAATCAAAAACAATTGCTCTTACTATCATCTGTCAGAAAACATTATTAAATAGCGGTTTGAAGTTAGGAATCTGATTAACAAAAAGTGCTTGAAGTTTGAGCGTATCGGCATTGAGCGTCCCAGGCGAATCTTTGCAGGTCGACGTCCACAAATTGGTATCGGTATTATCGCCGTCACGTGTCTCAAACACATAAGCTAGACCTTTGGTAGCACAAACACCACGTATATCGTCGTTTGATTTGTTGTCAGCAGCCTGGATATTAGCTTTTATCAATGCATAAGTAAACTGTTCATAAGCATTACTATTATTAGCATATTCTTTCTTGTCGATAACTTTATCAAGATATCCAGAATAAGTCACAAAACTACGCGACGTCGGGCTAATGGTAATCCGATAACTTTTGAATTCTTCGTCAGCGACAATTGGCCCGCGCACCGTCCAACGGACGCTACGAATCGAATCTTGATTTTTGATCTTACTCTCAAGCGACTGCTCGGGCGTCTGCTGTTGCGTTTCGGTGTTTCTGTTTGGGTTAAGTAAAGACCGTACGAGCGTTACTAAGATAGCAATAACGACGACAACCGTGACAATTGCAATAAAAATCGGCAAAATTCTTGGGCGAGATCCTCTGTACATATCTGTATTTTAGCACATTTATCGAACTTCCGAGAGTGCCACGTCAGAAATAGCTACAGAGCCCAAGCCCTCTTCTCGAAGAGTACGGATTATTTCATCAAATCGTTGGTCGATATCAGGCTGCTCATTGTCTCCGCCTACTATTCCAGTCAGTGGCAAAAACTCCTCACCGTAACAATCACCTACTGCAAAAGTACCATCATGATTACAGAGAATATTGATACTATCTCCTGTTTTGTCAAAATTAAGAACCTCAATTGCATCAACTCCATCTGGCATTAGCAGCGCTGCATGTTCACGCGTAGTACAGCTTTTATCAGTAACTGTCTGCACCTGTACAGAAGGCCCATCATCATTCTCTGCTTCACAACGCAGCACCTGCCAACCCCCAGGGCTATCCTTTTTGCCACGAGTATTCCTAATTAGCAGCACATCATTATCATCGTTAACAAATATACCAAAGAGAAAACTTTCTCGATCGCAATCAGCTTCAACCATTCCCCTATCAAAATTATGCGTCGCAAGAACCCTCTCGCGCAATGATCTATCAAAACGGACACGCCGCTCTAGTTGCTCTATTCGCTCTAGCCTAGCCTTAGACTCCTCATTAAAGTTTCTTTTTTCTGGTGACGCAGTCCGTACCATAGCGCTTACCTTTTGCTTTCTTTGTTTAGCTAACTACACCTTAACTATACCACAATAATTAGTTATTCGTCTAAGTTTTAAGCGCAATTTATATTTTTATACTTCACCCCAACTATCGCCAACTTTAACGTCAACTTTTAGCTTAACGCCTAAACTTGGATAAATATTTTCCATGGTTTCAACCAAAATTTTGCTAACTTTTTCAGCATTCTGGCGCGGGCATTCGACCATGATGCTATCGTGAATCTGCAAGACCTGGCGGCCAAGCGGAATAGAAGGATTGTCGGTTGATGCAAGCATGCTGTCTGAAGAGACTTGCCTTTCCGGCAAGGCGAATCCGTTCTTTTCGGATTTGCCAGCCTCTGAAGGTAGCCTGCTTGCATCTACATCCGGTCCTTCTGCTAATCGCTTCTCCACCGCCAGCATTGCCATTTTCATCAAGTCCGCCTCTGTCCCCTGAATCGGCATATTAGCAGCCGCTCGCTCAGCGGCCGACCGCACGGCAAAGTTGCTCGATTTGACATCTGGCGTTGGGCGGCGGCGTCCAAACAAAGTTTGCACAAAGCCGTTATCGTGTGCTTGGCGAATCGTCTGTTCCATAAAAGCTTTAACTCGCGGCCGAATCCGATAGTATTCATCTATAAAGTGCTGTGCCTCAGCAAACGACATGTGCGCCGCCTGCGCTAAACCATGCTGGCTCATACCGTACAGCACACCAAAATTCACCACTTTAGCGCGCCGGCGCTGTACGGGTGTTACTTCGTCGATCGGTACGCCGTAAACTTCGGCAGCTGTCTTGGCATGGATATCAACATCAGTATTGAAGTCCTCGACCATCACCGTTTCGCCTGCCATCACTGCTGCCAGACGCAACTCAAACTGCGAGTAATCAGCATTTACGAAAACATTGCCAGGAGCTGGTACAAAGGCATCGCGAATCTGCCGGCCTAGCTCGGTACGAATTGGTATGTTTTGCAAATTCGGATTAGTGCTAGATAGCCGCCCAGTTGCTGTTGCGTCTTGATTAAACGTGGTGTGAATATAACCGTTTGCGTCCGTTTGTTCCGGCAAAGCCGCTACATATGTATTTTGTAATTTCGACAACTCGCGAAAACGTTCAATCAGCTCAATAATCGGATGCTGCCCGCGCAGCTTGTCAAGCTCTTTTTGATTGGTCGAGTAGCCGGTTTTGCCCTTCTTAATACCAGCTATCGGCAAAAGCAATTTATCAAACAGCGCGCTAGCTAGCTGCGCCGGGCTAGCAATGTTGAATTCGTAGCCGACCATGTCATAGATATTTTGCTGCGTTACTGCAATCTCTCGTGTTAATGATTTATTCATTTTTTCGAGTTTGCTAGTATCTATCTTGATACCTTGAAACTCCATCTGCGCCAAAACGTTAACCAGCGGAAAGTCCATTGTCTGCGCTACTCGCTGAAGGCCGGGCAGCTCAGCCAAGGCTTTCTTTTGCCGCTCGTAAACTTCCCATAAAGCCGCTATCGCTAGCTTGGGATCATCCAGAAATTCTATGCCCGCCAAATCCGCCAGAGCGCGCGATTTGCGCAAAGGATTCAACAAGAACGAACATTGCGCTGTATCGTGCTTAACAGCCGGCAGCTGCCGGCAATTTTTGGCGAGAAGCGCTTTGAGAAAGTCTTTGGTGTCGTGTCCAACAATCAAGCCGCCGCGCAAAACGACGCTAGCCTCAGCCAACGGCAGACAGGCCGTCTTGCCTTTTTCGTGGCTCAGCCAAACCGAATCGCCATTCCAGATTACCAGCAGTTCCGGCGCCATCACCAGTAGTGGCATAATTTTATCGTTCTGGATCTCAACGGCTGGCACAAAACTATCGTTTTTTACCATTTCTAACGTATCATCGCGCATGTGTTGTGGTAATTTTCGCAACAATGACCTAAACTCTAGCTTTTCTAGCAGCGCGCGCAGCTTGGTCGTATCCAAATCCCGCACGTCCATCGCTGCCAGGTCTAGCTTGACTGGCGCATCGGTGAATAACCGTGCCAATTCCTTGCTCATGTACGCCGATTCCTTGCCATCATCTAGCTTGCGGCGCAAATTGTCTTTGATTTGCCACAAGTTTTCATAAACGCCGTCTAGCGTATCGAATTGCTGCAGCAGTTTGACGGCGGTTTTCTCGCCGACTCCAGGCACCCCGGGAATATTATCAGATGAATCACCTTTCAGGCTCTTCAGGTCGAGAAATTGATCAATGCGGATACCGTAACGCTTCTCAAATGCCGGAATATCAAATTTATCGATATTGGTTAAGCCCTTTTTGAGCGCATATAAATACGTATTTTGATCAAGAATTTGCAAGGCATCCAAGTCGCTAGTAATCAGATAAGTCTCGATGTCGCCGTGCTTTTCCGCCTGGGCATCCAACGTCGCCATGATATCGTCAGCTTCATAATCGTCAAACTCGTACAGCGGCCAACCAAAGGCCGCCAACAGTTCGTGCAAAATCGGAATCTGCGCGTAAAAATCCGGCGGCGCTGGCTTACGGCCAGCTTTATATTCGGGGTAAATCGCCAAACGCCGGCGAATATTGGTACCGCGCTTATCCCACGCCACGCAAACATAATCCGGTTCAAGCCGCTTGATCAACTCCAGGCTCAATGCCGCAAAGCCATAAACCCCACCTGTCGGCGTACCATCAGCCGTCGATAGACCCGGCATGGCGTAATAACCGCGATAAAACACGCTCTTGCCGTCGATAATCACTAAACGCCTAGCCATATCTCTATTATACGCTATAATTATGCGCTCAAACATAACCGTAATCATGTATACTAAAGTTATGATATCGCAAGAAAAACCAGCCAAAATTCTGGCATTCGTCGGATTGCCTGGCGCTGGCAAAACCGAAGCAACTAATTTCGTAGCTGCCAAGGGTTTTCCTAAAATCTACGGCGGCGGCATCTTGTACGACGAAATGCGTGCCCGGGGCATTGAAATTACGCCGGAATCGCAAGCTGAGTTTCGCAAACAATGGCGCGAGCACGAAGGTAAAGATATCATAGTTCGCCGCGCCACCGAGCAGCTACATAGACTAATCGACGCCGGACAGCGTCGATTGATATTTGATGGATTATATTCATGGACAGAATACAAATTCCTCAAACACGAATTCCCAGGCGAATTAATAGTTGCTGCTATCGTTGCACCCAAACACTTGCGCCACCACCGCCTAGCTATCCGACCCGAACGGCCTTTCACTACTGACGAAGCTAATAAACGCGATTGGTCTGAAATTGAGGATATTGAAAAAGGCGGCCCGATCGCTATAGCTGACCATTATCTAATTAACGACGGCGACATCACAGCTTTGTATGCCAAGATCAATACATTGCTTAGTGCCACCAGGTTTATCAATGTATAAAACTATTGCAAATATCCACGAAGGTGTTGAGCACTTTTATGCTTGCGCAATTTCGCTAGCGCTTTGGCTTCAATCTGACGAATACGCTCGCGCGTTACCGCAAATTCCTGTCCGACTTCCTCAAGTGTGTGGCTCTTGCCATTGTCTAAGCCAAAGCGCATTCGCACGATTTTCTGTTCACGCTCGCTAAGTGTACCAAGCAAATCTTTAATCTGTTCTTTGAGTAGCTGATTTGATGCCGACTCTTCCGGACTAATAGTATCTTCGTCCTCAATGAAATCTCCCAACACCGACTCGCCTTCGTCGTCGCCATCACGGCCGACACCAGCATCTAGGCTAGAAATATCTTGCTTGATTTTCATAACATATTCGACTTTTTCCGGCTCCATCTCGAGCTCTTTAGCTAGCTCGTCAATTGTCGGCTCACGATTAAGCTCCTGTGTCATCCGCCGCTGCGTCCGCAATAATTTATTAATCGTCTCGACCATGTGTACCGGTATACGAATGGTTCGCGCCTGGTCAGCAATCGCCCGCGTAATTGCTTGGCGAATCCACCAGGTAGCATAAGTACTGAATTTAAATCCCTTGTCCGGATCGAATTTCTCGACAGCGCGCAGCAAGCCGGTGTGCCCCTCTTGGATCAAATCGAGAAAATCGAGCCCACGCCCGCTATAGCGCTTGGCGATCGATACCACCAGACGCATATTAGCCTCAGCCATCTTATCTTTGGCCTTTTTGTCACCCTGTTTAACACGTTGTGCCAATTCCAGTTCTTCCTCGGCACTCAACAGCGGAATCTTACCGATTTCACGCAAATGCAACCGCACCGAATCATCTGAAATATCATCAAAATACTGATTAGCATTGAGTATATCTTCCGGCGTATCCTCATCCATTAGATCGTTGATGTCTGGCTCGTTGATATCTTGCTGAGAATTCGTATCCGGTTCGTTAAGGTGTTTTTGCGTTTGGTCGTCGTTTGCCACGAGCTTTCTCCTTGATTATGTTATTAAGCATCACACGCAAATCTTTGGCAGTTGTTTCGTCGCCAGTAGCCTCGGCATCGCGCAGTTTAATTAATAATTCCTGTTGGGTTTGTTTGTTGTGTATATTTTCTTTATCTTGCAGCAGGTGGCACATTTCTATATATCGATCGCCGCTATCCCATGCTGCATATCGCTCCTCGGCGCGCAATGATACCATTTTTACATAAATATCAGCTTTTTGCAACTTTTCAGCCTGTTTTTGAGCATCGTTTTCTTCAAGCAAAACCGTCGCTAGCAATTCGCGTTCAGTGCTGCTCCACTGCTGGGCGCCGGCGCGCCGCAATTCCTCGCGGCATCGAGCATCGGTCATCGCCAAAGCCAAAATATTATCCTCAAGCACCGCCTGCTCGTCCTTAATTATCGATGTATTTATCACAACTGGTTTAAAAGTCTGTTTCTTAGCGGAATTGCCAGCTAATTTTTGCCGAACCGCCGCTTCGCTAGTGTGCGACATGTTAGCGATCCGCTTGATATAGTACTCACGTTCAACCGGATCAGCCAGTCCGCGCACAATTCGCAGCGCCACCGTCGTAAAAGCCCGCTGCCCGGCTGCCGTGTCGAGATTGCAGCGCTGAGCATGCTGACGCAATACCCACTCCACCGCCGGCTCGTTGCGATTCACGGCATCGCGCCAGGCTTGAACACTTGATTTGATCAGTTCATCTGGATCTTTGATACCGTCTGGCAGCGATATAATTGTCAGCTCGACGTCCTCGCGCGAGGCTAGCTCGATCGCCCGCTCGGTCGCCGCTATGCCGGCCTGATCGCCGTCATAGCAAAGCCGCACGTCGCCAGTCAGCCGCTTGACCGCCTTGATATGATTCTCGGTCATTGATGTTCCCGCCGTTGCCACTACCTGCACCACTCCCGCTTGGTGACTGCTAACTACGTCTAGATTCCCTTCAACCATTACTACAAAACCGCTCTTGCGAATAGCCTCTTTGGCCTGGCTCAGCGCAAAAATATGCCGTCCTTTATCGTAGAGTAATGTCTGCGGTGTATTGAGATATTTGGGCGCATTTGGCACATCGCCAATAATCCGCCCGGTAAATCCAATCACCTGCCCGCTGGCGTCCATCAACGGAATCGTCATCCGGCCGCGAAACAGATCCTTGCCATAGCGATTGAGCAGCCCCGCATCGTTAATCTCCTGGCGGGTAAAACCTTTCTTCTCGAGAGCCGAAACCAGCGCTGTACCACTATCTGGCGCATAGCCAATTTGAAAGTCCTGGACAACCTGGCGCGACAACTTTCGGCGCTTGAATACATAATCAACCGCCTGCTGATTGCGCAACAAGCTCTGCTGAAAATAGCGCGCTGCCAAAGCATTAGCCTCTAATAATCGTTTCTTGTAAGCGCTGCGCTTTTTGGCATTGGCCGACTGGTAATCACTCAAGTCAACCCCGGCTTTGCGCGCCAAAAATTCTAAAGCTTGGCGAAAATCCATTCCTTCCGCCTCCATCACGAAAGCAAAAACATCGCCGCCTTTATTGCTCGAAAAATCGTGCCAAATATTCTTCTCGGGACTGACAAAAAAGCTTGGCGTTTTCTCGCCAGTAAACGGACTCAATCCTTTGTAGCTGCGCCCTGCTCGCTTCAGCTCGACATATTCGCCAATCACGTCTTCGATGTTGAGCCGCGCCCGTATTTCCTCCTTGGCATCCATATAATTTAGTATATCACTCTTTACCTCTGTTAGTGGTTGTGGTTAAATAAGAGCATGAATCAAGACCCATACACCAATCCGCAGCAGCCATATCCGCAAGGGTCGTCTTCTAATAATTTGCCGCCAGAACCACAATCCTCGTCGTACAACCAATCCTACGAGCAAAGCTACACCAGTCAACCACAAGAAAATGACTCATACGGTAGTTCATACTACGCAGCTCAGCCCCAACAGCCTTACGGTCAGCCAAATGATCCATTCAATCAATTTCCACAGTCAAGCCAACTCCAACAAACATACAATCCAGCACCACAGCCCCTCAACACTTTTCCAGCCTATGCCAGCAATCCAAACGACGACTATAATACCGTAGATTACCTCAACCGAATTGCCCCACAAGAGCAAAGAACTGTCAATCGAGTCGCTATGATTGCGCTAGTAGGTGCTGTCATCACTAGTATTATTGTAGTTTTGATCATGATTATTAATCCAGGTGCACCCGACACCAATAGCCTTGTTCAACCAATTCGCGACCGTACCGACACATTAGAAAAAGTCGTCAACGAGAATGAGGGTCGCTTGTCACAAACCGAAATTGCCGAAGCCAATACAGCGTTAGACAGCACTTTGACTACCATACAAACTCACCTCGATGCCATCATCAAAGAACGCAAAATCCAAAAAAAACCGACCAAGGTTGAAAAAGATTATTTGGCAGCCCTACAGAAAAAACTCAACGATTCTTATCAAAAGGGCAAACTCGACAGCGGCTATACCACAGCTATGACATATGAGTTAACTATCTTAAAATCTCAAATCAACAAACTCAAAAAAACTAGTGATTCCAAATCTATTCGTTCATTCTGCGATGAATCGATCAAGAATCTCGATCTTGTCCTCAAGGCTTATCATGACTTCGCCTCGACTAAACAGTAAAGAAGTTTGTTTACTCTGTTACTAATCGATGACTCAATCGCGCTAAATCAAAGAGCTCGTCATCGCTTAGCTGACCACTGCAAATCACCGTAATCCAATGTTTCTTATTGAGGTGAAAACCCGGTTGAACCGATTCATATTTCCGCTGTAAATTCAACGACAGCTGCGGATCGCATTTCAAACTAACTCGCAGTGGCTTCGAGTCTTCAGCTATTAGCGCAAACATTTTTTCGTTTTGTCCGGCATCTTTGCGTCCAACTTTATACACCGCCACTTTTTCGCCAAACGGATAATCCAGCCAAGCGTCTGGAAAGCTTAATAGTAGCTCCTCTAATTGCTGATGTGTCACAACCATTTACTCCGAATAAAATACGTCAACATTGCAGCCGGTAGGACTATTAGCACTGTCATCGTCATCCAAAACATCCAATCGCTATGGAATGGTAGCTGTGAAAAGTTCATTCCAGCCAACCCTGTAACAAATGAAATTGGCATAAATATGGTAGTCACAATCGTCAGTCGTTTCATTACATCATTCATTCGATTTGATACTACTGACAAATACATATCAAGGGCACTAGTCAACAGGTCGCGCATAGTATCGATCAACTCGTGCACCCGCCAAGCGTAATCATAGCTGTCACGGATATAAATCCGACACCTCCTATCAAACACCTCATAGCGGCCATTAATCAAACTATTTAGCATATTCATCAGTGGCAAAATCACTTTACGTAAATCAGCTAATTGCCGTTTATAAGTAAAAAGCTGTTGCAGCTGATGGCGGCCTGGATCATAGATCATTGTATCTTCTAATTGGTCTGTAACGTCATCAATCGTATTTAAAATCGGTATATACTGCTCAATTGTAAATTGAATAATAATAGATGCTATCAGCGACGGCGTTAATAATCCTTGGCGATGCGCCTCAATCCGTTCGACGATCTCGCCGTCTAACTCGTCTCGATGCAGGGTAATGATCTTTTCTTTACTCAGCAGAATAGTCAATCCACGCCAATGCACACTGCGACGTTCAACTTCGGGAATCTCCACCTTAATTAGCAACCAGTCTCGTCCTTCAATTGCTTGCGGTAGCCAACGATCTTCTATCAGAACTCTTCGCTGCAGTTCTGGCAGGTCTAATTCATTAATTAAATTTTGTCTTACCTCTAGCGCATCTCCGTCTATATCGCGCCATATATTATTCATCATACCTTTACTTTCTCGATATAGTACTTTAATTCCATAATGCTACCGCGAATATCCTCCAGCGCCCGATGGTCTTCTGGTTTGGCAAACTTCTTACCAAATTTGCCCTCAAACACTACCTTCCAAGCGCTGACATCCAACATCCGATAGTGTAGCTTTTTTGACAACAACGGCCACCATTGGTCAATAAATCGCCGATCTTGGTGAATTGAATTGCCGCCCAGTAAAATCCGCGGCTCGTCCGCAAAGTGCTCGTCGCAAAACACCAGCAAATCCTGCTCTACTTCAGCCAGTGGCTTGCCCGAAACATTTTGTTCCTCCAGCCCACACCGCGCCGCCGGATGCTCATTCCAAAAGCTAGCATTGCGGTCAAGTAGCCGCTTCAATTTCGCCGGCTCATGCCACACCACGCCTTCATAAGTAGCGATTTCCGTAAAATCCCAATCAGTGGCAATCGCCGCCACCTCCAAAATCTCATCGTGCACCGGATCTAGCCCGGTCATTTCCAAATCCATCCATAGAATCTTTTTCGGCTTGAAACTTGCTTTCATACATCTAGTATACTACTTTTTGGCGTCATAATAATCGCTAGCATAGCGGTCTGGCACCTGCTGCATCAATTCCTCGACTTCATCGCCGAATCGCGCTACCCCGCCGAGACTTAGACGTCTTTCCTTATTCATTCGGACAAATTCATAAGCGTCTTCCGACGGATTAAATTTTGCCTCTTCTATCAATGCTTCGTACAATGACACCGCGTCACCACGATCATACTCAACACCATACGGCATCATACCTAAAATCTTAAGATTCGCCGCATAACGCTCGGCTACTCCAGTATCTACACTAGATTCCAATGCTTTATCCAGTTGCAACGCCTGCATGAAATAATCATCCGTCGGGTCGCCGTACAATTCGTGTGGCAAACACACGCCCTCAATGCGCGCATCGTCAATACCGCGAACTTGCATCTCTGAAAGCAGCCGCACCGCCTTGAGCGCCAATTTGTTACCAAGCGGATGATGCTCATTGTGTTCGTAAACCGCTGGCCGAATAACATGCTCGGCCGTATCTAGCACCGCCTGCGTGGTCGCCTTCAGCTCCCAGCCGTTAATATCTTTGCAAATAAGGGCTTGATTAATTGTGAAATCGCATTCCTCCATATGCTCATTGACAGAACCAATCCGCTCCGCCCCGTAACCATGCATCGTATCGCGCGGCGGCGTCAGTTCGCAGCTATCATCAACTAGCACCTCGAGCACCTGCCGTGCCGTGCCTCCTTTTAGACCTATATATTCTGGCAACTCGTCCAGGTCAAAGCCCAGATTTGCCCGCTCTATAATTTCATCCGATAACCTACAGCCATAAATTTCATTGCAACTTCTCTCCGGGATTACTTGGCGCTCGCCCTTGTCCAGCGCTACTAACGAACGTGACCGATGCATATTTGGTTGAATATCCCTAGGCGTGGGTTTTGCTCTCTCCATCTTCTTTTATTTTAGCATAAACATAAATGTGATAAAAAGTCAATAAAATTACCTGACGAAATACCCCTCCCGACGCGAGAGATCTACTATCCCGACGGAGACCGCAACCTAATCACCACAAAGCTAGCGTCTAGATCATCATCCAATGCGTATACTCGCCTATGCTATACTAAGCCCATGACAAAACGTATTCTTCTCAAACTTTCCGGCGAGCAGCTACAGGGCGAGTTTGCCAGCGGTTTCGACCCGCAGCGCGCCCGCTGGATCGCCGAACAAATCAAGCCGGCCCTGGCGGACGGCGCCGAAATCGTCATCATGGTTGGCGGCGGCAACTACGTCCGCGGCAATCAAATCGTCGGCCACGGCATTCAGCCGGTTTCTGCCCATAATATCGGTATGCTATCGACGCTGATGAATGCCATCGCTCTGGCCGACGTCTTCAACGACGCTGACTTGCCGACCCGCGCTCTATCAACCGTCGAAGTCAACCAATTTATTGATCACTACACTTTTCGCCGTGCCCTCAGCCACATCCAAAAAGGCCGCGTAGTCATCGTAGCCTGCGGCACCGGCCGGCCATTTTTGACCACTGATACTGCCGCGCTTAACTTGGCGCTAGAAATGCAGTGCAATGTTGTCGTTAAAACAACGAAAGTTGACGGCGTATACGACAAAGACCCGGCTAAATTCCCTGACGCCATCAAATTCGACCACATATCTTACCACGATGTTTTGACCAACCCCGACATCACCGTCATGGATAAGGCGGCCATCGGCCTAGCCATGGACGAGCACATCCCAGTCATTATTTGCGACCTGTTGACCGATGGCAACATCGCCAGGGCAGCCTGCGGCGAGACGGTTGGCACACTTATTAGCTAGCGAGATGATAATCGCTCATCATACCGAGGCGACTGAGCGCTAATCTTTCTTTTTGTCCAGCTTATCCAACTTGAGGAAGTGAACGATTGCATAAACCACAAACGCCACCGCCAGCAGCGTAATCAGCGAGCTGATAAACGCACCGTACATGAACTCACCTTTGCGACCAGCAAACTCAACCGTGAACGATGCCGCTTGCAAACCTTTTTGCGAGCCAACAATCAGCTGCACTAGCGGGTCGATGAACGCCGTCACCAGCTTTTTGACCGTATCGCCAGCTGCCGTACCAATCGCCAGACCAACTGCCAAGCCGACCACGCCCTGCTCGCGGATGAAATTGATGAAACCGCCCATATGAGTATCTTTGATTGCCGCGCTAACGACTTTCTTTTCTTTGGCAGCAACCGCTTTAGCAGCAGTCTTTGCGCCACGGGTAGCCGATTTCTTTGATGAAATATTTTTTGTCATAAGCAACTCCTAACTCCTTTATCTATACCCTTGATTGTAACACGTTCAATAATCTACGTGCTTTAGTTAATTTTCCAGTTCTCAATTTGCTGGGCGGGAGTTGCTGATATAATTCAATTGCTTTCTCCATCAGCTCAATATTACCAGTTCTATTTGCCACTTTCCGCATACTGTCTGGCAAAAAGAATACATTTTTCGACTTATCTCCTTCAACCAAGCTTTCATCCACTACGGTAGCTACTTTGATAGCTTCCTCTCCCATGCCAGTGCTTATCAGTTGGCGACACAACCTATCCGCTTCTGCCAAGTCATTACGCGAATCAACATCCAAATAAATACCAGAAAGATCTGCCATTAAGTCGACAGCCTTTTCCGGATGGTGTTGACGGCGAAAAATTTGCGCATTATATTCCATCTCCAGCAGCTTTCTGCCAGGAATTGATGGTAGACTTATCAGTTGCAAGATATTGTCACGAGGATTATCCTGAAATCGCATATCTGAACTAGAAAAGTTTAGCCAAGGCCTTGAATCAATGAGTCTTTCTCTGTTGATTTCGGGAGACAGCTGTTTTAGCACTTCATAGTTATATCATAATAATCTATTTTTACAACCGCTCTGGCGCCGCAATTCCCAAAATCGTCAAGCCAGCCTTCAAAATATCCGCATACACCGCCACGATGCCGACTCGGTGCGCTTCTTTGTCGCTGCCGACAACCTGATTCTTTTCGTAATAACGGTTGAATTCCTGGGCTAGCTCAAACAAATAGGTGCAAATATGGTGCGGCTCCAAACTCTCTGTGGCGCGATTGACCGCCTCCGTATACTCGCTCAATTTTCGCACCAGCGCCCGATCTTCGTCAAACAGCTCCTTCGGAAATGCCACCGCTTGCTCGGATTTCGCCAAAATACCCCGTGCCCGAGCATGCGCGTATTGCAAATAGCTGCCAGTGTTGCCAGTCAAACTGACCGCATCATTGACATCAAACACTACGTCGCTGCCGACTTTTACTTTCAAGAATTGATAGCGCAAAGCGCCCGCCACCACCTCGTCAGTTGGCTGGCTGCCGCGCGCCGCGATCGCCTTCTTGAACTCGTCAAATATCCAATCAATCGTTACCACTTCGCCAGTTCGCGAACTCATCTTGCCAGTCGTCAATTTGACGAGGCCAGTTGCATAATTAAACAATTTGCCTTTCAGCGCCGGAATCGCCAATTCGCTGGCGGCAATCACGCCGCGGAAATACGCCGCCTGCTCCTCGCCATTAACCGTAATCGACAAATCCAAATTCGGATAATCCTGGTATTTCAGCTGAATCAGCCCCATGTCGTGAGCGCCATATAGGCCGTTGCCGTGCGAACCGATAAACACATTGTCGAACGCGCCGTACTGGCTGCCCTTGAAAACATACGCACCATCAGACTTGGTGAAAACTTCCGGCGTTTTCTCTTTGATTAGTTTCTTGCCCGGTTCCTCGGTTTCGCTCTCGATATAGCGCCGCTCAATCGGCACATTGCCCAACCGCGCCACATTAGCGTCAATTTCGTCAAAGCTCCACTGCTTGCACGTTTCGTAAACTTTCTTGTAGAGCGGATCATCCAGCACAAATGACTGTTTGGCCAGCTCGTCAATTTCCGCCTTGGCCTCTGGCGACTCCTTGGCTGCCTGCGCACCTTCGACATACATCCGGCTCATGAATTGGTTGCGTTGATCCGCTGGGATCTCGTCAAGTTTGCTGGCGTCACCGTCAATTTCGCGCAAAATCGCCCACATACTCTTGCCGACATGCGTGCCGACATCGCCGTGATAGCTAACGCGGTGTACCTGCGCGCCATCCACTGCCAGCAAATTCGCCATGGTGTCCGCAGTAATCGCGTTCAATGCATGACCGATGTGCATCGCCTTGAACGGGTTCGGGCAATTAGTTTCGATCACTGCCGTTTTGCCAGCGCGTTTGGTCGCCGGGCGCACTTTCAACGACTCCAGCACCGCTTGGTCGCTCAACTTCACATTGATAAAACCAGGCCCCGCCACGCTAACCTCGCTAAACCGCTCGTCAGCGCGCAGCTTGGCAGCAATCGCCTCGGCGATTTCCCGCGGATTTTTACCAAGTGGCTTCGCCAACTGCAAAGCCACATTGGTCGCAAAATCACCAAACTTCGGGTCAGGACGCGTCAATTGCACGTCAAGCTGCCGTTGATAAAGCTCGTCGACTATTCTTTGCAAAGCTATAATACAATCAATCATAGACTATATTATAGCACCTTCTACTGAGATTACTCTTTAAGCACCGTCTAGATCCGGTTGACGATAAACTGATACTGGCGTAATATTACGAGCATAATTTGAACGCAAAACTGCTCGCAGCATTGCTAAATCGTCGCTACTGCCAAAACCGATGGCTTCTGTATCTAATGTTGTTTGTTTTTCTTCAGCCACATTTATTCCTTTTTATTTTAGTTTGACATACTTCGATATAATAGCATACTGTTTTTATTTTGTCAATACCATCGCTGGTAGTAGTTCTAGAGAATAACTATTACCAACAAACCTATAGCTAGTTTTATTATCCAGTATTCTTCGAGAATATCAGAATTGATGGCGGGACAAAAAACTAAGAATCTCCGGATAGGATAGCCCGAATCAACCCTGTGAATAACGGATGCGGCCGTGTAGGTCGTGAACGAAACTCAGGATGCGCTTGCGTTGCCACAAAATAACGGCAAGCGGGTGCCTCGATAAACTCAACCAATTTACCATCAGGAGACAATCCAGATATTGTCACGCCGCCACGCGCAATATCATCAAGAAATTGTTGGTTTACTTCATAGCGGTGGCGGTGACGCTCTTCAGTATGATCTGACTGATAAATTTTAGAAACTAGTGATCCCGGTGTAAATATTGCTGGGTAGTTACCTAGCCGTAGCGTACCGCCAGTCGATTCTTTACCTTCTTGGCCAGGCATAATGTACACTACGTCGTGTGTAGTCGCATTATCAAATTCCGTACTATTAGCATCATCAAGCTTAGCCCGCCTAGCTGCCGCTATTATCGCTGTCTGCAAACCCAAGCAAATCCCTAGATACGGTACATCACACTCAAGCGCGTACTGTGCAGCAGCAATTTTACCCTCAACTCCGCGCGAGCCGAAACCACCAGGCACTAGCAGCGCGTCGACCGTCTCGAAATCGCGCTCAGTGACGGTCTCGGCGTTGAGCCATTTGATATGTAAGCCGACATTCTCGCGCCAAGCTGCACTCTTTAGCGCCTCAGTCACCGACAGATAAGTATCCTCGTTATCCATGTATTTTGCCACCAGACCGACGGTCACGATATCGGCGGGTTTTTTGCTCTGCTGACGAGCCAACGACTGCCACTTAGTTAGATTCGGTTGAGAAAAATTATCAGTAAATTTATCGAGGATAGTCATCAGCGGGCTAGCTGCTATCCGCTCAGGAATCCTAAAAACCGTATTAAGATTCGGCATCATCAACACGCCTGACAGGTCAACGCCGCCATACAGCGCAATTTTACGAGCAATTGGCTCTGGTGCCGGCTCGTCGCTGCGGACAATGACAATCTCAGGTACAATCCCGAAACCACGCAAATCGTTAAGCGCATTTTGAGCCGGTTTACTCTTGAACTCTTTGCTGGTACCAATGAATGGCACATAGACAACATGTGCGTACAGACAGCGTTCTTTGCCAATTTTGTGAGCAAACTCGCGAATCGCCTCGACGAAACTCAACCCTTCATAATCGCCCACCGTTCCGCCAATCTCAACAATGTGCACGTCGCTGCCAGCGCCAGCTGCCACGATGGAATCCTGAATCGCCTGCGTCAAATGCGGGATCAGCTGAACAGTCTTGCCGTGAAATTTACCGGCCCGCTCATCAGTTATCAGTTCCGACAACAAGCGGCCAGCCAGCGTAGCGTTCTTTTGCGTCAACTCAATATCGAGAAAGCGCTCATAATGCCCGAGATCAAGGTCGGTTTCAGCACCATCGCGCGTCACAAAACATTCGCCGTGCTCTGCCGGATTAAGCAAACCCGCATCTACATTGAGATACGGGTCGCATTTTTGTATAGACACCTTCAGGCCTTTCGCCTGCAGTACTGCGCCAATACTAGCCGCGGTAATCCCTTTACCTACCCCCGAGAGGACTCCTCCGGTTACGAAAATATATTTTGTCTGTTTACCCATGTGTGATTGCTCTTCCATGGACTTCTATTATAGCATGTCCAATACGTATAACACTATATATAGTGTACTTACTGGCAGCCTTCGCACATAGTTAGCGTAGCCGGGTCAATCGGCGCTGGCTCTACGCCATCCGCTCCGGCTTTCTCGTTAGCCTCCTCTTGCAGTTCTTTCATCGTCTGATCGATCGCTGCAAGCTTCTCATCAAGCGTCATATCGTCGTTTATTATTGCTGATGGATTCATTTTCTCCCCTTTGCTTATGCTCTATTATCATACGTTAGCAAATAACGTTTAATCTAGCGCAAATGATTTGATATTCGTTGTGAAAATTACCAAAGCTTCTACTTTACAGTATTAACCTCGTAATTAGTATTGGTGCTCTCAAAGAAATTGACCAACTCTAACGTATCGTTGGCCGCTGCCATCCATTTAGCCGGATTTGATACATGATATTCTTTTTCGAAGCCAAGCTCCTCGAGGCGGCGATCAGTCATGAACTTAACGTACTGATTGACATAGTCCGCGTTCAAACCCAGAATGCCTTTTGGCAGCATATCCTTATTATAAGCCTCTTCTAATTTAACCGCCTGCAGAATCAAATCGCGAATTTCATCAGCAAATTCCTGCGTTTGCAAATCCAGATTTTCATCCAAAATTGTCAGCAGCAGATTGATGCCAAACGTCAAATGTAAATTCTCATCCTTAGTAATCCAATCCAGCAAACTGCCAACGTTGCGCAGCAAATTGCGCCGGCGGAAACTCATACCGACCATGAAACCGCTATAAAACCAAATACCTTCTAGTACGATATTGTAAGCCACTAAGTTGCGTACGAAATCTTTCTTGCCCTCGGTAGTTGTCACGTCTAATTTGTCGTTGAGCATACGGCCGACATATTTTGTCTGGAAATCTGATTTGTCTTTCAAACTCTTTTTGCCGTAGCCGGCTGCATAAATCTCTTGGCGGTCAAACGGAA
Organism: uncultured Candidatus Saccharibacteria bacterium; assembly: GCA_963528915.1. Classification (GTDB taxonomy): domain Bacteria; phylum Patescibacteriota; class Saccharimonadia; order Saccharimonadales; family Saccharimonadaceae; genus Saccharimonas. The sequence goes on from CAURWV010000004.1 coordinate 87,653, forward strand.
AAGTTTCGATAATATACTCGAACGTCATAAAATGGTTAGCTTCTTCCCACATCTGTTTCGACAGATACAAATGGCACTCCGCGGCATTAACATACGGATAAATACCAAAGGCTAGCGATTTGTTAATTAGCAATTCGTTCGGATTCAAATAACTAATGACAGTTTTGAGGGCGTGTTTTTCGTCGTCGGTCAATTTTTCGAAATTGGCTAAATCCTGGACTAATTGCACCTCATTCGGGAACCAAGTATTAGCCACTGCTTGGTTATATAAATCCATCGCCCATTGGTAGCGGACTGGTTTGAGCTGCAGGCCGTCGCGCAGGCCCGAGCCGAGAATACCTTGCGGTTGTGTTGTTTGCGTCATATTTCCTCCTTTATATAATTATTGTGATTTTGTCAACGATTATGATTGTTTACGGCGAGCGAAGCCGAAGCCGCTAACCCGCTTGGCGCTGTCGGTACGAACTTTCTGTACCGATTGCGATGTAACGGTGGTTTGCTCGGATTGATGGCGCGGTTTCACGTGCAAGTAGTAAGTAGTCTTGAGGCCGCGGCGCCACGCTTCTGAATAAATATCTATATACTCATCTACGTCGCGCGATTCTAAATACATATTGCGGCTAATCGCCTGGTCAACCCATTTTTGCGCCCGTGCGGCCACTTCAACAAAGGCGTACGGACTCAACTGAAAGCTGGTCTTGTATACGTCGCGCACCGCTTGCGGAATTTGCTCAATCCCTTGGATATCGCCCTGGTTTGCCAGCAAATCATCTTTAACCGACTCCCAGAGTTTAAGCTGCTTGAGCTTGCGCACCAGATTAGCATTAACCTCGAGAAACTTACCATTGAGCGTACTGCGGCTAAAAATCTGGCTAAATTGCGGGTCGAGCCCCGGCGTCGTACCAACCACATGCGAGATATTAGCTGTCGGTGCAATCGCCATCAAGGTAGCATTACGCATACCTTTTTTAACTTTTTGGCGAAGCGACTCCCAATCTAGGCGCGAGCTGCCATCAACTTTCACTTTAACACCGCGTTCTGTTGTAAGTTTATCAACAGTATCGATAGGTAATAAACCCTTACTCCAGCCGCTGCCAGCAAAGTTCGGATAGCTACCGCGCTCAGCTGCTAGGTTAGCCGATTCATCAATGGCATGGTAGCTGATAAATTCAGTTAGCTGGTCAACCAGATCGTAGGCAGACTCGCTTTCGTAGCTAATCTCTAGCTTCTCCAAAACATCCGATAACCCCATATAGCCGAGCCCTAGCGCCCGATTATGCTCATTACTATGCATAGCTTCGGTAACTGGCGTGTTCGTGATATCAATCAAGTTATCTAACTGGCGCGTGGCGGAGCGCACTGATACCGCCAAACGATCCCAATCCCAAGTCTTATCAGCATTGAGAAAAGCTGACAAATTCATACTAACCAGATTACAGGTCGCAATATTATTTTCGTCCTCGGGCAAAGTTATTTCGGTGCACAAATTACTGAGATGGATTGTCCCGGTGTTATTGTTGAGCGCCCGCAAATTGATGGCATCTTTCCAGGTTAGCCAAGGGTGTCCAGTCGCTTGCAGACTACTGAGAATCTGGCGGAATTGTTGGCGGGCTGGCACGACTTCGAAGCGGTTAATTTTACCAGCTTCTGCTAGTTTGATGTATTCCTGGTAGCGGCGACTGAACGCTTCACCGTATAGTTCATTTAAGTCGCTAACTTCCGCTGGATCGAACAAGTACCAATCTTGATCCTGCTGAACACGTTTCATGAACTCGTCGGAAATAAACACCGCCGTATCGAGAAATCGCGTCCGCAGATACGGGTCGCCGGAGTTTTGGCGCAAATCTAGAAACTGCGGAAAATTAAGGTGCCAGTTTTCCATATAGGCAGCCGCCGCGCCAGCTTTCTTACCCTTGCGACTAACCGCAAACAGCGCCGTGTCAATCATTTTCATAAACGGAATCGGACCCGTCGATTCGGTGTTGGTAGTTTTCACCGGACTGCCAGCTGCACGCAGTTTATTCATGCTAATACCAATACCGCCCGTGCCTTTAGCGATAAACATGGTGTCACGGATACTTTTGGCGATAGACTCCATGTCGTCCTGAACCTCCATGACAAAACAATTACTAAGCTGTGGAAACGAACCACCAGCATTAACACGCGTACTGCCGCCCGGGCTGTATTCCAGATTAGCCATATGTTTATAAAAACCAATCGCTGCCTCAGTTGGATTAGCTTCATTAAAACTCAAACCCATAGCAATACGCATATTGGTAAATTGCGGCACTTCAATCGGCTCGCCGTTTTGGCGGCGCAAAGCATAGCGGTTGCGATTAGTTACTACGCCAAGATATTTGCTGAGAGTATCCTTGCTGGGATCGAGAGCGGCCGCTAACTTCTTTAGATTAAATAATTTTGAATCTGCCATCCGCTTATCAAGCAGACCGTCTTTAACCGCCTGGCGGATGTAAGCCGGAAATTTCTGTACATGCAGATCCTTGAGGTCAGAATCATTAGCATAGCTGCCCAGTACCTCTCTGTAGATCGTCTTAAGCAATAACCGAGCTGCAATCGTGTCGAAATCCGGATCGTCCTTGACATTCTGCAGCGCCGTCTGGATTAGCGCTTCATTAAGCTGTTCAACCGTCATACCGTCAAAAAGCGTCAGTTGTAGCTCAGCGGCTACTTGCGCTACCTTGGCTATTTGATCTGGTAGACCTTCGCTGGCTTCTAGCAGCGCTAATTTGATCTTGTTGGCGTCGAACGCTTCCTGTTGGCCGTCGCGCTTAGTGATTGTAATATCTGCCATTGTTTCCTTCCGTTATCGTTTGTCATTGGGGCGCAAAAAACAATCGCCAGATCGTCGCATCTAGCTGCGCGCTACTTATTTGCGCATTTGTCTATTTTGCTGAACACTATACATATAGCGTTTATATACCAAGCATAAACGCTAAATATGGATTTTTCAAGCGTTTTTGCTAGTAATTTTCACAACTGCTTTTGCCCGTGCTATCATGGAAAATATGGAATCTATTATTTCTATTGATCATTTTAAGATGCGTTTCGGCAAGACCGAAGTCATCAAAGACCTAAGTTTTGATGTCAAACGTGGCGAAACATTCGGGTTTCTCGGCAGCAACGGCTCCGGTAAGACTACTACCATCCGCGCCTTGCTCGGCATCTATCAGCCGACCGCCGGCGAACTGCTGATTAACGGTAAGCTTTACTCGGTATCAAGCGGCGTCAAACTCGGTTATTTGCCAGAAGAACGCGGCCTTTACAAAAAAGAGCCAGTTATTGATATTATGACCTATTTCGGGCAACTCAAAGGTATGAGCCGCACCGACGCCCGCCAAAAATCGCTTGATTTTCTGAAACGCGTCGATCTGCTTGACAAAGCCAAAACTCGTCTCGACAAGCTCAGCGGCGGCCAGCAGCAAAAAGTTCAGCTGGGCATCACCGTCATCGACGACCCGGAGCTATTAATCCTCGATGAACCAACCAAAGGCTTTGATCCAGTCAATCGCCGCCTGTTAATGGAAATTATCGAAGAACATCAGTCTAAAGGTGCTACCGTAGTGATGATCACCCATCAAATGGAAGAAGTCGAACGCCTATGCGACCGCATTTTACTACTGAAAGACGGCACAGCACGCGCTTACGGCACCGTGGCTAGCGTTCGCAAACAATTTGGCGGCAAATCGCTCGACGACATCTTTATCCAAGTTTACAGCCGCGACAACAAGGAGGAGCAAAATGCATAATTTATCGACTGTTATTCGTTTCGAAATCGTTCGCGCTCTCAAGAAAAAATCATTCTGGATCCTAGCGATTAGTTTTCCAATAATGTTTGCGGCAATCTTCGGTATCATATTCTTGTCAAACAAAGCCACCGACGACGCTGCTGAAAAGCTTAAAAATCAATCATTCAGTATCGCTATTACCGACGAATCAAAGATGGTCAAACCGCAGTTAATCGCTGCCGCGAAAGCCACAGAGATAAAATCCAATGACAAACAGCTTGCTATTAATCGCGTTAAAAACGGCCAGCTTGACGCCTATATTTATTACCCGAAAAATCTCGACCAGCAATCAGTCGAAGTCTACGGCAAAGATGTCGGTATTTTTGACAACGGTCGTTATAGCAGCCTCGCTAATAGTCTATTATCCACCTCTGTCCAATCAGGCGTTGATCCTGCCATCCAAAAAATTATCCAAGGTAAAATTAGTTCTACCAGCACTGTTTACCGCGACGGCAAAGTCCATGATAGCATTCAAGAGATGATCTTGCCGGGAGTATTCCTGATACTATTTTACTTCTTGATTACATTCTTCGGTAATCAAATGTTAACCAGTACTACCGAGGAAAAAGAAAATCGCGTCATCGAGATGATTCTCACTACTATCGAGGCACGTACTTTAATTATCGGTAAAATTATCTCATTAATTGTTCTAGCGATTATTCAAGGCTTGCTTATAGTTCTGCCAGTGCTCACCGGCTATCTGCTGTTTCATAACCAGCTCAAGCTGCCGTCGGTCGATCTCAGTAGTTTGCCGATTGACCCGTTGCGTATAGGTATTGGCTTTTTAGTGTTTGCCAGTAGCTTCATGCTGTTCACTGGCCTACTAGTAGCAATCGGTGCTGCAGTGCCTACCGCCAAAGAAGCTAATAGTTTCTTCGGCATAGTAATGATTTTACTATTCGGTCCGCTGTATGCTATAACAATGTTCATATCGATACCTGATTCACCATTAGTGAAATTCCTATCCCTCTTCCCGTTAACATCACCGATCCCGCTAATGTTGCGTAATGCTGCTGGTAATCTCGGAGTTAGCGAAGCTATAATAGGTATTGCCATATTAATCATCTCAGCTACTATTATCATGGCTATCGCCGTACGTATCTTCCGCTTCGGCGCGCTCGAATACAGCCGCAAGCTCAGCGCCAAAGAAATCTTCGCCCGCAAGTAGTATTCGCTTTTTATTGAGCAAGTTATTGCCAAAGTTCTTTTTACGTTGTAAAATAGCGAAGTTGCAGTAACCACTGTAACTTCGCTCCTTTACAGAGAGGATAACATCATGTCTCGTCAGCGAGACGCCGAGCTTGACCGTTTGAAGTCAGCTCGCGAGTCTGCCCGCCAGCGACAGCAGGCAGCCTGGCAAGCTCAGCAAGCCGCCTGGGAGCACCGCTCTTCGGCGCGCGCGGTCATGAACCGTGCCTACGAGTCTAAACAGGTCGCCTACGCAGATCAGCAGGCAGCCTGGGAAGCTTACGTGTCTATCAAGCAGACCAACGGCCCGCGAATCGACAGCTTGAATGCTCAGCAAGAGCGGGCGTATCAGAACATGAAGTCGGCTTTCGAGTCGGCTGCGTTGGCTCACGATATGCACGACGGCGCTAGTGCACGTATGTATGCAGATCAGGGACATGCTTACAAAGCAGAGTCTCAGACCTGCGTTGCCGAACGGCGGCAGCTCGTCGCCGAAATTCGCGTCGCACGCGAGCGGTTCGATGCCGTCAAACCAGCTTTCCAAGCGGCTAAGAGTGAGTTTGCTTGTGCGCGGCAGGCATTCCAGCCTGCCAAGGCAGAGCACGAACGAGCGCAGGCTGAGTTCAAGCGCGCCAAGGCCGAATTTGACTCATGCGCCAAGGCCTTTCAGGCTAGGCTTAATGAGCTCAAAGCAATGAACCGAAAGCGACGCGAAGACAAAAAGTCGCTAGCCGCAAAGGCCGGAGTTCCGTTTCAATACCAGGATAATGTCTGGATCTCAACAGATTCAGACGGCAACACCAACATCTACTTCGGTGGGGTTGGCAAGCCCGATGGCCCTGGTCACGGGCACTACGTCATGGATCCGGGCGGAACCGTGACGTATAGACGCGATCCGTTTGATCCGCATGGTGCGCAGAACTTCACCGATGAGCCTGGTGGAACACTGTATGACCGCCGCGCCCGGAGAGATACGCCGCCACTCGGTGTACGAAACCGCGACAACGACACCAATGATCGCAGCGGAACGTTCTATGATCGGAGGCGACGGATAGATCTGCACGTGACGCAGTACTACGAAGATAACTATCGCATCTCGTGGGATACCGACGGAAAAACTGACAGAGGTCATCACTGGACAGACCAAAGCCTTCCATCTAGCCATCCCCACAATCATGTTCCGCCCGAAGATGCTCGATAGATAGAAAGGAGACGACTGTCCCAGGCTAATATTATATTATTATTAGCCTGGGACTTTTTCATGTTATATAATTATAAAATATGAATAACGGCGAGGATCAATACCCTCAAATGACCTACAAACAAGCAGTCAAGCACTGCGCGCACTGGGC
>CAURWV010000005.1:0-77280 GCA_963528915.1 uncultured Candidatus Saccharibacteria bacterium
TCGTGGCGGTGGCGAGCTTGATTGTCTCGACGATTGGCGGGCTGATGGAACGCCGTCGCTCGCTGTATACGCTGCGGCTGAGCGGTATGCGCCTCGCTCAATTGAAGCGCTTGGTGATGGTTGAGTCGGTGGCGCCGCTACTCACCACCTCGATTCTGTCATGCGGTTTTGGCGTGTGGACGGGTGCAGTATTTACTAGCACATTCTCGACGACGTTGAAGCCGGTGTTAACACTAACTTACTTCGCGATTGTTGGTATCGGTCTGGCGGCGGCAATCATCGGTATTTACTTGATACTGCCAATGGTTGACAAGTTAACGCGGGCGGAGGCGAATCAGACAGAGTAGTCTTTCTTTACCGGGCAATATAATGAAAAGCGTTCTGGCCGAGGTGCCGGGGCGCTTTTCTTAACAAAATTTATCAAAACTCTTACGCTTTTGTCTGGATGCGCGTATACTAAAGACATGAAAAAGGCTAAGTTGTGGCGGCGAATGGCAGCCTGGCTGCTTGTAGCGGCCTTTGTAGCGATGATAAGTTGGATGCTGTATGACATACTGCAGCGCGATACGAGCATATCTAGCGACACCGATGTATTGGTGATGGGCACAAACGCGACATTTAAACCGTTTGAATACAAAGATGGCGGCAATGTGGTCGGTTTTGATGTCGAATTAGCGCAGCAAATCGCTAAGGATATGGGCAAAGAACTAAAAATTGAAGATATGTCATTTGACGGTTTGTTACCGGCATTAGAAAGCGGGCAAATCGATATGGCAGTGGCAGGTATGTCGGTAACGGCAGATCGTGAGAAAAACGCTCTGTTTTCCGATTCGTATTATCGGGCGTCGCAGCGGATCGTTGTACCGAAAAATAGCAAAATAGCCAACAAATACCAGCTCGAAAATAAGAGAATTGCTGTTCAGCTGGGAACGACGGGTGACCAAGCGGCTTCAAAGATTAAAGGGGCGCAGGTTATCCAGTTTCCGGCAGCGCCGAATGCTTTGCAGGAACTAGCCGCAGGCAAAGTCGATGCAGCCGTGATTGACGATGCACCGGCCAAGCAATATGTTTCAGGATTCCCGACATTGAAAGTAATTAACACGCCGCTAAGCAGCGAGAGTTATGCGATTGCCTTCAAAAAAGGCAATACCGAACTAGCCGAGCACGCCAACAAAACAATTGCCAACATGAAAGCTGATGGGCGTTATGAGGCGTTGTTGCAGAAGTACTTCGGTACCAGCGGAGGTCAGACGCTATGAATTTTGGCGAAGTAATTTTCGGCGATGGACGCTGGGTCTACTTGTGGCACGGATTAGAAGTGACGTTAGTACTGACAGTCTTGTCGGTAGTAATTGGCGTGATTATCGGTATCGTTATTGCGCTGATGCGGGTGTCGAAGATTCGCCCGTTTGCTTGGTTGGCGCGCTTCCCGCGACTGAAGCGTTTTGCGCGTTGGAATCCGGTGGCTGGATTAGGTCGGTTGTATGTCGAGATTATCCGTGGTACGCCGCTGCTAGTTCAATTGCTGATTATGTATTATGTAGTGTTTGGTTCGTATCGTTTCATGCCGAAGATTTTCGTGGCGGCGATTGCTTTTGGTATTAATAGCGGTGCTTATGTGGCAGAAATTATTCGCGGCGGTATCGAGAGTATTGATAGCGGACAGCTAGAAGCAGCGCGGTCGCTGGGATTGAGCTACCCACAGGCAATGCGCTACGTTATTTTGCCGCAAGCGATGAAAAATTCGCTGCCAGCGTTGATCAGTGAATGTATTGCTATGCTCAAAGAAACGTCGGTGGTTGGATGGATTGGCTTGGGTGATATCATGCGCGGTGCTGATGATATCCGTTCGTTGACAGCTACAGCATTCCAGTCGTTGTTTGCGGCGGCAGTGATGTATTTGGCATTGACAGTAATTTTCACCAAGGTGATGCGGCGTTTCGAGAAGGGAGCAAGAAACGATGATCAGGACGCGTAATCTACGCAAATATTTTGGATCCAATCACGTGCTGCGCGGGATTGATTTGACGATTGAGGACGGTGAAGTATTGGTGATCGTTGGGTCGAGCGGCTCGGGTAAATCGACGCTGCTAAGATGTTTGAATTTACTTGAAAAACCCACTTACGGATCGGTTTTTGTTGATAATGTTGACATCACTCAACCGCACGTTAATATTAATAAAATCCGCCAGCGTATCGGTATGGTGTTCCAACAATTTAATCTATTTCCTAATATGACAGTGCTAGATAATATCAAATTAGCGCCTAAGAAACTACGCAAATTATCGGATCGTAAAGCGAATCGGCGAGCCAAAGAGCTGCTTGAGCAGGTTGGTTTAGCTAACAAAGCCAATGAATATCCGCAACATTTATCGGGAGGCCAGCGGCAGCGAGTGGCTATCGCTCGAGCGCTCGCCATGGAGCCAGAAGTTATGCTGTTTGATGAGCCGACTAGCGCGCTTGACCCGGAAATGATTGGAGAAGTACTCGACGTGATGCGCGACCTGGCGAAACAAGGCATGACGATGGTAATTGTGACACACGAGATGAGCTTCGCCCGCGAAGTCGGCACCCGGATGATTTTCCTTGACAAAGGCGACATCATCGAAGACGGTCCTCCAAAGCGAGTCATGGATCATCCAAAGACAGAGCGAGCGCGCCAGTTCTTTGACGCTGATAAATAGCAAAAATAGCGATAATATATTAAAAATAATCTATATTACAAAGCCAAAATTATCGTCTGTTGAACATAAAAAATTTAAGAAATAGCGGTCAGAACAAAAACATTAAGGATGAAACGCGTAGATTGTTACCACCAGCGTATCGTTGCGCTGAGTGTAATACTATTTTTACCAGCATTTGCCGTAGTATCTAATATTGCATGAAAATAGTCATCTAAATCAGCCAACGCAGGTGCAGTCTATCATCCAACAATATTGGACAGCGCCGACTACTTGACATTGGTGGCGATAGGGCTTGCATAAGCGGCATAAATCTATATAATGAAAGCTATATAAGTAAATAAACAATGAATCATTTAGGATCATAGCGGAGGTGGGCGTGAATCAAAAACCATTGCAAATCAATTCTGAAATTGGCGTACTGCGAACAGTATTGCTGCATCGGCCGGGTGAGGAGCTCGAGAATCTTACTCCTGATTATCTCAAAGACTTGCTATTTGACGACATTCCGCACCTGAAAGTGGCGCAAGAAGAGCATGATGAATTTGCTAACGTACTGCGTGACCGCGGTGTCGAGGTGTTGTATCTGGACGAATTGGTAACAGAAGCTCTGAACAACGATAATCTGAAGGCGGAGTTCGTCGATGAGATGCTAGCAGCCTCTAAGCAAGATTCGCGTCGAGTGACACAAAGTTTGCGCGATTACTTATTGTCGATGCCGACCAACAAGATGGTGCGCAAAATTATGGCTGGTGTGCGTAAAGACGAGATATCGCTGCCGTCAGAACATCACCAGCAACTGCATGATATGGTCGACCAGGATCATTATCCATTCTATCTCGACCCGATGCCGAACTTGTATTTCACGCGCGATCCGGCTGCGACGATCGGCAACGGCTTGACGATCAACAAAATGCATTGGCCGGCCCGCCGCCGCGAATCGCTATTCATGCGTTACATTATTGATCATCATCCGCGCTTTGCTGGCCATGATATTCCAGTTTGGTATAATCGCGACGAAAAGTTCTCGATGGAGGGTGGCGACGAGCTGGTACTAAGCAGCGAAGCGATGGCTATCGGTATCAGCGAGCGTACAACTGCCGAAGCGATCGAGAAAATGGCGACCGAGCTGTTTGCTGATTCTAATTTCAAGAAAATTATCGCTTTAGAGATTCCGAAGAGCCATGCATTCATGCATCTCGATACGGTCTTCACGATGATTGATTACGATAAGTTTACGATTCATCCGGAGATTCGCGACTTTGAAGGCAAGATGAATTTGTTCATTCTCGAAAAGGTCGAGGGGCAAGCTTATCCGAAAATCACCAAGCAGCACGATCTAGAAAAGGCATTGTGCGAAGCGTTGCATTTGCCGAAGATTAACCTGATCGAGTGCGGCGGCGGCGATGAGATTGCGGCAGCCCGCGAACAGTGGAACGACGGTTCGAATACTCTGGCGATCGCGCCTGGTGTAGTGGTGACTTACGATCGCAACTACGTCACCAACGCGAAGTTGCGCGAAGCTGGCGTCGAGGTTATCGAAGTTAGCGGTTCGGAGCTCGGTCGCGGCCGCGGCGGTCCGCGCTGTATGAGTATGCCGCTGGTGCGCGAGGATTTGAATGGCGAGCATGTTACCGACAAAGTCACTTCGACAGAGCGTTCGCTGGCAGCAACCTTGGCGGTACCGATGATTCAGGAGGAGCATGTTCGCAAGGTAGTACCGGTGACTACAGATTCGACTGCGAATAATAAACTGTCGAACAATCTGAAAGGTCGTTCGTTCTTGACCTTGAAAGACTTTTCGCCAAGCGAGATTCGTTTGATGCTTGATACAGCACATGAGCTCAAGCAGCAGAAAAAAGACGGCAAATCGCACCGTATTCACGAAGGCAAACAAGTGGCGCTGCTCTTTGAAAAGACATCGACGCGTACTCGCTGCGCCTTTACGGTAGCGGCCAACGATTTAGGTGTAGCGCCGGAGTTCTTGGGCAAAGACGACATTCAGCTCGGCAAGAAAGAGTCGGTTGAGGATACTGCTAAAGTTCTGGGGCGCATGTTTGACGGCATTGAATTCCGCGGCTTTAAGCACTCCAACGTCGAAGCATTAGCCAAGTATTCTGGTGTGCCAGTCTGGAATGGCCTAACGGACACCTTCCATCCAACACAAATTCTGGCAGACTTCATGACTATCGAGGAACATGTCGGCAAACTCAATGGCGCAAAGCTGGTCTTTGTCGGCGATGGTCGCAACAATATGGCTAATAGTTTGCTAATTGGTTCGGCCAAAATGGGCGTCGATTTCCGGATTTTGGCGCCGCGACAGCTGCATCCGTCGGGCGACTTGGTTAATCTGGCGCGCTCAATTGCTATGGAGACTGGTGCTAAGATTACTATTACCGATAACCGTGCTGAGGCTCTCGAGGGTGCTGACGCAATCTATACTGATGTTTGGGTGTCGATGGGCGAGGAAGACAAGTTCGCCGAGCGAATTGCGCTTCTCAAACCATACCAGGTTAACGCTCAGATGCTAGCCGAGACTCACAATCCAAATGTTAAATTCCTGCATTGCTTGCCATCATTCCATGATCTTAATACCGAGACCGGCCAAAAGATTCACGACCAATTTGGTCTTGACTCGATGGAAGTCACTGACGAGGTCTTTAGCGGCGAGCACAGCGTTGTCTTTGATGAGGCTGAAAACCGCATGCACACTATCAAGGCTGTGATGGCATTGACGCTATAAACCCGAGTTGAAGGAGGCTCGAACAAAAAAATGGCAATCAAACAATTAGCAAAAAAGAAAGACGGGTTGGGACTCTGGTCGCTGACCAGCCTGGTTGTCGGCAGCATGATCGGCGCAGGTATTTTTAACCTCGTCCAAGGTACGGCTGAGGCGGCTGGCCCGCTAGCGACGATTATTGCGTGGCTGATTACGGGTGTCGGGATGATATTCCTGATTCTTAGCTTCCGTAATCTGAATATCAAAAAGCCAAAGCTCAACGCTGGCGTGTATAGTTATGCCGAGGCTGGTTTTGGTAAGTATGTCGGCTTTAACTCGGCGTGGGGATACTGGATATCAGCCTGGATTGGCAATATCGCTTACGCGGTGGCAGTTTTCTCGGCGCTCGGATATTTCTTTCCAGATGTATTCGGCAAAGGGCAAAATTGGCCATCAGTCGTCGGTATGTCGGTCCTGCTATGGTGCGTCCACCTGTTGATTCTCAAAGGCGTCAAGACGGCGAGCTTTGTTAACGCTTTGGTGACGGCGGCGAAGCTGATTCCGCTAGCTATATTCTTGCTGGCGATTTTCTTGTCGTTCAAAGTTGGTTTGTTCAATCAAGACCTATGGGGTTTGGCGGGCAAGGATTTCGATATGAGCACCGTCGTCGATCAAGTGAAAAATATGATGCTGGTCACCGTCTGGGTGTTCATTGGTATTGAGGGTGCAGTGGTGTTCTCTGGCCGCGCTAAGAAACGCAGCGACATTATCAAAGCAACTCTGATCGGCTTCGTAGGAGTTTTGTCGCTATACGTATTAATGACAGTGCTGGCGTTTGGTGTTGCTACTCAGAAGGATCTAGCAGACCTTGGTAGTCCAGCTATGGCAGTTTTGCTTGAGCGTTTAGTCGGTCCGTGGGGTGCCTGGCTGGTTAATATCGGTTTGATGATTGCAGTCTTGGGCGGCTGGTTAGCTTGGACGATGTTTGCTGCTGAATTGCCGTATCAAGCGGCTAAGAACAAGACTTTTCCGTCGATTTTCGCTAAGGAAAACAAGGCTGGCGCGCCAGTAGTGTCGCTGTTGGTCACTAATATCTTGGTGCAGATATTCCTATTGACAATTCCTGGCACTGAAGGCTCGGCGTATAATATAGGTATTTCTATCGCTACCTCGGCTATTTTGATCCCTTATGCTTTGACAGCGTTCTATCAGTTAAAGATTTCTTTACAAGAGAAGCGAACCGTCAAATATCGCACCTTTAATACATTTGTCGGTGTGATGGCCAGTGCTTACGCGATTTGGCTGATTTACGCAGCCGGTATAGAATATCTGCTAATTACGGTATTCTTGTATGCGCCGGGTATTCTGGTTTACGTTTTGATGCAGGTCAAGAATCGCAAGAAGATTTTCACGCTGTATGAATTGCTTCTGGCAGTTATCGTAGTTGCACTCTTCGTCTACGCATTGCAGCAGCTGTTGGCTGGTGCTCTCGACCAGACGCTGGGTATCAAAATTGCTGATTTGATTGGTCAATAAATAAGTTAAAATTAACAAAGCGGGTGTGCAGTATAGTGGCGCACCTGCTTTGTGCCAAAGGAGGCGAAAGTGTTTAAATATGCTATTGTCCGTCGTCCATCGCATAGTTTGATTGACGGTATTAGCCAAACGCCAGAAATGGGCAAGCCAGATTACGAACTGGCGATACAACAGCATCAGCGTTACGTAGAAATCTTGCGCGAATGTGGTCTGGAGGTGACGGTGCTCGAAGCTAACGAAGATTATCCAGACAGTGTGTTTATCGAGGATAATGCTCTATGTACGCCGCATGGCGTGGCGATTTTGTCGCGTCCAGGGGCCGAGAGTCGCCGCGGCGAGGCAAGCTTGCCGGATTTGCGCGAAGCTTTGGCGCGTTATTACGACCAGATTGAACAGGTGGTTGATCCGGGTACGACTGACCCTGGCGATATTATGATGGTGGGCGATCATTATTATATCGGTTTGAGCGGGCGAACCAATCAAGCGGCCGCCGATCAAATTACCGCTATTCTGGAGAAACATGACATGACTGCCGAAACGGTGCCAGTTACCGGTATTTTGCATTTGAAAGATGATGTTGTTTATCTCGATAACAACAATCTGCTTGTTGCCAAAGCTTACGAGAACCATCCAGCCTTTGCCGACTTTAATAAATTGGTCGTTGATGATGACGAATATTACGCGGTGAACAGCCTGTGGATTAACGGCAAAGTCATTGTACCTGAAGGCTTTCCAAAGACCGAACAGAAAATTCGCGATTGCGGTTACGAAGTGATTTTGATTAACACTAGCGAGTTTGAGAAGATTACCGGTAGCTTAACTTGCATGTCGCTGAGGTTCTGAAAATGGCTGGCAAAATAGTAGTAGCGCTTGGTGGCAACGCTTTGCAAAAACAAGGAGAAGCTTCAGCTCATGCTCAGCAGGACGTTGCCGACGAGACGGCGCGCCAGCTCGTGCCGCTGATTCTAGCGGGATACCAATTGGTGATCGTGCATGGCAATGGGCCGCAGGTCGGTAATATAGTTTTGCATGAAGAGGCTATCAACACACCGGAGGTGCCGACTTTCCCATTAGATACCTGCGTGGCGATGAGTCAAGGGGCAATTGGCTTTTGGCTGCAGCAAGCGCTGATTGATGAATTCTCGCGGCGGCAGATGAAAAGCGTCGCCTCAACTGTGGTAACGCAAATGGTCGTTGACGCTAATGACCCTGCATTCAGTAATCCGACTAAACCAATTGGCGTATTTTACCAAACTGAAGCCGAAGCTAGACAGGCTGCCAATGGGCGTAATTTCACTTTCAAAGAAGACGCAGGGCGCGGTTGGCGGCGGGTAGTCCCCTCGCCGAAACCGCAGCGAATCGTTGAGGAATACACTGTTAAGGCAATGATTGATGCTGGCGTAACCGTGATTACTGGCGGTGGCGGTGGCGTGCCGGTGGTTGAAACTGATAATGACGGACTAGAAGGCGTCGAAGCGGTGATCGATAAGGACTTCACAGCCGCTGTGGTGGCGGATGCTATTGACGCCGAGGCGCTGGTAATCCTGACGGCGGTCGATGGCGCGATGGTTGATTATGGCAAACCGACAGCTCGCGCGATTGGCCATACTGATCGCCAAGAGATACAACGTTATATCGACGAAGGCCAGTTCGCGCCTGGCAGTATGCTGCCAAAAGTGCAGGCAGCCTTGAAATTTGTCGAGAAGCCGGGTCGGCGTGCAATTATTGCTAGCCTGGAGCGTGCTGCCGAGGCGCTTGACGGACAGATCGGTACGATTATTGAGAGCTAGTCTGATAAGCGCGGATAGAACGGCTCGGGTTTTGGCTTGAGCCGTTTTTGAGCGGTGTATTTGACGGTTATCGTAGATTTTCTTATACTTTAGTCTAGCACTCTACGGTCATGAGTGCTAAAATAGATTAGAAAAGGAGGATAAAATTATGAGTTCATCAATCAAGCCAATGGCGCATTACGTCGTGGCTGTCAAAGAAAAGAAGCCTGAGAAAACGGCTAGCGGTATCTTCTTGCCAGAGTCGGCGCAGGAAAAATCAGAAGCTGCTAAAGTTGTAGTTGTTGGCTCGGCGGTTGAGGGCGTAGCCGATGGTACTCGCGTTGTCTATAAGAATTACGCAGCGACGACCATCAAGCTTGATAAAGAAGAGTATTTGATTATCAAAGACGAAGATATTCTCGCTACTGTTGAATAGGAGGTAAGTATGGCGAAAAAAGTTTTTTATGATGAAGATGCTCGCGCTCGCGTATTAGCTGGTGCAGAGATTCTATATAATGCGGTCAAAACGACGATGGGTCCGAAGGGACGCAATGTGGTTATCGGCAAAAGCTACGGTGGTCCGAGTGTAACGCACGATGGTGTAACTGTCGCTAAGAGTATTGATATAGCTGAAGCTGACGACGAGACTCTAGGCTTCAAGGTTGGTGCCGAGCTAATCAAACAGGCTGCCAACAAGATGAACGATGTAGCTGGTGACGGTACTACGACAGTGACTGTGTTGACTTATTATATTTTGAGCGAAGCTAATAAACTGATTGCAGCTGGCCACAATCCGATGTTACTGCGCAAAGGACTAGAGCGCGCCGCTAGCGAAATCATTAAAGAACTAGGCAAACTGGCCGACGACATTCGCGGCGACGAAAAGCGTGTGGCTGAGGTGGCGACTATTTCGGCTGGCGATGAGACGATTGGCAAGTTAATTGCTGACGTTATGGAGAAGATCGGTCCGAACGGTGTAGTGACGGTCGAGGAAGGTCGTAGCCTGGAGCTTGAAAGCGAAGTGGTCGAAGGTTTCACTGTGCAGCGCGGCTTCATCAGTCCGTATATGGTGACTGATACCAAACGTATGGAAGCAGCTTATGATAAGCCGGCAATCGTAGTGACTGACAAGAAAATATCTTCGGCTCAAGAATTCGTACCGCTGTTGGAGATGATTGCTCAAAGCGGCAAGAAAGATTTAGTGCTGATTGCTGATGACGTCGACGGTGAAGCTCTGAGCTTGCTGGTGCTGAACCGTCTCAAAGGCGCATTCAACACGTTAGCCATAAAAGCGCCTAGCGATAAAGATATACTCTACGATATCGCAGCGCTGGTTGGCGCTAAAGTTATCACCGAGGATACCGGTATGTCGTTTGATAACGTTGGCAGCGATGTTATTGGTTCAGCGCGTAAGGTTATTGCCACCAAAGATTTGACGACTATTGTCGAAGGCGAAGGCTCAAAGGCAGCAGTTAGCGCGCGCGTCGATCAGCTTGAAACTGAGATTGAGGCTGCTACCAGCGACTACACTAAGAAGAGCCTGCAAAAGCGTCATGCGGCGTTGACTGGCGAAGTTGCGGTAATCAAGGTTGGCGGTGCGACCGAGACTGAAATCGAAGAAAAGAAATATCGTGTCGATGACGCTGTGGCTGCTGTCAAAGCAGCGCTGGCTGAAGGTATTGTGCCAGGCGGCGGTGTAACGCTAGTGAACCTAGCCTGTGGTTATAAGCATTCTAATAACAAAGATGCTTCGGTATTAGCGGGCGAAGATTTGCTTATTCACGCACTTGAACAGCCATTCCGAATCTTGCTGAGCAACTCTGGTCTAAATGCTGACGAGTGGCTACCGCAGGTCAAAAAAGCCAAGGCTGGCCAAGGTATCAACGTCAACCACCCGAATGAGCTGATTGATTTGAAATCAGCCGGCGTGGTCGATCCGGTGCGCGTCACCAAAGAGGCTCTGCAAAACGCAGCGTCAATTGCTGGTACGGCGATGACGATGGGTGCGCTGGTTGTTGATTTGCCGGAGAAGGAGACTCCGGGAGCTGCTATGCCAAATATGGGTGGCGGTATGGGTATGTACTAAATATCTAGTGCATCCAATAAACAAGAGAACCCACCGGTTACGCTGGTGGGTTCTCTATTGACAAAAAGTAGTTTATGGCCTAGAATATTGCATAGTGTAAATTTGCCAAATATGGCTAATCTCTGAAGCTGCAATAATAAAAGGGGGTTTGTGAAGCATCTATTACGAATTTTTAGCGGCTACTGGCTGATGTTTATTATCTTGGTCGGTTTTACCTACGCCATGGTGATGGCGAATTTGTGGCTGCCTGACAAGATGTCGGAAATTGTCAATAACGGCATCATCAAGCAAGACATGCCGGCAATTTGGCATAATGGTTGGCAAATGATTTTGGTGACGGCGGCGGGCGGACTGTGCTCGATTATTATCGGATTTTTAGCCTCCCGGATTGCCACTGGTATGGCGCAAAAATTACGAATGGAACTATTCGAGCGAGTCGAAAGTTTCGCGCTGGCGGATTTCAATAAATTTTCGACCGCCTCGCTGATCACGCGCTCGACCAACGACATTCAGCAAATTCAAATGACGTCAATTCTGCTGCTGCGTCTGGCGTTGATGGCGCCGATCATGGCAATTGGCGGCCTGCAAAAAGCCATCCACAACGCGCCAAATTTGAGCTGGATCATTGCGCTGGCAGTGTCAGTGCTGCTGGTGGTCATTGCCGTGTTATTTGTCATTGCTGTGCCTCGGTTCAAGAAATTGCAAACGCTGGTGGACAAACTGAATCTGGTGACGTGCGAAAACCTGGTCGGCTTGAAAGTCATCCGCGCCTTTCACAACGAAAAAATTGAGCAGAAAAAATTCCAACAAGCCAACACTGAGCTAAACAAAATGAACTTATTTGTCAATCGGCTGATGATGCTGCTTGACCCAATCATGACGCTGGTGATGAACTTTTCTAGTGTGGCAATTGTGTGGTTTGGTGCGCATTTGATCAGCAGCGGCAATCTGCAAATCGGTAATATGATGGCGTTTTTGGAGTACGCCATGCAGGTGATCATTTCGTTCTTGCTGCTGTCGATGGTGTTTATCATGGTGCCGCGAGCGGCCGTGTCGGTAAAGCGGGTGGGCGAGGTGCTCGACACGCTGCCGTCAATCGTTGATCCGCCGTCGCCGCAGCAATTGCCAAATGACGCTACGGGTAAAATTGAATTCAAAGACGTCACTTTTACCTATCCAGATGCTGATCTGCCGGTACTCTCAAGTATCAATTTCACGGCCGAACCGGGGCAAACCACGGCGTTCATTGGTAGTACTGGCTCTGGTAAATCGACGTTGATCAATTTGATTCCGCGCTTTTATGATGTTTCAGCGGGGCAGATTTTGCTGGACGGCGTGGATATTAGAAACTTGAAATTGGAAGATTTGTACGATCAAATTGGCTACGTACCGCAAAAGGGTGTGCTGTTTAGCGGGACGATTGCCAGCAATATCAAGTACGGCAATGCCAAAGCCAGCCAAAAATTGGTCGAAAAATCCGCTAAAATCGCCCAAGCCGCCGAGTTCATCAACGAGCTAAAAAACGGCTACAAAAACGACATCGCTCAAGGCGGCAGCAATGTTTCCGGTGGCCAGCGGCAGCGTTTGTCGATCGCCCGGGCGATTGCTGTCGAGCCGAATGTCTACATTTTTGACGATTCGTTTTCGGCGCTGGATTTTAAAACTGACGCCAAATTACGCTCGGCACTGGCTAAAGAAACCAAGCATAAAACCGTGCTGATCGTCGGTCAGCGCATCAATACCATCATGAATGCTGACAAAATCATTGTGCTGGACGAAGGTAAAATTGTTGGTCAGGGCACACACCAGGAATTGATGAAAAATTGCCAAGTCTATCAAGAAATTGCCGCCTCGCAGCTCTCAGAAGACGACCTGCAGAAAATGTCGGTGACGATCGCGAAAGGAGCGGCGTAATGGCTCAGCAAAGCATGAAAAAACGCCAGCCAGTGAAGATGGGCGGTCCAATGGGCGGCGGTATGGGCGCGGGCGAAAAAGCCAAAGATTTCAAAGGCACGGTCAAGAAGTTAGCCAAATATTTGGCAGAGTTTCGCTGGCAAATGCTCATGGTGGCGATTTTCGCGGTCGGTAGTACGACGTTTGCGATTGTCAGTCCGAAGATTTTGGGTGGCGCTACCAACCAAATTGTCGAAGATTATGTCAGCATGAAAGCCTACGAAACCATCACCAGCAAGCTGCCGAAGGGTGCTTCACTGCCGGCTGGCACGACTGGTGCTGATGTGCTGAAACGGCTCCCGAACCAGTCGGAAATTGAGCGCCAAATTCCGTCCAACCAGCTCGAGACCATCAAAAAGCTGGATCTCAGTCGGCGTCCAGAGTTTCACTTTGACGCAATTTGGCGGGTTGTCAGTTTGCTGATTGGTTTATATATACTCAGCGCGATTTTCCGCTACATCCAAACCTGGCTGATGACCCAAGTGACGCAAACGGTTACTTTCAGAATGCGCCGTCAATTGTCCGAAAAAATCAATCGCCTGCCGCTGAGTTATTTTGACAAGCAAACCTACGGCGAAGTGCTCAGCCGCGTCACCAACGATGTCGATACCATCAGCCAAACGCTCAATCAAAGCCTGTCGCAAATCGTCTCCTCGACGGTGATGGTGCTAGGGATTTTAGCGATGATGTTTTCCATCAGCTGGCAAATGTCGCTGGTGGCGCTGCTGGTGCTGCCGTTGGCTGGCGGCGTAATCACGCTGATCGCCAAAAGTTCGCAAAAACAGTTCCTCCGCCAGCAGACGCAGCTGGGTGAACTAAACGGCCACATCGAAGAAATGTATGGTGGCCATCAAGTGATGCGTGTCTTCAACGGCCAGAAAAAGTCGCTGGCTAAGTTTTCACGGATTAACAACCAGTTGCAGGAAAGCGCCTGGAAAGCCCAATTTTTGTCGGGGCTGATTTATCCGATCATGAATTTCATCGGCAATATTGGCTACGTCATTATGGCGATTTTGGGCGGTTGGCTGGCGATTAACGGCCGGCTGAAAATTGGCGACATTCAAGCTTTCATCCAGTACATCGACCAATTCAATCAGCCGCTGGTGCAAGTTGCTAACATCGCCAATGTGCTGCAATCGACCGCCGCTGCCGCCGAGCGCGTGTTTGAATTTTTGGACGAGCCAGAGGAAAAGGCGGAGGGCAAGGATTTGGTGAAATTGACTCACGTCAAGGGTGAGGTCGAATTTGACAATGTGGTCTTTGGCTATAAGCCTGACCAAACCATCATCAAAGGTTTGTCGGCGCACATCAAGCCAGGTCAGCGCGTGGCGATCGTCGGTCCAACGGGCGCGGGCAAAACCACCTTGGTCAATTTACTGATGCGATTTTACGAAATTAACAGCGGCGCGATCAAAATCGACGGCGTCAATATAGCCCAGATGAAGCGCAGCGACGTGCGGCAAATGTTTGGCATGGTGTTGCAGGACACTTGGTTGTTTAACGGCACGATTCGCCAAAATTTGCTCTATGGCAATCCAACAGCCAGTGAAGAAGAGATGGTTGCTACCGCCAAGGAGGCGCATGTTGACCATTTCGTGCGGTCGCTGCCGGGCGGCTACGATATGGTGCTGGGCGAGGAAGCTGCGAACATTTCACAGGGCGAAAAGCAGCTGCTGACGATCGCCCGGGCGATGCTAGCGCGCACGCCGATGCTTATTTTGGACGAAGCTACCAGCTCGGTCGACACCCGCACCGAAGTGCTCATCCAAAAAGCCATGGACAAGTTGATGCAGGGCAAAACCAGCTTCGTCATCGCCCACCGCCTGAGCACCATCCGCGATGCCGACCTAATCTTGGTTGTCCGCGACGGCAACATCATCGAGCAAGGCAAGCACGACGAATTGCTGAAGCAAAATGGCTTTTATGCCGAGCTGTATAATAGTCAGTTTGCTGAGTGATTGGTTATATAAATAACAATAAGAAAGAGCAGGTTGAGATATAGAAATTTAGTGTACTACTTCTCTATAGAGTCTTCAGTATTCAAAGTAGTTAGGACTCAAGCAGTTTATAATTAACGCACTTCATATCTTACATCCTCAATAATTTCTCCGTTATCATCTAAATAGCAGACACCCTGAACCTCTAAGCGCTGCTTCGCATAATTGCCATTATTGTGATAAAGTTTTTCACCCAGCACTGACCATATAATAGTTAAACTTTTTCTCTCGAGTTCTTCTATAAATGTATTCTTGTTTACTAATAAAGAATCTGAACTTAAGCATTCATCCAGATCGGGATTAAACATGCATATGTTTTTGTCTTTTGATTTATATAATCCTACGTTATTGGTATCTTGTATGCTTAATAACTTTCTTATGACTAAATTTGGACTATAAATTCTGATGCCTGTATTTCTAAGAGCTCGGTCTTCTTCAAAGTTACTTCCAGAATATTGAATAACAGGTTGTATAACTTTGAAGGGTGTTTGTTTGTCGGGAGTTGTCCATCCGTCGCTTGGTTCATAGATTGCTATAGTATCTTGATATGCAGAACTATTAGGGAACTCTGAAAGAAATACCGAATGGCTATGGTCAGCAGGCTGTGGTAGTGTATCGTTATAGAATCTTTTGTCTTTACTCCATCTTATAATTGTTTGTAAGTCTTTTTTGTAAACGACATACCCTTGGGTGCGGATCCATAGTTCGCGATATCTTCTATCGTCTTCATCTTCTGGGTTTTCTCTCTCACTCTTCCAAATCGCCCAGCTCAAGAGTGTAATAAAAGTCTTGTTACCATGTTTACTTTCTATTATAGTTTTTGGTCTTGGTATGTCTTCGGATGAAAATTGCCAGTTTTCTGTTCTCCACTCATTGTACGAAGGTTTCCACCAGATATCCTTTTTGTCATCATTTTTGTTTGTAAATTTTTCCAATAGTAATGGATCGACAGTAGGATCCAGATCTCTTGCATATGTCTGGTAGGCGCCCTTGAATATCTTGGAAGTATTGTCCAGCCAACTATCTTGAATATAGTGATAATTCGATCCTATCATTGCCAAGAATTCACATAAGGCTACTCGTTGGTATTTCTTACCTATACGCTCAACGTTGCTATTTTGGAGGCGATCAAAACTACCACGACCTCTATCATATTCTTCATGGAGTTCTGGATTCCATCCAAGTCCTATGACCCTATCCATTATCCACCTACGCGCTATATTAATATCGTAATCTTCGAAGGCTTTAGTAAAGGTTTTTTTGCCGACGACGTAGGGTTTATATTTCTTATATTTGCATTTTTTAAAAAATGATAGCGACCTTTCGAAGTTGTCTAATGCTTGTGTTACCTCATCGTCTGATATTTCTTGCTTGACAACAGTAGATTCAACAAAACTAAAATTAAAGCGGTTACTAAAACTTTTGGAGTGATATTCTTCTAATAGTTTCTTTTGTTTTTTAGAGAGTGACTTTTTGAACTTGTCAAAGCCTTTTCTAGAGGTGTTGGGGTTGGGCAATTTTTTGGATAGGGGAATATTTGTAAACTCGCTTAGATAAGAACCTACTGTGTAATTACCGAAATCTGCTAAAGCGGCTCCGCCCTCGCCATACATGAGCGATTCCCAGATCGAAAAATAATTATTATTGTCATATTTTCTTCTGAGACTATCTATGTCTGGTATATCATTTGGAAACTTATAGTATGTGAATGGAGGCTTAATTTTATTAAGGTCTACGTGAATATTATTCTTGTATTTTCGAATATATAGTTCAATTAGTCCTTTCGCATAGTCATCCAATAATGCGTCTGGTCTGCGACTTTTGTTTAGGAAGTGGTTTTTATAAATCCATAAAACTAATGACTGAAATCCAGCCTTATCATGTGGATTTAACGAAACAACGCCATATACTACCGCAAATAGTCTTTCGATTATGTAAGGGTCGTCAATATCAATAAACATTTTTAGTAATTCTAATAACACATCTTGGTGATATCTAAATAGCTGGATTAATGCTCTTGTTGATCGATCGCGTAGATCATTATCCGTTGATGATAAAGTCCACGCTAGAGTCATACCTGTCAGTAGTATCGCCTTTGGGTCGCTGATATCTTTTGGCAGTTTGCTAATGCTCCAGGATTGGATCCTTGATATGGCATTTCCTTGTTCGCTGGTAGCGTTAAGCATATACGACTGAAACCATGAGTCTCTTTCTGCTAAATTAGTTCTATTCAATATTTCATGAAGCTGCAGAGCATTTAGCGGGTGATTGGGAACTACGGCAACATCAAACAAACAGTCCATTACTTGATACAGGTCATATACTGAATTGTTCACATACGTATTTATATATTCTTTAATTTGAGACTCATTGATGTAGGATGCTTTTCCTGTTTTCTTATCAAAACCATCAAGTTCAACGTCACGCCATTTTACGCCATTAAGGAATGCGGTCTTTATTCTATAATCATCTCTATATTTCTCTGGGATTACCCACACAAATTCAACTTTCTCTTTCTTGCATCTTTCTGGTATCTGAATTGACAGAGCTTCTAATAGACCAACGTTGTGTATATTTTCATCCAAAAACGTTACGTCTGCAAAAAAATTCTGAGCATCTACTTTAGAGTTGATTTTATTTTCAGTGAGCAGGGAGCGTACTATCAAGTGGTCACTAAAACGGTTGTAGGTAAATTTATATTTATATTCAGCTCTTTTGCCATATCTTGGGTATTTTAATAATAGCCCATACTTTTCCATCAATTTTAAGAGTTCTGATGCGTGACTATATAATTTGGGGGCAGCCTCAATGATTTTTAATATTTTATAATGTGATATGACTGATGCTCTGTTTTGACCCATCCATATGCCAACCTCCTTTATTATGTGCTTCCATAAATATTCTTTGCCTATTTTTATATTTAATTCTTTTGCTATCTTTTTTGATTGGACTTTTACGTACTGCTCAAAGACGTGTGTAGCGCCTTTACCCTTAAATGTCTTATTTGTTTCACCTTTATAGGCTTCACAAAATATCATTAAAAACAACGGATTTCTGAATTCCGGATTAATAATTGGAATTTCTGGCATTTTCATCTCGTAATGTTTGAAGAATGTAGATATGGCGTCCCACTCCATTTCGGAAAATCCAAAATGCTCTATTGTGCTATATCTTTTTCTGTTTTGTATCATTTTTTCATAACCATTGCGAACACTAATAGCTAAAGACAACCCCTTAATATCAAAAAGTTCTGAAAGTTGCGACCATTTTATAGCATCCGCCTCGTTGATAGCGTCTATAATCAAACAGACTCTCTCGGGTGAGGAATTGGCTAGAGACCTCAAATCCTTTAGAAAATCTGAGCTAGTTGTGTAACCCATTAATTTTGCCATACACACTGTGGGGTTTGTGTCTTCCATGCTTGCAAGCTCATCTGATAGAAAAATTAAGGTAGGTTTTTCAAAGTTAATTCGACTGTTGGCATAGTCGCAAAGTAGGTGAGTCTTTCCAATACCTGCTTCGCCCTTTAGAATCATCCTTGGTGTAGAGAATAAGTTTATCTTAACGCCATTCTTGATGAAATTAAGCAAATCGTTTAATGCTACGTAAAGTGACCACGTGGGACTTGTTTCAATACTAGTTTTTGCATATTCTCCTTTTTCTTGTCGCTCTTTTTCTTGTAAATCTTTGAGAAACCAGTAAAAATCATAAGATGTCTGCACGGTAGCTTCTAGTTTTCTAGCTAATATATTCCACGATATATTTTCGTTCTTTGATTTAGTTTTTAGGCTTAATAATTTATCAATAACTGATTTTACATTTTTGCGTAGCTGCTCTAATTCTTTCGTTTTATCGGGGTGATCGGTGTTGTGGTATAATAGTGCTTTTTCCGCTTTATGAGTTAGTTTAAATAGCTCGGCGAGATATTCAGGCTCTCGATTTAGGGCTTGAAGGTTTCTTTTTATATTCTGGACTTCTAAGTTAATGGCGCGATTGTACCGTAGACCAGCGCTATTGTTGGCTCGTTTTAATCTTTCTTTTTGTGCTTGAGTATCTAGTTTCATAGTTTAGTATTGCTACGATGATTTATGGGTAATCCCTATCTTAATTATAAGACGAATAGTCTATTTATAGATTTTTTGTATACACTTGGTTGTGATACGTTAATTTATTGATTCAGTCATCGCTCCAATAGAAGATTTACTTCATCAATATTATTATTTCGGTACTTAATAGATTACCTCCAGAACAATCAAATCACGAGCCCCATCGAAAAATATCAAACACACCAAATTTCCCGGTCAACATAGCTTGGCTAATGATGTGCGGCGTGAGGGCGGCGATGAGTTCTTTAGGCTTGGTGCCGCTTGGTAGATCCAGTGTCGTGTCCAGCACGTACGCGTAAAATTGATAGCGGTGCGTGCCGAATGGCGGCTGCGGCCCACCCCAACCGGGCCGGCCCCAACTGGTAACCCCTTCGACGGCGCCCGCGGGTAGCGATCCATCAGTGATTTCAGTGGTCTTGGCCGGCAAATTCCAAACCGTCCAGTGATAAAACCCGTCACGTCCAGGCGCGTCTGGATCGTGGCAAACGATCGCCAAACTTTTGGCGTCTGCGGGCACGTCGCTGATCGCGAGCGGCGGGCGCTGATTGCCGCCAAGCTTGGCGTAGATTTTTGGTATTTTGGCGTTTTCGGTGAAGGCTGGGCTAGAGATGTTCATAAGGTTATTTTACCATGAATAAGTTGTTATACTATAATCATGATAACCGACCAACTCCTCGCCAAACACCCGATTATTTCCGACCAAGTAGACTTCAAGGAGCTGCGCGTGTTGCTGCGAGAATTGGAAAAGGTACTGCGAAGCGGCGCGGCAGGAAACATCGTCGAGTTTGGCTGTTATGTCGGCACGACGAGTTTGTTTATTCGACGGCTGCTGGACGCCTATAAATTTACCGGTGAATTTCATGTTTATGATTCGTTTGCGGGCTTGCCAGAAAAGACTCAGCTAGACGCCAGCGCTGCGGGTGAGCAGTTCAAAGCCGGCGAGCTGCTGGCGCCACGCAAAACCTTCATTCAGAATTTTAAAAGGGCTGGCTTGCAATTGCCAGTGATTCACAAGGGTTGGTTTGCTGATTTTACTCCTGACGACGTGCCGGAAAGTATCATCTTTGCGTTTTTTGACGGTGATTTTTATGAGTCAATCGTTGATTCATTCCGCGTGTGCGACGGCAAGTTCCAGAAAACGGCGACTATCATCGTTGATGACTATGCCAATGAAGCCTTGCCAGGCGCAGCGCGAGCGGTTGATAAGTGGCTGGCGAACAATCGTCAATGTATGTCGAGAACGGAGTCTAGTCTGGCAATTATTCACATCCTTTAGTACTGTTTTTCTTAAAGTAGCTTGACTTTTTATAGTACCTTGTATAACATAGTACTATGTACAATAAAACTATAAGGAGTAAGGTATGAGAAGAATCGATATTATCAAGCGGGCGGGGCGCAATCTCCGCCAATCGAAAGGTCGGACGATTTTGACGGCGCTGGCGATTTCGGTTGGGGCGTTTACGATTGGGCTGGCGTTGATGGCTGGCGAAGGCGGTCGGCTGTATACCAACAGCATGGTTGATGCGGCTGGCGATAAAAAAGTGGTTATGGTTCGCAAAAAAATTGAATCGAACAATAAGGAAGAAAAATTACCAGAGTACGGCGCGTCGGAAAAAACAGAAAAAGAGCAAGAGGAGAAGCAGGCAGCAGCTATGCGTAGTAAGTATTCAATGAGCGACGCCGACCTGGCTAAGTTGCGAAAGACTCCGCACGTACAAACGGTAACGCCGGCTTATTCAACTGCTGGCGTGGCCTATGCACAGAGTTCAGCAAACGGCAAAAAGTTTGCGTTGGATGTAGCGGTGAAAGCTGATAAAACGCGGGTAGAATTGGCGGCGGGTAAGCTGGATAATTTCATGCCAAAGCCGGGCGAAATTATCATCCCAGAGACTTATGTTAAGCAGCTGGGCTTTAAGGACGCGCAGTCGGCAATTGGTCAGACGATGACGCTGGGTTTGCGTAGTGCGGAGCGAGGTGGCGAGATTGCTAAGGAAATGCCGCTGAAAATTGCTGCGGTCGACAAAGCATCGGATACGATCTTGTATTATCAGCCGATGCTGCGAATCTCGACCGCTGATGCTAAGGAAATCTACGAATTTAGCCACGACAAAAGCCAGCCGAACGAGTATTCGACGGCGCTGGTGACGGTTGATGATGAGAAAAATATCGATGCGGTGAAGGACGAAATTAGCAAAGACTACAGCGCCTATTCGATTCAGGATGTGCGCAAGACGCTGCTCACCATGGTCAACGCGGCGCAAGCGGCGCTGGCAGGATTTGGCGGTTTGGCGCTGCTGGCGAGCGTGTTCGGGATTATCAACACCATGTATATTTCAGTATTGGAGCGAACCAGCCAAATTGGGTTGATGAAGGCGTTGGGAATGAGCGGCCGCGATATTGGCAAACTATTTCGTTACGAAGCGGCGTGGGTTGGCTTGTTAGGTGGATTGATTGGCGTGGGTTTGGCGAGCTTGGTGACGCTGCTGAATCCAGTGATTGCCAGCGCGCTGAAGTTAAGCGCAGGGACGAACTTGCTGGTGATTAATCCGCTGCACATTGGTTTGCTGGTGATTGGTCTGGTGGCGATGGCGGTTATTTCCGGCTGGCTACCGAGCCGCAAAGCAACAAAGCTAGATCCAATTGAGGCGTTAAGGACGGAATAGGAGAGAGATCATGATTGAACTAAAGAATGTGACGAAAATTTACGGCAAAAAGAAAAACCAATTTACGGCACTGAAAAATGTCAGCTTGAATATTCCGACGGGCGCGAGCGTGGCGATCCTCGGCAAATCTGGTTCTGGAAAATCGACGCTGATGCACGCGATTTCCGGGCTAGACAGGCCGCAGCACGGTCAGGTGATCATCGACGGGCAAGACATCTTGCAGCTAAAGCCGAAGCGTGTCGATGAGTTTCGCGCCAAGAGAATCGGCTTTATCTTTCAGAGCTTTTTTGTCCAAGGCAATGAGAGCGTGGTTGACAACGTCAGTTTGCCGCTAGAAATTGCGCGGCTGCCGCGCAAAAAGCGGGCGCACAAAATCAACGCGGCGCTTAAAGCGGTGGATTTGTACGATAAGCGTAAAAACCGTGCCAAAGATTTGTCGGGCGGGCAAAAGCAGCGCTTGGCGATTGCTCGGGCGATTGTCGGCGATCCGCAAATCATCTTTGCCGACGAGCCAACCGGCAACCTGGACAGCGAAACTGGCGCTAAGGTGGAAGGATTGCTATTTGATTATAATAAGCAAAAGGGTGTGACGCTGATTGTAGTGACACACGACGTCGACCTGGCGAAGAAATGCGATTATCAGATCATAATTAAAGACGGGCGGGTTGAGAAATCGACCGTGCCAGAGGAGAAAAAGCATGGACGTTAGTGCTTACGCCGAAAGCTTAGCGATTCAGCTGCGTAAAGGTTTTTTGGTCTACTGTGTGCTGCTGGTTTGTGCCAAACAACCGCAATATACCGGCGACATTGTGAAGCAATTGAGCGAGTCGGAGCTGATGGTGGTTGAGGGGACAATTTACCCGCTGCTCAGCCGTTTGCAAAAATACGGCTATTTGCAACACGAATGGCAGGAAAGCGAGCAAGGTCCGCCGCGCAAATATTATTCGCTCACCGACACTGGCGTGCAGTTGGTGGAAGAACTGAAAGATCGTATAAAAATGTTGAACACTTCGCTAAAAAATCTTGAGAAAGGAGCAAAGCGATGAAAGAAATAACCAGAATCCATTTGGCGAAAACGCCGTTTAGCGCGGAGATTGATGCCAAAAAATTATTGGAGAAATACCTTAATTCAATTCAAAAAAATATGCATGCCGAGCCGGAAGCCATGCAAGAAATTGAAGCGCGAATGGTGGAGCTTTTGGCGGAGCGCGGCGTGGCAAAAGACGGCGTAATCGGTAACGATGATGTTCTGGCAATTCAGAAACAGATGGGCGAGCCGCGCGATTTTTCGGATGATAGCGACAACGCGGAAACAGATGTTGACGTAGATGACGAGGTATTGGGCAATTCGTCTAAGCAGCTAATGCGCGATACTGAACATGGTTTGATCGGCGGCGTGTGTGCTGGCGTAGCGGTTTATTTTGGCGTTAATCCGTTGTGGATACGCTTGATTGCTATCTTTTCGCCGTTTATAACGTTTGGCACGGCGGTGCTGATTTACATTGTCATGTGGCTGTCGATTCCTGAAGCGCGGACGGCTTCCGACAAGCTGCGGATGCGCGGCGAGCCGGTGACGCTGGATGCGCTCAAACGCTTGTCGATTGACGATAGTACTAAAAAGCAAGCAGCAAGCACCGCCGCCAAGATTTTCCGCTTTTTGCTGGGAATTATATTGGCGATGATAGCGTTTGGACTGCTGGTGGCACTGCTGGTTGGCGGCGTGTTTGGCTTTGGCGCAGTGGCAGCGTTGAACGGATTTACCGCGCAAAGCTGGGCGTGGGGATTGCTATGCTGCTTGGTTTTGGGCGGTGCAGTTTTGTTCACCTTGACGTTGCTGGCTACCTGGAGTGTCTTTACCTGGAAGTTGAAACGTCCGGTGATTATGGCAATGCTGGGTCTATTGATGGCTGGCGCGGTTTGTTTGTCGGGCGTGGCGATTTTCAGTGCTAATACTTATTCGAATCTAACTTACGATTACGAGAAAACTCTAAAAGTTAAAACTGTTGACGCCTCAGAAGTTGCTGCCGGCGCTAAAAGTATAGTAGTTGATGGCAACGGTGAATATGTTGCGATGGAATACGGCGGCTATGCCGAAAAGACTCGGTTGGAAGTAAAATACCACGACACGCAATATTCCAAAGTACCGGAAGTAAAATTGCGCCGCGACGGCGACAAACTCGTGGTTAATGTAAAAAGCCAGATAGACGAGACCTGCAGTCATCGCGGTTTTACGGAATCTATGCGCTGCCGCTACATGTACGGCCCGGTTTCTGTCAGGGTTTACGGCCCGGTGGATTTGCTGGCGTCTGGCCGCGACCGCGACAATACGTTTAATTATAGCAATTGAAACTTTAAGCAACTTTTCATGACGTGCCTATACAGTAGCGCTCATGAAAGCAGCTACAATCACTCAACCCTTGGCGTCGGCGGCCCCGGCAGTCGACGGCCAGACTTTGCGACCGCTCAATCCGCGGACATTGACGGTCGATATCGTATTGCCAGTTTTTAACGAAGCTCATATGTTTGAGCAGTCGGTTACCAAACTGCATAAGTATCTTGCCAGCAATCTGCCGTATAAATGGCGTATCGTTATCGCTGATAACGGCAGCACCGACGGTACAGCGGCAATTGCTCGCCGGCTAGCCGAGAGATATCCAGAGATCCGCTTGCTGCAATTGCCAGAAAAAGGCCGCGGTCGGGCTCTTAAACAGGCTTGGGTGAGTAGCAAGGCGGACATTCTAGCCTATATGGATATTGATTTGTCGACGAATCTTGACAGTTTTAAACCGATGATTACGTCGCTGATTACCGGCGATGCCGGACTAGTGACCGGTTCGCGGTTAATGAAACAATCGCGAACGACGCGCGGCTTCAAGCGCGAGTTTATCTCACGCTGCTACAATCGAATTATTCGCACTACCATGAAGACTAAATTTGTTGATGCGCAGTGTGGTTTCAAAGCGCTACGCCGCGATGTAGCGCAAAAGCTGCTGCCGCACATTAAGGACACGGCTTGGTTTTTCGACACTGAGTTGCTAATTAAAGCTGAATATAACGGCTATAAAATTCACGAGGAACCAGTAGAATGGATTGAAGATACTGATTCCCGGGTTGATGTTGTTAAAACGGCAACAGAGGATATTAAGGGTTTGTCGCGAGTACGCCAAGAATATGGTCAGTCGAGTTTCGGTGAGATGGCAGCGTTTGGCGGTTTATTGCTTTTCACGGCGATATTTTATCTATGGAATTTGACCATTAATGG
This sequence comes from uncultured Candidatus Saccharibacteria bacterium, assembly GCA_963528915.1. Classification (GTDB taxonomy): domain Bacteria; phylum Patescibacteriota; class Saccharimonadia; order Saccharimonadales; family Saccharimonadaceae; genus Saccharimonas. The sequence goes on from CAURWV010000005.1 coordinate 24,773, forward strand.
CATGGCCAACAGTTATTATGCGGCGGCTGCGCAAGCGGCAAGTACTAACTGGACGGCATGGCTATTCGGCAGCTTAGACGCAGCGAATTTCGTTAGCGTCGACAAGCCGCCAATTAGCATGATGATTATGGGGTTATCTGGTAGATTATTTGGTTTCTCATCTTGGAGTATACTGTTGCCGCATGCACTAGCGGGAATCGCGACGGTGGTGCTAGTTTATCTGGTGGTCAGACGCTGGTATGGTGCTCGTGCCGGATTGATTGCTGGAATCGTAATGGCGTTGACGCCAGCTGCTGCGCTAATGTTTCGTTTTAATAATCCGGATAGCTTTTTGACGTTATTTTTGACAGCTAGCGCTTACGCATTCTTGCGATCATTTGAAGGCAAACGGCCAGTGCTATGGTTGAGTATAGCTGGACTATTTACCGGGCTTGCTTTTAATACTAAAATGTTACAAGGCTTGCTGGTGTTGCCAATAATGACAATCATTTACATTAGCTTTGCACCGCCAAAATTGGTTACTCGTTTGTGGCATCTCGGCGTGGCGGGTGTCGTGACAGCAATATCGACGTTTTGGTGGAGCGTTTTGGCGTGGCTGACGCCGGCAGTAAATCGGCCGTGGGTTGGCAGCACTAATGATAATAATATTTGGAGCTTGATATTTGGTTATAATGGCTTTGGGCGTTTGTTCGGACATGGCAGTGGTCCTGGTGGCGGCGCACCAGGAGGTGGCGGAGCAGCAAATATGGCGCAAATAGGTACACAAGCAGCGCAATCAACTCAAATGGTGTCACCGACTGGTATGGTTGGCGGACTTGGTGCTGATGGCCGCGGCGGTGGGCCGGCCGGCGTTGGTTTTGGCGGCGAGACAGGATTATTGCGTATTTTTAATGAAAGCTTCGGGCCGAACATCGCTTGGCTGATACCAGTAGCACTGATTGGCGGCGGGCTAGTGATTTGGCTGTTGCGCCGGGCGCCGCGCCGCAACAAGGAGCGGGTTGGCGTGTTGTTGTGGCTGGACTGGCTGCTGATTCACATTGTGATATTTAGCATGACTAGAGGCACGATTCATCCGTATTATGTGATAGCGATGGCGCCAGCGGTGGCAGCGCTAGTTGGTATTGGCGCACCGTATATTTGGCAAGCTTATACTCGCCGCACCAAGATAGCGTGGTTATTGCCACTGAGCATTGCTGCGACAACTATATTGAGCGTGGTTATGCTTGGCTATAATAATTACTGTCCGTGGTTGATTTGGCTGGTAATTGCTACTGGCGGCGTAGCTACGATTCTGACGTTGTTACCGCTAGCTCAGACGAAACGACTTAAGCAGATTATCCTTAGCTTGGCTATCATAGCTGGCATGGCGGCGCCAATTGCTTTTAGTGTCAGTACGGTGGCAACAGCGCATAGCGGCAGTATCCCGACGGCTGGGCCAGGCGCGACGGCGATAAACGGCACTAACAACGAATCGACACAAGCAGAATCCTCGCTGATAGCATACCTATTAGCTAATCAAAACGGTGCGGCCTGGATAGCTGCGGTTAATAGCGCCAACGAATCAGCGCCGGTCCAACTTTCAAGCGGCCAGCCGGTGATGGCAATAGGCGGTTTCAATGGTAGCGACTCGACTTTGACACTTGCTCAATTCAAACAGCTAGTCAAAGAAGGCAAGATTCGCTATTACGTCACTAGCAGCGGGCAAGGAAAATCTGGCGACCCTGGCGGTGCAGGCGGTCCTGGCGGTAACTCTGAGATTGCTAGCTGGGCAACTAGCAGCGGCGTTAAAGTCGCCTACGGCGGCACACAGTATATTGTTTACGATCTTTCTGCTGCTTAAGAATCCTTTAAGTTCCGTTGTTCATACTACCGTTACAAACCTAAACAAAGGAGTGAATATGACTAAGCAATTGAACCTAACAACCGACGAAGCACTAGTGTTGCAGCAGATTATTGAAAGTGGTGAAGAAGATTTGACCGGTTTGACCGAAAGCTTGCAGATGAGCCGTCCGAAACTAATGTCGCAGCTAAGCCGGCTCAAAAACAAAGGCTTGATCAAGATTAAGACAACTACTGGCGATTGGTGGGTGTCGATGAGTCGTCGCGGCAAGCAAACTATTCATTATATGTGGCCAGAGATGTCGTTAAATTATTAAAATGTTAAACAAAGAAAGGTTTATAATAAAATTATGAAAATTTTGGTCGTCGACGATGAAAAACGGATTGCTAAGTCGATCAAGCAGGGGCTGGAGATGGATAGCTATGCGGTTGATATTGAGCATGATGGCGAGGACGGCTATAACGCAGCTCGAGCAGGTGATTACGACTTGATTATTCTCGACGTGATGATGCCAATTATGAACGGTTTTGAGGTGGCCAAGAAGCTGCGCGCCGACGGCGACAAGACACCGATTCTGATGTTGACGGCCAAAGACCAGAATAAAGATATCATTGAAGGCTTGGATAGCGGCGCTGACGACTACTTGCCGAAGCCGTTTAGCTTTGAAGTTCTCGGCGCTCGCGTTCGGGCATTGCTGCGGCGGCCGCAGGATGTGCTTGATAATGTGTTGACGGTGCGCGATCTCGAGCTTGACACAGTCAACCATACAGCTAAGCGCGCTGGCAAAGATGTCAAATTATCCAGCAAAGAGTTCGCTATACTAGAATATTTGCTGCGCAACAAGAATCAGATTTTGAGCAAACAAAATATCATGACTCATGTTTGGGATTTTGACGCCGACATTTTGCCAAACAATGTCGAGGTTTTTATCAATTATCTGCGCAATAAAATCGATAAACCGTTCCCAGGCGCCGACCCGATTATCCAGACGGTACGAGGGTTTGGATATGTGATAAAAGATGAGGCTGGGAAGGCATGAAAAATATTGGGCAGCGCGCAGTCATTCGCTTGGCAGGGACTTATTTGGCGATCATCATGTCTATGTCGATCGCCTTTAGTTTGATAATTTATGCATTATCAAGCCAAGAATTCCATCGCCGCCCGCCGAGTGATCAGTCGGCTACTACGATTCGTTCGACTGAGCCAGGCACAGTTATTTCAATTCATAGTTATCTTGACACGCGCGAGGACGAGGCTTTAGCGGCGATTCGTTTGAATTTGTTGATAGCCAATTTAACGGTATTTTTGCTAGGTGGATTGGTAAGCTATTTGCTGGCACAGCATACTTTGCAACCGATTGAGGATAACATGGCAGCACAATCGCGTTTTGTGAGCGACGCTAGCCACGAACTGCGGACGCCGCTGACGGCACTGTTGGCTGCTAACGAAGTCGCCGCGATGAATTCTAAATTGACACTCAAGCAAGCCAAGCAGGTTATTGTTGATAATGTTAGTGATGTAAAACGTTTACAAAAACTTACCAACTCGATGCTTGGACTGCTCAAGGAAGATAAAATCGAAATCCAGAAAAGCAAAGTTTCCTTGCAGGCGGTCATTAGCAAAGCGATGAACCTAGTGGTTAACCAGGCTCTCGAAAAAGATATTGCTATTGAAGATGAAACCAAAAACTTCTCGATACTTGGCGATCAACAGAACCTAGAACAACTTTTTACAATTTTGCTTGATAATGCTATTAAATACAGTAATCGCTGCGGCAAGGTCAATTTAGCTAGCAGTAAGAAAGGTAAAAGCATTACAATAACAGTAACAGACTCTGGAATTGGTATGAGCGACGAAGTTAAGGCACAGATCTTTACTCGATTTTATCGCGCCGAAGAATCGCGCACAACTGCCGGATATGGATTAGGTTTATCAATTGCCGAGCGTATAATCAAAGCGCATGGTGGGCGAATTAGCGTTGATAGCGAACAGAGCGTTGGCTCGACTTTCGCCGTTGTGTTGCCTGCTTACAGCAAGAAAAAATAGAATTTAAGGCGTATTTAATAGCTCTCGGTTATAGTTTTCAGCGATATCAATTAAATAAGGAGAACTAAATGCCAACTAAAATTGAAGATGGCTTCGAGACCTCGCCGCCTCGACGGCCGCTGTCCTCTCAGCAGCCAACTACGCGTTCAACGATGACGCCGACGATGATTTTGTCGGTAATAGCAATCGCTTTGTTCGCTGGAGGTTTAGGTTTCTTGGGCGGAATGCAAATCAATAAATCGCCGCAGGGCAGCATGGCGGGTAATATGCCTAGCGGTAATTCAGCGATGGCGCCGCCGCAGCAAAGCGGTTCTAGCGCTAGCGGTACGGCGCAAACTCCGCCAAATTCGTCTGGCAATACTTCGCAGCCGACTACGCCGCAGAATAACGGAGCTGCTCCGAACGCTTCGCAAAATGCCGGTGCTGGCAATACAACCAACTAACGCGCCTGGCGGACTTATATAGTACAATGGCTCGTTTGGAAGAAAAAGCGCTCTTAATGCTGAGAGCGCTTTTGATTTTGATAGTGACGATTAGCTAGTAGCTAATTCCTGCATCCTTGAGTGCTGGCTGGATGACAAACTTTTCAAAGGTGTCTTCTTTGGTCCAGACGTAATTAGCGTTGGAGTCATTATTGTTGCTGTCGACTAGCTTGCCGTCTAATACTTTTTGGTTGCCGATATCCTTACCATTGATATACATAGCTGGCGTGCCGCTAACTTTATCTTTCTTTCCGAGAGCCATATCGTAGTCAATTTTTTTGCGGATAGCAGGATTCTCTAGATCGGATTTGAATTTGTCGACATTAATGCCTTTGATATCTGATGCTAGTTTGACGAAGTAATCGGTACGAGCTGTGCCAGTTAACTCGACCCAGCTAGAGCGGTTTTCGAAAAGCGTGTCGTGCATCTCCCAGTACTTTCCTTGGAATCCGGCCGACTCGGCGGCTGCGGCTGCGGCTAGTGCATTTGGGTGGGCGCTGGTTAACGGGTAATTGCGGAAAATGAATCCTATCTTGTCTCTGTACTTTTCACTGATCTTCTTGGTGATTGGGTAGGAAGAGTTGCAGCCAGGGCATTGAAAATCAGCATACTCTACCAATATTACTTTACTGTTAGTATTTCCGTAGACGTGGTCGCCGATATTGCCGTTAATACTTGACGCTGGTTGAGGCTTGCTGGTGTTGACGTTTGATACGTCAATTTGACTATGCTGTCGCAGCGCGACCAAACCGCCAATTAGTGCTATGCACATCAAGGCAAAAATAATCCAGGCTTTTTTTGTCATAATTCCTCCGCTTATTACTAGAGGTTATTATACCGCCTGTAAGCTCGCCAATCAAGCGCTCTTACGATACAATGGATGTATGCAACCGTTCTTGATAGCCTTGTTCGTGATAATGACCTTAATGTTACTGGTAGTGGCATCAGTATCGCCGCGTCAAGCTACATTATCAATGTATGAGTTGGAGCGCCGTCGTCGAAAAGGCGATGTCTCGGCGTCTGATGAGTTGCGGCGGATGTTACTGCTCGATGATATTGTCTCTCTGCACAAAGCCGTCGAAGCATTGTTTCTAGCATTGGTGGTACTGGCGGCGGTACGAGCATTTGGCTTTTTGGCTGGAGTAGTAGTTAGTGCGGTGCTAGCTTTGACCTATAGTAGAATCGCACACTGTGAGTGGCTAGCGCAGATGGTGGATAACTACTATCAGCGGATTGAACCACGGCTGTTGATTTTTGTCGAAAAACACCCTCGTTGGGGACAGCTATTGCGCAGCGTCAGCGCACCGGCAGAGCCGAACCGACTTAATTCGCGGGAAGAGCTTGAACATTTGGTGCAACAATCAGCTAACGTTTTGTCGTCAGCTGAAAAAAGAACGATCAGTGCCGCTTTACACTTCAGCGAGAAGACTGTCGAGGAAGTAATGACCCCACGCGGGGTGATAGATACGGTAGCTAAAAGTGACGTTATCGGGCCGCTGTTACTTGACGATTTACATAAAACTGGCCATAGTCGTTTTCCTGTGACTGACGGTGATATCGATCATATTGTTGGCATCTTACATATTCGTAGTCTATTGACACTTGATCATGGTAAGAAAACTAGCCGTGTTGAGAAGGCAATGGATAAGAAAATCTATTTCATTGATCAGGACCAGAAGTTAGAGCGTGCTTTATCGGCCTTTATTAAAACACGGCATCATATGTTCATTGTCGTCAACGGTTATCGCGAAACGGCAGGCATCTTGACTCTAGAAGATACGCTTGAGGCGCTGCTAGGGCGCAAAATCCTTGACGAGTTTGATGTGGTTGATGATCTGCGGGCGCTGGCGGCGCGTAACCCTCACAAGAATAATAAAAGCTCGTCAGCCACAGATATTAAATAAAGTTGGTTTTATAGCTGGTTAGCACTCTTGCGTTGTGAGTGCTAAAGCGTTATACTGTATCGGTATGGCAAAGCGCGATTATTATGAAATACTAGGCGTTAGTAAGAACGCTTCTGATGATGAAATCAAGAAGGCTTTTCGTAAGCTAGCCGTTAAGTATCACCCCGACAAGGAAAACGGTAGCGAAGAAAAATTTAAAGAGGTTAACGAAGCCTACGAGGTTCTTAAGGATAAACAAAAACGCCAGCGTTATGATCAGTTCGGCCATTCTGGCGTGGGCGGTTCTGGCGGTGCTGGTTATGGTGGTAATCCGTTTGAGGGTTTTGGCGGTTTCGGTCAGGGTCAGAATATTAATTTCGATTTTGGCGAGGGGCTAGGCGATATTTTTAGCCAATTTTTTGGCGGTCCATCCGGACAGTCGCGCCGTAATAGCCGGCCGCGCGGTCGCGATGTCGAAACACGCGTAACTTTGACTTTCGAGGAAGCGGTGTTTGGCAAAGATGTCGATCTGTCACTGACGATTAATGACGAATGCGAACATTGCCACGGTACAACAGTCGAGCCGGGATTTGAGATGAAAACTTGCCCAGACTGCCAAGGTGCTGGCCAGCGTATACGCACAATGAATACGATGTTTGGGCCGATTCAGCAAGCGGTAGTTTGCGAGACTTGCGAAGGACGCGGCAAAATCCCCGAAAAAGAATGTACAGTTTGCCACGGTTCTGGCGTGCAGCGGCGCGAGCAAAAAATTACTGTCAAAATTCCGGCTGGTATTGACGACGGCTCAACAATTCGCTTGCGTGAACGCGGCGAAGCGGTTGCTGGCGGTGATCGTGGCGATCTATATATCAATGTTCGCGTTAAAGCGCATAAGAAGTTCACCCGTGAAGGTGATCTGATTCTTAGCCAGGAGCATATCAGCATGGTTGAGGCGGCGCTTGGCACCGAGATTGACGTCGAGACAGTTGACGGCGTTATCACGATGAAGGTACCAGCTGGTACGCAGTCGGGTACTGATTTCAAGCTATCTGGCCATGGTATACCTCATCCGCGCAGCGAGCGGCGCGGCGCGCATATTGTCAGTATTATCGTTGATACGCCTACGAAATTATCCAAAAAACAGCGCGAATTATTGGAGCAGTTTGATGCCGCCAAAAAGCGCGGTATCTTCTCGTGAGGAGGTGCAGGGCTATTCCATTGATTTACGGCAATAATTTAACAGTAGCGTGATAAAATAAAAGCATGACCTTTAGTATTGCTCTAGTGGTAGTTTTCGGCGTGCTGTTTTCGCTAGCGTATATAACGCGCCGGCGCTTTGGCGTATTGACGCTTGCTTTAGCGGCCGGTTCTATTTTATCCGACCTGTGGAGCAGCCAAGCGACACCATACATCGCGAATCTTGGTATCGTTATTGTTCGTCCGCCGCTAGTCGATGTAGTGGCTTTAATATTAACTTTAGTGCCATCGCTGATATTGTTGTTTAGTGGTCCGGCGGCTAGCAATAAATTTCAGCGGATTGGCGGGTCGATAGTGTTCGCGGTATTAGCAGTAATGCTGATGTTTGAACCGCTAGAGAATGCGCTGGTGATTGATGAATTCGGTAAGCAAGTTGTCGGTTATGCGAATTCTTGTTATGCGATAGTTGTGACGGTATGTCTGGTACTGTCGATAATTGATGTTCTGCAAACGCATGTGCGGCGCAGCGAACCGAAAAAGAAGAGTAAGGAATAAGCCAAAAATAAAAGACCTGCGTTGAAGAGGTCTTTTCTCGGTATGGAGGGCCCAGTGAGGCTTGAACTCACGACACCCTGCTTAAAAGGCAGGTGCTCTAACCAGCTGAGCTATGGGCCCGAGCAAATCTTACTATACAGTTTGCGACGGGTCGTGTCAAGCTGTGCTACCATCAAGATATGGAATGGCTAAGTAAGCGACTCCATCCGATGTGGCATGCAGCGGCTTTGTGTTACGGCATACTTGGCGGTGTGGCGTTGGCGCAATGGTGGAGCGGTGTCAGCTGGTGGTTGGCGATTGCGGCTATACCGTTGATTGGGCTGGCGTTTTGGCAGCAGCGCCGCATTTTGTTGATATTAGCGTTGGGCGGCGGTTTGTTAATAGGGCTAGCTCGCGGTTCAAGCGATCAAACGCAGCTAAAATTGTACGAGCCGTTATATGGACAGTCGGTGCAAATAACTGGCACGGTTAGAGATGATGCAGATTATGTTACTAGCGGTACTAAATTGCAAATCGCTGGTATCAAAATGGGTGGTAAGCTACTGCCTGGGCAGATTTGGCTATCGCTGCGCGGTAATCCGTCGATTAAGCGTGGTGACGAGCTGACTCTGCGCGGCATACTGAAGCCTGGATTCGGTAATTTCGCGGCAGTGCTGGCAAAGGCAAAGCTTGACGGTATCAAACGAACAGCTGGCAGCGATCCGGCGTTAGAGCTGCGCGATACCTTTGCTAATGGCGTGCATCGGGCGATCAACGATCCGGGCGCTAGTTTGGGGATCGGCTTCTTGTTGGGCAAGAAAAGCATGTTGCCTGAAAATTTACTAGAAGCGTTGAAGATTACAGGCTTGACGCACATCATTGTGGCTAGCGGCTATAATTTAACCATTTTGGTGCGCTTAGCACGCCGGCTATTTTCTAGAATGTCAAAGTACTCAGCTACATTTGCTAGCTTTGTTTTGATATTGGGATTCATCGCGATGACCGGTGCTAGTCCTAGCATGGTTCGCGCCGGGCTAGTAACTGGATTGAGTCTGTTGGCTTGGTATGTCGGCCGGAAGTTTCATCCGGTTGTCTTGTTGGGGTTGGTCTCGGCCATGACCGTTTTGTGGAATCCGAATTACGCATGGGGCGACATGGGTTGGATGCTGAGTTTTGCAGCATTTGCTGGCGTGATTATTGTGGCGCCGATTATGAGCACTTATTTCTTTTCGGCAGATAAAGTGCCGTCGGTTGCTCAAATTTTATTAGAAACCCTGGCAGCGCAGCTGGTGACGGCACCTATTATCATGGTGGCATTTGGCCAATTAAGCGTGATTTCGTTATTAGCAAACCTGTTAGTTGGGCCGTTTATTCCTTTGGCAATGTTATTGACAGCAATCGGCGGTGTGAGCGGTTTAATCCTTCCGGCTGTAGCGCATATTGTTGGTTGGCCGGCGCAAATGATGCTTGACACGATGATTGCAGTAGTGAATTGGTGTGCCGAGCAATCTTGGGCTTCGGTTGAACTGCAAATTCCATGGTGGGCTGCGGTGCTGTGGTACGGCTTGATTATTCTGATGGTATATTTTATGAAACATCGCAGCGGTTATCGGTTGCGTGATGCCTCGATAGTGACATAGATAAACCGTTTTGCTACAATATAGAAAAGATTTATCAAAATTATAATAGGAGATTAGTATGTCAGGACACAGTAAGTGGGCGACTACTCACCGGCAAAAAGCTGTTGTTGACGCCAAACGCGGCGCGATTTTTACTAAGATTGGCAATCAGATTGCTATTGCAGCGCGAGCTGGCACCGATCCGGCCATGAATTCAAGCCTAGCGATGGCGATTGAAAAAGCTAAAGCAGCGAATATGCCGGCGGCTAATATCCAGCGGGCTATTGATCGGGTGGCCGACAAAAATTCAGCGGCACTAGAGGAAATTACCTACGAAGGTTACGGCCCGGGCGGTGTTGGAATAATAATTGAAACAGCGACCGACAATCGCAATCGCACGCTGCCAGAAGTGAAGCTAGCTTTAACTAAAAATGGCGGCTCGATGGCTGATGCCGGCAGCGTGATGTTCCAGTTTGATCGCAAAGGTGTCATTCGCGTGGCGGCTAGCGGCGAAGAGGCGCTGTTGCGAGTTCTTGATGCGGGCGCCGAAGACGCGATTGAGGCTGATGGCGAACTAATTGTTTACACTGGCATGAAAGATTTGGCTAGCGTTCGTAAAGCCTTGTTGGATGCTGGTATGAATGTCAAGGAAGCTGAATTGCAGTATGTTGCCAAAAATGACGTGCTAATTAGCGACGTCGAGACTGCTCGCAAAGTGATGAAGATTGTTGATGCGCTTGACGATCTTGACGATGTAGTGAATGTTCATACGAATGCTGACATTACGGTTGACGTTGACGACTAGTTGACTTTTAAGCTCTCCTTGCGTATATAATAAAAAGTGTAAACAAATTGTACTTATAATTGCTAGGAGGCTCAATGCGATGTCTAAAACTCGTCCTTTTGATAGCAACTATAATTGTTCAGCCGGTTTGTTCAGGTGCTGTAGCAGCTGAAGCTGCGCCGATAAAGACCGATGTATCGTCAGCTGCGTCTGGTGAAAACGTCGCTAAAAGTTTTGAGAATGACCCGGTTACTCCTAAAGGAAAAGTAGCCGATGACACTGGTGATAAATTAGCTAATAAAAAAACAGAAGAGAAGACGACTTCGACTGCCAACTTAACAAAAAATAGCTTATCGCAAACTAACAACAGTAACACAAGTGTTTCAAAAGCCGATAAAACATTACCAGCTCCAACTTCTGCAACTCCTGCAACTCCTGTCGATGACGCTAATGCTAATAATATAACAGCACCTTCGCCAGTTGCTGCTCGCGGCGACATTTTGGTGTCGGCTTTTAAGTCTGATCCTAGATATGGTTATGCGGCAATTGAGATCTACAATAGTAGCGGCAACTTTGTTGATCTGAAAGATATATCGTTGGAGATGCACTACTCGACGGCAGCGACTGATTTTGTGTGTAATGTCAAGTTACAGAATTATATTCGACCGAAAAGCTATTTAACACTTTATCACCCCATAGCGCCGCACGATGAAGGGTCATTACTACTGAATGGTTGTCCAGCACCCAATACAACAGATATGTTACTTGATAAAGAAATTATTGTTTATCAAGGCGGTGCTGTTATTGAAGTAGTTCGGGTTAATAACTCTGATCTAGGAAGAAATCCAACTGACATCTGGGAACGCAAGGGTTGGACTGCGGTTAACCGGACGGGTGTGTTTAAGACCGACTTTCGTGTACGCTCGTCTAGTAAAATGTTATCGAGTGATCTATATCAAGTGCCGCCAGCGCCGTCTTTGCGAATTCTTGAGATTTTGCCGAACCCATCTGACTGTGCAACGGCAGATCCGAATTTGGCTTGCCACAGCTATGTTAAAGTTAAGAACATCGGTCAAGATCCGATAGACTTATCACAATACCGTTTGCGCAGCGGTAACCAAACAGCTCAGAGTACGATAAATAATACGTCTAGGCTGTCTGGAGTGGTTTTACCAGGCAAAATGTTCGTTATATCTGGCAAGTCATTGAATATTGCTAAAAAATCTGGAACGGTGTGGCTACAGGATGTGAATGGGTTAGTTGATTATGACAATAATGTAACGCCTTATCAGAAAGCTGATAGTAGTGGCAACGAAGGTCGCTCTTGGGCGTATGATGCGAGAACTGGCGCTTGGCGTTGGGCGACGCCGAATCCTGGTAGCGAGAATAATAACTTTGCAGCACTTAGATTGGATCCTGGTAAAGGCCGCTTGAAGGATCTTACTAAGCCAAAAGCAAGAATTCTCAAGCCGTGTCGCGACGATCAGTATCGCAGCGAAGAAACTGGCCGTTGTCGTAATATTATCCAGTCAAAGAAAGCGGCTATTCTTAAACCTTGCAAGGAAGGACAATACCGTAGTGAAGAGACCGGCCGCTGCCGTTCAATCGCTAAAACTGCTGCGGCTGCACTAAAACCTTGTAAAGAGGGTCAATTCCGCAATCCAAAAACCGGCCGCTGCAAAAAAATAGCTTCTGTCGATGATTTGCCAAAACCGTGTAAAGAAGGTTGGGAACGCAACCCCTCGACCGGTCGCTGTCGCAAGATTAGAAAAGCTAACAGCACTCTCGCCGCTTATCCCGTTCAGCCAGCGACGGTTCAGGCGGCTAATCCTGCGATATGGTGGACAATTGGCGCTTTGTTGCTGGCTGGTGCGAGTTATGGCGTGTGGGAATGGCGAGCTGAGATTGGACGCGGATTAAGAAAAATCATTCAGCTTGGTAGGAAGTAGCGTATACTAGAACAATGCGCGTTATCGGAATTGACCCTGGCACAGGCATTCTCGGATTTGGAGTGATCAATATTACTCGCGGTAGGGCAAAAATGATCACGGCTGGCGTTATTACTACGCCGGCGCATACACCACTGCCAGAGCGCTTAGAGGAGATATACGTAGGGCTCACGGACATAATTAAAGAAACGCAGCCGGATGTCATGTCTGTCGAAAAGTTGTTTTTTACCAAGAATATTACAACTGCTATTAGTGTAGCCGAGGCGCGTGGCGTAGCAATCTTGACAGGTCGCCAAGCGGATTTGCCGATTTATGAGTATACGCCAAATGAAATCAAGAAATCAATTACTGGTTATGGTGCTGCTAAAAAACTGCAAGTTCAAGAAATGGTACGCATTCAACTTGGTCTACAAGAGAAGCCGAAGCCTGACGACTGCGCTGATGCGCTAGCTGCGGCATTAACTCATGTTTTTATGAGCCGTCTTGAGCCATAAGGTGGTATAATAGTAAATGATGCAAATACGTAAGCAACCTTCGCGCTTATCGCGCTACGCTAATGTAGGACGTAAAACGTCTCCGGTGCGACGTCCTCGCCGTCAGCCTACTGGTAAATTTGGTAAGATTATCGCCTGGTGGCAAGGTTTGTCGCGCAAGCAAAAAGTAGCTGTTGTCGCTGGCCCAATCGTCGCTGTTTTGGTTATCATACCGATTGTAACTTATCTGTTGTTGGCCAATGATATCCGCGACGTTGAACGCCTGATGAACCGCAATAATACCGGGATAGTCCTGAAAGATAAGAACGGAAAAACTTTCTATAGTATTGGCCGGGCCGAAAAACGCAATATAGTGAAACTTGACCAGATATCCGTCCACATGAAAGACGCTTTGCTGGCGAGCGAAGATAAGGATTTTTATAAACATAGTGGTTTCAATGTCTTCAGTATTTTGAGAGCGGCAGTGACGCGGCATGGAGGTGGCTCGACTATTACGCAGCAATTGGTTAAAAATACTCTTCTGAGCGATGAACACAGTTTGATGCGTAAATATCAAGAGTTTTTTATGTCGATTGCCGTTGAGCAAAATTATTCCAAAGACGAGATCCTTGACATGTATCTCAACTCGGTTTACTTTGGTGAAAACGCTTTTGGTATAGAAGATGCGGCCAAAACTTATTTCAATAAAGCACCGAAAGATCTAACCTTGGCGGAGAGTGCTATGCTAGTCGGCGTACTGCCGGCGCCAAGCAGCTATTCACCGATTAGCGGCAGTGTAGAATACGCTAAAGAGCGGCAAAAAACGGTGCTCAGCCGAATGGTGAAGGAAGGTTATATTACCGAAACACAAAAGACAGAAACATTAGCGCAAGAGCTGACGTATGCACCGCCGTCAACGCAAAATAACAGTGTTGCACCGCACTTTGCAGAGATGGTCATCAAGCAATTAGTTGATAAGTATGGCGGTGAGAAAAAGGGCTACGAAAAAATCATGCGTTTCGGCTATCAAGTTAAAACGACACTAGATGTCGATGCGCAAAATACCCTTAAGAGCAATATCGATAAGCAGATGGCACATATTAGCCGGATGGGCGGCTCGAACGCTAGCGGTATAGTCATTGATCCGACAACTGGTGAAATTCGAGCTTTAGTTGGCAGTGCTGATTACAATAACGAAAAATGGGGCAAGGTTAATATGGTGACAGCCAAACGCCAGCCTGGCTCTAGCTTCAAGCCGATTTATTATGCAGCGGCGCTAGCCGATGGCATCATTACGCCGGCAACTATCTTGCAAGATAAAGTTAAAGATTTTGGTGGCGGCTATGTACCGCGCGATGCCGACAGAAGCGAGTCTAGCCGTGGCGGTAGCGCGACAGTGCGTCAAGCTCTTAACTGGTCGTTGAATATCCCAAGCGTTGAGGTGATGCAAAAGTATGGCATCTCTCGTTCTGTAACAGCGGCTAACAACTTGGGTATTTCTTCGATAAAGAAGGGTGATCATGGGTTGTCGCTGGCCCTTGGTTCAGCGGAAGCATCGCTCGCAGATATGGCCCATGCTTATGCGGCTTTTGCGAATGGTGGTAAACAGTATGATACTGCTAGCATCTCCCAGATCGATGATAAATTTGCCAAGACTGTCTTTAAGCATGAAGGCAAGTCTAAGCAAGCTATTAGCGCTCAGGGGGCATACTTGATTTCGGATATTCTTAGTGATAGAACTACTCGTGCTAGAATATTTGGTTCGTCGATTACTGTGAATGGTAATCATACTGTTGCTGTTAAAACCGGTACTACTAACGACAACCGTGATGCCTGGACAATTGGTTATAATCCACAATATGTTGTTGGTGTTTGGGTGGGGAACAATGACAACTCTACAATGATTAGCGGCGGTAGCGATATGGCGGGACCGATCTGGAAGAGCACAATGACTTCTTTGCTATCAGGCAAGCCGGACGCGAAGTTTTCGATACCAAGTGGTATAGTTCAGCGCGCTATCTGTAAGGGTAAGGGGGGTTTGGCTGCTAAGGCTGGTGCTAACACATATAATGAGTATTTCATGAGTGGTGCATTGCCGACCGAGTCATGTGATGCTGAACCTGTCAAAATCTCAGTATGTAACTTGACTACAGGTAAAGTTGAATCGATTGACGAGGATGATTTTGACTCGACTAAATATTCAAAAGACACGTCGAATTGTAAGGCACCGACTATATCCGTATGTAATCTGACTACCGGCAAAATCGAAACAATTGACGAGAATAGCTTCAATTCGACAAAATATTCCAGGAATACGTCTAACTGTAGTAGTGTGGCGGACAAAGTAAAAGCTTGTGATTTGAAGAATGGCACCATAGTCACAGTTGATAAAAGTAAGATTGACGGCGTGAATTATAGCAGTAATACCACCAATTGCCAGAAGAGTGATAATGGTAGTGGTGGTAACGGCGAAAATGGTAACGGCACAGGTGACAATAATGGCGATAACGGTAATAATCCTGGTGGCGCCAATACACCGTAAGCTATGATTGCTCATATTTTCGGTAAAGTTGCTGAAAAGTTTAATGGTACTATTGTAGTTGACGTTCACGGCGTTGGCTACGAAGTCAGCGTGGCGGCGGGCGATTTTGAGGCGGTTAGTTTGGGTCAGGACGCTAAATTTTATACCTATCACCACGTCCGCGAACAAGCGGAAGAATTGTTCGGCTTCTCGAGTCTAGCGGCGAAAAAACTGTTTGAAATGCTGATCACCGTGCAGGGTGTCGGCCCGAAGGCAGCGCTGGCTGTCCTCAGCCTAGGTGATGCGGAACAAGTGCGCAATGCCATCGCCAACAGCGACGCCGCTTTTGTCCAAAAAGCTGCCGGCGTTGGCAAAAAAACCGCCGAGCGCGTGGTGGTTGATCTCAGTGACAAAGTTGGCTTGCCGACACATTATGGCCGGGCGAACGAGCCTGTCCAAACCGAGCTGAATACGTCAGACGAAGCACTGGAAGCGTTGATGGCGCTGGGCTACACCTTGGCGGATGCCACCAAAGCGCTGGAAAATGTTGACGTCAATTTGCCGACAGCGCAGCGGGTGACGATGGCGCTGAAAAGCTGATAGACAATGAAGGTATTCGTAAACATTTTGCTTGTGCGATATAATTAGATAGTCATGGAAGATACAAAATTCTCTCTTAATCAAACGCCGATTAGTACGATTCTGGCTTGGGTGGAAAGCGGCGCGATTGCGATTCCAGAGATTCAGCGGCCATTTGTGTGGACGAGCACTCAGGTACGAGATTTGATGGATTCGCTATATCAGGGATATCCGGTTGGATATATTATCACCTGGCAAAATCCGGACATAAAACTAAAGGACGGAACTACGTCGCAGGGCAAGCGAATTTTGATTGACGGCCAGCAACGGATTACGGCATTGAGGGCGGCAATCAGCGGCTTGAATGTTGTTGATAAAAGATACAAGAAGTGCCGGATTGCTATATCGTTTAATCCTCTAACCGAGGAGTTTCGCACACGTACAAGCTCGACTGAACGCGGTAAGGAATGGATTAGTGATATTGCCGAGGTGATGGTCAACGGTTATGATACGCTGACGTTTGTCGACGAATATGTTGCCAGAAACCCAGGAACAACCCGCCAAGAGATTAACTCGCGACTGAATCGCCTTATCCAGATCAAAAATAAACAAATTGGCGAGATTCAACTTAATCCGTCGCTTGATATAAATATATCAGTTAGCGATTTAGCGCCGCGCGAATATCTGGGCGATATACTATCCGGAAATAATAACCACCATAGCGATATCGTTAACGAAGCCGAAATGGTAAACAACTTTGAAGATAACGCTGTTCCAAAAATATTATTGCAAGCCGAGGTCGATGATTATGATGAATTCTTGCGGCAGCGGCAAAGGCTAATGGCAGAGATGGTGAGGGATTATTACAAGGGGTTATAATGGCAATTGAACGAATAGTCGACACCAGTCCGCATGACGACGATGCTGAAGAACAGCGGATTGAGGTGAGTTTGCGCCCGCAGAGTTTTGGGGAGTATATCGGGCAGGAGCGGCTGAAGAAGAATTTGAAATTGGCGATTGCTGCCGCCAAACAGCGCAGCGAGCCGCTTGATCACGTGCTGCTGTACGGCCCGCCGGGGCTTGGTAAGACGACCATGGCGACGGTGATTGCTAATGAAATGGGCACAAATTTGCGCGTGACCAGCGGCCCGGCGATTGAGAAAGCGGGCGATTTGGCGTCGATTTTGACCAACCTGGCGGACGGCGATATTTTGTTCATCGATGAGATTCATCGGCTAGGCCGGGCAGTGGAGGAGATTTTATATTCGGCCATGGAGGATTTTAAGCTGGATATCGTCATTGGCAAGGGGCCGGCGGCGCGCTCTATCCGGCTGGATTTGCCGCGGTTTACGGTGATCGGTGCGACCACGCGGACGGGCAGCTTGGCGGCGCCGCTGCGTGATCGGTTCGGGCATATTTACCGGTTGGAGTTTTATGATCCAGGAGATATCGCTAAGATCGTAACTCGCAGCGCAGCGATTTTGGACTCAACCATCAAAGGTGAGGCTGCTGATTTGCTATCGACTCGCGCCCGCCTGACGCCGCGTATCGCCAATCGCCTGCTCAAGCGCGTGCGCGACTACGCTGACGTCAACGGTGATGGCATAATTGATGTGAAAACGACAACGAATGCCTTGGAAATGTTGGAGGTGGATGAGCTCGGTTTGGATCCAGCTGACCGCAATTTATTACAGTCAATTTTGGAAAACTACGGCGATAACCCAGTCGGACTGACAACCATTGCGGCGCTGACTGGCGACGAAGCGACAACAATCGAGGATTTTTATGAGCCGTATTTGCTGCAAATTGGCTTCATCGAGCGCACGCCGCGCGGTCGCCGAGTGACGATGAGGGCACGCCAGCATATCGGCAAGTTAAACAATATGTAGTATACTACAAGTAGGATAAACCGGAGGAGGTGCCATGGACGATGATAATCGTAGACCAGTAGCTTACGACGCAGAAGGGCGTCCGCTGTACGCTGCTCCGCAGCCACAGGAGCAATCCACGCAAGAAGCAGCAAATCAGCCGGTGGCGCAACAACAAACTGGCGGCTCTGTGTCGGTAACTGGATCCGGTAAACAAGTTGTACATGTCGCTCGCTCCACCGAGCCAATTCCGGTTCATATTTCTGAGGAAACTCGCCGTAAAAACGAAGAGTCGCGACGTCTCTATCCGTGGCTTAATCTCAGCGAGCATGAGTATGTCATTCGGATGATTCCGCGACATAGTATTGGTATTTGGGCGCCCACTATAGTAATGATGTTTGCCATTACTATAGTGTCTGTATTTATGTTTTGTTATCCTGATATTGCCAGGGCTATTGGAATGCCGCGATCTATGCATCCACAGATTATCCTTATCTGTTTGATGACTATTACTTTGTTTGGAATTGGTCTGTATATGGCGATTTGGGTGTATATGCAAAACCGTTTTTTCTTAACGAATGAGAGCGTTATCCAAGAAATTCAGCTTAGCTTGTTCTCGAAGCGTGAACAAACAGTGAGTTTGATGAACATCGAAGATTCTAGTTATTCGCAAAAAGGCATTCTGCAAACGTTCTTTAACTACGGTTCGATTCGGCTTAGCACCGAGGGCGACGAGACAACATATCGTTTTAGTTATGTCGCCAATCCGAAAGCTCAGGTGGCAATACTTAACAATGCCGTTGAGGCCTTCAAGAATGGTCGACCAGTCACCAAAGACGATGACGACTAAGGATCTTAAGGCTACTTTTTGTGCTGGCGATTGTTTTTGATGTAGGTATCTTCACGCTCCATTAGGCTGCGTAGGGTGTAGCCGGTACATCGATTTTCGTTATTACAGCCGGTTGACTCGTAGATGTAATTGCTGCCGCTAGCGCCAACTTTCTTGCCTTTTGGATCAGTGAAGAGTTCCGGGTCGACAGTACGCAGCGTCTTGCTATCGATAGAAGCGGGATAGTATCCATTTTTGGCGTAAAAATATTCCTCTAAACCATAGTACATAGCATTGATGGCGGTTTTGCGCTGTTTGTCGCGAGCAGATGCGTCAACAGTAGCTTTCTCGCTAAAAAAAAGCCAGCTGCCAGTACCAAGCAATACAATAACTAGCAAAAGTTCGATTACAGTGAAGCCATTTCGTTTCATACTTATTATTATACCAAAAATTGGGCTGCTCATGTATAATTAAGGTATTAGCAAGGGAAGGGGAGATATGGCGAAGAAGAGCGAACGAAAAGCACCTGTAGACAAAAACACAACGGCTGATGAAGGTAAGTTGAAGGCGCTAGGTTTGGCGATGGAGCAAATAACCAAGCAATTTGGCGATGGTTCAATTATGAAACTTGGCGAAGCCAAGAAAGTTGATGTTGAATTATTGCCTAGCGGTAGTCTAAGTTTAGATCTAGCACTCGGCGGCGGTTATCCGAAAGGACGAATTATCGAGATCTACGGTCCGGAAAGCTCGGGAAAAACCACGCTGACATTGCATGCTATCGCCGAAATGCAAAAACAAGGCGGTACGGCGGCGTTTATTGATGCCGAGCACGCGCTCGATCCGGCTTATGCCAAGCGGCTGGGTGTCGATACCGACAACTTACTAGTGTCACAGCCGGATAATGGCGAACAAGCGCTCGAGATTGTTGAGACGCTAGTGCGCTCTAATGCGGTTGATTTGATCGTTGTCGACTCGGTGGCCGCACTGGTGCCGCAAGCCGAAATTGATGGCGATATGGGTGACTCGCACATGGGCTTGCAGGCGCGGCTAATGAGCCAGGCGCTGCGCAAACTGACGGGCATCATCAACAAATCTAAAGCGACCGTTATCTTTATTAATCAAATTCGCATGAAGATTGGTGTAATGTTTGGTAATCCAGAGACTACTACTGGCGGTAATGCGCTGAAGTTCTACGCTTCGGTGCGGGCAGATATCCGCCGGATTGGGCAGATCAAAGACGGCGATGAGATTCGCGGTAATCGTACGCGCGTTAAAATCGTTAAGAATAAAATTGCGCCGCCATTCCGCACGGCTGAGTTTGACATCATGTACAATGAAGGCATTAGCAAGACGGGCGATGTTGTCGACCTGGGCGTGCAATACGGTGTGCTGGGCAAATCAGGCGCATTTTATAAGTATAACGATGCAACTATTGGCCAAGGGCGCGAAGCCACTAAAAAATACTTGAAAGACAATCCAGAAATTCTAGCAGAGATTGATGCTAAAGTCCGCGAAAAAGTCGCTGAGCCTGAATCGAAAGACTAAAAGAAAAACAGCCCGCCGGAAGCGCGCTCAAGCTGAGCTTGGTGCTCGGCAAGCTGCTTTATTCGGGCGGGCGTGTACCAGGCCTATTCGTCTCTAATCGCCTTGACGATTATGTATGCCATCATGCCTAGTATGAGCGCACCAAAAAGGCACGTCTCATCGCGAAGCATGACGGCTGTTGCCGTCAACACAAGTGCGACGATAGAGCAGATGAGAGACACGATTATTCCCATTAGGGATAGCAGGGCTTTAAAAAGTTTGTCTCTAAAAAACTTCGGCGCACTTGACCTTCGGTTTTTCCATTAAAGTGCCTTGAATGGCTTGTCGGCAGGGATCCAATATGGCAACCTGGATCCGTCGAGGGTAAAGTCGTCTCGCGGGTCGTCTTTCTTACGGAAGAACATTGTACTGTCTCCTCGAATAGGATACGCTCTGGCGCGGTATTACGCGAGAGATGATAGTATCGTATCGTATCGTATTTGTCAATTTTATCAAGACGCTACTATTTCGGTTATAATAGGGATGATGCAATCGCAAAATCAGCATACAATAACATTGCTCTCACCGCAGGTTCGCGACCCAGAGCGTGTTAACGTGTCTGTTGACGGTAAATATGCCTTTAGCCTGGACATCTCGCAAGTTGTTGATCTCGGGATTAAGCCTGGCCAAATTTTATCAAGCGAGAAATTAGCCGATCTCAAGCAAGAGAGCGAGTTCGGCAAGCTGTATGCGCGCACTCTAGAATACGCTTTAATGCGTCCACACAGCGCTCGCGAGATTGGCGATTATCTTTATCGCAAGACACTGACTCGTCAATATAAAAATAGAAAAACTGGCAAGATTAGCGATAAACCAGGTGTTGCCAAGACGGTAACTGACCGCGTTTTTGCGAAATTGCAAGAGCGCGGTTATATTGACGACCGGAAATTTGCTAGCTGGTGGGTAGAAAATCGCTGCCAGTCCAAGGGCGTGTCAATGCGAAAGCTGCGCAGCGAACTGGCAGCAAAAGGTGTATCAAGCGCCATAATTGAGGATGTAATCGCCAAGTCGCTTCGCAACGACAACGACGAATTAGCTAAAATTATTGCTAAAAAACGACGCCGTTACCCTGATGAGCAAAAATTTATGCAGTATTTGGCACGCCAGGGCTTTAACTTTGACGATATTAAAGCTGCTTTGCGCGACGGTTCTTAATCGGTGTCTGAATTCTGCCGGGCTTGTTTTGGCTTGCGGAACGGATTGACGTAGCTACCAACAACTTCATGAAGCTCCGGCTCGGGTGCTTTGGCCTCAGAGTGGACGATTATTGAATCGTTATTGATTTCAATAATTTGGCTGCGGTGTACCAAAATTTCGGTATCACTGAAACTGCGCAGCAAAGGGCGCTTGATAGACAACTGCATAATGAGAAACTGTGTTGTATCGAGCGTGAAGTCGATAACTTTGCCTAGTTTATGGTGTTTCTCGTCGAAAACTTGTTTGTTAATGATGTCAAACTTTAACTGGTAAATTTCGTTGACACGCATAACATCAGTTGGTGTTACGAATTGGTCGATGTCATCAATTATAAAACCCATATTGCTAAGCTCTCGCACATCGCTAATCAACATAAGAGAAGGGTGATCTTTTACGAGCGAACCAGACACTTCAAAAGCTATAATTTGTAGGTTAGCCGGATTGATAATAGCACGATTAGTCCGCGCTACTTCGCCGCTCGTTTGGATGCTAAGTATTACTGCATTGATTAGCGTCGAACCGAGCAAAATCATAGACTAGAACGGATCTTTCCTACTGCCTGCTGGAGGTGGTGTTGGTGTGCCGTCGCCTGTTGCTTTGAGCTTGCGAACACGTTTGATTGTGGCATCGTCAAATGTAGCAGAAGTGCTAGCCTGTGGATCATCGGCAGGTGTAGTGATGGTTTGGTAAAGCAGCATAGTAGCAATAGACAATCCGCCGGCAGCTAGTATGAAAAATAACAGGAAATGATATTGGCCAAAGAATTTCGATGTTTTGGTACTGAGAATCTTAAATGCGTCTGAGACTTCCATTATTTTGTGTACACCTCCAAGTTTAATGCACTAACCGTAATATTATTGCTGTCGTCTTTCGTTAATGCTAGATTAGATACTTGCATTCGGAAAAGCCCTTGTTCTAGCTCGGTCAATAGCGAATAGACTTTGCTGTAAGGTATAGGGTTCTCTAGTGTCACGGTGGCGTTGACAGATTTGAAACCGTTTGGAATTGGTTTTTTGGTAGTTTTGACATTGCTGCTAGACGACGAAGAACTCGATGAACTGGCGACTTTTGAGCCGGTTTGATTAGCTGAAAAATCAATTGAAGAGATGGCTATTCCAGCGGTCGATGCATGCCTTTCGATGTCTTTGACAATTTGATCTTGATAGTGGTAGCTTTGGCTAGTTGAAACGATCTTTGCGGCACGCTCAACATCTTCTTTATTATTGTCTAGATAAGCCTTGAGAGTTGACAGTGCTTGCAGTTCGTTGCTGGATGCTTGTGCTTCGGTGCTAAGTTTACGAGTTTCCTCGGCGTATTGTGCTATTTGCTGGTGTCCCATAACAAAGGCACCAGCACCTATGGCGGTTATAGCCAACAGTATAACAACGAGTAATATGCGGAATGTAGATGGTTTTAAGACGAACTTCATGGTAGCACCTTCTTTGAATAAATTACAGTATAAGTCGCTTGATATTTATTATCGCCAGATTCATGTGAGGTAGCCGATAGGCTAACGCTATCAAAAATCTTGACTTTGCCTATGGCAGCTTCTTGTAAGCTGTTTTTTACTTCGATAGCTTGAGTGTACGAACTGACATAAGTCTGGATCTGCACAGACGCCGTTCCAAATGTGGTCGGATCTATGGCTATGTTGCTAAGTGACGCTCCATTAGGTAGCCTGCTGGCGATAGCGTTTAGGATGTCAGTGTACGGTACTTGGGTGTCGAGAATGTATTTAGCAACAGATAGATTGGAGCGGTAGGTTTCGGCCTTATTCTTGACTGAGCTAAACTTTGACGATTGGTTTTGATTGTTGGTTATGGTGTTTCTGCTGTTTGATTGATTAATCATTAGCATAAAGTAAGAGCCTACCAACTCAATGATAATCACGGCGACGACTACTAGCGACATGACTACATAACGCATAAATATCGAATTGGCCCGAGCGGCCTTGAGCTGCTTGCGTTCTTCTAGCGAGAGCAGATTGATCATTTTTTTACCTCCGATGGGCGTACACTGGCTAAGCCAGCGACGGTTATGTAGCGCGGCCGGAATTGGCGGTGGGGCTTTTCTAGCGAGCCAAAATCAAGATCTTGCCACGGACTGGCTACGCGTGCCGGTAGAATGAAAGCATTAGTGAAGTATTCGCCAATACCGGGCATGTTGGCTCCGCCGCCGACTATTAGAATTTGCTCAATTTTTTTGTCGTCAGAAATACGTTCGCTGTAGTATCGGATAACTTTCTTGGCTTCTCCAACGATCCTATTAAGGCTTGGCTTGAGAGCAGCTTCAATTTTGTCGTGATCGTCGCTTTGCCCGAGACCGTTGAGGACTTTGTATTGATGAGCTTTTTCCAAAGAGACTTGCATTTTGCTAGCGATGTCTAGAGTGAAGTTATTACCTCCAGTGTTGGCCGAGCCGGTGATAAGGATAGCTGAATCTTCGAGAACAGCTATATCAGTGCTAGTTGCTCCGATATCGATAACTAACGTGGTGCGACTACCTTCTTCGGTTTTCGTCAGGATACGAGCCACGGCATTGATGCTCGGTTCGATAGCCACTGGACGCAGATCAGCTTCTTTGGCGACTTGAGTGACAGTATCAACGATGGCGCGTGGAGCTGCCGACACCACTACCATCAAAGTCTCTCTAGTGCGTTTAATGATTTCATAATCTGTATATAGCGAATCGGCTGGTACGGGTATATAACGCTCCACCTCTAGTTGGGCGGCGCTGGCAATGTGTTTTTCTTCACTAGTTGGTAACGTAAAGGTGCGTGAATAAGTGCGGCTTGTTGGTATGCCAATTACTACATGATTGGACGGCAGGGAGCCGATTATATGATCTCGAAACATATTTGCTAGATGTTCTCTGAGGTATTCGTGATCATCAGTATCAAGCGCTTCTTGCGTTTTGACTGGGTCGAGGTCAATCGAACCATAGCCTCTGACATCAGCGTGTTTTTGGTTGATTGCCATGACTTTAATACCAGTATAATTAATGTCAAGTCCAATGATCGGTTTGTCTTTGAAAAATAGTTTTACCATAGATGCCCTTTTCTTCGTTTATATACAGTATAGCATAAGTTTTATTGTTTAATACTTGTTGATAAGCCGGCGATCGGCATCATGACACTAGCGGCGATTAATCCGACCATACCGCCCATCAGCACAATCATTACTGGCTCGATAATTGAACCGATACTATCAATAGCGACGTCAACTTCTTCTTCATAAAAATCGGCTACTTTGACGAGCACAACGTCAGTTTGTCCGGTTTCTTCGCCGACAGCTAGCATCTGTGAGACGATTGGTGGAAATAATCCAGTTTTTTCGATAATCGTCGATAAGTTTTTACCGTTTTCGACCTCTTTGGCGGCGTTTAGCAGAGCTTCCTCGTAGACGACATTGCCAACCGAGTGTGAAGTGACTTCAAGCGACTCAAGTACTGCTGCGCCTGATCCCATTAGTGCCGAAAAAGTACGGGCAAAGCGGGCGACAGCCACTTTTTGAATAATGCCGTTAATCGCTGGTATTTTGAGTACAAAACGGTGAAAAGTATGCTTGCCAGCGGTAGTATTGAGCCAGCGCCGCAAGAAATAGATAGCAGCAATTAATACCGGTATTAGCAAGTACCCTTTGGTCGTCAAAAAACCGCTAATTGAGAGCATGACCTGAGTTAAGGCTGGCAGCTCGGCATCTTCGCCGCCAAAACCTTTAATCATTTCGCCGATTTGCGGAATAACAAATACCATCAAGACCAAAAAAGCAGCAACCGTAATGACCAGTAATACTAGCGGGTAAGTCATCGCTCCTTTGATTTTTTTGCGAATACCAGCGCTCTTTTCTTGCTGAATAGCTAAACGTTTGAGGATATCGTCGAGGATACCGCCAGCCTCACCGGCACGGACCATATTTACATAAACATCGTTGAAAGTGGCGGGGTGTTTTTCGAGAGCGTCAGCTAGCTGCATGCCGGATTGAACATCTTTAATTATACTGCCGAGAACTGCCTTCAGCGCAGGACTGTCAGTATGGTCATGCTGTGAAGATAGCGCGCGCAGCAAAGGTACGCCGGCGCTAACCATGGCGCTCATTTGGCGCGTGAACATAACAATGTCGTCGGTTTTGACCTTTTTTTTGCCGCTGCCAAAACTAATGCTAGCCAGCCCCTTTTTTTCAAGTGAATCAATACTCAGAGGCGATAAGCCTTGCTTGGTTAGAGTGGACAAAGCTCCAGGCCGGTCGCTAGCCTCAATTTTGCCTTGGACAACATCGCCGGATTTGTTGGTCGCAACATAGGAAAAGGACGGCATCTATGATTCCCTCGTGACACGCAATACTTCGTCGAGCGTCGTGTTGCCTCGTAATGTTTTGACTAGTCCGTCAGATTGCATCGTAATCATACCCTCCTCGATTGCTTGATCTTGAATTTGGTTGCTAGTGGCATCAGAAGTAATCATCTTTTGAATGGCGCGCGACATGCCAAGTACTTCATAAATACCGACACGCCCTTTGAAGCCGGCATGTCCGCACTCGTCGCAGCCGCCTGGATGTGCTCGCCAAAGTGTTCGAATAGTGGTGTCGTCGGTGCCGGCTGGTGTATCGCCGCCAACTTTTTGCTCAATTGCCTGCAGCTCTAAATCGTGAATGTGAGCAAATGTTTGGCCGGGCTTTAGGTTGAATAGCGAAACAATTTCGTTGATTTCGTCCTGTGTCGGCACGTATTGTTCGCGGCAGTTCATGCACAGTCGCCGCACCAAGCGCTGGCCGACCACTGCCTTGACGGTCGAAGCAATCAAAAACGGCTCAATCCCCATGTCCAGCAAGCGCGGCAAACAAGTAGCGGCGTTATTAGTGTGCAGCGTCGAAAATACCAAGTGCCCGGTCAGTGCTGCCTGCACGCCTAGATTGGCGGTCTCGCCGTCACGAATCTCACCGACCATGATGATATTCGGGTCTTGGCGCAGCAAGGCTCTTAGTCCCGAAGCGAAGGTCATACCAGCTTTGGCGTTGGTCTGAGTTTGGTTGACGCCGGGGATTTTGTATTCGACTGGATCCTCGATAGTCGAGATATTAACTTCCGGTGTATTTAGCATAGATAGTACTGAAAATAAGGAAGTTGATTTGCCGCTACCAGTTGGCCCGGTTACTAGAATCATACCGTTTGGTTCGGCAATAGCGCTGTTGATAATTGCTAGAGACTTGCCCCAGTAACCAAGCTGCTGTAGAGTAATCGCTTGATTTGACTCGTCAAGTATACGCATGACGACTTTCTCGCCGTCGGTAATTGGCAGGGTACTAACGCGTAAGGCGTATTGTTTACCAGCAACTTTGATTTTGAAGCGTCCGTCTTGCGGCACGCGTCGCTCGTCGATTTTTAGATTAGATAAAATTTTGATACGGCTAACCAATGCATTAAGGACGTTGCGTGGTAATTGGTTGACTTCTTTAAGTACGCCATCGATACGGTAGCGGACTTGCACGAAATTTTCCCGCGGCTCGATATGAATGTCGGATGCTTGCGAGCGGATGGCATACTCTAGGAGAAGATTAACAGTCTGAGCGATTGGCGAGTCTTCAGCAACGTCGGCTTCGGAAACTTTTTGATCCGAACCGTCGTCCTCGCGCTGCACATCGATAACCTCGTTGAGCTCTTGGTTGACATCGCCGCGGTAGTTCTCTAGACACTGCAAAATATTAGAATGCGGCGCAATATATATCTTGGTATTGCTGCCGATCTCTTTCTCGATGAAATTAGTGGCTAGCACGTCGTCTGGATCATCCATCGCCAAGTGCATAGTGCCATCTTCGTCAATTTGAAAAATAACAGCATTGTACTGGCGGGCGATACGTTCTGGAATGCGATTAAGCACTTCTGTTGGGATGTCGCGCGGATCGATCTCAATATAAGGGATATCTGCATATTGCGCAAAGAGTTTCGTCAGGTCAACTTCAGAGATGAGTTTGGCGTCAAGCACGATGTCTTGCAGCGGACGCGAAGAACGTTCAGCTTCTTCCATCATCGGCTTGAGATCTTCTTCGGTCGCAACATTATTACGCGTCAGAATCTTGACCAGTGTATTATTCAATATCCTCATAATTCTTATGCTTAATTGTAGCGCATTTTATTCGGAAAATCTATCATACTAGCACGGATTGGTAAGAAATAATGAAATCGAGTATAATAACAGAGATATGAAGCGAACTTTGAGTATACAAACGGCACATTGTGTCAACGAGAAAATTACCGTTGCTGGCTGGGTGCACTCCCGGCGCGATCACGGCGGGCTGATTTTTATTGATTTACGTGACCATACCGGCTTGGTGCAGCTGGTGATCAATCCTGATAAGCCGGAGGCTTTTAAGTTGGCGGAGAGTCTACGCGATGAGTTTGTGATTCGGGCGCACGGCGTGGTGGCGGAACGCGGCGAGGGCTTGAAGAACCCGAATATTGCCAGCGGCAATGTCGAGATTGTTGTAGAGGATTTGGAAATTTTGAACCGCGCTGAAACGTTGCCGATTCAGCCGTTTGCCGAGGATAACCAGGCGAATGAGGATTTGCGTTTCAAGTACCGCTACCTCGATCTGCGCCGTCCAAAGATGCAAGAGATGCTGCAAAAACGCGCCGAGATGTATCGCCGGATTCATCAGTACATGGACGAGCGCCAATTCATCGAAATTCAAACGCCGATTTTGGCAAATTCCAGCCCAGAGGGCGCGCGTGATTTCCTAATCCCCAGCCGCTTGCAGGAAGGCAAGTTTTACGCTTTGCCGCAAGCGCCGCAGCAGTTCAAGCAGCTATTGATGGTCGGCGGCGTGCCGCGCTACTACCAGTTGGCGGCGTGTTTTCGCGATGAAGATCCGCGAGCTGACCGACTCTATGGTGAGTTTTACCAGCTGGATTTGGAG
This sequence comes from uncultured Candidatus Saccharibacteria bacterium, assembly GCA_963528915.1. GTDB lineage: Bacteria > Patescibacteriota > Saccharimonadia > Saccharimonadales > Saccharimonadaceae > Saccharimonas. The sequence goes on from CAURWV010000005.1 coordinate 53,069, forward strand.
ATGAGTTTTGTTGAAAGCGGCGAGGAGGTTCGCCGGGAAGTTGAGCCGCTGATGCGGCAGCTAGCGACTGAGTTTGCTGGCAAAAAATTGCTGGATTTGAGCGATCTGCCGGTTGGTGACGGTCAGTCAATTCCGCGGATTTCTTACCGCGACGCCATGGAGACCTACGGCTCGGACAAGCCGGACCTGCGTTTTGGCATGGAGCTGATTGAGCTGACCGATGTGTTAGCCAGCACCGAATTTGGCGTGTTCAAAAACGCTGAGTGTATCAAGGCGATATGCGTCAAAAATGGCGCTAGTTTGAGCCGTAAGCAGATTGACCAATTCACTGACATTGCCAAGAGTGAAGGGGCAGGCGGTTTAGCCTATATTAAGTACGTGACAATCAAAAATACAGACGAGGCGCAGGGCTACGTGATACCAATGCATACTAATGCTCCTTGTTTTTATGATGTGATTTCGCCAGTAGCAAAGTTCTTGTCAGACGAAGAACATAAACTACTTATAGATAAAATGAACCCTGAGGATGGTGATGTTGTTTTCTTTGGTGCCGACACTCGCTCAGTTGTCAACGCTGTGCTTGGTCGCCTGCGAAACGAATTTGCCGCCCACTTCAACCTGAAAAAATCGGACGAGGTGGCCCTGGCTTGGATTATCGACTTTCCGTTCTATGAATGGGATGATCGCGGCAAGAAGCTTGACTTTGGCCACAATCCGTTCAGCATGCCAAAAGGTGGCTTGCAAGCCTTGGAAGCTGCTGCCACTGATGCTGATAAATTGGCAATTGTCGCCGACCAATTCGACATGGTGATGAACGGTTACGAAATTTGTTCTGGCGGCGTGCGCAACCACAACCCAGCGGTGCTGTACAAAGTATTTGACTTGCTGGGCTTTAGCGAATCCTACGTCGAGGAAAAATTCGGCGCCATGCTGGGCGCCTTCAAATACGGCGCGCCGCCGCACGCTGGCTGTGCCTTTGGTGTGGATCGCATATTGATGGAACTGATTGACGAGCAAAACGTTCGCGAAACCTTGGCCTTTCCAAAGAATGGCTCAGGCGTTGACGTCATGATGGATTCACCGTCAGTTGTTGGCAAAGAGCAGTTGAATGAATTAGGTCTATAGGTTTTGATCTGCTCAGTCTACGACAATCTATGTGAACTTGACCAGCTGGATGAATTCCGCCATAATAATAGGTAATGAAACGAATTCTCGCTGTATCGTGTACATTAGTTTGGCTTGCTTGCAGTCCGGCTGCTAGCGCTTATGGTCCGGCGATGACTATTCTGACTGAGAAACAGCTAAGCTTGGTACGTGCTAATTGTGTGACAACTAAATCTGTTCTCGAACGCGTTCGCGCCAATGATGCTTTAGTGCGTATAAATCTAGGTCGCGAGTACGATGCGATTTCTACTAAATTGATGGCGCCGATGAATAGCCGTATTGCGCTGAACAAACTTAACGGTATTGATCTGACCAAAACAACAGTTGACTTTGATCGCCAAATTGATCAGTTTCGTGGATCTTATCAACGTTATGAACAAACGATGGCGCACATAGTCCAGATGGATTGTCAGGATAGACCGGCTGATTTCTATATGGGTATAGAGCGGGCACGTCATTATCGCAGCGAGGTGCGAAAATCGGTCGTAGAGCTAGACAAGCTGATAAACCAATATAGTGTGCAGCTAGATAAATTAGATTTGTCTAAGTTCGGTTCGGATACTTCAGGAGGAGCTAATGACTAGAATTCATGTTCGTGCTAAGTTGAAGACGCGAGCTGATCGTATTTGTCAGAGGTATGGTTTTGCTGGAATGCTAGTGTGTGTGATTGTAATATCGCTTATTATGGTGTCGATTGCTTTAGAGATGTATAACACAAGTGGCGCTGCACAGGTTGATTTGAGCCGTCCGGGTTTTAGCTCCGTACAAAAACAAGCTGGCGCTAGCGAAGAGACAGAGAAAAGTTTTTCAGCTCAGGGCGATATTAATCAAAAGACTATCAAGGATTTCAAAAAAGTCTATAATAAACACGCCAAGCGCGCTACTGCGTCGACTAGTTTCGACGGAGAAGCTTTGCTAGACGATTCCCTTCAGATATTTAGCGATCGTGCAGCAGGGGCATCTTCGAATGGCGAGGCATCTGGTCAATGATAGAGCATATCAACCCAGATGATTTTGTTATTATTCGTCGGCGCAAAAAATACAAATTCGCTAAGTTTCATAACGCCGAGAATTGCTTTGAATTTGATGAGTGGCGCGATTTGTGCCGGTATCAGCAGCCGGCGGTCTCGATGCTGGAAATCGGCGCTGGTACTGGAATGTTTAGCGTCGAGCTGGCGCAGCGCCATCCGGATAAAATATTTGCCGCGGTCGATGTCAAGGGCGACCGCTTGCAAAATGGTGCATACGCAGCGCTGGAGCAGGACCTGAAAAACGTATTTTTTGTGCGGGCGCGGGCCGATCAAATCGACGAGTTAATCTCGCCGAAATTGTTAGAAACCATCTGGATTACTTTTCCCGACCCGTTTCCTAAAAAGCGCAGCGCTGGCCGGCGCTTGACGCATCCGTATTTTTTGCGCCGTTATGCTCAGCTATTAAAGCCTGGCGGCACGCTAATGCTCAAGCACGACGACCGCGATTTTTTCTGCTGGAGTCTGGAGCAGTTGGTGGCGGAAAAGTGGCGCATTAGCGAACTGAGCTTCGATCTGCACGAATCAGACTTGAGCGGCGAATACAAAATCATGACCACGTACGAGCGGCGCTGGCTGAATGAGGGCAAGGCGATTAATTTTGTGAAGGCTACATACTAATATTGCCAAGATCTATAAGGCTGTGAGGCGACTGGGAGGCTAGTGATCTGTTCTTGTAGCTTAGATTACTGCTGATATCTTCGCCAAACCATTCAGGCGGCTGGAAAGTGTCAGCTCGTAGAGTTGCTTCTGCTTCACGCCCTTCAAGCTCAACCTCGGCGGTACATAAACCGTTCAGATGGCTAGGTCCGTGGTATATCAAGCTCAATAGTATGTTTGTCTCCCTCTGGGTCGACATAAGGTATGTAATAGCGAGTTTTCTCGATACGTCTTCCCGAGATTAGCGGCCATAACGACTCAAAGACTTCTTTGTCAATTTGTATGTTTTTTCTTTTCGTGCAACAGTGCCGTTTGATTTGACTGTTAGTTCAAATCTTTGATCATTTCCAAAATCGCGGATTCGTGTTTCTGATCCGTCGTCACTGACTGCCAGATAACCTTGGCGGATTGTGGTATGTTCAAAATCTTCTGGATCAAACGGTAAAGATTCAGGATCGATTAAGAACTTACGCTCAACTTCGACTAGCTGGCTTGGGCGTTCCGGTAATTTAACTTCAGGCTTTTTTTGCTTTTTCTTCTTTGTATTTCTTCTCGAATTCTCGCGCCAGATGCTCATATAGCTGAACAAGTTCTGGAAATTCCTCACCAAAGCTCGTTCTGAAACCAGCAATCAGGTCGTCGTGATTCTTTTGAAGATCCTCTAGATTTGATACGCCGTAATCTTCTTCAACAACACGTACTCCTTGCCCGACGACATCCATAGCAACCGGTAAGATCTTGTCAACTGCTCGGACAAAACGAGCTTCTGGCGTATCCTGGCGTTCGTATTCCTCCAAGTTTTGTTTAAGTTCTGGCGTTAGCCGCTTCATGAGTTTTTCTTTGGCTCGTTGCTCGCGCTGGTGTTTTTCTTCCAGTTGTTTTTCCGTCAGGTTGAATGTTGCCACGTCGCCAGTGGCTATTTCTAATAGTTCGTGGGCGTTGGCGAAGCCTTGAACCTTGTTGTTATCAAGATGCGGATATAATTGCTTGCGCAGTTCTGGAGCTAGGATAGCCAGCGAATAACTATGCTGAACATCATCCTCGCGTTCACCGTTTGGCAGTCGCGGTACTCTCTTAACTTCGGCTAAATCGCTTTCAGTTCTGATTGCCTGCAGGGCAATTTCTCCCAGTTTTTTTACAGCACCATCATCAAGTAGATCTGCCCCCCTCGTAGTTTGTCCTATTTTTATCCATACAACTCCTGATTAAATTTAACAATATTATAAACTATAGCATACCATAGATAAACTGCTGTACGACAGCTAACCCTCGTTAGCATTCTGCCAGGCGATATCAAATAGGCGCGTTTGCATTGAGGCTAGGCCGGTGTAGCTAGATTCACGCCAAATAGCTAGCGGCTGGTAATTGCTGTTATAATACGTATAAACAGGAGGTGAACATGAATTTTCAAGATTATTCGCGAAAAGCCATCTCGACATTAACCAGCGACCACGCTTATGGCGATGTTAGCGCCGATTTGATGGCACAAATACTAGGTTTGGCGGGCGAGTCTGGCGAAGTTATGGAAAAGTTCAAAAAGCTAATTCGCGATCGACAGGGTAAAATTACTGATGCCGATCGGGCGGAGATTATCAAGGAGCTGGGTGACGTGCTGTGGTATGTCAATTCGGTGGCGCATCTGCTCGGCTCGAGTTTGGAAGAGGTGGCGCGTCTCAACAATGACAAGCTTGCTAGCCGCCAGCAGCGCGGCCAGTTGCACGGCAGCGGCGATAATCGGTAGTAATCTTCTGTTGTCTTTGAGCCTAGATTAGTTGGTTTCTTAATTCCTACGTGTTTTGTATTTTTAAATGTTGCCGCAGCCACTCGTCGATCGTGCCGGCGCCCATGCAGAGGACAAGTTTGCCTAATTCACGGTCGAGTGTGATTGATCTCCATAGAGCATCATTCAGCTCAGCAAAATGCAGCTTAGACGAGTTTATATTTCTCGTTAAATCCATTGGTCTTAATATTGAAAGGCTGGGATTCTCTCGTGTCAAATAGGTTGGTAGCCAGTATATGCTATCGGCGTAGCGGAAAACCTCATTTGTATACATAGACTGTATTTCGTGTTGGCGGACGTTTTGGTGTGGTTGATATACTAGTGTTATTTCGCGGGAAATTTCGTGCGCCATTTGCAGTGTGGCGTAAATTTCGGTTGGGTGATGTCCGTAATCAGAGTACAAGCCTGGCGCTAATCGTTCAAACCGCCGTTGTGTGCCAGGAAAATTCTCGATAGCTGTTTTAATTATGTCTGCATTACCCAGCTTCAATCGCTCGCAGACCTTGGCGACTAATGTAGCGTTTGCTCGATTATGCCAACCTGGTATGCGAAAGCTTTTTACCTCTTCGTCTTTGAGTACCCACGATTGATTGACTGGCTCCAAGCCAGTTAACGTGTCTTTTTTCCAGAGAATCGATAGTTCGCTTTGTCCGAGAAATTGCTGAAAAGCTCTAGTATAGGCAGCTTGAGTAGGGTAAGTATCAGGGTGATCGTAGTCAATAGAAGTAATCAGTGAAATATACGGGCTAAAATGTAAGAAATTTCGGTCAAACTCATCGCATTCATAGACGAAATATTGGCTATTTGGTGCATAATGGCCGCTTGGTCCAAAACTAATTGTGGTACCGATCGAATAGCTAATTGGCACGCCTAGCTGGCGCAGTACCCAAATCATCATGCCAGTCGTGGTGGTTTTGCCATGCGTACCAGCGACGGCTATCATTTTAAGATTTTTCTCGCTCATAATATAGCGCAGCAGTTCGTCGCGCTTAGCGGTGTAGATACCTAGCTTTCGAGCTCTGACTAACTCTGGGTGGTCGGCAGGCAAAGCCGCTGTGTAGATAAACCAATCTATATGATGCAATCTGTGACAGTATTCTAGGTAGTCGCCAGATTGGTCATCAGTGACGACGATACCGCGCTGCATCAGCTCACTAGTTTCTAAGCTTGAGTGGGCATCTGAACCCTGTACGTTGTGTCCTGCATCGTGAGCGAGTTCGGCTAGCGGTCCGATTGCTACGCCGCCAATGCCAGAGAAGTAAATATTCATACCCCTACTATAACGCAATCAGGCTGCTCGTGGTATACTATTAGGTAATGAAGGGCGGGAAGTATGGTTGATAAGCGCATAGCGCGGCGAAGTATCCGGCGGTTAGAGCGAATTAAGACTTGGCAGTTGCTAATCTTGTTTGTGCTGGTGTGCTTTGTGGCAGCAACTTTTCTGCGAATCAATAATGTCGGTATGGTGCAGCGTCGCAACGCCGTCGCGATTGCCGATAAATCCGGGAACGAAACACAAATATTCAATCGACTCCAGGACTTGCAGCGTTACTCGATGACGCATATGAATGCTAGTAGCGGCGCCGTCTACTTGCAGCATCAGTATGAACGCGACTCTCAGGCGGCCATCAAAAAAGCTTCAGTGGCATCGTCCGAAAATGCTAAGGTACATGCTCAAGCCGAGGCGGTTTGTCACCCGCAGTACAGTGGTTGGTCGATGGCTTATATCCAATGTTTCGTTAACGAGCTGTCTAAATATCCTACCTCCGCTACACTACAGGAGCCAGAGCTGCCTAACACCGAGTTGTATCGTCATGAGTATACTTCGCCGCTTTGGACGCCTGATTTTGCTGGTTGGTTTGTTATTCTAGCGATATTTATTCTTATAATTATAGTTTTGCGCTTAATTAGTCTTGCTGTATTACGCGTATTGTTGCGCTATAAGTATCGAGCTGTATGAGAAATGCGATCAGGGGTGAAAAGTGTTGACACTGTGCATACGTTTGATATAAGCTAACAGATGTAAACCACAATACTAATAGGAGGTATAAACCATGGCTTACAAGCACACGAATTCAAAGGGCGTCACCTATTATCTGCATAAAACCGAAGTCACGCTTCGCGGCGGTAAGCCGCAAACTATTTATTTCTTCACTAAGGTAGAGAAGAACGAGAAGGGCGAGCCGTGCGATTTGCCGGAAGACCGCGTTGTCAAAGAAAACCCGCGTAACGGTTTCCTGACAGTTTCGAAAAAGAAATAATTTTTCACATAATAGCATGAGGTAAGAGTCCTGTCTGATAAGTAAGGGCTCTTATTTTGTAGCGAAAGTGCTTGCGCTCACCTACTCATTCTGTTACTCTAAATGTATAAACAAACAGGTGCACAAAATTACCTCCCTGACTACCCTAGGGGAGGTTTTTTGTTTGACTTATTGGTATACTTTATGATGTAATATAGAGACTGACATATGAACGAGATTATTAATCATCATCAAAGACGGCGATCTGTCAATAATTGGCTAGGTAAGACGGCAATACCTGCTAGGCTAGAATCAAATATTACTACGGAACATCCGCGACAGCTTTCTAGCAATCAATTGCACCAATTGGCATTGCGCTATCAAGAGGCGGCATTAAATGACAGTGAGGCAAAGCAGAGATACGGATCAAGAAATACTAAAGGTAGTGAATCTCTGAGAGGTAAAGCCAGGGCAATCCGCAGTGAAGTTGATATAGAAATTGCTAAGGCTTTGGGCATAGAAAACAATACGGCGGCGGAAGGTTATATAGATTTGTTGCAGTATCGTCGATTATTGAGAGAGAATTTTAGGGAGATTATTAGACAACATGAAAATGATTCGTGTAAGCAGACACACGAGAACAGCAAACCCTGGGATGACTTATCGGCGCAAGATCGCTCTAGCGGCGCATACTTGGAGCGATATTAGCTTGTATGATAAATAGTTTACATAAAACCTTGGTGGTGGGGGCGGCTGGGATCGAACCAGCGACCAATCGGTTATGAGCCGACTGCTCTAACCCCTGAGCTACGCCCCCATCTGCTAGTATTATAGCGTAAAATATTTGTAGTGCCTAGAACAACTTTGTTGACGGTCTTAATCTACCTGTGATACGATAAAACCGTATATAATCCAAATGAGGTAGGGGATATATGAAAATACATAGGAGTAGTAGGAAATATAAATATCGTATCGGCGCTGGGCTGGCAGCGTTTGTCGTGGCGCTTGGCTTGGTGTTAACGCACCTGCCGCAGGCGCAAGCTGCGCAGATCAATAAAAAATATTCGTTTACTAAAACAAATTACGCTGTGCCATCGAGAAATGTTGCTTGGGTAGCGCCGGATGGCAATGACGCTTCAGGCAATGGCACTGAGGGCGCGCCGTTTGCAACGTTCAAAAGGGCTTATGGCGCGGTTAGTAATGGCGGTACGGTTGTTGCTAAATCAGGAATTTACCGCGAGCCACACTTTTTCGTTAGCAAAAATAATATTACTTTCCAAGCAGCTCCGGGTGCTGAAGTGTGGATGAAAGGTAGTGAGGTTGTCAAGAAGAGCGCCTGGGTCAAGGAAGGCTCTTTATGGAAAACGACTGGTAACTACAGTAGTTTTTGTCATGTCTGTACGGTAAATTCTGATCCATCCAAAGAAGGTGTGGCAGCTTATCCAGAGCAAGCATTTATTAACGATAATCCACTGCGCCAGGTTGCCCGTAAAGATGAAGTTAAGCCGGGCACCTTCTATGTTGAAGATCACACACCAACAACTATGAGGATTGAGAATGGCAAACGGGTGTATACGCCTGGTGCTCATGATCCAATTACCTACTACCTAGGTTCTGATCCGACGACTGGTACTACAGAAGTATCGCGTCATGCTCGCGCGTTTACGGCGTCTGGCAAGGGATTTGCAATGAAGGGTATCAATATAGCTCAGTATTCGCCAGTACAGGAGTGGGGTTTTGAGGATCCGGGCGGTGTCGAACAAACGGGTACTTCAGCAGTGTTTATAGCTGGCAGCAACTCCCTTGTTCAGGACTCATTGTTTGTACAAAGTTCAGCTATAGGTTTGAACCTTAACACCGAGAACACAACCGTAAGAAACAATAAATTTATTAATAACGGTGCTAACGGTACTGGTGCTAACCGGTCGCATGGTAGTTCGTATATCAGCAATACGTTTACTAACAACAATGTTGCTGGGTTTATAATCAAAGGTTGTGGGGCGTACTGTACGGTATCGGATATCAAGGTAACACATACGCGAGGACTTACTTTCCGTGATAATATTGTAGATAACTCAGCCTCTAGTATTGAACACTCAGATGGTGATAACGTCGCTGGTAACATTGGAACGGCGGGCTTCTGGTGTGATGAGGGTTGTATTGATACGAAAATTGTTGGTAACTTTTTCACAAACTCTGGCTCGGCCGTATTCTATGAAGTATCTGGTCCGGGAATCATAGCCTCCAACATAATCGAGAGTTCTGGAACGGGTATACGTGTTTCTGGCAGTAACGGTGTGAAATTATACAACAATACTATTTCGCGCACACATAGGCCTATTGATCTATTCGAGGACAACCGCGCTGATGGCTGTAACGCCTACGAAGGTACAAGATGTATAGCGCCTGAAAAGTGGTCGCAGGAAAATAACCTCAGTTGGAATCTGACCGATCTAGAAATGTACAACAATATCATTTCATCACGTGCTTATAAGCCGAATGATAGTGGTAAGCCGTACTATTCTTATCCGGTACGCACTGATGGCGATACGAATCTCGGATCGAAAGCCACGAAGATTTACACTAACCAAATGTTCAAGGGTTTCGATAATAACGTATACTACCGCAGTAGTCAGAGTAATGAACCGTATATGTTAACTTGGGATCTTGAAGGTCAAAATACTATTGATATTGCGTTTAAGCATGCAGCAGATATCTCGGCTAGCCATAAGATCAACCGTGCTATTAATGGTCGTGATGCGCATTCGTTGGACACATTTGGCTCGCGAGCGAATAATCCGTATTTCGTTAAGGAGGCCGAGAATAATAACGATTACAAGAAGAGTAATTACAACCTCAAACCTAATAGTCCAGCGAGAAACATGGGCAAGCCTCTGCCGAGTGATGTAGCGCAGGCAATTGACCCGACCGGTAAAACTGTTAAGGCTGGGGTACCAGTGAATGCTGGTGCGCTAGTCAACGCGCTGATGGACGCCACGAACGGCCAAACTCCGCCATCGCAGCCGCCAGCGACAGTGAGCATCCCTGACGCTGGGCTTAAAGCAGCTATTAATAAGACACTTGGCAGCAGTCGTCCTAGTACGCAAGAGATTACAGCTGATGAACTATCGCAGATAACTCGTCTTAGCATTGACAGTACGACCAAAGTTAAAAATTTAGCCGGTCTCGAGAAAGCTGTTAATCTGCAAGAGCTAAATATCGACAACCACGAAGTTGCTAGCTTGGCGCCGTTGTCGTCGTTGACGAAACTGACCAAACTGACAGCAACTAATAACAAAATTACCTCGATTGAACCGCTCAAGAATCTGACAAACATAAATACGCTTTTGCTTTCCGGCAATGCGATCACTTCTACAGCGCCACTGGCGGATATGACACACCTGGCGCAGGTTAGTCTCAGCGGCAAGTCGGCGGAATTTGACGTTGCCAACTTCGCCAGAAGCGCCGCTAGCCTGGCTAGATTGCAGCTGTCCGGCTCTAGCGACGGCAAAGCACAGTTAAAAAATAGCGACAAGCTGAAGCAATTAAACAAAATAGATACGCTCCAGCTGTCTTCGTTCTCGCTGACTGGTGCTGATTTGAACAGCATTGGCGCGATGACGCAGCTGTCGTCTCTGAAACTAGATGATGGCAATATTAGCGATGTGTCATTCTTGCGTGGATTGACCAATTTGACGAAGCTTGATGTTTCGAATCAGCAAGTCCGCCTAAGCGCCAATACCACGCCGTTTGCATCGCCGCTGAAAGACATAGCTGGTTCGGCGGTCGGTATCGTGAATAACGCTAATTTAGCTAATGATGGAGCCGGGCAGATCAAGGTCGTCGCGCCAAATTATGACGGTGCGGCGCACGAACTGTCAGCGCTGTGGACCAAAGATATCGCGGTTAGTACTGCTACTGCTAAGTTTAACGGCCAGCTAACGGCATCGGTGACGCTGCCAAAGGCTGGCAAGGCTCAACTCCAAGCGCAAATTGATCGCGCCAATAACGCCGCAGATTACATTAAGAATGATTCAGCGGTAGCGAGCGCGCTATCAGCTGCTAGAGCTGTTGCTTCTAAAGCGAACTCGACTCCTGCTGAGATAAGTCAGGCGACGAATAATCTCAAGCAAGCGCTTGATGCGGCCATTGCCAAAGAACAGACTGCGCAAAGTGCGGCGCGAGCAGCAGTTGATAAAGCAAAGAACAGCAAGGCGCCGGCGGATATTCGCGCGGCCGAAGCATTGTTAGCGAACGTCCAAGATGCAGCCAAAAAATCGACTATGCAAGGCGAGCTTAATGCTATTAAGCAAGAAATCTCGGATGCGCGGACAGCTTTGTCGAATCTGATTACTACCGCCAGGAATACGCCGACAGAAGGCCTCTCTAGTGATACGGTTAACGCACTTAAGAGTGAGATTACTGCAGCTGAAGCTACTAACAAAAATCAAGGTTCGACAGTTGCTCAGCTAGTTGCAGCTAAAACCAAACTACAAGCAGCGCTTAATAGTTTGCATACTGACAAAACTCCGCTTAATCAAGCTATATCTGATACTGAAAGCAGACCGGATTACATCAAAGCCGACGCTGCGGTGAAAGCTGCTCTACAGAAAGCTAAAAATCTTCAAGCTGCTGCTAATCCAAAAGCTGCCGATATCGCTGCTGCGATTACAGAACTCCGACAGGCTGTCGCCAAGGCCGAACAGCGGGAGAAGGCTGCTCAGGCTGCTGCTACAGCTGCCGTAGTTAACGCTGAGCGCAAACAATCCGCACCGGCGATAACTGATGCTCAAAATCTGGTTGACAAAGTTCAGGATTCATCTGTTAAGACCGCTTTGCAGGGCAGGCTTAATACGGTATCAAAAGCTTTAGCTGGTGCCAAAAAGTCGCTCAACGAGCTGATTACCACCGCTTCTAAAGTGAAGACCGACGGTATGAGCACCGACACCGTCAATGCGCTAAAATCGGCCATAGCGGACGCCAAACAAAAAGCGGCTGACGCTAACGCTTCCGTTGCAGAGTTACAATCGGCTCAGACAAACTTGCAGAAAGCTATTGATGCCCTGCGTGTCGACAAGACCGCGCTTAACCAAGCGATAACCAATGCCGAAAAAGAACCGTCGTACATTAAGGACGATTCGGCAGTCAAAGCTGCTCTGCAAAAAGCTAAAGATGTCCAGACTGCAGCAAACCCGACGCCAGATGAAGTGAATGCTGCGGTTAATAATTTGAATGCTGCTGTCACTGCTGCTAAGAAAAAGGAAATGGATGCCCAGACGGCGGCTTCGGCAGCCACGGCGGCGGCAGAAAGCGCTAGAACCGTTCAGGCTGTGGCTCAAGCTCAAAACCTTGTCAACGCTGTACGGGATGCGTCGGTCAAAGCTGCTTTGCAGTCTCGGCTTGATGCTATTACCAATCAGCTGAATAATGCTAAGCAGGCGCTTAATACGCTTATCGCCCGCGCTGAGGCAACGTCGACAACGGGTATGAGCGCTGACACGGCTAAAGCTTTCAAGGACAAAATTACGCAAGCAAAACAAGTGTATAACGATTCGTCAGCATCGGTGACGCGTATTCAAAAGGCGACTGCTGAATTGCAAGCGGCACTTGACGCGCTGCGTCCGGACAAGACTACTCTAGGCGATGCAATTGCTCGTGCGGAATCGCAGCCAGCCTACATCAAAGCCGACGCTGCAGTCAAAGCGGCCTTGCAAAAAGCTAAAGACGTCCAGGCTGCAGCAAACCCGACACCAGCTGAAATTAGCGCTGCAACGCAGCAGCTTAATCAAGCTGTCGCTGCTGCGCAAAAAGCTGAGTCCGATGCGCAAGCAGCAGCGACAACGGCCGTCGCTACCGCTGAGAGTCAGAAAACCGCTCAAGCTGTAGCAAACGCCCGAATGCTAGTAAATAAGGTTCAGGATCCAACCGTTAAAGCAAGCTTGCGGGCACGCTTAGCAGCAATTGTTATACAAACGCTTGTTTCTAAGCAAACGGTACGCCAAGCCGACGGCACAGATATAGTACTCTCCACCTCTGGTGATAAGTGCTACAATATCAAAAATGCTGTCGCAGCGACGCAGCCGCAGAGTAAGCTAAGTGGCTACGGTTTAATCGGGTCGACCAATTTTGCAGTTAACTGTGATGGCCATGCGCAGTCGGCTGTCGGCTACACGGCTAAGATTACACTTGAGTTATCGCGCCGTTACACGCCGAATAAGCTAAAAGTAATCAAATACAACACTAACGGTTCAAATATTACTGATATCACTAGCAAAGTTACATTCAAAACTTCAACTGATGGCAAGCGTACCATTATTGAATATTCAGTAACCGATGGCGGTTTTGGTGATCTAGATAATACTGCTAACGGTGTGATTGTTGATCCGGTTGCCGTCTATGAGAATTCGAGCAATGCAGGGTCATCAGCCAATAACAATGGTAGTGGGGCAACAGCTAGTGGCAGAGACGGCAAGCCTGCGAATGCGAGTCGCTTGTCGGACACTGGTGAAAGTCTGTATGGATATGCGATTGTGGCTGGTATTTTAGCGCTGAGTGGCGCGGCGGGCATTGCTATCTATCGTCGTCGTTAGAAAACTCGCGTTGACCATTGCTTATGGTTTATAATAAGGTGAGATGAAACTCACTGAAAGATTACGCCAGCAGCTACGTTACGTCTGGTTTAACTATGCTAATTTTAACGGACTAGTGTTGCTGCTGGCTATTGTTATTGCGATTAGCTGGGTAATTGGTACAATGACGACAATTCAAACTAATTTCAGAGTGCAGCGGGAGCTTGATGAAAAAAAGCAGCAATTGCAACTGACCCGGCTAGAAGTAGAGACTCTTAAGTATGAGCAAAACTACTACAAAAGTGATGAATATAAGGAGCTGGAAGCGAGAGGTAAATTAGGTTTAGCAAGTGCTGGCGAGAAGCAGCTGATTCTGCCAGAGAATAGCGCAAAAGTGCAAAACTTAGACAAACAGGATGATAGTTCTTATGTCAAAACGATACCGCGCCACGCACCAGCTACAAATAAATCAAACTTCCAGCAATGGATTGATTTCTTGACAGGCAAAACTGCCGCATCGCGCTTGCAAAAATGACGTTTAATTTGTTATAATAGGCTTTGTATCGCGGGGTGGAGCAGTCTGGTCAGCTCGCTTGGCTCATAACCAAGAGGTCGCTGGTTCAAATCCAGCCCCCGCTACCAAGAAAAAAGCTCAGGCTTTAGCTGAGCTTTTTTCTTTTGCTATGTATAGCTTATGTCGTTTTCAACCATTTCGTTTTGCGCTTAACCGTCGTCAATATGTTCTTAAACTAATTTGCTAGCAGCGACTCTAATAGCTTCACTCCAGCTTAAGAAGACGTGCGGCGTGTCGGCTAGATCTTTGGCGGTTAATCCGTGTCGTACTGCTAAAGCAATTTCATGAATACTGTCACTGGCATTTGGCGCTACAATGGTGCCGCCGGCAATTACACCTTTTTTGTCGCAGATTAGCTTGACAAAACCGTCGCGGAAATCGCCAGTGTTAGAGCGGCCGATAATTGATAGTGGCGCCATAGATTTATTGATTTTGAGATCGCGTTTGATGCAATCATCTTCAGTTAATCCGACAGATGACACTTCTGGGAAAGTGAAGGTTGTACGAGGTGTAGCAGTATAATCTGGTGTGATTTGGTTTTTAGCAAATAGATTGTGGGCAGCAATTCGTGACTCCAACAATGCAGTATGTGTATGTTCACTGTTACCAATAATATCTCCGGCGGCGTAAATGTGCCGGGCGCTAGTTTGTAAATACTCATTTATATGGACGCCAGTCGGATCATAATCAACACTAGCGTTTTCTAATCCAAGATCAAGATTTGGTTGTCGTCCGGTAGCTACTAGTACGTCCTCGACACGTACAGATTTTTCGACTCCACCGCGCAAGAATGATACGCGGTAGCCGAGTCCATCTTTGACAACAGTAACGGTTCGAGTTTGAGTTAGCGAAGTAACACCTTTATGCTTTTTGAGGTAAGCCTCCATCAGCTCACCGACCTCTTCATCTTCTTTAGGTAAAATACGAGCAGCTATGTCTGTCAAGTAGACTCTTGTGCCGAAAGTTGCCATTAATTGTGCAAGCTCGACGCCAACGCTGCCGGCGCCTATAATGTAGAGACTTTTTGGTGGTCGCATAGCCTCTAGGATAGTGCGCGCAGTTAAAAATGGGATCTCGTTAAGCCCTGGGATTTCTGGGGCCACCCAGTGCGAGCCGGTAGCGATGAGGAACTTTTCGGCGCTAATATGTTTGCGTCTAACGGCGATCTCGTTTGGTGATAAAAAGTGTGCGTGTCCGGTGTAGGTAATGATACCTTGATTTTCGTAGAATTTACGGTTACCAGCGGCACCAGTTCGCTTGACTGCTAGGTCTTTCCAGGAGCGAATGCTCGGGTAATTATATCCTAAAGTGTTAGAACGCAGACCAAATTTAGCGCCATGACGCGCTTGATCGTACAAGTGAGCTACATGCAGTAGCGCATTGGTCGGTACATCGCTCCAGTTAGGCGAATCACCACCGAAAGTATCTTCTTCAATGATAGCGACTCTTGCTCCATTGCGAGTAGCGATCGTTGCCGCCGCTGATCCGCCCGCACCGCTACCGATAACTATCAGGTCATAATCAAATTTGTTGCGTTTTCTTGCCATTCGTGCCTCCTACATCATTTTTTTGTGGTGTTTGTATAAATATGCCGCATCGGGATGGTTTTTTTCTAGAAATCGTCCAGCTTGCGTGCGAATATCGGTAGTAGTAACATCTGATTTTTGGTTGCTCCATATTTCAACCTCTTGGGCTACCTGGGCGGCGAGGTTATGGGCTAACCCGTCGGGACTTTTGCTGCTTAGGCAGGCAGCATATAGGCTGGCGCGTAGCTTATCGGCGTTGAAATCTTCCGGTGGGCGTTTACCTTTTTTGATGACGGTCGCACTCATAGAATGCCCATCCTGGTAATCATGTCAGATATAGTATTAGTGTAAATGTAAAAAGCAAGTATAATTAGACCAAGTCCCGCAGAAAATTGTAGAAAATATTTGTTTTGCTCGCGCCAACGTTGAATATGGCTGAGTTTGTGTCCGCTACCAATTAGAGCGGTAACGATAAGTAGTCCCAGTGACGCTATCAGTGTGTAGAGTATCGCGCTAGCAATTTGCCAGGCTGGCGGTAGAGCAATGATAGCGCAAGCAGCAGTGATAATTGGTACGATAGTGAATACTAGTTCCGATACGACGCTGGTCAAGCCTAAGCTGAAAGCTTCAGCGGTGAGGCTAGCCTTAGCAGTACGTTTGCGTAGGAAATGAGCAAAGCCGCGCGAGATCCACAGTTCGGTGCCGTCTGTTTTGCGATAATAAAAGAGGATAACCGCTAAGCCGACAATCATCAGACCTGCAGTCAGTATTATCCATAAGTAACTGTTGTGTGGCGCTAATATACCTATAGCATAGCTAGCAAAACTTACGCACAGCAGCGTCATGGTTAGTACTCCTGCCACAAAGCCGAAGAGCAATCGCAATGTTCGTTTAGCGGCAAGCTGGCGGCCTAAAGCGTGGCCTGATAGCGCGGTTGCCATACTGACGCTTAATTGAAAGCTGGCGTGGATTGACCCTGCGAGGGCTATGATGCTAATAGCAATTAAAGTATCCATGTTTATTTGGTTTATCCTTGTTTATTTTATACCATAAGCGACATAGCAAAGTCAAAAGATTTTTTTAAAGGGTATTGCTTTTTTTGCAAGTTTATGCTATTATACAGACGTAGATCAAAATAACACAAAAAGGACTAAACAATATGGACGTTACTGAATCAAATATCTCATTACATAGCGAAAATGCGACCTGGAATCGTCCACGGACGACTGTTGAATTACGCGAATTTATTAATCGTCGTAACGATTTGCTGGATGTAGAAGACTTTCTATTTTAAGAAGAATCGATGCTAGTGAGACATTGCGAACTTAAGACAGTTTTGTGCGAATATAGTTTGCTTATCGTGAGACGGTAAAACAAAAAACAGCGGAGAAATCCGCCGTAGAAATTGATTGTCCTGGTAGCACTGACTGGGATTGAACCAGTGACCTTAGGCTTATGAGTCCTACGCTCTAACCAACTGAGCTACAGTGCCACATTTTCCTAATTGTACCAGATGTGTGATGTAGTAGCAAATCGGCTAGCTTTAAGGAAAAATTAATGAAACTATTCGACGATAGATATCGAGAAATATTACTCCCGATTTCTCTGTTGAACCGCCCTCTTGGAAGGGCGGTTTGCTATTAACTGAGTTAACGCTAACGTTCTGATAGATTATAATAACGATATGATGTATCTGGTAGCTGTTTCGGGTGGCTTGGATAGTGTGTGTTTGTTAGATATGCTGAGCCGGTCGGAGTATCGGCTGGCCGTGGCGCATGTCGAGCACGGTATTCGCGGTGAAGAATCACGGGCTGACGCGCGGTTTGTAGCGGCATTGGCGCAAAAGTATAATTTGCCATTTGTTTCAACGTCGCTTGAACTTGGTGTGAATGCTAGCGAAGAGTTGGCGCGCCGCAAGCGGTATGAATTTTTATTGGCGCAGGCGCAAGAGTTTGGCGCAGTGCTAGCGACGGCGCATCATGCTGATGATATTGCTGAGACAATTGCTATTAATATTGAGCGCGGAACGGGCTGGCGCGGCCTAGCAGTTTTGTCACGGCCTGGAATTGCGCGTCCGCTGTTATCGTTTACCAAATTGCAGCTCTACAAATACGCATTGCGCCGTCATCTCGAATGGGTTGAGGATGCGACAAATCTCAGCGACAACTATCAGCGTAATCGCGTTAGAAAAACTCTTAATAGTACTTGTGATAAACGTACGATTACTGATTTGCTACAGCTACGCGCTAGGCAAATAGCTTTGCGAAAAGATATTGAACGCGAGGTTGAGCGGATCTTGCTGCGTAACGGCGGTTCGCGTTATTTCTTATCGCAGATTGACGAGGATACGGCTTTAGAGCTGCTGGCTAGCGATATTGCGCGGCAGACTGGCGCGCCTAGACCGACGCGCCCGCGCACCGAGCGGGCGCTTATTGCTATCAAAACGGCGCGGGCTGGTGCTAGAGTTGATATTGGCGACCATGTGCAGCTAGAAATTACTACTCGAACTTACCGCGCGAAAGTGGTACAATTATAGAGATATTCTGAATTTGATTGTAAAACCACGAAAGGACATCTATTTCAATGCCTAAATCTCGTAAACAAAAGGTAAGTAATAAGGTTCGGCTCGGCCTATTTTGGGCGATTATCGCGCTGATTGGCTTGTCGCTGTATGCAGCGTTTATGCCGGCAAAACCTATTAAAGAAGTGCCGATTTCTCAAGTCATCAAAGACGCCAATGACGGTAAGGTTGCCAAAATTGAAGGCCAAGGTGGCGACCTCCAGGTGACGATGAAAGGCGAAAATAAGCCTTCGAAAAGAACTTACATTGGCGGTGGCATTTCGTCGCTGTTGAGAGAGGGCATACTTAACGAGAGAGGCCGCTCTGTTGTTTCGGATAGCGCGCCGGTGGATAACTCAGTATTGTTGACTTTGATGACGGTGTTCTTGCCAGTACTACTGATCGGTGCGCTGTTTGTTTTCATGATGCGCCAAGCGCAAGGTCAGAATAACCAGGCGATGAGTTTTGGTAAGAGTAAGGCTAAATTGTATGGACTCGACAAAGAACGTGTAGTTTTCGATGATATCGCTGGTAACGATAATGCTAAGCAGGATCTCCAAGAAGTTGTAGATTTTCTCAAACATCCGAAAAAATATCAGAGTCTCGGCGCTAAGATTCCAAAGGGCGTACTGCTAGTTGGCGACCCGGGTACTGGCAAGACTATGCTGGCGCGAGCAGTGGCTGGCGAGGCTGACGTGCCATTTTTCTCGATCTCTGGTTCAGAATTTGTCGAGATGTTCGTCGGTGTCGGTGCTAGCCGGGTGCGCGATCTCTTTCAAAAGGCCAAGAAAAATGCGCCGGCGATTATTTTCATTGACGAGATTGATGCTGTTGGCCGCAAACGCGGTAGCGGTATGGGCGGCGGTCATGATGAGCGCGAGCAGACATTGAATCAGATTTTGGTAGAGATGGACGGCTTTGAGGCTGACACTAATGTTATTATCATCGCCGCGACTAACCGGGCGGACGTGCTTGATCCGGCTTTGCTGCGACCAGGGCGCTTTGACCGCCATGTGAATATCAACTTGCCGGAGCGCAAAGATCGCGAAGCTATTCTGAAGGTCCATTTCAAGAGCAAACCGACCGACGATACTGTCGATCTGGATAAGTTAGCAGCGAAGACGGCTGGCTCGAGCGGCGCTGATCTGGCTAATATAGCTAACGAAGCAGCGATTATTGCCGCTAGCCGCAATTCCAAAAAGATCTCTAACGATGATCTGACCGAGGCATTTGAAAAGGTAGCGATTGGGCCGGAGCGTAAAGCTAAAGTAATGAATGACCACGAGAAAGAGCTGACGGCCTATCATGAAGCTGGCCATGCCATTGTTGGACATGTTTTGCCAGATAGCGATCCGGTGCATAAAATTACTATTATTCCGCGCGGCGGTACTGGTGGCGTGACTTGGTTTTTGCCACCGGAAGATAGAAGCTATACGAATGTTTACGAATTCAAAGATATATTGGCACGGGCAATGGGCGGTCGGATTGCCGAGAAGCTGATTTACGGCGACGACGGTATTACGACGGGCGCTGGTAGCGACTTGCGTCACGCTACCGCGATAGCTCGCGATATGGTGATTGAACAAGGTATGGGCTCGAAACTGCGCGATCAAGTTTTCCATGAGGATACTGGCGGTATGGTTTTCGACAAGATTACTCACGAGCGGCCGTATTCAGAAGCGACTGCACAAGAGATTGATAATGAAGTTGAAGCGCTTGTCAAAGAAGCATCAACGCGTGCCGAGATAGTGCTCAAGAAAAACCGTGCAGTACTTGAAACTTTGAAAGACGCTCTACTCAAGAACGAGACGCTTGAAGAAGAGGATGCCGCTAAGTGTATGGAAGGCGCAGTACTGCCAAAGGAAGCGAAGCTGCACGCGTAGATCATGGTAGGTCGAAAAGGTCGAGTCCGGTCGGTTGTTGCCAAAGCTAATAGCAAGCTGTCGGTGCAGTGGGCAGCGATTCTGCTGTCCGGCTCGACTATGTTATCAAGTCTGCTGGGTATTTACCGCGATCGTTTGATCAACGGTATGTATCTGGATACTTATAAGGTGGGGGCGGATGCTTATGTGGCAGCGTTCACGGTGCCGGACTTTATGTATTTTTTGCTGGTGTCGGGTGCATTGAGCGTGTCGTTTATCCCGGTTTTTAATCAGCGTTTGGCCAGCGGCAATAAGCGGTCGGCGTGGGAACTGAGTTCGAGCTTGTTGAATCTTTTTGCGCTACTGACTTTGATCACTAGCGTACTTATTATTATTTTTGCCGATCCGCTAGTGCGGTATGTTGTCGGGCCAGGGTTTGGCGAACAAGGGCACGCCTTGGCGGTAAGCATGATGCGTATCATTGCTGTCAACCCGTTTCTGTTTGCAATCGCGACGGTGGTATCGAGCATGCAACAGGCAATCGGGCGGTTTACCTTCTTGGCATTGGCGCCGACAATTTATAATTTGGGAATTGTGGTTGGCGCGAAGTATTTCACTAACGGTATCAATATTTTTGGTTGGCAAATTTTCGAAGGCGGTATCATGGGCGTGGCGCTTGGCGTGGTGTTGGGCGCGATACTACAACTGGTCGTTAGCTCTATTGGGCTAGTTGGTGTGAATTTTGATTATCGCCCTGTGATTTCTTGGCGAAACAGAGGGTTCCGCCAGGTCTTGAAACTTCTCCCGCCACGCTCGATTGATCAAGGCATTGATTATTTTAATGGGATTGTTGAAATCAACTTGGCATCGCGTATGGGCGAGGGCGTGATGCGCGTTTATCAGCAAGCGTCGAGTTTGAGCTTGATGCCAGTGAATTTAGTCGGTGTAGCTATTAGCAACGCAGCATTTCCGCGAATGACAGAGCGGTTAGCTGAGGGTAGAGTTGATCTATTCAAGAAGGAACTTCGTTCGGTTTTTCGCTGGATTATTTGGTTGGCGTTACCGATTGCTGTAATTACATTTTTTGCGCGAGGTTACGTGGTGGCTTTTATCAAGAACGGCGGTCAGCTGGCAATCGCTAATGTACTTGGTGCTCTAGTGGTATCGATATTTTTCAGGACACTTTATCACATTATGGCGCGGACTTTTTATGCGCAGCAAGATACGCGTACGCCATTGTATATATCGATAGCAACTATCTCATTGAACATTGTATTAGCGATTGGTTTTACGCAAGCGTTTGGCTGGGGGGTATTCGGGCTGGCTTGGGCACAGTCAATTGTTTCAGTAGTAGAGATAGCTATCTTATTGACTATTCTACACAGGCGCACACCTGGTATTTTTAATCGTCAGACACTCCACAGTATCATCAAGATGATGGTTGTTAGCGCTATGATGGGTGTCGTAACTTACTTCGTTGTGCAAATACTGCAGCTGCAATCACGCGATATGAACTTCATGGCTGTCTTTCCAAAATTCGCGATTATCGTAGTGGTGAGTTTCGCTACGTATATTGCGCTGAGTAAATGTTTTAAACTCGAGG
Source organism: uncultured Candidatus Saccharibacteria bacterium (assembly GCA_963528915.1). Taxonomy (GTDB): domain Bacteria; phylum Patescibacteriota; class Saccharimonadia; order Saccharimonadales; family Saccharimonadaceae; genus Saccharimonas. The sequence goes on from CAURWV010000005.1 coordinate 74,635, forward strand.
AAGCAAACCCAATCGTCGCTAAGTTGCGCCAGTTGTTTTTCGGTCGAGTGAGGCATTAAATCATGGATCAGATTCGCAATTTCTGTATCATCGCCCACATCGACCATGGCAAATCGACGCTGGCTGATCGGATGATGGAGATGACAGGGACGGTTACCAAGCGTGAGATGAAGTCGCAGCTGCTTGATAGTATGGATTTGGAGCGCGAAAAAGGGATTACTATTAAGTTGGCGCCGGTGCGGATGAAGTACGAGCCGACTGCTGCTGGTCTTTTCTCTGAAGGCTTTGCCTTTCCGGCAAAGCGAGGCCAAGAGCGTAAGCTAGATCAGTTGGCGGCCGAGCGGCCTGAAGAGAAAAGCGCCAGCGAGGTCGGCACTAACAGGCCGTTGCGGTCGGTTACTTACGATCTCAACCTTATCGATACGCCCGGCCATGTTGATTTTAGCTATGAGGTGTCGCGTAGTTTGCAAGCCTGCGAGGGAGCGGTGCTGGTGGTTGATGCCAGCCAGGGCATTCAGGCGCAGACGCTGGCGAATGTGTACCTGGCCATGGAGCAGGACTTGACAATTATTCCGGTGCTGAATAAAGTTGATTTGCCAGCCGCCGATGTGCCGCGCGTTTCCAAGCAAGTGATCAATTTACTGGGCTGCGATGAAAGCGAAATTATTCACATCTCAGCCAAAACTGGCCAGAATGTTGATCAGGTTTTGGCGGCGATTGTTGAGCGAATTCCAGCACCAAAAGGCCAGCCGGACGACCCGACTCGGGCACTGATTTTCGATAGTTATTATGATGATTACCGCGGGGTAATTTTGTATGTGCGGCTGGTTGATGGCCAGATTAAAAAGGGTGAAGCGATTCACATGATGGCGACTGGCGCGAATGGCTTAGCGCTAGAAGTTGGCCATCTCAGTCCCGGTATGATCCCTGACCCGTCGCTGGACACCGGCGAAATCGGTTACATCGTCACCAACTTGAAAACCACGCGTGAAGCGCGAGTGGGTGATACGGTGACGCTGAAAAAGTACTTCACGAAAGAGACCAAATAGGAGGCTAGAAGTGAGCAAAGGCATCATCTACGTCATGACCACCGCAGTGTCAGGCCTCATCAAAATCGGTAAGACACAAACCAAGCAGTACCCAGAGCGGATGCGTTTCCTTGAGGCGAACGGCTACTACAATGTGGTTGGTTTGAAGCGGTTGTTTGCGATCGAGGTGGCTGATTATTCCGAAAAAGAAACGCTACTGCATGAAATATTTGCCAAGCATCGAGTTGGTAGTAGCGAGCTTTTTGCGCTTGATTATGATTTGGTACAGCAGCTGTTGCTGTCGTTTGAGGGCGAGGTGGTCTTTCCGGAGCAGAAAAATAAAGAAGCGGAATTTGACAAAATCACCAAAGCCAAAAACAGTAATCAAAAGTTTAGCTTTTACCGGAAAGGTCTCAAAAATGGCGATGAGGTTGTCTTTCTCAAAGATAAAACAATTGTAGCAAAAATTGTTGGCGAGCGCGAAGTTGAATATGGCGGGCAGAGGTGGTTTTTGTCGCCGCTGGTGCGAAAAATATTTGAGGACAGGAATCAAGTTAATGATAGTGGCGCATACCAGGGTGCAGCCTACTTTTGTTTTGATGGCAAGAAATTGAAGGACTTGCCGGATGTAGAACTGTAGGAACGTGTGCTATTATTAAAATGTACAAATGAAAACAAAAATACTCAAATTAATCTTAGCTTTAGTGTGTTTCAGTGTAAGCGCTTATACTTCGTATGATTATTTGCTGCATGAAGTGCCAGTCTATCTGAAAAGTAAAAATTTGGTTGAAGCAAGAACTCAGAAAACCCGTTTTCTAATACCAAAGCAGTGGCAAAGGATTGATGTAAAAAACGGTAAAACTGAAGGTTACGGCGATAAACTGGGCAAGGATAATAAGTCAATTAGCGGTGTTGGCGTGACTCAGGATTCGGAGCGGTTGGTGTTACCGGCTGCGCCTGATGAAGCTTATGAATTAGTGCGCAAAATGGCTTATGATAGCAAAGAGTTGCGCGAAGACGCGAAAAGATTCTTTACTATTAAGGGATTGGAAAATTGTCAAGCGACTGTCGATATCAAGGACGATACTTTGGAACAAAATGGTTTAGTTGGTATTGTTAGAATTACATCAAGTTGCGGTTATCGACCTGAAAATACTAAAATGGTAACACGCTTAGCTGTTGGTCGCGAAGACGGATGTCTTCGTTACATATCGGTATTCTCTTACAATGAATATTGGAAACAAAATAGTAAAGTATTTGAAGAAATATTAAATAGCGCATCGTATATAGATACGCAAAGCGCATGAGGCGGAAATTGGATACAGAATGAATAACTTCAAAAATTTTACAGAGAAAATCAGTTGCCGGGTGATTCCGATAACACGCGACCGCCTCGTGTGGTTGGATGAAAAAGTTGTCGATGATGATTCGTATAGTGCTTTTATAAATGGCCGATCGTACGAGCTCGGTGAGGAATATGATGACTTTTTGTATGTCACTGCCGACAGTTTTGCCGAGCTGGCGGACGCTATTCTCCGCGAGTTGTATGCACGCGGATTTTCGTCGTCAGATTACAAATTAATCAACGAAAATCGCGTTCATCTGGACTATAGTTTTA
>CAURWV010000006.1:0-15480 GCA_963528915.1 uncultured Candidatus Saccharibacteria bacterium
TATCCGTTTAATCGTCTTGCCTGCCAGAGCTCCTGTGGTTGAGACGGCGACGGGAACGTTTGACTGTGTAGCTGAGCCGTTACCCAATTGGCCATTACCGTTATCACCCCAACAATACACTTTATCATCAGAAGCAATAGCGCACGTATGCCAAATTCCTGCCGCTATCCGTTTAATCGTCTTGCCTGCCAGAGCTCCTGTGGTTGAGACGGCGACGGGAGTAGCAGCGCGCGCCGTCGACCCATTACCAAGCGCACCGTGCTCACCTTCACCCCAGCAATACACATTATCATCAGAAGCAATAGCACAGTTATGGTCAAATCCAGCAGCAATTCGCTTAACCGTCTTGCCCGATAGTACACCATTGGTTGCAACGGCAACTGGAGAGTTAGCTTGAGACATCGTCCCGTTGCCTAATTCGGCATGAGTTACTCCATAACCCCAACAGTATGCTTTGCCGTCGGAGGCAACTGCGCATGTATGCCAATCTCCAACGGCTATTTGTTTTATAGTTTTGCCTGATAAGACACCTGACATGTCAACAGCTACAGGAACAGACGAACTAGCGGTGGAGCCGCGACCAAGCGCACCGTAAGTTCCTTCACCCCAGCAATATGGTTTACCGTGAGAGTCTATACTACACGTATGATTAAAGCCTCCCGTAGAAACACTCGTAAATGCTGACGAGTTATTTTCTATTCCAACTCGTACTCGGAAGCTATTTTTCGTCTTAGCTAAAGTTGCTGGTGTATTGTCAGCTGCTAACGCTGCAGCCGGCGCAGTTGTGGTCGATGTATCGTATAGACGATAATTGGCTTGATTGATCTCAACCTGTTTATTGCGCCCAGGTGTCATCGCTTTACTCTGGAGCTCAAAACATTGTTTTGTAACAACAGCAACCCCAATAAACAAAGATAACCAAACCAGCGCATAAACTACAGTAGTACGCTTACGCTTTATGTCTAATCCGGACTGCCCACTATTTTTATACATTCTGTTATATTATTACAAACAAATAGACTACTCACTAATATTAGCATAAGCAACCTGTAGACTCAATACCTAAAATATTCCGCTACCAAATTTCGCTAAAATCGCCGCTACAGCTAATGCCACAACAGAAGCCAGCGCTAATGTATCGTAACCTTTTTTAACAGACCAACGAAGTACCCGCTGTTCAATATTTTTGCTCAAGACGTTATATCTCAACAAACCATAGAAGATTAGCAATATGCCTACATCTAGTGTCAAACACCATGGACACAAAACGCCTATCTCAAAATAGCTCATATAGAACATCCAGGCAGCAAACAACAACCCGGCAACCGCGCCAAGTTGCGCTGCCCGCATGAACCATTTCGGGAACTTCGTATCAGCTAGCAATGCTACGGCAATCGTTACCATAACTGGCAACGTAACTATACCGATGAAACTGTTCGGAAAGCCTAATAGCTCAGCTGACCAGTGGTTGGCTACTACCGAACAGCTCAGCGCCGAACTCAAATCGCAATTAAGCACAGCATGCGAATTTTTAGCGAGAACCAGTGACTCGATCGATAACATAAATGATGCTAGTAGACCTAGGCCACTGCCGAAGAGCAAGACGAAAGCCGCCACATGCTGCTGCTTCGATTCTCTATGAAACAGCCACCTGCGCAGTTTATCAGACATAAAAGCTCACCTCACTGACAGTCGGCAAAGGTAGCCCGCGCCACATATTTTGCATATGGCCGTCATCGCTAATAGCGATAATTGTTGGGTATTCTACGATATCGTAAGCACGACAAAATGATTCGCCGTCAAGAGACTCTGGGTTAACAGTCTCTAAGCTGTGGCCTGTTTGGCGTGCAAAGTCGCCAACAAATGTTGATACAGTTCTACTATATTCAGCATCATCTTTTGTAACAATAACTACCCGCATAACCAATCACTCCTTCTGCTTGCGTTTTTCTAATATCGCCACAAAATCATCAAGTGTTTTAAACTTTTGAAAGACACTAGCAAAACGTACATAAGCTACTTCGTTACGCTTGGCTAGCTCGTCAAGCACAAATTCACCAATCAGTCGCGACTCAATTTCGCTTTCGCCTAAGTCATGCGTTCGATCCTCAACAGCATCGATTATTTCCTCTAATTCAACCTCTGATTTGAAAAACTTGCCAACCGAACGACGAATAGAATTTGCTAATTTAGCTCTGTCGAATAATTCGCGAGCGCCACTAGATTTGATGACCGCCAAAATCGGACGTTCAACCCTTTCGTAAGTAGTAAAGCGTTTACCATCTGGAGTTTCTCGACGCCGGCGAATCGTAATGCCATCAGCCGATTCTCTCGACTCTAGCACGCGACTATTACCAATCTTAATACCTTTCATTCTTTCGCTTAGTCCTCATTATATTTATTTTTTCTACGCCGCCTCAAGAATGCCGGCGTGTCATCTTCATCGTCATCTTCGACTGAATTACCCCATATATCAGTAGTATTTTCACTGGCAAATTGCGCAGCTGCCGATTGGTTAGATAGGTCCATATCAATATCATCAACTGCTTCGCTGATTGGCTGAGCAGCCATCTCCGTAGGAGTCTGTTCTACCGACGCAGATAATTCTTCTGCCTGTTGTTGATAGTATGCGTTATCAAAACCAGTTGCAATTACCGTGATAATCAGCTCGTCTTCCAATTCCGGCTTCAGCGTTGCACCGAAGATAATATTAGCATCTGGACTAACAGCGCTAGTAATGATTTCAGCTGCTTCTTGAATCTCGGCCATACTCATATCGTAACCGCCAGTGACATTGAACAGTACGCCCTTGGCGCCATCGATTGACACTTCAATTAGCGGACTCTCAATCGCCTGCTGTGCCGCTTGCGCTGCCCGGCCTTCGCCGCTAGCCCGGCCGATACCCATCAAAGCCGAGCCGGCGTTGCTCATGATTGCCTTGACATCGGCGAAATCAAGATTAATCAAACCATGCTCAGTAATCAGCTCAGAGATACCTTGCACGCCTTGGCGCAGCACATCATCAGCAATTTTAAACGTTTCCAACAGCGGTGTTCGGCGATCAATCGTTTGCAACAAGCGATCATTAGGAATCGAAATGAGTGTATCAACCTGGCGACCTAACTGAGCGATAGCCCATTCAGCGTTAACTCGCCGCTTCTCACCTTCAAAACTAAACGGCTTAGTTGCCACGCCCACCGTCAAGATGCCCAAATCACGCGCCACCTCGGCGACAACATGGCCAGCACCCGAACCAGTACCGCCTCCAGCGCCAATTGTTACAAATACCATATCGGCACCTTCTAATGATTCGCGGATCTCATCAATTGACTCACGCGCTGCCGCCTCGCCAACAGCTGGATCCGCACCAGCACCCAGACCATTTGTAGTGTTGTGGCCCAGGTGAATCTTGATATCAGCTTTTGAGTTGTGTAAAGCCTGCGCATCCGTGTTCATAGCGATGAATTGGACACCATTCAGACCTGCATCTTTCATGCGATTAACCGCCGAGCCGCCAGCACCGCCGACGCCAACGACCTTGATACTTGCGAATGTTTGAATCTCGCTCGGTTTTACCTCTGGCATTGTAACTCCTTACCCCTTATTCTCTCGATACTTATTTCCTAGTATATCACCTATGGACGAAACCTGTTAAACAGTGAACTCAAAAAGCCGCCCGATTTCGCCCCCGTCTTGCTAGCATCAGCCGCAACGCTATGATACCCATCAGGATTGATATCTGCCAACATCAAGCCTATAGCCGCTGCAAACTCAGGTTTATTGACATTGTCGACCACGCCGCCATAGCCTTTGGCCTTACCTCTACGGACAGCAACACCCAGTTGGTTTTTAGCAAAATCAACGATACTTTTCATATTTGACGCACCTCCAGCTAGCACTGCTCCACTAGGCAAGCGTCCAGCTCGACCAGCTTTCTCAAGCTCTTTATTGACCGCTTCAAATATTTCCTCAAGACGAGCTTCTACTATCTCGTCAATATCAGCAATATCAAACTCTAGCGTCTCTTTATCGTGCTTAACTGTTACTTTGCTAGACTTGTTGCGATTAACCGCCGAAGCATGCTGCAACTTCACCTTTTCGGCGATCTCCGGGTCAATTTTCAACCCAATTGCTAGATCGTTTGTTACGTTAACACCACCATACGGTACTACACCTACATATTGCAAGTCGCCTTCTTCGTAAACAGCCACACCGGTAGTCGCCCCGCCAAGATCGATAACCGCCACGCCATTCTCCATCTGTGAGTCGTCCAGCACCGCTGTCGCTGCTGCCATTACTGATGGAACCACATCGTTTGGTCGCACAGTAGCACCTTCGACCGCTTTCTCTAGATTCGCTACATACGGCGCCATCGCCGACACGACATTGGCACTAATTTCGAGACGCGTGCCAGTCATGCCGAGCGGGTCCTTAATGCCGCCTTGCCCATCAAGCGTATAATTAAACGGCACAACCTTTAATATCTTGCGATTAGCCGGCACCTTGCCTGTCGTCGCTACATCTTCTATACGATATAAGTCTTCCTCGTTGACTTCATGATCTGACATGCCAACCGCTATCATACCATCAGTACGGGTGCTTAAGATGTGCGAACCATTTATACTAACCGTGGCATCATTCACCTGATAACCACTCATTCTCTCGGCATCACCCAGCGCTTTATCAATCGCCTCAGACGGACCATTCAAATTCGAGACCGAACCCTTACGCATACCACTGTTCGGATACTCGCCGACACCAACAATCGTAGGTGTGCCGGTCGTCGTATCTACATGTCCAACCACACATCGAATCATCGTAGTTCCGACATCTATACCGACTGCATATCGAGATTGTTCTTGCATATAGGGATATTATAGCATAACCCGTATACTTATTTACAATTGAGTGATAATTTCTGCGCCGTTTTCAGTAATCAGAACCGTATGCTCAAAATGCGCCGCCAAGCTGCCGTCGCGCGTTCGAATTGTCCAACCATCATTTTTGTCGGTAACAATCTTCTCGCTACCTAAAGTCGCCATCGGCTCAATTGCAATCGTGTCGCCCGGCTTCAACAAAGCACCGGTACGTTTGCGTCCATAATTTGGCACATCTGGCGGCATATGCATTTTCAGCCCGACGCCATGCCCGACTAGCTCGCGAATAATGCCAAGTCTGCCGTCTTTTAGTACTTTTTCGATAGCAGCAGCGATATCGCCAGTATAGACGACACCCTTAATGGCATCAATTCCAGCATACAGACTCCGCTCTGTTGTTGATAACAGGTGCTTCACCGCACCTTTCGGTTCATCATCAACTACCATAGTGAAAGCACTATCGGTCTTCATGTCTTTATAAGTAATCACCAGGTCAAAGCTCACTACATCGCCTTTTTGAAATATATAATCGCTGGCCGGACTATGCACAATTTCATCGTTAGTGCTGATGCAAATTACTCCTGGAAAGTTCACTTCATCGGTTTTATACGTTGCCGAAGCACCATATTCTTTAATTTTGCTATCAACGAATGCGTCAATGTCCTTTTCGCTAATACCGGCATGAATATAATTGCGAATGTCCTGGAAAATCTGTGCTAGCTTTTTGCCACCATCGCGCATTGCCTGAATCTGCTCGGGCGTTTTCCGCCCAGTAATCAAACTATCTTGCATGCTTGTAATTCCTCCATGATCCTATCATGCACCTGTCCAACCGTACCCGTGCCATCAAGATGCGCAATATTAACGCCGTGTTCTGTCAAATAGTCAAGCACTGGATACATTTCATGCCGATAAACACGCAAGCGCTCATCAATCACCTCTGGCGTATCGTCAATGCGTCCTCGCACCTCTAAACGGTGCAGCAGTTCGCTACGCGGCACCTCCAATACTATCACTAGTGCAATATCGCGACCGTGTTCCAAACGATGCTCAATCAACCATTTAGCCTGTTCTAACTGCCGCGGATAGCCATCCAACACTACACGGCTAATGTTTTTGGCTCGCCCTAGCGCCTCACCAATTAGTCTATTTACCTTGTCTGGATCAACCAAACCACCAGTCTGCATTTGCGCAAACAACTCAGGGTCACGTGTATCACGCAACAATTGCCCAGCACTCAACCAGCGCCAACCGTTGCGAGCCGCTAATATTTGCCCTTGAACACTTTTGCCTGCGCCTGCCGGGCCGAAAAATACGATCATTTTACCTTCTCTTTCTGTTAATTCAACTTTTGTTTTACAATGCGAGCGATTTCTACACCATCAGCCGTGTTGCCAACCTGTTTTTTAACCGCGCCAATTACTTGACCCATCATTCGCGAATCTGACGCACCCAGCTCAGCGATCTTCACTTCTACAATTGATGTCAAAGTTGCTTCGTCTAGCTGTTCTGGCAGATACTTCTGCAAGATTTGGATCTCTTTTTCTTCAGGCTCAGCTAAGTCGAGACGACTGTTATCGCGATAAACCTTAGCCGATTCAGTACGCTTCTTAACCTCACGAACAATTACTTTTTCGATTCCTTCGTCGCTCAAGCCCTCATCTCGTTTATTCAATTTGACTTCTTCGTCCAGAATTGCCGCACAGAGGTTACGCAGCGTTTCACCAACAAAACGATCACCACCAAGCAAAGCGGCCTTCATGTCATCTTTAATCTGCGCCTTCAGCGCCATCAGTTAGCGAACTCCCAAACGCATCTTCTGTGTTTTTTCCGCCTTGCGCGCACGACGAATAATCGCCTTCTTACGTCGATCAGCCTTGCTAATTGGTTTTTCAAAGCGCAACAATGTCTTGGCTTTAGCCAATTTACCGCTTTGCAACAACCGACGGTTGAAACGGCGAATAATGTTCTCGTTCGCTTCTTTCTCATCTTTACGTGTAACTTGTACCATATCGATAAGTATTATAACAGATGACGGAATTTTTGCAATTACTTTTCTGCTGATGTTACGTGCAGCAACCGCCCCTCCACCGTCCGCACCCCTTGCCACTCGTTAATAGTCGGCTGAAACCACGCCGCTACTGTCTCGCCCGGTTCGCAGAAAAGTTCCTCGGGTGCGTTGAACGCCAGCATTTGCAGAGCCTTGCCGTTCTGATCGCGCAACGTCAGCTTGACGTGCTGCCCATCTGCGCCCATCCGCCGTATACTCAATACGGTTACCGTTGTAATTTTTAGCACGGGCTCGGGATTGCCATTGCCAAATGGTTCCATCTTTGCCAAATTATTCACCAATTCCTCGTCAATTTCTGAAAAATCGGCAATTTCCACATCGGCTCGCGGCAGCAAATATCGCTCTTGATTTGTCAGTTGCAGAGAATCATAAAATCCATTGACGCGCTGGCGAAAATCAGCAATTTTCTTAGTCTCGAGCGTAACGCCCGCTGCAGCGCTGTGTCCGCCGCCTTTGATGATAATGTCGTCTGCCGCTCGCACCGCATCCGCCGCACTGAAATCGCCGAAACTGCGCGCCGAACCAGTCGCCTCCTCGCCGCGCTCACCGATGATAAACACCGGCTTTTTATATTTTTCCACCAATTTCGATGCCACAATGCCAATCACCCCGTGATTCCAACCATCGCTACTCACCACCAACACGCGATCGCCGCTCATTTCGTCTGCCTGCTGACAAGCTTCCTGGAAAATCTCATCCTGAATACTGCGCCGCTTAATATTTAGCTCTTCTAATTTTTCGCTAGCTGCCAGTGCCGCCATGCCGTCGCACGCCACCAGCATGTCCAGTGCGTGCTGCGCCGTTTCCAGTCGCCCAGCCGCATTCATTCGCGGCCCCAAACCAAACCCCAAATGCCTGGCATTCACCTGCTCTGGCTCGATACCCGCCACCGCCATCAAGGCTTTCAATCCTGGACGTTGTTGTTTTTTCAACACCTGCAGACCCCAGTAGACATTCGCCCGGTTCTCGTCCGCCAGCGTCACAATATCGCACACCGTCCCCAATGCCACCAAATCCAGCAGCCATTTTTCATAACCATCCGGCAAACCATCCAATTCCGTCTGCAAGGCCTGTACCAATTTGAACGCCACACCCGCCCCGCACAAATCGCGAAACGGATAGCTGTGCCCCGGGAATTTCGGATTGACTGCCGCTACGCTCGGCGGCGGCGTTTCAGCGACGTTATGATGATCCGTCACCACCGTATCTATTCCCAAGCTCGACGCATACTCAATTTCCGCATGACACAAGCTGCCCGTATCCACCGTCACGATCAAACCAGCACCCATATTACGCACTTTATCAACCGCGCCCATGGTCATGCCATAGCCTTCAATAAACCGATTGGGGATGAAAGCATCAACATCCTCGAAGCCAAATTTGCCAAACGCATCCAAGAGTAGCGCCGTCGCGCTCAACCCGTCAATATCATAATCGCCGTAAATAACAATTTTCTCGCCCGCCGCATGCGCCTGTTTCAATCGCGCCACCGCCTTATCCATATCTGGCAACAAAAACGGATCGTGTTTGACCGCCGCATAATCCGGCTGCAAAAAAGCTTCCCGCGCCGTTCGCGTCGTCAAGCCACGCGCCGTCAAAATCCGCTCAAACAGCGCCATTTATTGGATCTCGGAAGTTGTACGTTTCGGACGATTACTGTTGGCGTGCTGTTGCGACTTAATGACAATACTCTGCAGCTCCTTAAAAATCGGAAATTGTTTGTTTGTCGAGTAGATCCGCGTATTACCTTGCTTTTCAGCATGCAGGAACCCGACCTTCTCCAGCCGACGCAATTCACGCTGGATGTTGCCAGGATCCTCCTTAATCAACTTAGCCAAGCCACGTACATGCGTCCGAAAGTCCGGATATTTGGCATAGACGACAACTATCTTACGACGCACCCGCGAGGTAATGAACACGTCCAGCATCTAGCCAAGCCCCTTTCTTCCAATTAGTTTATTCTGTTGCTTTTTATTCTACATTCTTTTCATAACCAATTCAAGACCATTTACCGCCAATTCAGTATGATTTGGTTGATCTTATCAATTGACTGCTGTAATGTCGGTACTTCATTGTTTTCATAATAATGATCAACTCCCAAAAAATTCTCCCTAACATCTAGCAAATGTAGTTCATCGGCAGTAATATGTAACCGATCCACTACCGTCACCGACGCTACCGGCGATGCCACTACTAGCCGTAATATTCGTATCGGTTTCAAGAAATCTAGCGCTACTCCAATACTAGCAGTATCAGCAAAACCGTCCGACACCAGCACTACTACCCGATCTTTCAGCATGTCTTTATCAACCGTACCGCCATCGCCGATTAAACGATTGAGACTACTATACGTTTCGCGTTTTTTCTCGGCCAGATAGCCGTGAAACTCGCTGGTATATTCATCAACCTCGCCCGCAGAAAATTCATCATTATACGTGAAATCGCCAGTCTGCGACACCGCCCCGAAATTAACTCCTTCGCCTGGCACTTCGATGCTTTCTGATATCAGCAGCATTAGCACGCAGTGCAGCTGGGCTGCGATCTGCTCACCCACCACTACGCCACCATTGCTCAGTGCTACCACTGCGCAGTTTTCATAACGATATTTCTCGACCAATTGGTCGGCTAAAATCCTGCCTGCCTGCGCTCTGCTTTCAAAATACATATGTTTATAGTAACGTGTTAAATTACCACAGACAAGGTATAATTAAGTGATGCATTACTATCTAATAGCGCCCGCTAAAATTATTAAAGCTGACGCCTATACGTTTACCTACCATAGCCACCAATCGCTAGCTATTGGTGCTATTGTTGTCGTTTCTGCCGGCAAACAATCGCTCGTCGGTATAGTTGTAGATGAAACAACGAAGCCCGAATTTGCTACAAAAGAAATTACAACAGTCCTTGATTTACCTCAGTTACCGCGCCCATTGTTGCAAACTTCACAATGGATGAGTAATTATTACATCACCCATTTAGCGTTAGTATTACAGACTATCTTGCCAAGCGGTCTGACCAAGAAACGTCGTGCTTTAACCTCTAGCAATTCCGGCGCGGCGCGAAATAGAACACATTTTTTGCTCAACAAAGACCAGCTCGCTGCCGTCGATACTCTGTCAAATACTAAAAGCGGCACAGCTATTCTGCACGGTGTGACAAGTAGCGGCAAAACCGCCGTCTATATCGAATATGCCAAGAAACTAATCGCTGCCGGCAAATCCGTCATTGTCATCGTTCCCGAAATAGCTCTAACCACCCAGCTAATCGCCGAATTCCAGCAATCATTCCCCGGTCTCATCACCACCCACTCACAGCAAACCGAAGCCCAGCGCCACCACGCTTGGCTGCAAGCATTAAACGCCAACCAGCCAAACATTGCCATCGGCCCGCGCTCCGCCCTATTCATGCCGTTTCGCAATATCGGCGCCATCATTATAGATGAGGCTCACGAACCAGCACTCAAACAAGACCAAACGCCGCGCTACTCAACATTGCGTACTGCTGCCATTCTCGCCAAATACCACCGTGCCATAGTCATCCAAGGCTCTGCCACGCCGCTAGTCAGCGAATATTACCTAGCCACCAAAACCAATCGCCCTATTATTAATTTGCCAGCTCGAGCCAACCCAAATGTCATCGCTCCCTCTATAAACGTTGTTGATATGACATCGAAAATTGCATTTTTACACCATCGTTTTTTATCTGACTTATTGCTGCGCACTGTCAGTCAAAATCTCGAGAACAACAAACAAACACTAATCTATCATAACCGCCGCGGCACCGCCAGCGCTACTCTTTGTCAAAATTGTGGCTGGAGCGCCCTGTGTCCGCGTTGTTTTACTCCGTTGACCTTGCACGCCGACAAACACGCCCTAATTTGCCATATTTGCGGGCGCCGCGAGCACGTTCCCACCACCTGCCCTGACTGCGGCAGCACCGATATTATTCACAAGGGTATCGGCACCAAACTAATCGAAAACGAACTATCTAAACTCTTCCCGCAAGCCACCATAGCTCGCTTTGATGGCGACATCACCAATAAAAATAGACTCGATCAGCGCTATCAAGAGCTCTACGATGGCCGCATCGACATCATCATCGGCACCCAAGTCGTAGCCAAAGGGCTCGACCTTCCTCACCTAGCTGCAGTCGGTATTATTCAAGCTGACGCCGGCCTAGCACTGCCCGATTTCACTACGCGCGAGCGCACTTTCCAGCTACTCGCCCAAGTCATCGGCCGAGTCGGCCGCAACAACCAGCCAACATCAGTCGTCGTCCAGACCTACCAGCCGCAAAACCCTACCATCGTTCAAGGTATTCGCCAAGATTACGCTAGCTTCTACGCTGATGAGCTTGCCGAGCGCCGCCGCAGCGGCTTTCCGCCGTTTGTTTACCTCCTCAAACTAACCTGCATTTACAAGACCGAAGTCACCGCCATCCGCAATTCTCAAAAATTCGCCGCTCAACTGCGCAGCGCATATCCAGATATTACCATTTTCGGGCCGATACCAGCCTTCTACGAACGGCTTCGCGACACTTACCGCTGGCAAATCATCGTTAAATCAACCAATCGCGCCAAATTGCTTGACATCATCTGTAAATTACCCTCGGGTCACTGGCAATACGACATCGACCCGGCAAATCTGTTATAATATATAGCTGTGAAGAAAGAAGCTATCATTACCCTGCCAAATCCGCATCTGCGCCAAAAGTCGCAGCGGGTTCATATCGTTTCGGATGAGACCCGCCAGCTCATCAAAGACATGACTGACGCCAGCATCGACTGGGAAAACTCCCGGCCGCACGAAATTAGCGCTGCTTTGGCTGCTGTGCAGATCGACCAACTAGAACGAGTCATCATCGTCCGTGCTGATTTCGAAGACAAAGAAAATCAAGATTTTATCGCGCTGATAAATCCGGAAATCGTCAAATACGAGGGCGAAGTCATCTATGATTACGAAGGCTGCCTGAGCGTCAAGGACTTTTACGGCAAAGTTCCCCGCTACAGCAAAATCCGCGTTAAAGCCATCAATATCGACGGCGACGAAATCCGCATCAAGGCCAATGGCTTTCTAGCACGCGTCTTGCAGCACGAAATCGACCACTGCAACGGCATCGTTTTCGTCGACCACATCCGCGATGATCACCAGGCTTTTTACCGCTTAAACGACGAGGGCGAGCTCGATCCGCTCGACTACGAGAAATATGTCAAAGACAACTCCGATCTCTGGGACTAGCGGCCAACCAATAGTCTTTTTCGGCACCGAGGACTTCAGCCTCTATAGTTTGCGCGCTTTAGTCGAGGCTGGCTTCGATATTGCTGCCGTCATCACCAAACCAGATAGTCGGCGCGGCCGCGGCAACAAAATTATTCAGCCGGCAGTCAAAAAATTCGCAATCGAGCACAACATACCAGTCTGGCAGCCAGAGCGTTTGAAAGATATCATAAACGATATAAAAAATATCACACCTCAGCCTATCGGCGTACTCGTTAGCTACGGCAAAATCATCTCGCAAACAGTCATTGATCTATTTCAGCCGGGAATTATCAATGTCCACCCGTCGCTATTACCAAAATACCGCGGCCCATCGCCAATCGAATCTGCCATCGCTAACAGAGACAACCTCACCGGTGTGACTATTATGAAGCTCGAAAAAGCCATGGATGCCGGCCCTATCTACGTCCAAAAATCGCATAAACTTAACTGTACCGAAACCCAGCCCAAGCTCTACCGCATGCTCGGCCAACTCGGCGCCGAACTATTAATTCACAACTTGCCTGATATCATAAGCGGTATATTGCAACCAACACCGCAAGATGACAGCCACGCCACTTACTGCTCGCTGCTCAGCAAAGACAACAACCGTCTTGACCCATCGCAATTAACCGCAGACCAAGCCGGAGCCAAAATCCGCGCCCACCTATCCTATCCGCGCTCGCGCCTAAATATCGGCCAATACGACCTGATCATCACCAAAGCCCGCGCCGTCAAAGCACCAAAAACACCGCTCGACATCAAATGTGCCGACGACAATTATCTGTCAATCGACGAGCTAATAGCGCCTAGTGGCAAAACTATGAATGCTGCAACCTTCTTGCGCGGCTACCGCCTAATGTGAGGCGTTCTACTCTGACGCCGCGCCGAGAATAACGTCGCGATTCTCAGAGATCTCTTTCTTGAGTGCTTCAATAGTCTTAGTCACAACTTCACGATAATTCGGCCGGTTGATACCCAACCATTTTAGCGATGCATACTCCGACAACACAGCGTTCTGCGGTACATTCTGCGGCACATTTGCTTTGAGCTGAACGTAAACCGGGTCGCTATCGAAATCAGGTACATTAGCGTCCAACCACGCTGTCACCCGCTGCATATCACGATCCATGAAACTTTCGAACTCCGACAATTGCGCCTCACTTAAGCCCTCACTTAGCTGTGTACCGACACGCAACTCCAACTGTTCACGAAAATGGTCAAGAAACAGCTTTTTTTGGTCATCCGGCAAACCGCCCAGACCTACATCTTCGAGAAATTTATCGTCTAATTGAAACATTTCACCCCCTTGTTTACGTCCCTAGTATAACGGTTATGATCCAGCTATGCAATTCCGAGCTGTTCATTAACCGCTTTGCGCATATCTATCAGCTCTTCAACATAATCATCAAGGACTCCTTGTAGAATCTTGCCATAGTCTGGTACAGCATAGCGCATCCACAACGCAGATGCGTAGAAACTCATAGCAGCTTCGTCGGTTTCGAACAATTCGCGGATAGCATGATAATCCTCGCGATCAGCATAATCACCATGAAATTCCGCCAGCCAGCGACGCGTCCGACTTGGATTACTGCTAACGTCCTCAAATTCCAAAGCGTCTTCCTTAGATAATCGCGCCAGAATTTGCTCGGACGCACGCTTGTTGAGCTCTTTGATAATATCTAGTTTGTATTGTTGCTTCTTCTCCTCTGATAGCAAACTTACGTTGTAACCTACAGTTGATAACAAGTCGTCATCTACATTGAACATCTAGGCATCTCCTTATCTATATTTGTTTAAGGTATTTATAATCGCTCTAGTATTGCTGTCTCCATCTATTGATAGCCACTCGGTTTCACCATAACCATGCCATTGGATGTCATGACCGTCGCGCGCTGCCGCCTCAGCTAATTCGTGTAGTTTTGCTGAAGCACCCTCTTCGCCACCTTCAAACTGATCAGCTACCCAACTCCACGGATATTGATCGTCGTAAGCACTAAAATCTTCTGTCGGAGCTTGCGTAATGTTGTCACTGCTTCCAGTATCGTCGGGTACTGGATTATCATCTCCGCTGCTAGTATTATCTTCGTGATTATGATCACTTGGTTCATCAGTCGGTTGGTTATCTACACTTGTCGCTTCCGCGCTATCACCATGCATCCTATCTTTCAAATTATCTACTATCTGACCTGCTTGTGTATGGTCATGTAAAAATTCGCCAACATAACGGCCAGCATAGCCGCCTGCAGCACCGCCAACCAATCTACCAAGCCCTAAAGCTACCTTATGTCTATGAATACGCTCATCTGTCTCTTCCGAGAGTCTATCGCTAGCAGCATAACTGTCCTCACGAGAAAGCTTCAACATCTTATTGGCCATAAATTTCTGGCTGCGTTTCTTGCCTTGAGCTTCCTCTTTTATCCTTGCAAATTGCTCATCGTTTACAATTTGACGCGAGCCGTTTCGCTCATCGAGATTCTGCTTCATAGCGTCCAAACGTACGCCGCGCCTGATCATGCGGTCACCGACTACCGCAGCAGCAACGCCCGCTCCCATAGATATAGGCCACGATACACCGAACAATGTCGTAGCCGCACCGACTGCCATGCCTTTAGCAAAACCGTGACCTGCGCCAACCGCCGCAGCCTTCAAGCTATCTTTGCGAGAGCCTTTCATACTAACCCAACTACCAATTTTTGCCAAAATACGATTGCGTAGTTTATCACCCTCGTCTCTAAGTATTTCATCTTTACGCTCTTGCAATTCTGAACCAAAGATTCGGCGCTGCTCATCAAACATCTCATCAGACATCTGCTGCGCAATTTCGTCGTCACTGCCGTTATATTCACCATTACGACGTTTTGTTTTAACCTTATCAGCTAGATAAGTTAGCACTTCCTTCCTCAAGGCATCGCCTGCAGAATCTAACTCCTCACGACGTTTTTCTCGTTTACGATCCTTACCAGGCGTTCCAATCCAATGCATAACACTAAAACGAAAACCATCAGCCCTTTTAGACTCTTCCTTAGCTAAAAGTCTAGCGTACTCATCGAGCTTCTTAGCATACGGAATATCTAACTCCTTATTTAGCTCCGCGAGCTCCGCCATTAGCTCGTCTCTTCTTTTTAGTTTTTCGGCTCGAGTAGACTCGCTGCCATAATCTCTATTAGTGTGATGTTCAGAGATACGAGAGGCCGTCGGGGTTGGCTCGTGGTCAGGGATAGAGATACGAGAGGCCGTCGGGGTTGGCTCGTGGTCAGGGATAGAGATACGAGAG
>CAURWV010000007.1:0-8754 GCA_963528915.1 uncultured Candidatus Saccharibacteria bacterium
GATAGAGATACGAGAGGCCGTCGGGGTTGGCTCGTGGTCAGGGATAGAGATACGATCCGAATACCCCACAAGAGATTCACGCGTTACAGCAGAATCTGTTTCAAGTGCGCTACTCAAACTACCCTGCAACCCTGCATATGCGTCTATATACTCCTCCACCGCAGTCTTCTCGTCGGCATTCATATCGTCATATTGCGCAGACACCTCGCATAGTCTACGCAAGTTGTGATTCTGCTGCCACGCTACCTTCAGAGTATCGCTAGCATCATCTCCAGGTGCAGACCCATCATGATTCTTGGCTTTTTCTAGCATGTCATGAATGCCATCTACGCAAGCCCATGCAATATCGCTATCGCCATCCGAGGCCTCCGCAGCTTTATCGACAAGCTCTATAACGTCATTCATCGACGAATCGTCCTGCAGAATCTTCTCTTGCAGTTGCATTATGCGCTCCTCGCGCGCTTTATTCGGCTCTATTTCGCCGCTATCCCTAGATTTTGGTGGATATTCTGGCATATTTGTCCTCTAATTTCTATTTTAATACTATACTAGTCATATTAACAATAACTCTTTTCGGCAACAAACGCAAGTACTTCATGCCGCTAAAACTAAAAATAAGCAAAAACACTTGACATTTTATAGGTTTTGTGATAAATTTAAGTGGTAATCAACTAGCGTGAGGTGGAAATCGCGTGATAGCCCCGCAGGGGAAGTTGACGTAGTTTAATAATCTAAGCAAGCAATTGGTGTTAGATCATGCTATTTTTTGTTGCTGCAGGCTTCCATAGGTTCTAGCACAGCGCTCTCCTCGCACATATAGCGGGCAGAGCGCTGTGCTAGAAGCATCGTCGAGCGAGTTGCTCCGAGGCTCGCGCAGCATATGTAGTAATGATTGAGTAAGTATGGGAAGTTATTGAAGCCAATCAAGCTTTGATGGTAGTGGCGACTAGCCGATAGCACTACGGCTGTAATCGTCGGTTAATCGCCATTACTGTCAAGTTAGGGGGACTCTTGTGAGTTACAATTACAGCAAGACGGCCGAGAGGCTGTCAGGGTGGCTTGAAAGCCACCCTGACAGCCCAGACTACAACGATATCGAGAGCCTCTTGAACAAGGCTCTCGACGCGTGGGACACCCCTGAGGGCGGGGCTATCCCCGCCCTCATGGAGGCCTGCGCACTCACGGGCATTGAGCCCGTGAGTGCGCAGCGCGACGACGATGACACGCCGACTATGCGTCGGCGTGTCATCGTCGCGGCCATCGGCGCTGCCGTCATCATCGGCGGCGCCATTGTCTTCGGCAGCCTCAAATGGGCCGCCGCCATCATCCTCGGCGGCGCCATCGGCGCCGCCGTTATCGCCGCCGGCTATAGCTGGCGGCGACTAGTTTAACAGTTTCCGGCCCCGAGATGGGGCCGGAAACACCACCACCCTCAATCACTACCACCCCCGCCGCCGGCGGGACCACATCAATCCAGATGATGGTCCTGCTGGAGGCGGGCAACTCCACGAAATGTCATGATTTGATACTAATTTGCCTACCAGATCGTAAACTGTTATATTCGAATAAACGAACATTACCAGCCAAGTTACCAAATAATAAATAAAGGAGCCCTATATGAAGTTACTCTCTTCTCTACAATCACACCCGATAGTATCCGGTACTGCTGCTGTCGTCATAGCAGCTGCTAGCTTTGCCGGTGCCGCTAGCGCTCTCAACACGCCGTCTAATACCGACAACCAAATGCAACAGCCAACCGGACAGACACAACAGCCGGTTTATCGCTGCGAGCTATTGACCATCAACCATATCGCTAGCGATAGCTACAAGTTCTCCGTCAAGTACGCCGCTTACAATGGCGCCACCTACAAAGGCACGGTTTACCGTGTCTACGATGCCAATGGTAAAGAGGTCTACAACACTGCAAATGGCAAGTTCAATGGCTTTACTGCCGGTAACTACACTGTCAAAGCCTTCATAACCGTGTCGGTCAACGGCAAAGACGAAACCGTTACTAGCGACGGCTGCACCAAGACTTTCACCATCAATTCTAGCCAAAATGACCAAGACAAGCCTAAACCAGACAAACCATCCGAACCAACACCAAAACCACAGGAGCCGTCGAAGCCAGTAGAGCCATCCAAACCGACAGAACCCTCAAAGCCATCAAATCCAAGCAAGCCTACAGAGCCTTCGAAACCGTCAAATCCGAGCAAACCGGCAGAGCCAAAACCATCAACACCATCACAACCATCAAATCCAGAGCCTTCGAAACCGGCTACGCCAGCTCAGCCACTGAAGCCAGCTTCTCCATCAAGTTCATCAAAAAATTCAACACCTTCTAATACAAGCACACCAGCCAGCCCAGCTCCAGCAACACCATCGGCATCGTCGACCGCTACAGCCACCAATTCCTCCGCATCGAATAACACCTCTAGTACTAATACCACACCTAGCGAATTACCAAAAACCGGTATTAGCAGTGCACTAGGGCTAATCGGTACTGGTTCGCTCGGTTACGCAGCGTACGCCTATACCGTATCGCGCCGACAGCGCTAACAAAAAAACAAGCTTGACCGCTCGCACCTTATTATAGCTCCCGCTCAAAAGCGGGAGCTATAATTTTGCTCGCAAAGCAACTCCTATCGCAAAATGTAGTCCTAGAGAATATACAACCCACTTACAATTCGTATAAAGTTTTAGTTCAGAGTTCGTTTTACCAGTTGGCGAGTGAAGAGTTCCAGTGTATCGCCAATCTCTAACGATAACTTATGCTGTGTTCTTAAACTAAGGCCACACATTTCGCCCTCAAAGACTTCCTTCGCCTCCTGTTGCTGACGCTGAACGTTAGTAACCTCCACCTCGGCAATCTGTTCATCACCGCGTTTGACGCGTACCAACAGATTCGGCGTTACCTTTCCGTGCAGTACTTCGCCACCGCAAATTACTTCATCGCGCATTGTCCGGAAAATACCTTTGACTTCAAGTTTACCAATCTCTGTTTCAACCACATCCGGCGACAAAAGCGTTTCCATACTTTTGCGAGCATCGTCCAGCAACTCATAAATCACATTATAAGTCCGTACCTGCACATGATCTCGACTCGCCAAGCGCTTCACTGCCGGTGGCACTTCGACGTTAAAGCCATAGATAATCGCTTTTGAACTATCCGCCAACCGTACGTCGCTCTCGTTGATATTGCCGACACCACTACCGATAATTCGCATGTCAATCGCTCCGTTAGTATCAACTAGCCGCAAGCTATCCATTACCGACGTCAATGAACCTTGTACGTCAGCTTTGACTATAACGTCGAACTCCTCGCTATCGTGTTTCTGTGTCATTATTTTTAGCAAATCAGCACCTGTCAAATTAGTGCTAGCCGCTTGCCTCTCAGCTTCAATCCTAGTTCGTTCAACCTGCGCGCGAGCGGCTTTTTCATTTTTTACTACAGTAAAGATATCACCAAATTGTGGCAATTCCTTAAACCCAGTGACTATTACTGGCGTCGACGGTCCGGCCGACTTGATAGCTTCACCGCGGAAATTAGCTAATGTACGCACCTTGCCATAAGAAGTACCAGCAACCAGAAAATGACTCGGTTTCAGCTGACCTTGCTCGACTAGTAAATTCACCACCGAACCACGACCCTTTTCCATATGCGCTTCAATTACTAGACCTTCCGCCGGCACATCAGTATCAGCTTTCAGCTCTTCCATGTCAGCCACCAATAGCACCATATCTAGCAGTTTATCGATATTTTGGCCGGTTTTGGCACTAATTGGCACCATAATCGTGTCGCCTCCCCACTCTTCTGGGTTCAGCCGGTACTCACTAGCTAGCTGCGCTTTGACGCGATCGACATTAGCACCGTCTTTGTCAATTTTGTTGATAGCTACGACAATTTTGGCATTAGCATTGCGCGCAAATTTAATCGCCTCGACAGTCTGCGGCATTACACCGTCGTCAGCCGCCACCACAATCACTACCACGTCGGTTAGTACCGCACCATGCTGTCGCAGCGCCGCAAAAGCTTCATGGCCAGGCGTGTCAAGCAACGTAAGTACTCTATCGCCACGTTTCGTCTGGTAAGCGCTAATATGCTGAGTAATGCCACCAGCCTCGCCTGCCACCGTTTTCATACCAAGAATCGTATCTAGCAAAGTGGTCTTGCCGTGGTCAACGTGACCCATTACCGCCACAATCGGCGGCCGTAGCGATGCCTTGTCAGACGGCTTATGCAAATGTTGCGTCGCTGCAGCACCAACATCTTTTCGCTTCAGCTGTACAGCAATTTTCAGCTCTTCGACGATGATCTCCGCAGTCTCGAAATCAATCCGCTGATTAATAGTCGCTACGATACCGTTCTTGAATAATTCACCGACAAGCTGCGTCACAGGTAAGTTCAAGGTCTCAGCCAACTCTCCAACCGTAATTGAATCGGCAATGGTCAGAATCTTTTCTGGTTGGCTCATATCTCTCCT
Organism: uncultured Candidatus Saccharibacteria bacterium; assembly: GCA_963528915.1. GTDB lineage: Bacteria > Patescibacteriota > Saccharimonadia > Saccharimonadales > Saccharimonadaceae > Saccharimonas. The sequence continues at coordinate 4,485 of CAURWV010000007.1, forward strand.
TTCTACCCGCAGCTTATCGGGACAATTACTCACTAACGCGAGTGTTATTTGGTTTTTTTCTTATCGCCTAAACTCAGGCTAATCTTGCGGCCTTCTTTGTCGATGTCAAGGATTGTAAATTCTTTGCGCTCATTTAACGTAAAGACCTTCTCTGGATCAGCGTCACTGCCGTTGCCAAGTTCTGAAATATGCACCAGCGCCTCAACCGCCGGACTAATTTGCACAAAGGCACCAAACGGCGTAATCCGAGTAACTGTACCCTCAACTTTTTGACCTTTTTCAAGTTTTTCAACCTCGTCAAGCCACGGATCTTTAGTTAGCTGCTTCATACTCAAACTTAGGCGATCCTTGTCTATCGAGATAATCTTAGCTTCTACCGACTGGCCGACCTTAACATAGTCGCTAGGATTGCTAACACGCTCCCAGCTAATCTCCGAGATGTGGATCAACCCCTCAATACCATCTACATTAACAAATGCACCGAAGTCAACCACGCCAGTAACTACACCTTTAACAGTATCGCCAACTTTCAGAGTAGCAAACCGCGCCGCCAGACCGTCTTTGATCGCTTCTTTTTCTGAAAAAATCAATTTGTTTATCTTGCGATCGCAATCTAGGATACGAACTTTCATTGATTGGTTAACCAACGCGTTCAGGCGGGCTAAGATTTCGTCCTTGTCGGCGCTACCGACGCGTGGATAATGTTCGGCGCTCAGCTGCGAAACTGGTAAGAAACCGCGTACGCCTTCGTACTCTACCAACAATCCACCACGATTTGCATCATACGGTGTAATTTCAACAATTTCACCTGCATCAAAACGTGTTTGAATTTCTTCCCAACCTCGATCTTTTGCTGCTTTACGTAAGCTCAACAAGCTATAACCGTTATCAAGCTCAGAATCTATAACACTAGCCGACACTTCATCGCCAACATTCAACTGCCGGCCGAAACCGACTTCGCGACGAGGTACATAGCCCACACCATGTGCGCCCAAATCTATTAATACTTCATGTTTACGGACACTCAAAACATGCCCTGTTACCATTTCACCTACGACAAGTTGCTTCGCATCGCCGCCAGCCAATAGGTCATCCATCGTAATCGTGGCTTTTGCCATAAATACGCTATCAGCAGATACCCACTACCGGGTAATTTCTGCTAATTCTCCTTTCTTAACGTTAATATTTCTCGAGCAACACAAAACAATGCGAACTCAATCACTTATTAGTATAACCTATGCTACCTCTAATGTCTAGACCAAGCGACGTGATTTGGCATAGGCGACCACTAATCCTAGCAAGCCTGCACCAGCAACAACTGTCAAAGCATCGTCAACTGGGCCAGTTTTTGGCAGACTATTAGCCTCGTAACCAGTCTTTGGCAATTTGTTGTTAATAGCAGCAGACGGACCAGTCGAGCTAGCAGAGTTACCATTATTACCAGCAGCAGAACTAGAGTTATTCTGGTTATTCTGAGCATTAGCCCCGGCACCTTGCGCTGCCGACGAACTACCGCTGTTATTTTTCTCCTCTTGCTTCTTCAGCGTGTCAGCTAGAGATGACTTTTTATTTTTATCATCCTCTTTTTTGGCATCTGTTTTAGTAGGGCTATTCGAGTTATTAGCACTGTTGTTCGTTTGTGTATTATCTTTATTTTGTTGATTTTGAGTTTCTTTCGTCGTTTCAGATTTAGAAGTTTCAGCTACTTGTTGTGTATCTGTAGAGGTCGTTTCGCCGGAGTGACGCACCATATATACGCCACCCATAAACGCTGCCGCCAGCGCCGTTCCCACCAGCACGAAACCAACTACTGAACCTCTATCGTTGCGATGTGCCACTTTGGTATATCCTCTCATAATTACGTTTATTTCTATATTATACACCTTTTCTAGAATAATATCAACTATACCCTCTATAGCCAGCTATGATACGATAGATTCATGATAATAACGATTGATACTGGCGGAACAAAAACTCTCATCGCTTCATTTTCTAGCAACGGACATATGGGTAAATCTTTTAAATTTCCTACCCCGAAAGAGCCAAAAACTTACGTCGCCGAGCTCAAGCGTGTCGTACGCGAACACTACTCTGGCAAGAAAGTTGACGCCATCGTCATTGCTCTGCCTGGCATCATCAGAAACGGTACTGCTGTTTGGTGCCAAAATCTCGGCTGGGCAGACTTTCATGCTGCCCGTTTGTTGAGAGATTTGTTACCAGGCGTGCCAGTCCTCATCGAGAACGACGCTAACCTGGCAGGGCTTGCCGAAACGCGGCTTTTGCGCACAATTCCCAATTGTTCGCTCTATGTCACCGTCAGCACCGGCATCGGTACCGGCGTCTGTACCAATGGCTACATCGATCCAGGTATGCGATACAGCGAGGCTGGACGAGCATTAATAGAATATGGCGGCAAGATTCACTCCTGGGAAAGCTTCGCCTCAGGGCGGGCTATTGTTGACGCTTACCACAAATTTGCCCGCGACATCACCAGCAAGCGCACCTGGAAAAAAATTGCCGATCGCATATCGCGCGGTTTTCTAGCAGTAATTCCAATAATCCAGCCGGATGTTATTATCATTGGCGGCAGTGTCGGCACTTATTTCGACCGCTACGGCGATTATCTGCGCGATATTTTAGTTGCCCATCTGCCACCGCACATTCCTTGCCCAAAAATTATACAAGCACGCCACCCCGAAGAGGCAGTAGTATACGGATGTTATTATTATGGAAAAGATTTCTTGGCTCTTGCAAAAAATAAACGCTGACGCCAGCAATCAGCCAAAACTCAAACACCTCACCATAATATCAGGTGAGGTGTTTCGTTGGAACTATACTGCTTGCGCTATTACCTATGACCCAAACGACCCCCACTTTTGTGAGCATTTACTTCATGAATATGGACATGCCCTACTCAATCACTCCGGCTATTCACGCGATATCGAGCTAATTGCCATGGAACGCGCCGCTTGGCAAAAAGCGCTAGAAATCGCTGATAAACTTTCTGTAAGAATAGATAACGAGCTAATCGAAAATGATCTCGACACCTATCGCGACTGGCTACATGCCCGTTCACAATGTCCGTATTGCCAATCAACTGGCTTGCAGACTAGCATGAACGAGTACTCCTGCTTGATTTGTAATCATTCCTGGCGCGTTAACCAAGCCAGAAACTGTCAACTGCGACGTTATCTCAAATAATTATAGAAAAGTGCCTCTGACTTGAGACACTTTTACCTATAGTCATAGTCGATATGTATACAATTATGCCGCTAGAGTAACGTCATTTTGCATTATCACCGCTTTTGTCTTGCCACGCCGACTAATGCGGCCACCTTTGGCGCCAGCAATTCGTGCTAATTCTGGGTTAGCTGCAAAGCCACCCGTGTGTCCATTCTGGCCGCCCTTGCGACCAATTTTTGCGTAAAAGTTCGGGTCTTTTGCCAAGTTTTTTTGCGCTGCCTTCATACCACCAGCTTTTGTTCCTGCCATACCTGTTTCTCCCGCCCATTTTTAGGGCAATATTAAAAGGGTCTCTCTACCTCTGTAAAAGATAGATGAACCCTCGCTTTATCTCACATATGCTATGTGTACGTTTTTATATTAGCACAAACACCACAAAGTGTCAATGGTTACAAATCGCAAAATTATGTTATAAAAACTATTGTACTTATGCACCTGATGCGATATTATAGATATGCACCTGTTTGAGCCTTCAAAACTACGAGGTTCACCACTAAAACAGTTCTCGTTTTCTGCGAGATTCGAGAATAAGGAAATAGCGCTCCTCTGAGAGCGTTATTTTGTTTGCTATAATTACCACATGATAGTTAGATCCAAGGCCAAAGAAAAAGACTAACCAACGATAATACACAAAACGATTATAAGAGTTTATGAGCGAAGCTTAAAAGGCAGTCAAAATTCAAAAACGAAACCAGTGCTTAAACACAAAAAAAGACCCTCCTATACGGAAGGTCTTTTTTATAATTCGGCACCGTGCTAGATTCCCACTTGCGCAGTATTATCGCCGCTGAGGAGCTTAACTTCTGTGTTCGGGATGAGAACAGGTGTTTCCTCCTCGCCATGGGCACCGAAGAAGAAGGTCTAAAGTACTTAACATACACTCGCGTGATGAACCAAAACCTTTTTCTTCGATGTCCAGTCCTATACGGAATTGAATTATTAATTGAACGATACTTATTGAAAAGCACCAACTACTAGTCAAGTCTACCTTATCCACGCTATCAATGCAAGCATTAACCTCGTAGAC